>NZ_JPMI01000431.1 GCF_000733295.1 Archangium violaceum Cb vi76 | reverse complement strand
GGTACAGGGCGGCAACGTCGTCTGCCAGCCGTAGCCGCTCCACTAACTCAGAAACACAGAGGCCCGCTCCCGTTGATGGGGCGGGCCTCGTTGCTTCTGCGCTTCCGCTCAGGCCTTGGCCGGCTCCCTGGGGAGCCCGAAGGGAAGGGCGGGGAGTTCCTCCGCGGTGCCGGCGTCGGCCGGGAGCTCGCGGACGATGCGGACGCCCTGCAGCTCGGCCTCGAGGAGCTCGCGCTTCTCCTCGAGCTCCACGCGGCGAGCGGCCTGGCCAGGACCGGCCGGTGTCTCCTGCTCGCCCTCGATGGCGTCGGCGATGTCATTGGCCAGGCGCACGCCCCAGACGGCGCCGGCGACGATGAGGAGCAGTCTCAACGGTGACATGGCTCAGCGCTCCTCCGGCGGGGCGCCGCCCGCCCAGATGCTGCTCACGGGGGACGAGGCGTGCGTGGGCGTGCCGGCCACCGCCCCGACGACGCTCTTGCCGGGCGGCGGGGTGATGACCGGCGCCGCCGGCGCCACCTTGGGGAGACTAGCCACCGCGGGCGCGCTGTGGGGATTGCGGCCGATGAACGGGGGGTGGAACAGGCCCTGCTGCCACTTCTCCCACCAGTACCGCCCCAACCAGATGCCGGCGCCGGTGCCGACAGCCAGAACGACGGCGAAACGGATGTCACCGACGACGCTCATCGCCACGTTGCCCGCGGCCTTGCCCACTGCGTTGGCGCTCATGCTGCCCCCAGGGTGGCCTTGGCCTTGGCCCAGAAGGCCTCTCTGTCGGCCATGCCGTTGTAGCCGCCGTTGATGAGGCGGGTGATTTCACGGAAGTTTCCGGTGTCGGCCAGACTGTTGAGGCCTCGGGAGCCCCAGTACCAGGCAGCCACGCGGAACGCGACGTCCGGCTCCGCGGCCCGGGTGGGGTTGTCCTCGAGCGCTACGCCCAGCGCCTTGCCAGCGGTGCGGTAGTTGGCGCGGCCCGTCAGCTGGATGGGGCCCCGGCCCTTGTAGCGCTTGCCGTCGCCGGGCTGGGTGTTGCCCAGGTCTGCCCGGCCCTCGTACGCGGCGCCGGAGGCAATCTCCTCCATGTACCGCAGCTCGCCACTCTCGTGGGCCAACTGCGCGAGGAACGCGGCCGCGCGCTTGGGAGAGGTAATCTCCCGCTCGCGCATGGCGGCGTTGAGGTGGCCGAGGTACTCGGAGGCCTTCGCCACCGGCACCCGGGGCATGATGGCCTTGAGCTGCTCGAGGGAGATGGGCCCGGCTTGTTGCATGAGGACGTACGCTCCGACGGCCACGACGGCCGCGGCGAGGAGGATGAAGCCGACGTTACGGGGCATGGAGGGCCTCCGCGACGCGGTGGACGACGATGCACACCCACGCCATGTCGGCGGGCCAGAAGGGGCAGGAAGCCCCCAGGGCGACGCCCAGCGCGGTGATGGTGATGCGACGCAGCTGCCGACGCCGGCGAACTGCAGACGGGGCCGCCCGCGCCATGCGCGCGGCCGTGGGGCCGGGGGCGCTCACTGCCCGGCCTCGAGGTGGGCGCGGGGAGCGCTGCAGCACTCCCCGCCGCTGGTGGCGACGCCGGCGGCCAGTCCGAAGCCGAGGAAGAGGGCCAGCACGTCCACGAGGGCCCGGCGGGCACTGCGCGCGGCGCTGCGCATGTCGATGATGTTGAGGCACATGTTCAGGCACTCCTGAGGAGAGGGGCGACGTAGGGCCGGACCACGAAGAGGACGACGACGACGCCGGCGGCGCCCGCCGTCACCTTGGCCCACGTGGGCCACGCGAGAGGGTTCGCCACCGTCGCCACGACTTCGACGGTGTCAGCGGCCGTCTTCACCACCACCTCCTCGGTGAAGCGGAAGAAGAGGGACTCGGAGACGACGGTGCCCAGCAGGTCCTTCGTCTCCCGCGCGAGGTCCTCCCGGGCATACCGCGTCCACCTGTCCCAGGTGTACGAGCTGCCGTCGTCGCGCTGACCGCGCTCCGCCCACGAGCGGTACACCTTCTCCCAGCGGGTGATGCGCTCTCCGAGCGACTTGAGGGCCGCCTCGAGGCGGCGCTGAGCGTCCGTCTGGGGCACGAAAAAGGCGGCGGGGCCCAGAAGGAGAAACTGCGCGACGTTGTCTGGGGAGAAGCCCACCGCCAGTGCCCCCTCCCTGTACTTCCCGCGGATCTCGGACACCAGGGCGTCCGCCGCGGCCTTCTGGGCGGCCGGAGTCACGGGAACCTCAGGGTGGCGCGCACGGTGGGCCTGATGCCGTGGGGGAAGGCCGTCGGGACGTCCGTCGTCATCACCACGCGGCAGCCGTGGGGGACGTCATTACGAATGAACGTCGTGTCGCGCCCGATGCTGAAGCTTTCCCAGAGCGTCCAGCCGTAGTTGTTCAGCGTGGCGCCCGGGTAGGCCGAGGTGTCCAGCGCCTCCGGGCCCTTCGCCCACACCTGCACGGTCACGGGGCCGAACGTCGCCTCTGTCGTCTGGAAGTTGAGCCGGAGCGACTCGGTGTAGGGGTGGACAACGAAGCCCGACTCGCCGAACGGATTCCCCTCCCAGTCCGGCGCCGTGCCGTCGATGATCTCCTGCGGGGTGCCGGAGAAGAGCGTGAACTGGTTCACCGGCATCATGGGGAACAGCGCGCGCACGCCCGGGATGTGCTGGTAGTCCTCCCCTTCGTCCAGGAGACGCACGCGCCAGCAGCTGTGAGCCTGCGCTCCCGTGATTTCTCGTACCAGCCGCTCCGACGCGAAGGTGATGACGCTCGGACCCATCAGTCGGAGCGACTCCCCCCCACTTCCCATCACCACCTCGAGCGGATAGACGCCCGGCACACTGGCGCCCTCATCGCTCGACTCGGTGGCGAGCCTGTCAGCCTCCGGAAGGTCCGGCACGGCGGCGATACGACGGCAGGTGGCTCCGATGTCGATGGTGCCCGTGTCGTCCGCGTACGTCCTGTAACTGCGCATGTGCTGCCTCCACCGGGGGCGGGGGAGGGCTCAGCCAAAGATGCTCTGGATGCCGCTGAAGATGGACTTGCCGGTGTTGAAGATGCCGCCGATGGTGTTGACGATGTCGTTGAGCGGATTGGCCGGAGCGGCCGGGCGCGCGGGCTGCTGGGGCGGCGGGACGTACACAGGGACGGGCGCCTGGTACACCGGCTGGGCCGGCGCCGAAGCGGGCGCCTTGTTCCGGGTGGCGACGAAGTAGACGGCCGTGCCGACAGCCCCGGCGCCAGCGATGATGAGCACCACTTCCACAGGTTTCACAATGCACCTCTGCCGGGGGCGGGCGGGTTACCAGTCCTGCAGGGAGTCGGAGGGCAGCTTCTTGCCCGTGGGCTTCTTCGCGATGACCTTGGCCTTCTGCTTCTCCTGCTCGGCGAGGGCCTTCGCGGCTTCCACCTCGGCCTGTCGCCGCGCCTCGAGCTGAGCTTCGGTGAGCAGGGGAGGGGGCGGGGGAGGCGCCTTGGGGCGCTCGCCGAAGATGGCGTCACCGATGCCACCAATCAGCTGGTTGGCGGCGCTCCCATTCTTGAAGGGGTCGAACTCGGAAACCGCGCCACGCACTGCCTTCTCGGCCTCCTCGCCGGCGATGGCTCCGATGGCCGCGCTGGCCAGCTCCGCGGCGCCCTTGACGGCCGCGACGGCTCCCACCACCGGGGCGCCGAAGACGAGGCCCGCCGCTGCGGCGATGCCGCCCACCTGGCCGATGTCCTTGCTCAGCTCCTTGTCGATGCCAACGGCATCGGCGAGCTTCTCCAAGCCTTGCTGAGCGACGAAGCCAACGGAGGCCACGTGGCCGAAGACACGGACCGCGTCCTGCGTGGCCTCGTTGGCGCCGAGCGCGCCGACGATGTGCTCCTGCAGCTCCAGGCTCTTGAGGCCCAGGTCAATCATCGCGCCGGCACCGCCTCCGAGCAGCTTCGCCGCGTCGGAGATGAGGTCCCCCCCGGTGCGAGGCTCCTCGGGCGGCGCGAGCTCGCCGACGGGTGGGCCCTCGGGCTCGGTCGCGGCGAAGCCTACTGGAGCTGGGTCCGTGGGCACCGCCGACGGCGGCTGGGGCGGGGGTGGCGCAGCGTCCGACGCTTTGCGCGTGGAAGCATACGCGGCCGCGGGCAGGCCAACGGCCGCCAGGGTGAGCACGACGTGCCATGCTTTCATGAGAGAGGCCCGGGGGCGGACGCAAGGAGATGGCGCCAGGCAGGGATGCCCGGCGCCCGTGGGTCATGCTCTACTTGGCCTTGAGCAGCAGCCCGCGCATCTGGATGCCGGTGCCACTCAGGCCCTTGCCGAGACCGCGCGCGTTCTGTACGCCACCAGGGGCGGCCCGGGTGAGCTGCTTCACGATGGCGTCGGCGCTCTTCGCTTCACCCTCGCCCAGGTGCTGGTTGTACAGGTTGCGGGCGCGGGCAAGCGCGGTGGGCGGAATCGACTCGGCCACCGCGTCCGACCCGGGCGTGGCGTAGTAGCCCGCCACCTTCTCGAACTCGATGTCGTCCTGGTCCAGCAGTCGGAAGGGTTCGGCGAAGGCCAACCGGTCCGGGTAGTTGAGCCCCTCGATGGCCGCCACCGTCGCCGCGCGCAGCGGCTTGTTCCGGAGGTTGGCGAAGGTGGCGATGTCCTCCTGCACCTTGTTCGTCTCGACGATCGGCACGTAGTAGTAGCCGAGCGTCACGCTGGACAGGTCCTTCTTCAGCTGCTCGAAGCGCGGCGCGCCCGTCGGCAGGTCCTGCCACTCCTGGCCAGGGGTGACGGCGTAGAGGACCGTCACCTCATCGGTGATGGAGGCCTCCGCCGTGAGCTCGGGGTTGACGCCCTCGAGCTCCACCAGGACGTCGCCGGCCGAGACGTTGTCGTGGATGAGCTCCTCGTCGATCTTCAGCTCGAAGGAGGACAGGGACGAGGCCGCGTGAGCCGCGGAGAGCTCGGTGATGAGAAGGGGAAGGCCGGGCGGGAGCTTGGCCACCTTGTCCTTCTCCTCCACCTCGATGTACTCGGCGAAGTAGCTCGCGCGGTCACCCTTCACCGACTGGGTGAGCGGAACGTACTCGGCCACCACGTTGCCGGAGATGGCGAGACCCGTATCCACCGCGGCCGAGCTGTACTTCATATCGATCTCGATGGTGCTGGCCTGGGAGCGGCCGACGCCCGTCCACACCCGCCGGCCGCCGCGCAGCTGGTGGAGCATGCCGGTGGGGATGAGGCTCCAGAACTCGACGGCCGTCGTCTGGCCGTTGGGGAGGCTCCGGGCGAGTCCCGTGCTGGTGTTGTCCCACCCGGCCACGTCCTGGCCCACGGCGAAGCGGCCGAGCTGGCGCATCTTGTCCAGGGAGATGGCGTTGTAGGGCTTGCGGTGTCCATTCCTCCCGTGCGTCAGGGTGAGGATGAACAGCGACAGGAGCGTCTTGCGCTGCGCCGCGGAGAGCGCCACGGCTCCGCCGGTGGAGTTGGCGATGGGCACCGTCAGCTTGCACAGCATGACGGGCATCAACTTGCCCTTGAGCAGCTCGAAGGTACCGCGCTTGACCTTCTGGAAGATGCCCGGGGTGGTGAGGGTGAGAACGTTACCCTTCTTCACGTGTTACCTCGGACCGGGGGCGGACCTGAGGCTGAGAGAGTGTGGGTGCTTCAGGCGACCATGCTGTGGATGGCCGGGGCGAACTTCTTCGCGGCACCCAGGACGGCGAGGGTACCGACGATGGCGCCAACGATGACGAGACCGGTCTTCATTTGCTGCGCTTCCTTTCGTCCCGCGGCGGCGGGACCTGATGGCTGTCGCTCCAGTAAACCGACTCGCCGGGGCGGAGGAGCGCGACCCGCTCGGCGAATTCCTTTCCACACCTCCGACGCAGGGCGTCCACGTCGTCGTCGTCCAACTGCAGCCCGCTGTCGACGTCGGTGAGCTGCGTCCGAGCTCCCTTCGGGATGTCCGTCATCCTCTGGGTGATGAAGCACACCGGCACGCGCCACTTCCGGGACTCGAAGGCGAGGCGGTTGAGCGTGCGCGCGGCCTGTTCCTGGTACCGGTGGAGCTCGTCCATAACGAGGAAGATGCCGCCGGTGCTCTCCAGCAGGTTGACCAGGTCCGCGAGTTCCTCCGCTGTCTCCTCGGGCTCGCCGTTGGCGACGATGGCGAGGCCCAGCCGCGGATCGTCGATGATGTCTCGCCAAACCGTATGCCAGGCGCCCCACGTGAGGCGTGTGGGCAGGCACCCCAGCACCACCTCGCCCGGCCGCGGCGTGCCCTGGCGGCTGTGTTCGTCGTGCGGGTCGATGACGATGGTAGGCCAGCCGTTGCCACCGTCCCACTCCCGGGCAATGAGCGCCTTGGCGCGGTTGCCCTTTCCGCTACCGGTGAGGCCGGTGAACCCAATGCGTTTGCGCGGCTCGAGCGGGCCGACTTTCGACTCCGGCAGACGCATGGCTCAGGCCTTCGCCTCCGTCGTCGTCGGCGCGGTCGTCTCGCCGATGGCGGCCGGCTGGGAGGGGGAGCCGAAGAACAGCTCCCCCATGTGAGCGATGAAGACGGGCCCGAAGACGGTCGCCACGGCGAGGCCCGCGGCGGCTGCCGGCGTCATGGCGTTGACCTTCCCAAGGAGCTGCGCCGCAAGGGGCGCGGTCCCCTTGGCCAGGGACATGACGGGGTTGATGGTGATGGAGAGTTCCTCGAGCTTCCCCTCGGCGCCCACCACCTGGCCCTTCTCGACGCGCAGCTCGAGCGCCTGAGCGTACCGGGCGGGCAGCTTCGAGCGGGCCTCTCCCCACAGGTGGCCCATGATGCCCTCCTGCTCGGCGATTTCGGACGGCTTGGGCCAGCCAGGCTTCTGGCCGGGCTCTGCCTTCACCAGTGCCGCGTCCCCGGGCTTGGGGGTGTCTCGGCCGGGCCGGTGCTGCCGGCGCTGGGCTCGCCGCGGAGCTCCCTCATCTTCGCGGCCGCGGCACGGATCTTGTCGGCGTTCTTCTCCTTGGAGAGGGCCTTGAGCTCGCGGCGCAGCTGGGCGTCCGCTGCGTCCCGCTCACGCTTCGCCTCGTCAACGGGCTTCTTCTTCGGGCCGGCGGCCGGCTCGCCCCCTGCCGGAGGCGTGGGGGAGCTCGTCGCTGGCGAGGCCTCAGCTGGGACGGGGGCGTTGTTGGACAAGGGGATGTCGGCCATGGGAGTGGCTCTCCGCGGCAGGGGGGGACTACTTCGCGATCGACTTCTTGCTGCTGCTCGATCGCGGGGCGGCGGCCGTCGGCTTCGCGTCCTCGAGCGCCTGCAGCCGGAGGGCGAGCACCGTCATCCGTTCGTCCATGCCACCGACGCGGCCCTCGAGCCGCGTCACACGGCCGGAGGGGTGCCCGAAGAGCCGCGTCAGCCCCTCCTCGACGTCCTTGGCCGTCGGGTACTCGTCGCGCACGCGCTCCAGCTCCTGGGAGAGCTCGGCGCGAGGCCCCGCAAGCTGAAGCTGCGTGCAGGCCTGCAGCTCCTCCATCTTTTGCTCGAGCGATTTGAGCCAGGCCTCGTGGTCGGCATGGCGGAACTTCATCCCCTCGCCGAACTCGAGGAGCTCCGCCTTGAGGGGGGCCGCCGGGGGGTACTCCTCGCGGATGCGCTTCAACTCCTCCTGAAGCTCGCGTCCGAAACGGACCAGGTCCGTGAAGCCAGCGGCAGCCTCGAGCGGAGAGGGCGCCGCAGCGGGCTCGGCCTGGCGCGCCGTGGGCTGTTGGGCTTCCGACGCCGAGCAGGTGCTCGTCGTCGCGAGCATGGCGGCCGTCCTGACGTGGGCGCGGGTGGTGCTCTTCATGAGTTCGTCTCCTGCAGAAGAAGATGGTGGGCTGGAGTCGCGGCGGGCCGCCCTCGCCCACCAGGAGGGGGCCCGTGGGCGCCCGCTCCCCTCAGAGAGGCCCGTGCGACTGCCCCGGGCCGTAGAAGTGCCGCGCTCCGGGGGTTGACGCCCCCGGCAGGGCCTGGAATGACTTCCAGCGCGGCTGGCCCTGAATCTCCGCCCCCGGAGATCAGCGCCCGTCCAGGTCGGTGGTGAACCACCGCCAGAAGCGGGCAAAGAGGCCCGGAGGGGCCGAGGGACGCGAGTCCTTCGGGGCCTCCGGGTGGGACACCTCGGGGCCAGCCGCACCACCTGCAGCGGGGCCGTCCTCCACCGTCGGAGCGTCGTCGCGCTTGTCGCTCGGCTCCTCGGGCTTCATGGGTTCGGCCTGGCTCTCGGCGGTCGGCTTGCTGTCGGCGTCCATGGACACGGACAGTGCCGCGATTCGGCTACGCTGTGCAGTCAGCAGGAGTGAGCAGGATTAGGCGCGTTTGGTGCCGCGTTGGGTAGGCACCCTCCTTCCCGCCCCCGGAGGGAGAGCGACGATGAGTGACGTGACTGAGTCAGCCTTCTGGGACGTCGACGAGACGGCCGTCTACTTCGGCGTGTCCACCTGGACCATTCGACGCATGGTGAAGGCAGGGAGGCTTCTCCACGTGCGGGTGAACGGGGCCATTCGCATCTACAAGGCCCGAGCTGGGTTCACCCCGCTGGTGCCACAGCCCGAGGCAGCCGCAGCGCCGGCGGCATAGCCTGTGGGGATGAGCACCGACGCCAAGGCCCCAAAGGTCGCGCTGTACCTGAGAGTCAGCACCGAAGAGCAGACGCTCGAGCAGCAGGAGCGCGAGCTCCGCCGCGAGGCAGAGCGCCGACGGTGGGAGGTGGCTGGCGTCTACGCGGAGAAGGCCAGTGGAGCCACGGTGAAGCGGGCGGAGCTGGCGCGGCTCCGCCACGATGCTGCCCTCAACCGATTCTCCGCGGTGCTCGTCTGGGACGTCGCCCGGCTCGGCCGCGACTTCCTCGACGCTGGCTTCGTCGCCCGCGAGCTCTTCCGACGCGGCGTCGCCGTCGTCTCCTCTACCCAACCCGACCTGGACCTTTCGACGCCCCACGGCCAGCTGGTCCTCAACGTCTGGCTCTCCTTCGCCCAGTACCGACGCCAGGAGATCTCCCGCGCGACGCGTCGACGGCTGAAGCAGCTCAAGGACGACGGTGTGAAGCTCGGGCGTCGCCCCAAGCCCGTCGACCCCTTCGAGGCCCTGGCGGTGCTGCAGGAGTGCAAGGGCGTGAAGACGCAGGCCGCCCGACGGCTGAGGGTTTCCGTCGACACGCTGGATCGACGCCTCGCCGAGGCCAAACGTCGACGGGCGTCGACGACTCCCGACGCTCCGGCGGCCGGCGTCGAGCCGCAGCGGCTGCCGTCGTAATTCCTCGTCGACCAGGTGCTCGAGCACCACCAGGTCCTCCTCGAGGCCTCCGACGCCGGCGAGCACCACCAGGTCCTCGTCGACCAGGTGCCATGGCCGCGCACCGCAAAAAGGGTAGGGCGGCACGGCCCCCTCTGTCCCCAGTCAAAACAAGGACTTGGGGGTCGGTGGGCAACTCGCCGCAAAAACGGTCGTTTTAGCGGCGTCGGCGAGTGTCGGCCCGACGCGTCGGCCGGCCGTCGTACTGGCGTCCCAAATCGCCGGAGTGGCGTCGGCGACCACGTCGACCGGCGTCTGGACGGCGTCTGCGTCAGCCGAAGAGCGACCGCAGCGAAGGGGGTAGGGCGGAGTCTCTGATCGTGCCCTGCACCATCCCTACGACGAGGGCTATGCCGACGGTGCCTATGGCCAGCACGGCCCTCTGCCGCTTCGTCCGGACGCCGCGCTTCTTCCACTTCCGGGGCATTCGTCCGCCTCGGTGGCGAGGGTCCCAGCTCACGTGCCCGCTCCCTTCGAGGGTGCACCGCGGCCGTCAGAGGAGACGTCGGTCCGATAGAGTGCCGCGAGCCTTCGAACGTCTGCGCCGAGCTCTGCGGCCCTGCTCATCAACGCCGTCACCGCCCGCACATCCTCGGGCTCCATGGCAATCACCACCTCGGCCAGCCGCCTCGCCACCTGGACGACCCCGGACGACGAGTCGAGTGTCCCGAGACACCCGGACAGGTGCACCAGCTCCGGTCTCCCGCTCAATGCACCCACCTCCGCGCGGCAGCTGCTGACTGCACCGGGCCCGCGGCGACGCGGAGCAGTGTCATTCCAGCTGCGGCGACCAGGTCCCACCGGGCCCGTCGGAAGGACTCCCGGACGGCGAGGGCCACCAGGCCGGCGCCGAGCAACTCACCAAGGGACTGGGGGAGGTTCTGAGGCTTCAGACTCATGCGCGCCCAGAACGCTCGAGCGCCAGCGTCCCATGCCCCGCCCAGCACGCTCGGCCGCCCCTCGGCAGAGGGGCCTACGCCGACGCAGCAGTGGGCTGCTCGGCAATCATCCAGAGCACGGCCAAGCCTACGTCGGTTGCGGCCTGGTCGACGGCACCGCGCACCGTCTCCACGAAGTCGAAGGAGAACGCGTCGCGGCACTGCATGACGAGCGTCCCCTCCGACAGCTCGACGGGCGTCCCTATCAACGCGAGCTGCTCGCGCGTGTGCTTCTTGCCTCGACGCTCGAGCACGTCCAGGACACTGGCCCAGGCCCGGCCCGCGTCCGAGGACACGTCCACGCTGGGCGGGGCCTCTGGCGACTCCTGATGGGTGGTGGCTGCAGCCATGCCCACGTACTTTGTCCACACGTCGTCGTTGGTGAACGCGTTGGCCGGGTAGGGGGGCGAGTACTTCTCCGCCGGGTACCGGGCGCTCAGGTACGCCAGCCATCCGCGGAAGAGCAGGTCTTCCTTCCCGCCGACGGCCGGATCCACCATGGCTCGGGCGTACCAACTCGCCCACCCCTTGGGGCTGGGCACCGACGGTAGATGGGGGTGCGCCTTCCGACGGGCCTCGGTGCAACGGGCGAAGAAGGCCTCTGCCGGGGCCGCGGGGCCTTCCACAGGGGGGGAGGAGAGGCCTACCCCCGGGCCCCCAGCCCCGAGTTCCTCGAGCGCGTCCTGGCGACGCTCATCACGGCGGGGGGAGGCCGGCACCAGGTGGGCGCCGGGAAGGGCTCTCTGTACCGGCTGGACGTCCGCGGCAGCGTCCGCGGACGGGGCCGGAGGAGCAAGGGTCGGACGTCCGGCGGACGTTCCAGGTGGGGTCCCTCCTGCTGCAGCAGTAGAAGAATCTCGTCTCATCTCATCTCGTCTCATCTGTGGCCGGACGTCCGGCGGACGTCCGCCGGACACTCCCCCCTTGGCCCTGGCCCGGGCGTCCCGTTTACGCTTCGCCTCGCGGGCCCTCTTTTCAAGGGCTTGCACGTACCGGTCGCTCGTGGTCAGGCGGACGCTGTCACCCTCCCTGAGTAGAATGCCCGCTCGGAGCAGGGCATCCCAGAAGCGGCCCGGAGCGCCCGTCCAGAAGGCGCCCAACTCCAGGGCCCTGGCCCACCGGGTCTCATCCGCCGAAGCGTCCTCGGAGCGTCCGGCGGACGCGTCCAGGGGCGAGAAGCGTCCGGTGGGCAAGGCCTGCACCGCCCACACCTGGAGCTCCTGCATGTGTCCGAGGAAGGTGAGGCGGTCCAACCCCAGCATGTCGGCTGCTGAGACGGCGGCAACCGTCCGGGAGAACCCCACATCCACCTGTATCCAGTCCAACGCCATAGACGAACAACTCCGGGTGCTGCTTCAAGCCGGCCCCCCAGCGTCCGCGGGACGCCAGGGGGCACGTTGGGACTACGTCACCTATCCGAGTCCTGGGAAGCCGCGGCTCCATCGCCAATTCGACGCTGGGGCGCAGTACTCGAAGCCTCGTCGCCGACGCACCGGTGCCGGCGCATGACGACGACAGAGCCATCTCCACCGAGGGGCACAAACGTGGGGATGATGCGCCAGCAGAGAGGGCACATCGCGGGGGCGGAGGTGCTCATGATCGCCGGACCTCCTCGAGCACGTCCCGGGCGTTGGCCCAGGCGTGCCAGAGGTTGAGGGCCGCGCCGAGCGTCACGAGGACCGCTCCCGGCACGTCTCCCGTCATCGCCAGGTGGGCGAAGACAAGCTCGAGCACGAGCGTCGTAGCCAGGTGCAGGAGCACCAGCACGGCGAACCACGTCACGCGGACGGGGTTCACCGGGTCTGCCCAGCCATCGCCATAGCGCCGTCGACGGAGGCGGTTCATCGTCGGGCCTCCGTCACAAGGGCGCTCTGTGCCTGGTCCATCTCCTCGGTGCGGGCGTGCATGTCGACAGTGGCCTTTTCCCGCACCTCGACAGCTGCCCTCCACGCCCCGCGCCCCTGGTTGGCTGCCGTAGACGCCGGGCCATACGTGACCTCGGCGACCTGCAGCCAGTGCAGAGCCTTGAGCTCCGCCTGAGTCGCAACCAGCAACTCATGCGCAGCGTGGGTGTACGCAACACGTGCCCTTGCGGCCCGCTCCTGCGTGGGTGTCATGGAGTCCCCCCATCGTCGTCGGTGGAGGGCTCGGACGTCCCGCCAGCCACCTCCGGAAAAAGGGAGAGCTGCCGAGGGTCACCCGCAGCCGGAGTTCCACCCGGCGTGACGACGCTCTGCTGTTGAGCCTGGCGCTCGAGCTCGCGGGCCCGAGCGGGGTCGGTGAGCCAGAGGTCTTTCGAGGGACCGGTATTCATGTTTCGGCCCTCGCCCCCGACGGCGCGTGACGGAACGCCGCCAAGCTCTCGCGATGCACCCGGGCCCCGATGGCCATCAGCTCGCCCGGGGCCCGGCAGACGCGCCACATCCGCTTGCTCTGCGGATTCTGGATCTGGACCAGTCGCCGCGCCTTGAGCGCACGTAGCACGGCCAGGGCCCGAGGCTCGGGAGCGTTGACCCGAACGTCGGAGACGGTGCTCCCGGGGTTGAGCCAGAGGTAGACGAGAACCAGGGCCTCGGACGGGGACAAGGCCCCGCTGGGTTTCTTTGCCTTAGCCACGAGAAGCCTCATCGTCGGTGGCGCGCGCGGCGTTCGGACACCAAACGTGGTGTGAGCCGATGCGCGTTGGAACGCCGAGACACATCCGGCAGCGGCCGGCCGCGAGGGCCTCACTGACGGGCGACACGGGCAGTCCCTTGCGGGCCTGCTCGAGCCGCAGCAACGCGACGCCCAGCGTCGTCGCCACCGCATACTGAGCGGCTTCGGCCTGCTGCAGCACCGTGACGCCCAAAGGGTGCCCGCCGAGGTTGCTCGCGTCCATGGCGAGGCGAGTGAGCCTGTCGCCGAGCTCGCCCGCAGCCTTGGTGGCCGCGACGAGCTCCGTCACCAGCTGCTCGAGGTTCTCAGCCATGGGCCACCTCCAGCGAGGCACCGCAGATGCAGCAGGTGGCCGGGTCGCGGAGGCTCGGCACGTGTCCGCCGCTGCGCGAGCACCGGAGCTGGGCCAGGCCGCGCTCGAGCTGCTCGAGCGGAGCGAACGTCACGGACACCGGCAGGGGGGGCAGCTCGGACGTGGGCTCCGAAACGGGGGGCAGCCGCATGCGCGAGACTTGGGCGCCGCACTTGCCGCACCGGCCGGGGTTCAGCTCATCGGTGTTGTGGCCGCCCATGAGCTGGCACAGTTGCTGGAGGGTCCTAGCCATGGTGACGCACCTCCGCCGCGGACTTGGCGTCGTGGAGAACCGCCAGCACACCTCCGTGGCCAACGTCGCTCGCGAGCTCCATCAACTGCCAGAGGCGCTCCGGCAGCTTCCACCGGTTGTCGGGCCACGGTTCGACCACGTTCTCGAACCAGAGCGTCTCGAGCAGCGCGGTGACGCAGTCCGCGTCGGTGAGATCGAGAGGCGCACGGTCCGGGCCGACGAACGCAGCGCCACCGAAGTGCTCGACCACATCAGCAGCTGTCCGCGGGCCATGCTTGAGCAGGTAGGCGACCAGAAGCCGCTCCTCGAGCGTGAAGAGGGGCTCAGTCATGGCTGCCTCCCATGGCACGAGGAGCGATGCCCTCGAGCTCCCGGCGGAGCACCGTGACAACGCCGATGAGGTTCCTGATGCGCCAGGCCTTCCGCGAGTCGAGGGCACTCTTGAATGCCTCTCCGAGGACCTCCTCGAGTTCCTCGCTCCGCTCAAGAGCCTCCGTCAGGTGGGACTCGTCGGGGTCCCGGAGGAACGGCTCGATGCGGGGACCGTGAGGGCTTGTCTTGCGCTTCCTGTGTGTGGGGGCCACTGGCGAGGCTCCAGGCCGGAGGGGAAACAGCAACGGCCGGGCACCTGGCGCCGCGAATGGGCAGCACCAGGTACACCGGCCGTTCGGCCTCGCCAGACCGGCCGTCACTGGCGAGGAGAGAGCGTGGAGAGGCTCGCGAGCGGAGGGGCTCGAGCGCGCCGGAAGACGTGCCAGGTGGGGAGAGAGGCACCCAGCAAGCGGGTTTCGGGCCAGCCGTTGGGCAGCCGACGAAACCCCTGAAATCCCTAGTGATTCCCTAGGCTTAGGGTCTGATAACGCCTTGTCTTCTGTCTCCTCGGAGCGTATAAACAGCCCGTCGAACTCGCTCAGCCGCAAGGCGCACCAGTTCCGCTCGGGGCGTTGTCAGACCCGACCGGTACAACCGCGTCCCGGCGAAAGACGCGAGTCAATGGATTCAGGGTCCTGGGGCCGTTCCCGTCGCTGGTAGGGGGCAAGCCCGCAGACCGACAGAAAACACGTGGTTTGGGTGGCAAGACCCGGTCACGTGGCTCCAGGTGGTGAGCGGTTCGCGCCGCTCCCCCTGGGGCAGTTTTTTTGACTGCCAGAGGGACAGCCTAGTTTCCGGGCTTTCCCGCAGCAAGGGGCCAGATCGCACCGCCTCCCACGGCGGAGGTATGCGCCTCACCCGCACACACAACCGACTGTGTCCATGAGGCGCGCCGCCCCTATGGGTAGGGGAGGGCACCCCTCCGTTACCCCCGGGCTCCTGTGCGGGAGCTTCGTCTTCCAGTAGGCGCCGCCTGTGACATACCGAACAGGGTACAGGTCCGCGCAGTGCGAGAAGGATGGGTGCACCACCCGAGCCTCGCGACGTTGCCGGGTGTGCGAGGCGTGGGTGTGCAGCGGGCACCGCTTCGGCTCGGGGCACTGGTTCCGCTGCTACGAGTGCCCCGCGGAGGCCCTCCGCCAGGCCCGGGAGCTGTGGGAAGCCCAGGTGCAGGAGGAGAAGGCCGCGGAGCGTGCTCGAGACGAAGCCGAGGCAGCCAGGCTCGCCGAGCTCGGTCCGCCGCACCTGTCCCCGCCGGGCACGTTCCGCGCTGGCGTCTGGTGGGGCCTCGGGAGGATGGCGCTGCTGCGGGAGGTAGCTGAGGCGTCCTTCGGTGAGAAGCGCCCCGTCGCGCTACCAGCTGCTGGGCCGCCCCCGGGCTGGCGAGCACCTGGTCGTCGGCCTTCTCGAGGACGCGCGCCGCCCTGGCGCGAGCTCCGCAGGTGGCGGCGTCAGATTGCCCAACGGCGGGGGTATGGTGCGCCCATGCCCCCTCGCAACCGGAGAGTCCACCGACGCGACGTGCGGCCCCTGTGGGCCCGGGTGGCGCGTGCAGCCGTGGCCCTGGTTGCGGTGCTGGCACTTGCTGTGGTGCCGCTCCAATTGCTGCCTCGAGGCTCCCGGGGCGAGCTCCGCGCGGAGCAACTGCCCCTCGCCGGTGCTGACATCGATGGAGACACCTCGGGACTCCACCTCTGGCCGGTAGACCTCGGAGCAGACGCCGGGCCGCCTCGACCTGGTCAGGGTCCAACGCCGCTGAAGGGCCAGAAGCGCGCTCCGTGCGACCAGCGGTATGAGGTCGAGGCCTCCGGCGTTTGCTGGTTGCCGGTGCAGGCGCGCCCACCGGACTGCCCGCCGCAGACGGTGGGCTACAACGGGCAGTGCCTGTTACCGCTGGGGCAGGCGCGAGCTCCGCCGGTCAGCGTCGACGCGGGCAGCCCGTAGTCATCCGGTGGCGGGCGCTGTTGACTGGTGGGCGGGTGGCGTCAATACCACCGCCGGAGTACGTCGGGCGCCGCTTCGGGCGGCTACGGTGCGCGGCGCAGTCCAACCCTCGCCAGGAGCACCCATGAAGCAACTCCTCGTTGTCGCGCTCGCCGCCCTGTCCCTCGTCGCCTGCAGTTCTCCGGAAGCCGGAGATGCCTGCAGCCCGGACGGCTCCGGCGTCTGCGCCAGCAACACCGAGGCCCTCTTCTGCGAGAGCAGCGTCCTCCGCGCCATCCCCTGCAGCGGTACGACGGGCTGCATCGCGAACAACGACCGCGTCGCATGTGACTTCAGCCGCGCCACGGCTGGCCAGGCCTGCCCACGCTCCGTGGAAGGACAGGGACAGTGCGCCGTGGGCCAGCCGGACAACCTGCTGAAGTGCACGAGCGGCACCTGGACGGCGCAAGCGTGCAAGGGATGCGC
>NZ_JPMI01000430.1 GCF_000733295.1 Archangium violaceum Cb vi76 | reverse complement strand
TGGTCACCTGGCGATGTTGCGCACCTGGTTGGTCAGGTTGGAGGCCATCGAGTTCACGCTGTCGGTCAGGTCCTTCCAGACGCCCGACACGCCCTGCACCTCGGCCTGGCCGCCCAGCTTTCCTTCCGTCCCCACTTCCTTCGCGACGCGCGTCACTTCCGCGGCGAACGACCGGAGCTGGTCCACCATCGTGTTGATGG
>NZ_JPMI01000429.1 GCF_000733295.1 Archangium violaceum Cb vi76 | reverse complement strand
TTTCCAGCCCAGCTCGTCCATGCCAATGACTTGCAGCCCCTCCAGGCGCTCGGGCGACAGCCGCTCCTCCACCACCCGCTCGATGATGGTGCCCACCGTGCGCCAGTTGATTCCCAGCAGGCGGCAGATGGACGACTTGTCCAGCCGTTGCGCCTGCCAGGCCACCAGCTCCTCGAAGGCGTGCGTGAAGCTCGAGTCGTGCGCCGCCCAGGGCACCCGCTCCACCCTTACTCCATGTGCCCGGCAGCGCACCCGGCGCGGGGCATAGTGCAGCCAGAAGATGGTTTCTCCCAGCGCCAGGTGCCGCCACAGCCGCCCAGGTTTCGTGTCGTAGCCTGGGGCGGGCCGGCCGCACACTCCACAGCGC
>NZ_JPMI01000428.1 GCF_000733295.1 Archangium violaceum Cb vi76 | reverse complement strand
GACTGCTGCGCGGGGCCGATGGGGGAGGTGCCGGGTGTGCGAACGTCATGGGGCTCCACAGCCGGCAGCGGGCGCTCCCTGGAGGGCGCTGCTGCTGGGAGCCGTCCTGCTCACCACCGGCTGTGCCACGCGGGTACCGCATGCCGGCGAGGGTGCTCGCCCCGGCGCGCGCGCCCTCTTGCGCTCGCCCCTGGTGCCACGCCCCTTTGCTTCCCCGGGGGCAGGCGAGCCGGAGCGGTCGCACTGGCGCCCCGGCGCCCGGGGGTTGGGCTCGGACACCCGCGTGGGCGCGGGCGAGGCGGCGGTGCATGGGGTGGCCAG
>NZ_JPMI01000427.1 GCF_000733295.1 Archangium violaceum Cb vi76 | reverse complement strand
ACCCGCCACAACGCCAGCGCGGGGTCTGGCTCCAACCTCTTGAAGACCAGCCGCAGCCCTTGCCCCGCCTCTTCCTGGTACTCGCTCACCGTCACCGGCTCCAACACCGGTAGCCCCGCTTCGGCTCCAGCCGGTGCCGCCAGGAGCGTCCACGGCACCAGCAGCAACACGGAGAGGGCGTTTGTGACTCTCGACTTCATGTCCGGCTCCATCATTATCAGACCTCGATGAATTTGATGCCGGTGATGCCCTCGGCCTCCATGGCTGTCTTGACGTACTCGGAGACGATGAGGACCACCAGCCAGCCCCAGGGGCGGAAGAGGTGGGCGTCCCCTGTCTTCTGCGGGTCCACCTTCAGACCTCGAACGTTCCGGTA
>NZ_JPMI01000426.1 GCF_000733295.1 Archangium violaceum Cb vi76 | reverse complement strand
CACCCTCACCCCCGCCCTCTCCCGAGGGGAGAGGGAGCACTCAGGCGTGCGCAGGACTCAGGCGGCCACGGGCTTCTTCGCGGCGGCGACCACCGGCTCGCCCTGCTTCTTCCCGGGCGCCTGCGTCTGGTCCAGGTGCTCGACGATGTGACCGTAGACGTCCCGGGCCGCGTTCTTCCCGAAGATGCAGTCGATGTGGCCGTACTCGGGGATGAGGACGCGGGAGTAGAGCGCGGAGCCGTTGACCTCGCTCAGCGCCCGCACCGTCTTCTCCGTGCTCTCCGGCAGGAAGCACTGGTTGCGGGCGCCGTGGATGAAGCGGATGGGGATGGCCATCCGCTTCAGGTGCGGCATGTAGACGTCGTTGCCCTTCGCATCCACCACCCGGCGCTTGTTCACCATGACCGCCAGACCCTCGAACGCGGTGATGGTCGCCGCGCCGAACAGCTCGTGCATGTACTGGTGCGTCATCGCGTTGAGCTGCTCGTGCCGGTAGAGCAGCGAGTAGAGGAAGCTGATGCGGTGGCACACCGCGCTGTCGCAGTGCTCGTCCTTGCCCACCGGGTAGGCCGCGAGGAGCTTGTCGTAGACGCGTTCCAGGGCGCCCTCGCCCTGGATGGCGTTGGTGGTGAGCGACTCGATGCCCATCCGATTCAAGAGTTGGGGCAGATGCAGGCCGGACTTGATCGACACCAGCGGGGGCGTCACCACGTGGGTGGAGATCTGCGAGCAGACGGCGGAGCGCACGCCCTGGAGGCCCGCCAGCATGGCCATGGTGAAGGTGGTGGAGCCGTAGCAGTGGGCCACCACCTGGATGTCCGCGGCCCCGGTCAGCTCGCGCACCCGGGCCACCGCCGCCGGCCAGTCCCGGGTGGCCACGTCATCGGCCGTGTACTGCGTCGACGAGGCGGGCAGCAGGGTGCTGGAGCGGTAGTCCAGCAGCCACACGTCGTAGCCGTGGGCGCAGAGGTACTCGAGCAGGTTGGTGTCGATGGTGTCCGTGGAGAAGATGCGGCTGGACACACCCAGGCCGTGCGCCAGCAGCACGGGCCCCTTGCTCCCGGCCTGGTAGCGCGACAGCAGCAGGTCCAACCCGTCCGAGGTCTTGAAGCCGAACAACTGGGGCGCCGGAGCGCGCAGCGGGCGGCGCTTGCGCGGCGGGGCATTCGGGTCGATGAAGTCCAGCTCCCCGAGCATCCCTCCGTAGTAGTCGTACAGGATGCCCGTGAAGTAGCGGCCGAACTCCAGGGACAGCTCGAGGCGCTCCGCCGCGTTCTTCGCGTTGAAGACGTCCATGGTGGTGAGCTGGCGCATGAAGTCCTCGGGGGCGATCTTCAGCACGCCCCGGCCCACCACGGCACCCGACTCGTCCTGCCCCTCGTACACGGTGATGAAGAGGGTGGTCGTGTCGTGCCACATCTCATCGATGGGCCGCTCCTTGATGACCTTGAAGCCCTTGAAGAAGAAGGCGCGGCCATCCTCCGCGGTCAGCAGCATCTGGTACTTCATCAGCCGGGTGTCCGCGGCGTTGGGATCCTGGACGAACAGGTTGAACACACCCTGGGTGGCGGTGAGCGGCTGCTCGGAGAGCTTCGGCGCCTTCACCGTGCCCACCATCCGCGCGGCGTGGTCCGGCGCCTTCATCATCTTCCTGGCGTCCTCCGAGATGATGGTGAGGGTGAACTCGAAGGGAGAGCCCAGCAGCTCACCGCGCGTGGCCGCCGCCACGTAGTCCTCGTCCTGGGCGGGCGAGAAGAAGCCCTTCATCTTCTCCGTGAAGCGGATGCCCGGCTTGCGCTGCTGGGGATCCACGGGGATGGGGCCCTTCTTCGAGTAGTCGATCGTCCAGCCCCGCTCCGCGGCGATCCGCATGCTGCAACGCTCGGAGATGGCGGAGATGGTGAGCAGCGGATTGACGCCCAGCGAGGTGGGGATGACGGCGCCGTCACACACGTACAGCCCCTCGTGCGTCTGGTCGCCGGTGGTGGAGGAGAACACCTTGTTCTCGTGGTTGACCACGCCCTGTTCGGCGCTGTCCGCCATGTTGCAGCCGCCCAGCGGGTGCACGGTGATGAGATCCTTGCCGAGCAGTTCGTTCCAGAGCGGAGCCCGCGTGTAGATGCCGCGGAGCGCCTGGGTCGTCTGGACCAGGCGCTTGTCCACCTTCTCGAAGATGGGCCGCGAGCCCACTCCCGGCCAGTGGATGCGCAGCCGATCCTCCTCCAGCTTCATGGTGCCGTTGCTGCCCTGGCCCTCGTGACCCATCACCAGGAAGGTCTGCGTGTGCTTGACCGCGCCGTGGTAGGCGCCGCGGACCGCGCTGTCGAGCTTGCGCATCTCTTGATCCGCCGCCTGGCCGGGAGCGGTGTTGGTGCCCATGAGCTCCGAGGTCGTGCTCAACATCGCGGGCAGGATGGGGGCGAGCGCGCCCGGAACGGCGCCCTCCTCGATGATGATGTCGTCCTCCAGCTTCTCCTGGTTGCGGATGTCGATGATGCCGGTGATGGTGGGACCCACGGGGCCGCTCTCGCTCGGGGGCCGGGTGCCGAGCCCGACACCATCGATGGCCATCTCGTTGTTGTAGGCGAAGCCCAGCACATCACCGTTTCCGCTGAAGCCCTGGCCCAGGCGGTCCGACACCGGCAGGCCCCTGGCCTTGGAGCGCAGCAGGAGCTCGGTGGAGCCCAGCGAGCCGGCCGCCAGCACCACCAGGTCCGCCGACACCGTCAGCAGCGGGGCGTCGAACTTCTCGCGGCCGGTGTCCAGCACCTGGAAGTGGACCAGCCACTTGCCGTTGGCGCCACGCTCGAGGTAGCGGACGCTCGTCTCGCAGAAGATCTCCGCGCCGTGCCGCCGGGCATCCGGCAGGTAGTTCATCAGCACTGTGTTCTTCGCGCCCACGTTGCAGCCGGAGCAGCAGTCGCCGCAGTTGTTGCAGGCCTTCTGGAACACGCCCGCCTCGTTCACTCCATCCTGGAAGGTCACGTTGATGGAGGTGCGGTAGAACTTCTGCCCCATGGCCTCGGCGGACTTCCGTAGCGCCTCCAGCTTGTTCAGCTTGGGGAAGGAGTCCGGGTACGGCCGGGGCTTCAACATGTCCTCCGCGAGCTTGTAGCCGGCGTTGATCCCCTCCTGGTTCTCGTCACGTAGCGCCTTGGGCCAGCGGGGATCCTCGAAGACGCGGGGCTCGGCGCGGATGGAGACGTTGGCGTTGATGAGCGAGGTGCCGCCCAGGCCACAGCCCACCAGCACGTTCATGTCCGGGTTGCAGTGCAGGTCGAACAGGCCCGTGCGCGAGCCCATGTGGCCCGCGGGCAGGTCCATCTGCATCTCCTCGAGGGCCTCGGGGGGGGTGTCCGGGAACTCGCCGGGCTGACGCTCGCGGCCGCGCTCCAGCACACAGACGCTCTGGCCGGCGCGCGACAGGCGGGACGCCGCGATGGCGCCGCCATAACCCGAGCCGATGACGACGACCGTGTAGTGGGGACGGATGTCCTGGATGGGCGAGGCGAGGCGATTGGAATTCATGGAGACAGTCCTCGTGGAGGCGGAAGAGGCGGGATGATGCTAGGCGGAGGGGGTGACGATGCGCCCCGGACCGCTCAGGTCGATGAGTCGGGACCGTGAGCGGCTGGGGCGCCACCCGGTCGCGGCCGCCCTCGTGGGTACGGCGTGAGGGCCGAGATGGGGATGTCACTGAAGAAGGCGGATTCCGGCTCCTGATGCATGGACCCCCCTGTGGGCATGCGGCCGGGGTGAACCAACGGCATGGGCCGGAATGCTACGCCAGCTGCGGGCCGGGGCGTAGGCGGGGGACTCGCACGGTTGCCGTGAGCCGTGTCACAACCCGCTGCGGACCTGTATCAGGATGTTCGCCACACCCTGCAGGACGGGCTCGAGCGCGCTCCTCCGCACGCGAGTCGAGACCAGGAAGCGGAGCTCGAGCGTCTGGAAGTCAGGCAGGCGTCCAGCGCCGTTCAGGGACACGGCGCAGGGCTGGCCACGGTGGTACCTGCGGAAGTGCTGCTCGGCCCCGATGTCCAGGACGCTGGAGTCCAGATCCTCGATGATGACTCCGTGGATTTCCTCGGCCCGCTGGGAGAAGGGGACGAGGGGGATGCGCTGCTCGGCGGCCAGGCGTGCGAAGAATTCGTCCAGGGCGGGGCGGGCGCGCTCGAGCCACCGCTCATAGGGTGCCGACTTCTCCCGGAAGTAGCGGCCGATCGCGGTCCCGTCATCGCCTGGAGGTATCGCGTAGGCCACGTTGATGCCGCTGCCGATGAAGAGGCCGTAGTACTCGCTGTCGAGCTGTGCGCCTGCCTGCCCGCTCATCCGTTTGCCTCCTGGGTGACGGCGAGGGAGTCAAACATGCTTCATGTGGAGCGGGGGAGTGCGAGAGTCGCGGGATTGCACTCCAGGGAGGGTCCTTCATGAGGAAAGCAGCCGAGGTGGTGAAGGAGATCAGCCAGGCACTCCGGGAGGTGGACGAGCAACTGCGCCACCATCCCTATCCCGAGGCGCTGGAGCGGGGGGAAGTGACAGTGGCCGCGCTGCGAGCGTTTCCCGGAACCCAGTACCACGTGGCCACGAGTGACCTGCGCTCGATGGCGATGATGGTGCAGCGATTCGGCCACACGTCCGCGGGTGGTTTTCTCAATGGCCTCCTGCAGGGCGAGTTCGCCGCGCTGGAGGGCCTGCGGGTGCTGGCTGGCAAGTTGGGGATGACGCGGGAAGACCTGGAGCGCTACGAGGTCACGCCCGAGGGCTTCGCCTACGCCACGAACATGGCCTGGATGGCGGCGAACGTGTCCGTGGCGGAGTTCGCGGTGGGCATCCTGGTGAACTTCCCCGCGTGGGGACTCACCTGTGGGCGGATGAGCCGCGCGCTGCGAGCGCGTTATGGCTTCACGGAACAAGAGACCGTGTTCCTGGATGGCTTCGCGAATCTGCCTCCCCTCGAAGGGGCCATTCTTCCCATCATCCAGGAGGGGCTGAACCAGGGCGTGGAACCCCGGTTGCTCCACCGAGCGGCCCGCTTCTTCCAGGCCTACGAGAAGATGTTCTGGGACGCGATGATGGCGGCGGCCCGCAGTCCGACTGGATGACGGCCTTGAGCGACTGATGGTTTCGTCGAGACGATGATGAGCGACAGAGCCGTCGTCACTTCTTGTGCCTCTTGCGTTTGGGCGTCGCGCCGCGTGTTGGGGCGATGTCGATCGCGGCGTCGATGCCGGCCTCCAGCACGAGCCGGTTCCGCGCTGCTTCGATGGCACGGTGCAGGCGTTCCTCGAGCACCTCACGAGGGGGCAGCTCCGTCAGGTACTCGGCGACATGGATGCCCCTCGTGTCGAGGTCCAGGTACTCGACCGTCTCGCGCTTCTTGCCCGCGCACAAGATGATGCCGAGCGGGGGCTGCTCGGATGGCTGGCGCTCATGGTGGTCGAGCCAGCGCAAGTACAGCTCCATCTGCCCGGAGTCGGCGGGCTTGAAGTCGCCGATCTTCAGCTCGATGGCGACGAGCCGCTGCATGCGCCGGTGGAAGAACAGGAGATCGAGGTAGTAGTCGTCGCCGTCGAGCGTGATGCGCTTCTGCCGCTCGACGAAGGCGAATCCCGCCCCCAGCTCAAGGAGGAAGCGCTCGATCTCGCGGAGGATCGCCGACTCGAGGTCCTTCTCGCTGTACGTGTCGGCGAGCTCAAGGAAGTCGAGCATGTACGGGTCACGGAACACGAGCGCCGGCGAGAGCTCGCCCTTCTCTCGCAGCGCGGACAGCTCCTTGCGGATGAGCGCCTCCGGCTTCTTCGAGAGCGCCGTGCGCTCGAACAGCATGCCGTCGAGCTGCTGTCGCAGGTCACGGGTGCTCCATCGCTCGGCTCGGCACATCTCGGCGTAGAACTCGCGCTTCAGCGGATCCTTGAGCGGGATGAGCATCGTGAAGTGGGTCCAACCCAATTCTCGCAGCAGCGCTGCGACAATCTCCACGTTGGGGAAGACCGCGGAGAACTGCACCATCCGGCGCAGGTTCTTCTCGCCGAAGCCTCGCCCGTACTGAGCCTCCAACTGCTTGCCCACGGTGGGCACGAGCTGGACGCCGTACTCCGCTCGCTGCCCTTCGAGCACCTCCGTACGGACACGGTGGCCGATCTGCCAGTACAGAGTCACGAGCGCGGCGTTCGCGGTGACCGACACCTGCCTCCGCGCGGCGTCGATCATCGTGCCGATGTCGCGCACGAGCGTCGCCACCCCGGCCTCGAGGTGGGCGCCGGGCATGCGGTCGGTCTTCTCCACGGCGGCGCCCGGCAATTGTCGCAGCGGTGCTGCGGCTTTCTTCGAGTTGCCCGTCTTGGGCTTGTTCGTCGCGCGCGGCGGACGCCCAGCTGTCTTGCGCGAGCTCATGACGCCTCCTCGTCGGACGCGCCGTGTGAGGCGAGCTTGAGTTGTTCCATGGGAATAATTGGGTCGGATGAGTTCGAGTACACGCGCCACGGCCCGGTGAACTTCCTGGCCAGGCTGGTGGTGCACTCTGGCCAGATGCTCGGCTGGTGCTCGGAGCGCAACGGCTCCGCCAACTTATGCGCGCTGCTCCCCCAACTGTTGGGGGGCCACCGCGAGGCGCGTCGCGTCCACCTCATCATCTGGGACAATGACCACCTCGATTCCAACTGGCCAGAGTACAATCACCTCTACGCCCACCCGTTCACCTGGTCCTGGACTCGCTCCAAGATGCACGAATGGATCGACCGACACCGCTCCTGATTATGTCGAAAAATTTGTAGGACACTCCACTGGACTCATCGGCCGCGGGCTCCACGGGTTGAGCGCGGAGATGGCACTTCCACCACGGCGTCTCCGGCAATGGCGAACAGGCGCTCGCCCGCACGGGGGTGGATGTCCATGCCTCCGGTGAAGGCGCTGAAGGCGGGTAACACGCCCACGCTCGTGCCCAGGTGGAAGCACGGCAGGCGCAGCCGGTCCGCTCCCGTGCTCAGACGCACCGTGGGGTGGAGGTGGCCCGCCCAGACGTAGTGTCCCCGCGCGGGCTCCGGGTGGTGGGCGAAGCGGAAGGGGCCTTCGTCGAGGTGCGGCTCCATCATCTCCATGCGCCACGCGGCGGGCAGCGCGTCCAGGTGCCGATCGTGGTTGCCGCGCACCAGCACCATCTCCACGTCGTGCTCCGTGCGCCAGTCGGCCACGCGTCGCACCACCTCGGGCGTGACGCCCCGGCGCGAGTGGATCAGGTCCCCCACCAGCAGCAGCCGGCGAGCCCCCGTGGCACGCAATGCGGCGGAGAGCCGCGCGAGGTCGTCCTCCAGCACCTCGGGGGGCAACGGAATCCCGTGCTGGTGGAAGCTCTCCGGCTTGCCCCAGTGCAGATCCGCCACCGCCAGCACGCCGCCCTCGGGCCAGTACAGGGCGCGCTCGGGGCGCAGCTCCACCTCGGTGCCGCCTAGGCGGACAGGGAGTCCTCTCGCAGCCATTTCTCCTTCATTCGCTCCACACGCTCCAGCAGCGATTCGTTGGAAACGGTGGCGCCGATTCGCTCGACGACGAGCGGAAAGCCCAGCGGCGTCGGCCGTGGGACGTGGATGCACTCCAGCGGCGAACCCCCCAGTCGCTCGAGCGCGCTCACCAGCCGTACCTGTTCGAAGTGCTGCTCCAACACCTCGCGCCGCGCCTGGGCGAGCAGCAGATGGTCCGGCTCGTAGCGCGCGAAGACGTCATAGAGGAGGCCCGCGCTCGCCTGTACCTGTCGCGTGGACTTGCGTGCCCCGGGCAGCCCCGGCAGCACCAATCCTGCCACGCGCGCCACGTCTCGGAACTGGCGCCGCGCCAGCTCGCCCAGGTTGACGCTCTCGAGGATGTCCTCCACCAGCCGCTCGCGGGTGAAGAGCGCCGGACGCAGCGCCTCCTCGAAGGGGAAGGGCGAGGGCGTGAGCAGCTCCAGGCCGTAGTCGTTCACCGCCAGGCTGAAGGTGGCCTTCTGCAGCCGCGTGAGGCGCAGGGCCAGCAGCGCCGCGAGGCCCTCGTGCACCAGCCGGCCCTCGAAGGGGTAGAGGAAGAGGTGGTGGCCCTCGCGCGTCTGGCACAGCTCCGCCAGGCATGTGTCGCGCGAGGGCAGCCGGGACAGGCGGGCCTGGGCCTCCAACACGGGGCGGGCCGCCTCCAACTCGGCGGTGGTGAGCTGCCCGTGGCGCACGGCATGGAAGGTCCGGCGCACGGCGGCGGCGAGCGAACCGGAGAGGGGCAGCCGTCCTCCACTCCAGCGGGGCGTGGCCGAGGCGCGCTCCTTCGCGGCCTTCACGTAGGCGGTGAGGTCCTTCATGAGGCGGAACTCGAGCCGCTTGCCGGCGAAGAGGAAGGTGTCGCCCGGGCGCAGGCGGCTCACGAAGGACTCCTCCACGGTGCCGAGCCGGGCGCCCTTCAGGTAGCGCAGCTCCACCGAGGCGTTGGCCGAGATGGTGCCCACGTTGAGCTTGTGGAGCCGGGCCACGCGCGTGTCCGCCACCACGTACCGGTCCTCCAGCCGCTGGACGCGGCGGAACTGCGGGTAGGCGCGCAGCGTGGGGCCGCCCTCCGTTACCAGCACGAGGGTGCGGTCGAAGTCCTCCTCGGAGAGCTGTTGGTAGGCGAGCGTGTCACGCACCTCGGCGAGCAGGGCGTCGCGGGTGAATCCACCACCGAGCGCGCAGGTGACGAGGTGCTGGGCGAGCACATCCAACGGCTGGCGGAGGGGCGCGCGGGGCTCCACCTCGCACCGGGAGAGCGCCTCGCGGGCGGCGCTCATCTCCACCAGTTCGAGGGCATGGGTGGGGACGAAGAGCAGGTGCGCGGTGGCGCCGGGGCGGTGGGCGCTGCGGCCGGCGCGCTGGAGGGTGCGGGCGATGCCCTTGGGACTGCCCACCTGCACCACGCGCTCCACCGGGCCGAAGTCCACCCCGAGGTCCAACGAGGACGTGGCGACGACGAGGCGCACGCTGCCGTCCTTGAGCCCACCCTCCACGCGCTCGCGGGCCTCGCGGTCGATGGAGCCGTGGTGGAGGGCGAGGACGTCCTCCCACTCGGGGTGGAGGAAGCGGAGGCCTTCGTACCAGCGCTCGGCCTGGGAGCGCGTGTTGGTGAAGAGGAGGGTGGAGCGCTCGGGGTCGAGCCAATCCGCCACCTTGCGCAGCATGGCGAAGCCGAGGTGCCCGGCCCAGGGGAAGGCATCGACGGAGTCGGGCAGGAGGGTCTCGACGCGGACGGGGCGGTCGAGCCCGGCGCGGATGAAGGTGGGCGTGACGTGGGGGCCCACGGCGGCCCGAGCGGCCTCGTCGAGGTTGGCGAGGGTGGCGGAGAGGGCCCAGGTGCGCAGGGCGGGCGCGAAGCGGCGCAGCCGGGCGAGGGCGAGCTCCACCTGGGTGCCACGCTTGGAGCCGAGCAGCTCGTGCCACTCGTCGACGATGACACAGCGCAGAGTGGCGAAGAGCTCGTGCGCGCGCTCATTGCACAAGAGGAGCGAGAGTGACTCGGGCGTGGTGATGAGGACTTCGGGGAGCCGCTCGCGCTGGCGGCGGCGCACGGAAGAGGAAGTATCTCCGGTGCGGCTCTCCACGGTGATGTCGGCGTCGAGCGCGGACAGCGGTGCGTTCAGCGCGAGCTCGATGTCCCGGGAGACGGCACGCAGGGGAGTGACATAGAGGATCTGCAACCCTTTCTGTCGATGCCGGGCGACCTCGGCGAGGGGCCCGATATAGGCGGCATAGGTCTTCCCGGCGCCGGTGGGCACATGGATGAGCCCACTTCGCCCGTGGGCATACGCCTCCCAGGCCTCGAGCTGAAAGGGAAACGGTTCCCACCCTTGTCCCCTGAACCAGGAGAGGAGTTCCCTTCCCTCGCCCTCCGGGAGAGGGGACGGGGGTGAGGGTGCCTCGTGTACCCGGGTTGAGCCCTCTCCCTCTGGGAGAGGGACGGGGTGAGGGTCTACACGAAGACCCGTGCCGCTCCGTGAGCGCCTACGCGGGGGCATGGAGCAGCTCCTCGAGACGCTCGAGCGAATCCGCGTCACGCGGGGTCTTGTCCGAGCGCCAGCGGGCAATGCGAGGGAACCTCAAGGCAATCCCTGACTTGTGGCGGGGAGAAGCGGCGATGCCCTCGAAGTGGAGCTCGAAGACCTGGAGGGGCTCGACGGAGCGGACGGGGCCGAACTTCTCGCGGGTATGCGCGCGGATCCACCGGTCGAGCCTGGCGATCTCCTCGTCCGTCAGGCCCGAGTACGCCTTGGCGATGGGCAACAGTTCCTCGCCCTTCCAGACGGCGAACGTGTAGTCCGTGTAGAGCGAGGCCCGCCGCCCGTGGCCGGGATGCGCGTAGAGCAGGATGGCATCGACGGTGAAGGGATCGATCTTCCACTTCCACCAGTCCCCGCGCTTGCGGCCGTGCTGGTAGGGGGACTCGAGGCGTTTGATCATGAATCCCTCGACGTTGCGCGAGCGGGACTCATGCCGGGCCTCGGCGAGGGATTCCCACGTGGGGGCCGTGATGACCGGTGACACGGGGAACATCGGCCGGTCGCGCAGCAGCGCCTCCAGACGCGCACGTCGCTCCCGCAGGGGCAGCCCGCGGAGGTCCTGTCCCTCCTGCTCGAGCAGGTCGTACGCCATGAAGGCGGCGGGAGCCTCGGCGAGCACCCTGGCGGTGAGCTTCTGGCGCCCGATTCGGCGCTGGAGGAGGCTGAAGGGGAGGGGTTGCCCGCCGGCGTAGGCGAGCACCTCGCCATCGAGCACGGTGCCATCGGGGAGGCTGGCGGCGGCCTCGGCGATCTCCGGGAAGCGCTCGGTGATGAGCTCCTCGCCGCGGCTCCACAGGTAGACACCGCCCTGGCGGCGGATGAGCTGGCCGCGGATGCCATCCCACTTCCACTCGACGAGCCAGGCGTCGCGCTCGCCGAGCTGGGCGGGGGGCTGCTCCAGCGGGCTGGCGAGGTAGAACGGATAGGGTCGCGAGCGGTCCCCATCGGAGACATCCGGGGCGATGAGCTGCTCGAAGAAGGCGCGCGAGGGCGCCCAGGTGCCCATGAGCCGGTGGGACACGGCGGCCGGAGGCAGCCCCGCGTGCTGGGCGAGGGCGCGGACCACGAGCGTGTCGGAGACGCCGACGCGTAGCTCACCAGTGAGCATCTTGTTGAAGAGGAACAGCTCGCGGCGGGGGAGCACGTGCCACCAGCCGGTGACGCGCTCGCGCTGCTCGGGGAGGGAGAGCCCGGCGAGGGGCAGTACACGTTCCTCCATCCAGCGGGACAGGGGCAGCTCCTCGGTGGCGGCGGGGCGCTCGGTCTGGTCGAGCAGGAGGGCGATGACCTCGGCGAGGTCGCCGACGACGGCATACGTCTCGTCGAAGAGCCACTCGGGGGTATCGGTCAGCTCGCGGACCCACTGGCGCAGGGCCTTCGAGGGGATGAGGCGCTTGAGGCGGCGGCCGGTGAGGAAGAACAGTCCCCAGGCGGCGTCCTCGGGGGGCGTGTCCCGGAAGTAGCCCACCAGGGCTTCCACCTTGGCGTTGGTGGAGGTGGTGGCGTCGAGCGCCTCGTAGAGATCCGCGAGCCGGTGCACGGGTCAGTCCTCCGTCTCGCCCTCGAAGGGGGTGGAGAGCGGTGCGGCGTCGAGGCCCAGGTTCTCGCGCAGGTAGCGCGCGAGCGTGTCGCTGGAGCCGTGGGTGACGAGGATGCGCGAGGCGCCCGTCTCCTTCGCGGTGCGCAGCAGCCCCGGCCAGTCCGCGTGGTCCGAGAGGACGAAGCCCCGGTCATAACCCCGGCGCCGCCGGTTGCCTCGCACCCGCATCCACCCCGAGGCGAAACCCGTCTCGTGCTCGCCGAAGCGGCGCATCCACGTGGAGCCGGCGGCACTGGGCGGCGCCAGCACGAGCGCTCCCGCGTACGAAGTCCCCTTCTCCATCTCGGAAACAGGGCGGGTGGGGAGCATCCGCACGCCGGCCTCGCGGTAGCACTCCACCAGCGCGTGCGTGGCGCCGTGCACCAGCACCTCGCGGTCCGTGAGCCGGGCCAGCTCGGCGAGCAGCCGCTGGGCCTTGCCCAGTGCATAGCAGAAGAGCACCGAGGCCCGGCCCGCCTCGCGGTTGCCGTCCCACCAGCGCAGTACCTCCTGCGCGACGAGCCGCGTGTCGTCCCAGCGGTAGATGGGCAGGGCGAACGTGGCCTCGGTGATGAAGGTGTCGCAGCGCACGGGCTCGAAGGGCAGGCACGTCGGGTCCGGATCGCGCTTGTAGTCGCCGGACACCACCCACACCTCGCCCCGGTGCTCGATGCGGATTTGAGCGCTGCCCAGCACGTGGCCCGCGGGGTGGAAGCTCACCGTCACGTCTCCGAGCTTCAGCCGCTCGCCGTAGCCGAGCGTGGAGATGTTCGCCTCCGCTCCCAGGCGCTTGCGCAGCAGGCCCACGGAGGGACTCGTGCCCAGGTAGCGCTGGCTTCCCCAGCGGGCGTGGTCCCCGTGCGCGTGGGTGATGAGGGCGCGGGCCACCGGCCGCCAGGGGTCGATGTGAAAATCCCCTGGTGGGCAGTAGAGCCCATCGGAGGTCACCGTCACGAGCGGCTGCCTGTCGAGCACGGGGGAGACATTCATCCGGCCTTTGGGATAACGCTCACGGGGTGGTGCGGCCACGGGGCCGCCTGGAAGGACAGGGTCTGGCCGTCCGCCTGCTCTCCGGACGGAAGAGGGATCTCGTAGTAAGAGGTTGGCTCCACGAGAGGAACGAGGTGACGGTGGTGCGAGCGGACGTCGAGCGGGGCGATTGAGGCATGCGGCTCAACGAGGGCTACGCCTACCGTGAGCAGCTGGGAGCTCGGGCACGAGGACAGAGCACGCTCTCCTATCTGATCGATTCGTACCGGCACTCCCCGGAGGCGGTGTGGCGGGAGCGGCTCGCCCGGGGCGAGATCCTCCTGGAGGACCTCCCCGCGACGGGTGAGGAGCGGCTGAAGCCCGGCCAGTGGCTCGTCTGGAACCGGCCGCCCTGGGAGGAGCAGGACGCACCGCGCGACTATTCCATCGTGCACGAGGACGAGGCCCTCCTCGCGGTCCTCAAGCCGGGCGGGCTGCCGATGATGCCGGGTGGGAACTTTCTCGCCAACACCCTGCTGGGTGTCGTCCGGGAGCGCTTCCCGGAGGCGAGCCCCCTGCACCGGCTGGGACGCGGCACTTCCGGGCTCGTGCTCTTCTCTCGCACCTACGACGCGGCGGCGAAGCTGTCGCGCGCCTGGCGCGAGCACGAGGTGGACAAGCGCTACCGGGCGCTCTCGAGCGGCGTGGCCACCGAGGAGCACTACGACATCACGGCCCCCATTGGCATGGTGGCGCACCCCCGGTTGGGCCTGACCCATGGGGTCTCTCCAGACGGCAGGGCGTCCCGGAGCCTGGCGCGCGTGCTCGAGCGGCGCACGGCGAGCACCCTCTTCGAGGTCGACATCCTGACGGGCCGGCCCCAGCAGATCCGCATCCACCTGGCCGCCATCGGTCATCCGCTCGAAGGCGATCCCCTCTATGGCGCGGGGGGCGTGCCTCTCGCCGGGGAGCCGGGCCTGCCTGGAGATCTCGGCTACCTGCTGCACGCCGAGCGCCTGAGCTTCGTGCATCCGCTCTCGGGGGAACGCCTGGTGCTGCACGCCCCGGTGCCGCCCGAGCTGCGATGGGAGGGCGAAGGTTCACGCCCCACCTGAGCACCTCCCTTCCGTGCACCGACCGGACGGAGCTCAGTCGTCCTTGGGCTCGTCCCGCTTGGGCACACCGCGCCCGCCGTGCTTGTCGTACTCGTCGGACAGGCCCCGCTCCAGGCTCCTGTCGTTCCAGGGCAGGCCCACCTCGGAGCGCTGGCCGCCGTTCTGCTCGGTCACGTCATTCAAGTGCTCGGCCCGGCCCTCGGCGGGGACCCGGTCACCATGCTCCTCGGGGTCCTTCTGCTTGTTCGGGTCCACGGGGATGCCCATGGGTCGCTCGAGCCATTCCTTCTTGTCCATGGCGTCGCTCCAGGTGTGAGTGTCCGCGCCACGTGTTCCGGAAATGGACACGCGTCGTCCCCTCATCGTGTGCATCCCGAGACACCGTGCGGGGCTGCACCGCCTTGCGCTCCGTGGAATGGCTGGAGGGCGGGCATGGAGGCGAGCGATGGTAGGGGCGGCGCCAGGCCCGGAGCGGACAGGGGGAAGACATGCCACTGGTGGATCGGCTGCGGAACGAGAGTCAGGCGCACCATGCCAGTGTGGAGGCACTGCCCTGCTTCCAGGCCCTCGCGACCCGGACCCTGCCGCCCGAGAGCCAGCGGGCCCTGCATCAAGCGCTCGCCCTCCTTCATGAGGCGCTGACGCGGGCGCTCGCCGCCACGTCCCATCCCGCCCTGGTGGCGCTCGGCGCCGAGGCTCCGCCCGTTCATCCGCTCCTCGAGGCGAGCCTCGTCTCCAGCGCGCCCCGGGACAGGCTCGAGAGCCCCGTCGTCATCGCTGCCATCGCGCTCGGGGAGCGGATGCGTTCCGCGGCGCACCGCGAGCCCCTGTCCCTGCTCGGCTACCATTACGCGCTGCGCCTGGCCCTCCTCCCTCTTCCTGGCACGTCTCCCTGGAGTGATTTCGCGCGGTGGCTCGAGGGCCGGGCCCTGGAAGCCGCGGAGGAAGAGGGGGTGCTTCGCGCGGTGGGCGAGAGCTTCACCCTCGTCCGGAATCTGCTCGACGCGCTCCATCCTCCTCGCGAGCACCCGCCCACGTGGTGGCTCAACCGGGATGCCGGAGGACATCCCATCACCACGGACCTCGACGAGCTGCGCGCCGCCCTGCGTGCCGCCGAGGCCTCCTGGGAGGAGTTCCCCTATTACGCCTGGCGCTACGGCGAGCACGGCCGTCAATTCTCCTGGAGCGACAGCGCATGGCTGGTGACGCTCGGCGGACAGGACGAGGCGCAGGTGTGGAAACACATCTCCTGGTTGGGCGGGCTGCTGGCCAGCCGAGGCATGCCGCGCCTCATGCTCGAGCGCCACCTGCGGGTGCTCTCCCGTGAGCTCGTCCACGCGAAGCCGATGCACCGGCGGGCCTATGAGGTGCTGTCCCGGGTCGCGGAGCGCATGGCCGGGGAGCGGCGCCGGATCCTCGGTGACGACGAGCTGCGCATGTTCGGAGAGGACTTCGACGCGCGCGTGGGTCCGGAGTGGAGCCAACGGTTGCGTGGGGCGGGTGAGCTGCTGGCGGCCGCCGTGGCGGACGAGTACGGGGGCATTGCCCAGGCGGTTCCGAGCCTCGCCTCGTGGATGCGCGAGCCCTCGCGCTTTCCCGCTCCGTGGATTCGCGCGGTCGAGCGGACCCTCCTCCAGGCCCGCTCGCTCTGCCGGGTCCGTTTCCCCTCCGGCGTGGCCGGGCGGGAGTGACGCCGGCGGGCTCAGCGCGGCACGGGCTCGTCCTTCCAGAGCGCGAAGCCGCCCAGCAGCCCGGCGACGTTCTCGGTGAGCTGCACGTTCTCGGGGAGCGGGGTGTCGAGCAGCCGGGCGTTGCCGCCTCCCACGTAGATCTTCCGGGGGTTCCAGATGGGTTGGATCTGCTCCAGCACCCGCTGCACGTGCTTGACCCACTTCTTGTGGCCCACGCGCTTCAGCGCGGCGTTGCCCACGTACTCCTCATACGTCTTTCCGTTACGGAAAGGGTGATGGGCGAGCTCCAGGTTGGGCACGTACTTGCCATCCACGTACAGCGCGCAGCCCATGCCGGTGCCCAGCGTGATGACCATCTCCACGCCACGCCCCTCGATGACGCCGAATCCCTGCACTCCGGCGTCGTTGAGCACGCGTGTCGGGCGGCCCGTGACCTTGAGCAGCTCCCCGGCGAGCGGGAAGCCCGCCCAGCTCTTGTGGAGGTTGGGAGCCGTCTTCGTCACCCCTTCTTCCACCACGCCAGGGAAGCCCACGGAGACGCGATCGAACGTGCCGAGGGGCTTGATCAGCTTCTTCAGCGCGCCCAGCACGGCCTTGGGCGTGGACGGCTTCGGAGTGGCCACCCGCTGGCGCTCGGTGAGTGGCTTCCCATCCGGTCCGAGCACGAGTGCCTTGAGCCCGCTTCCTCCGATGTCGATGGCCAACGTCCTGGGCCCCGGGGCGGCGGTCTCCCGTGCGGTCTTCTTGCGGGGTGACGGTTCGGGGGCCTCGTCGGGGGACATCGCTTCCTCCATCGGTGGAGCGCCAGTGTAGGGCCCGGCGCTCGGAGGGCAACGGTTCCAAACCCACCGTGCGCCGAGCCGTATGCGATTGGACATGTGACGAAGCCGCGTAGGATGGGCCCCTTTTCTGGAGACCTCATGAATCGGACTCTCGGCTGTGTGATGGCGTGTCTGGTGCTGTGCCTCCCCGGGTCGCTCCGGGCCCAGGAGTCCGCCGGTGGCGGCGCGGCGGAGGTCGAGGCCACCCACCAGGCCCTGCGCGCCATCAAGAACGACATGGAGCAGGCGCTCAACGCGCAGGATCTCGACAAGCTGCTCTCGCACCTCCACCCGAACGTCGTCTTCACCACGATGAACAACGACGTACGCGTGGGCAGGGACGCCATCCGCGCCTATTACGAGCAGATGATGAAGGGCCCGGACCGCATCGTGCAGAAGCTCGACGCGAAGTTCGAGGTGGACGAGCTGACGCGCCTGTACGGCAACACGGGCGTCGCCCAGGGCTCCTCGGCCGACCACTACGTGCTCACCGATGGCACGGACATCACCGTCCACTCCCGGTGGACCTGCACCCTCGTCAAGGAAGGGGACCGGTGGCTCATCGCCGCCTTCCACTACTCGACCAACGTGTTCGACAACCCCGTGCTCGACAAGGTGAAGAGCGCGGCGATGGTCTACGGCGGTATCGCCGTGGTGGCCATGCTCCTCGCCGGTATCTTCGTCGGCCGCTTCACGGCGCGCCGGAAGGCCACGAGCTGACCACGGCCGTCTCGCGCAGGAACGGGAGCTTCCGGGGCAGACGTTTCGCCCAGAAGCCCTCGATGGAGCGGTGGAACAGCCGCAGCAGGGCCACGCCGGAGCGGCCCTCGAGCCCGGCCAGCTCCACCGCCGATTGGTCGAGCAGGGCGCGCGCCCGGCCGTGCTCGGCCACCACCCAGGCCCGTCCCGTCACCGAGCCCACCAGGTCCTCGTAGCGCAGCGGATCCACGCCCTCGGCCCGTACCGCCTGGAGCACCTCGGCCGGCACGTTGAGCAGGCCCTTGCGGAGGTCCTCGTGCAGGTCTCGCAGGGTGGAGCACCAGCCGAAGGCGTCGAGCAGGGACGGGGCGTCGGGGGCGCGGACGTCGACTCCGGCCACGTACAGCATCAGGCCCACCGACAGCCGGAAGGTGTCCCGGTGGTGGGTCCGGAGGGCCTCGGCCTCGAGCTCCTGGCGGTGGAGCACGCGCTCACGGTCCCTCCGCATGACGCGCACGAGCCGCATCGCATCCGCGCGAGCACTCTCGTCTCCGAGCCCGGCGAGGAACTCGCGGCCCAGGGTGGAGGCCACGTCCATGCCGCTCCAGTGGCCGGTCTCCATCTGGACGAGGAGGGCATCCACCCACTCGAGCGGCTCTCCCGGGATGGGGCGATCTCCGTCCAGCACGTCATCCACGAGTTGGAGGAAGCAGAAGCCCGTGCGGGCCACGCGGGTCGCTCGCCACCGGGGCAGCGAGTAGCGGTAGAGCCCCAAGGCGATCAGCAGGTAGCGCGGGTGGCGGCGGGAGAAGCGGTACAGCTCCCGTGCGGAGAGCGCCTCCACCCGGAGCGACTCGAGGAAGTCCGGGCGGGAGGCCCGGGCCTCCACGAAGCGCCACGTTCCCCAGGCGAGGAGCGCGCCCGCCACCACATCGGCCAGGTGGTGCTCGTGGATGAGCAGGGTGGACGCCGCGATGGCCGCGGCCCAGAGGCCGAACAGGCTCCGCGCGAGCCAGCCCCCGCGCCCGCCATAGGCCAGGGCGGCCGTGCACGCGAACGCCACGTGCAGCGAGGGCAGGTAGTTGCGCTCGAGGTTCATCGTGTCGGCCAGGAAGAAGACGCTGGCCCAGCTTCCGCTCACCTCCCGGGGCGGCCAGGCCACCTCGACCGGGAGCACCAGGAAGCAGGCGGCGCCCACCACCGTCTGCAGGCAGAGCGCGAGCACGAAGGGCACCATCTCGCGCCACGTCCGGAAGACGAGCAGCGAGAGCATCAGCAGCACGTCCATGCTCACGTAGACGGCCGCCCAGGCGGGCACGAAGGGGATGTGCCGCTCGAAGGGCAGGTCCACGCGGATGCCCCACGTGTAGAGGCCCGTCACCGCGCTCGCGCCGCCGTAGACGAGCAGGAAGAAGAACGTGAAGCCGAGCGCCATCGCGCCCGTGAGGACCAGCTCGTCACGGCGGGGCCAGCCGAAGCTCATGGCTCCTCCAAGGGCGCGGGGAGGGGTTGGGGGCCTCGCCACATGGACAGCCAGATGCGCAGGAAGGAGGGGCGGGGCACGGTCTCGTCCACGTAGCGGCCCAGGTAGAGCCACGGAACGCGCGGGTGCCGGTGGTGGGCTCGGTGGTAGTGGTAGTTGAGGAACAGCCAGCGCACGGGCGCGGCCACGCGCAGGTCCCATGCCCCATCGCGCACGTGCAGCGGAGACCAGGCATGGTCCGCGTACTGGAGCGAGCTCCAATTGACGGCGAACGCCGCGTAGCACAGCACCCACCCGGACACGCTGAGGTCCAGCGCGAGCACCAGCCCGGCCTGCACGGCCAACATGAGCAGGAGCTCGAGCCGGATGGTGGCGCCCGGTGCGTCCTCGAGCCGTCCGAGGTAGGCGTCGGCGCCGGTCTGCTCTCCGTAACGGGTGCCCGTGCCCCGGAGCCGTTGCAGCAGGCTGGGGAAGAGCGCGAAGGCGAGGCAGCCCACCGGCACGAAGGCCCAGTAGAGCCCGGTGAGGATGGAGTACCACTGCGCGTGCTTGAGGAAGCGGTTGTCCCCGGGGCGCAGGTAGTCGAACTGCTCCAGCTCGGTGCGGTTGTTGCGGTGGTGGGTGAGGTGGAAGGTGCGTTGCAGCGTGTACGAGGTGGGAAAGAAGGCCGCCGCGAGCCGTCCGAGCCAGTCATTGGCGCGCCGGGAGGAGTGGAGCACGCCGTGCGTCGCCTCGTGGAGCAGCGAGAAGACGGTGTTGTTCACATAGGAGAAGGCCCCGGCGGCCAGCAGCCGCACGGCGAGGGGCTCCGCGTGCGAGGCGAGCCAGAGGCACCCGGCACAGGTGGCCAGGGCGGCGGCGAGGAGCACGGTGTTGAGCGTGTCCGGAATGGGGGCTTCCTCACCCGCGCTCATCATCGGTGTCCTCCGGGAGCTGGGCGGCGAAGTCGAGCAGGTGGCGCAGCACGGGGTCGGCCGCGGCGGCGCCCGGGTTGAAGCGCATCCCATCGAGCACGGAGAGGTCGCGCCGCAGGAACGAGGTGAAGAGCCACCGCGACACGGCGAGGCGGAGGCTGTCCATTCCCGGGACACGGCCAGGAGGCGTGGCGAAGGACATCAACACGGACGTCCCCTCGGCATGGGGGCGGAATCCGGCGAGCAGGGCGCTGCGGGTGCGGCCCAGGTCGCTCTCCACGGACATGAGCGTTCCGCCATGCAGGGTGATGGTCACTCGGATGTGGTCGCGAGACAGCGCCTTCATGAACCGGTCGCTGAGCCCCGTGCCGATGACGCGGGAGGTGTAGCGCAGCCGGAGCGTGAACGGGTCCACGCGCTCCACGCCAGGCGTGTCCCGGAGCTCCCGGTGGTGCACGGTGCGCAGATGCTCGATGTCGAAGGAGTTCGCCGCGATGGGCAGCCACGAGCACCCGACGGTCACGGGCGGGCCGGTGCGCCAGCGCAGCTCGGGGCCGCCCACCTCGGGTGGGGGAAAGAGGCTCACCGGCCCGTTGAACACGAGGATGGCGCCGTAGCGCTCCACCACGGGGAAGGCCCGCTGTCCCGGCCTGCCCGAGGCGTCGGCGTGTCCCGGCACCGCGCGGCAGATGCCACTGCCGTCGAACCGCCAGTGGTGCAGCGGGCAGCGCAGGTGCTCGCCGATGACGGTGCCATGCCCGAGGTGGGCCCCCATGTGGGCGCAGTGGGCGGAGAGGGCCTGGACACGTCCGCTCTGGCCGCGGAAGAGCACGAGCTCCCGTCCGCCGAGGCTCCAGCCCATCACCTGTCCGGGCCGGAGGGCTTCGGACGGACACGCGAGGTACCAGGAGCGCAGCCGGGCCGGCTCGGAGCGACGGACCGGGTCCGCCCACGCCACGACATTCACCGCCATGGCGGCAACCTACCGGATGCTCCGCTACCAGGTGAAGCGCAGGACGAAGTCCAGGCCCGGCTCGAGTTGATTCTCGACGGAGACCGAGAGCGGTTGACGCGCCAGCCGTTGGGCGCCGCTCACAAAGATACCGCGCGTCCACGCCGGACCCAGCAGCTCGCCCTGGAAGACGATGCGGGCGGCGCCAGGCCCGAGCTGTTCGTACCTGCGCTGGCCGTGCGTCATCGCCGAGCGGATGGAGGCCAGGGACCATTTCAGGATCTCGTGCATGTCCCGGGACACCATCATCCACATCCCCTTGCCCAACGGGGACTCGAGGAACCTGCGGATGCTGAAGCCCGCGAGCTGCTCGAGGACCTCGGCATAGGGGCACCCGGTCTGTCTCTCCGCGGTGAGCGCCGCCACGTCGCAGAGCTTCAGCATGTCCACCACGCGGTAGTTGAAGGAGCCCGGGCCCACGAGGGCCGGGACGAGGCCTCGGACCTCCTCGGCCACGGCGGGGCCGTAGAGCTCCGAGAGGCCGAGCAGGATGTCCTCCTGGTTCTGCCCATGGGTGAACGCGTCCGGTGTGGCCCGCGTGACGCGGTGTAACAGCGCGTCTCTCGTGTCCATCGCTCCTCCATTCTACGCTGTTTGCCTCTAACCTGTAGGCGTGGCCGCCCGAGAGAACAATCCCATGAACAAGCCGCCCCTTCCCCGGACGCAGCCGCCTTCCCAGACGGCTCGACCCCAGGCGGGAGCTCCGGTCCGCCAGCCCGTCCGCACCGCGCATCGTCCCGCCCCGGCTGGAGAGGGAACGTCGTGGCTGGCCAGCGCCTGGGCCCGGCATCCGCTCGCGGCGATGGTGCGGCACCGGTCGCGCCTCACCTTCTTCCAGGGGCTGCACAGCATGATCCGGGCAGGGCTGGCGCTGCCCATCGTGTTCTCGGAGCTGTCGCGGGGAGCGGCGAAGGATCCGTTCCGCCGCGCCGTGGCCCAGGTGGGTGAGGACGTGGCCGCGGGCTCCGGCCTGGCCGAGGCGATGCGGCGGCAGCCCGCGTGGTTCGAGCCGCGGGTGGTGGAGTTGCTGGGCGCGGCGGAGGCCTCGGGCACGCTCGAGTCCGCCCTGGCGCGCGTCACCGAGCAGCTAGAGGAGGCGCAGCGGCTGCGCTGGCGTGCCGTCTCGCTGTGCGCCTATCCCGCCTACCTGCTGGCCGCGTTCATCCTCGGGGGCTCCCTGCTGGACACCGCGCGCGGCCTCATGGCCTCGGGGAACACGAATGACATCCTCGGGGTGTTCGTCTCGCAGTTCCTCCAGAAGGTGGGGCTGGTGTCGTCCTTCGGGGTGGCGCTCTTCCTGATGCCCCTGGTGCTGGCGTCACCGGCCGTCGAGCCGCACTGGGAACGGCTGCGCATGAGCGTTCCCCTGTTGGGCCGCTTCCACCGCGAGCTCCAGGCCAGCCGCTTCAGCCTCGTGCTGGGCGTGGCGCTCGGGGCCGGGTTGGAGGCGGGGCGCAGTCTCCAGATGGCGCTCGAGGCCACCGGCAGCTCCCTGCTGCGCGGGCGCGTGAACCTGGCCCTCCACCGGCTCCGCTCCGGCGCCACCCTGACGGACGTGGTGGAGTGGCTCGACGTGCTCGATGGGACGTCACTCCAGCAGCTCGCCACCGGGGAGCGGACCGGCGACCTGGAGCCCATGCTCGCCCAGGTGTCGCGAGGACACTCCGAGTCCGCGATGCGGTGGCTGCGCACGCTGATGTTCGTGGTCATCGCGCTGCTGTCGGTGTTCCTCTTCGCCACCAACATCGGCAAGGTCGTCGGGCTCCAGGGCGGCTACCAGCGCCAGTTGGAGCAGTTGAGCCACGAATGAGGCGAATGGCCCCGGGTTTCGCCGCTCAGGTGACGACGCCGGGGACGGGGCCGGAGCAGGGCAGGGTGACGGTGACGCGGGTGCGCGCGTCCCCATCCCCGGAGGTGAGCGAGAGGCTGGCGCGTCCCTCGTAGGCGAGGGCGAGCCGGCGCTCCACGGTGGGCAGGCCGCTGCTGCCCTCGCGAGGCCCCTTGGAGGCGCCGGGGTTCTCCAGGGTGAAGGCGAGCGCGTCTCCCCGGGCCTGGACGCGCAGGGAGATGAGCCCCCGGTGGCCGGCGGCGGGCCCGTGCTTCACCGCGTTCTCCGCCAGCGGCAGCAGGACGAGCGGCGGCACGGGGAAGGACTCCAGCGCGGGGTCCACCTCGATGGAGAGCTGGAAGAGGTCCGGGTCGCGCAGCAGGTGGAGGTTGAAGAGGGTGCGCACCAGCTCCAGCTCGCGCTCCAGGGGCCAGGTGGCGGCACGCACCCCGGCCAGCACGCTGCGCAGCATGGCGGAGAGCCGCAGCACGGCGGCCTCGGCCACGGCCCCATCCGTCTGGCACCACTCGGCGATGGCGTTGAGGGTGTTGAAGAGGAAGTGCGGATCCAGGTGGCTGCGCAGCGCCAGCAACTGGGCCTGCTCGGCCTCCACCTCGAGCCGGGCGGCGCGGGCGCGCTCCAGGGCGAGGCTCTCCTCGAAGCCGATGTCCCGGCCCAGCCCCCAGCCTCCCACGAGGAAGAGGGCCGCGCAGACGGCGAGGCTGTAGCGGTCCGTGAGGAAGGTGGGCCCCATGTCCAGCACCTTGGGCACCACGGCGCCCACGGACAGGACGACGCCCACGCCCACGGTGGCGTAGAGCAGCAGGCGGATGCCGCCGTGGCTGAAGTCGAGGCCCTCGGGGAAGAGGACGCGGTAGGACACCGGCGCCACGGCTACGCACAGGGCACACAGCAGGATGCCCAGGGGCGCGGCCATGGGCTCATACGGGCTGAAGCGGACCTGGGCGGCCACCAGCGGCAGACTGATGAGGACGATGGGGAGCAGCCGCCTGGGCACGAAGAGCGCCTTGAGGGTGGCGCGGACGATGGAGCCTTCGTTCATGGCGGACCGGGTGTGAGCATACCACCCCGTCCATGCCCAGGCGGTGCGGCTCACGTGGGGGTTTCCCTCGCCCCGGTTGTGCCGAGCGCCAGGGCCCCGAGCAGGACGAGGGGGAAGAGGATGACGGCCAGGGGAACGAGCAGGGCACGGCTGGGTGAGGCCATGGTGTGCTCCGGGCTGTGGGGGGTCATCCCCACAGTGTCTCGTTTCCCTCTGACATGGGCGGCCGGCCGGCCGAGCGGTCGGAAGCCGGGGGTGAACGGTCTCCCGGCGCACCTCAGCGCGCGAGCGTCTCCGCCAGGGCCTCGGCGTTGCGGACGCAGTCGGTGAGGCCCACGCCCTTGTAGGCGTTGCCGGTGAGGTACAGCCCGGGCAGACGGGCCAGGCCCTCGTCGATGGCGGCCATCCGCGCCAGGTGGCCCACGTTGTACTGGGGAATGCCTCGCTTCCAGTGGAAGACCTCGGTGAAGACGGGCTCGGCCGAGACGCCGGCCAGCTCCCGCAGCTCCTCTCGCGCCAGCGTCACCAGGGCCGCGTCGTCCAGCTCCACCAGGTCCGGCCGCCTGGCCCCGCCCACCATGCACGTATAGAGGACGCGTCCACCCTCGGCGCGCCAGGGGAAGGTGGCCGAGGCGTGGATGACGCCCAGCACCCGCCGCCGCTCCACCGTGGGCACCAGGAAGCCGAAGCCGTCCTGGGGTGGCACGGTGCCCGGCGCATAGCCCAGGTGCACCACGGCCACGGGCGCGTAGGCGATGCCCGCCACCCGCGTCGCGAGCTTCTCGTCCAGGGGCCGCAGCAGCTCCGCCGCCACGTACGCCGGCACCGTCAGCACCACCTTCTCCGCGGCCAGCTCCGCCCGCTGCCCGTGCTCCTCCACCGCGAGCCGCCACCCGTTGCCCTCGCGCCGCAGCCCCACCACCTTCGCCCCGGTCCGCGCCACCGGCCCGAGCGCCTGGGCCAGGGCGTCCACCAGCACCTGCAGGCCCCCGTCGAACGAGGCCACCTGTCCCGAGGGCCTCGGCGCGCCCTCACCGGGCGGCAGTGCCTTCCGCGCCTCCTTCCGCGCGCGCACCATGCCCAGCACGAGGCTGCGGTGCTTCTTCTCCAGCTCCACCGCCTTGGGGAAGATGGCGCCCACGCTCAGCGTCTCCATGTCGCCCGCGTAGATGCCCGTCTGCATCGCGTCCACCAGCACCGCCGTGGCCGTGCGTCCCACGTGGCGCCGCCCGAAGTCCGCCAGCGACTCCTCGCCGTCCGGCGCGCGCCGGGTGAAGAGCTCGCCCATCATCCGCAGCTTCGCCCCCCAGGGCACCACGTCCGACTTCAGCAGGGCCGGCGGTGACGAGGGCACCTCGCGCAGCCTGCCCCGGGAATAGACGTAGCGCCGCTTCGCCGCGGGGTCCGCGGTGCGGATGCGCCCTTCCATCCCCAGGCTCGCCGCCAGGGCGCGCAGGGTGGGCTCCCGGTCCACGAAGCTGTTGGGACCCGCCTCGGTGATGAACCCGTCCCGGCCGCGCGACTGGATGTAACCCCCGAGCCGCGGGCCCGCCTCCAGCAGTGTCACCCCGGCTCCCCGCGAGCGCAGCCCGTAGGCCAGGGACAATCCACTGATTCCGCCTCCAATGATTACGACGCTCATGCTCGGTTCCACTCCCGGTGCAACCCGGGTTTCCACCGGCCGTCATTCCCGGTCAAGTACCGTGGGGCAGCGTGTCTTTTCGGGGGAGAGCGGGCATTTAATGGACGTCATGCGCTACGCCATTACCGGTGCCAGCAGAGGTCTGGGCCTCGAGTTCGTTCGTCAGCTTCTCAACCGTGGAGACACCATCGACGCGGGGGTCCGTGCGCCCTCCGAGGCCCGGCAGCTCCAGGAGCTCGTCCGGGGCGCGGAGGGCCGGCTGCGGCTGCACGCGCTGGACATCTCCGAGCCGAAGAGCGTGGACGCCTTCGCCGCCACGGTGGGGCAGGGCGAGGCGCTGGACGTGCTCATCAACAACGCGGGCGTCTACGGGAAGGATGGGGCGCTCACCGAGCTCGACTACGAGTCGATGGCGAGCACCTTCGCCGTCAACACGCTGGGGCCCCTGCGGCTCACCGCGGCCCTGCTGCCGGCCCTGCGGCGTGGCTCGGCGCGGCGCATCATCCACATCACCTCGCAGATGGGCTCCATCGGCGACAACGGGATGGGCGGCTCCTACGGCTACCGCATCTCCAAGGCCGCGATGAACATGGCCATGCGCAACATGCACGTGGACCTGCACGGCGAGGGCTTCGTCACCATCTCCATGCACCCCGGCTGGGTGCAGACGGACATGGGCGGACCCAACGCCCCGCTGCTCCCCGAGGAGTCCGTGCGGGGGATGATCAACGTCATCGACCGGCTCAAGGCGGAGGATGGCGGGCGGTTCTTCAGCTACCAGGGGCAGGAGCTTCCCTGGTAGGGCGCGCTCAGTCGTAGCTCGGGTATTGCTCGAGGGCCTTGCCCGTCCTGGCCGCCACACGGGGGTATTCCGTCCGAGGACTTCGGTGCTCCTGGATGTCCGCGACCGTGAGCTGGAAGCGGTGGTCATCACCGAAGTCGTAGCGGAAGATGAACTTGTGGCCCCGGGTGAAGCCGAACGCGCCCAGGGGGAGGTCCATCGGGTCCGGTGTCTCGGGCGGGTGCTCCTGCCTCCTCGGCGTACGTCCGCCCCGTGCCCATCGAGTTCCAGAGGCGCTCGCCGAGCCGCTCGGCCCACTGGCGCTCGTCGGCGCTCAGGAGCGCAACCCGGTGGCGGAAGCCGTGGAGCCCGGGAATGGCGCTGAATCCTCGCGGGGCCGGTGCTCCATCCAGCACCTTCTCCAGGGCGCCGAGTGCCGCCAGGAACTGTTGCCGGGCGTCCTCGTCCCGCCACACCGCGGTTGTCCGGTGCGCGATATCGAGCGTGCCAAACCAATCGTCGTCCTTCCTCATGGCATCTCCCCGGGCATGACTCAGCGGCCCACGGGAGAAGTTATCCCGCTCCACCCTACGGCGGAAGTCCAGCCGTGCTGACAATCGCCACGAAGCGCGTTACATGAAGGCCATGCGCCCCCTGTTCGCGGACCCGAGAACCGACTTCGTCTTCAAGAAGATCTTCGGAACCGAGGAGCACAAACCCCTGCTGGTGGCCCTCCTCAACGGCCTGCTGGAGTTGGATGAGGAGCACCAGGTGGTGGAGGTGGAACTGCTGTCCGCCGAGCAGCGGCCGAAGGTGCGCGAGCTCAAGTACTCCATCGTCGACGTGAAGTGCACCGACGCGCGTGGCACCCACTACGTCGTGGAGATGCAGGTGCTCAACGTGGAGGGGTTCGAGAAGCGCGTGGTGTACAACGTGGCCAAGGCGTACACCGGTCAGCTCGACGTGGGGCAGACGTACCCGGACCTGAATGACGTCATCGGCGTGACCATCTGTGACTTCGAGTTGTGGCCCCAGCAGGAGGTTCCGGGAGTGCCGATGCTGAGCCGGTGGCGGATGCAGGAGCAGCACGGGGGCGCACGGGGCCTCGGGCAACTCCAGTTCGTGTTCCTGGAGCTCCCCAAGTACGACGCGTCACGTCCACCGCGGACCGTGGTGGAGAAGTGGGCCTATTTCTTCCGGGAGACGAGTCACCTGCGGGGGGTGCCGGAGGTGCTGGCGGAGCAGCCCTATAAGGATGCGCTGGAGGCAGCACGGGTGGCTCGCTTCACGGACGAGGAGTGGGACGCCTACATCCGTGCCGGCATGGCCATCCAGGATGAGCGCGGAGCCTTGTCCCTGGCGCGCAAGGAGGGGCTCCAGGACGGCATGCGCGCGGCCGTCTCCGAAATGCTTCGTCAGCGCGGGTTGGTGCCAGGCCCCGAGGAGCAGGCCCGCCTGGAGGGGTGCAAGGACCTGGATACGCTTCAGCGCTGGCTCGTCCAGGCCCTGACCGCCACGAGCGTCACCGAGGCCCTGCGGTGAGGGCTCACGGGTAGAGGATCTCCGTCCTCCAGCCGTTGCCCTCTCGCAGGTAGACGAGCCGGTCGTGCAGCCGGCTCGGGCGCGCGTGCCAGAACTCGATGCGGTCGGGCACCACCCTCAGGCCCGACCAGTGCGGCGGCCGGGGCACCGGCTGGCCCTCGTACCTGCGGGTGAGCTCCTCCACCCGCTCCTCCAGCAGCTCGCGCGAGGGCAGCGTCTGGCTCTGCAGGCTGGCCCAGGCACCCACCTGGCTGCCCCGGGGCCGGCTCTGGAAGTACGCGTCCGCCTCCGCGTCCGACACCCGCTCCACGCGCCCCTCTATCCGCACCTGCCGCTCCAGCGGCTGCCAGAAGAAGCTCAGGGCCGCCCACGGGTGGCCCAGCAGCTCCCGCCCCTTGCGGCTCTCCAGGTTGGTGTAGAAGACGAAGCCCCGCGCGTCGAAGTCCTTCAGCAGCACCACGCGCGTGGACGGCCTGCCCTCGGGCCCCACCGACGCCACCGTCATGGCGTTGGGGTCCACGGGAATGACGCGCTTCGCCTCCTCGTAGAGGGCCGCGAAGCGTTCGAACGGATCCTGGGGAAGTTCCACGCCCCCCACCATACCAACCCGCTCCCGGAGTGCGAGCCGCGTGTTGGGGTTGACTCGCGCGTCACACACGGCATCGTCTCATTCCATGAAGATTCTCTACGTGGCCTCCGAAGTCGCCCCCTTCTCCAAGACGGGCGGGCTCGGGGACGTCGCGGGTGCGCTGCCCGCGGAGCTCGCGGCGCTCGGCCACGAGGTGAAGGTCGTCACCCCCCGTTACGGCTCCATCAAGACGGAGCGCCTCACCCCCACCGGACACCACCTGGAGCTGCGCTTCCCCTTCGGCGTCGAGCGCGGGCCCATCCTCTCGCTGCGCCCCTCGCCCAACCTGGAGCTGCTCTTCCTGGAGCACGGGCACTACTACGACCGCGGCGGCATCTACGGGGACGCGTGGGGCGAGTTCGGTGACAACCACCGCCGCTACGCCTATCTGTCCATCGGCGCGCTCCAGGCCGCCCAGCGCCTGGGCTTCGTCCCGGACATCGTCCACCTCAACGACTGGCAGACGGGGTTGACGCCGGTGGCCCTCCAGCGCGCCTACCAGGCCACGGCCCTGGGGCGGGCCAGGAGCGTCCTCACCATCCACAACCTCGCCTACCAGGGCCAGTTCGGCAAGGAAGTCATGGGCGACCTGGGGCTGCCCTGGGAGCTCTTCACCGCCGAGCACGGGCTCGAGTTCTACGACACCGTCAACTTCCTCAAGGGCGCCATCCAGTTCTCCGACGCCCTCACCACCGTCTCGCCCACCTACGCCCAGGAGATTCAACAGCCGGAGGGGGGCGCCAACCTGGACGGGCTGCTGCGCAGGCGCCAGGGGGTGCTCACCGGCATCCTCAACGGCATCGACGTGCACGAGTGGAACCCGGAGACGGACACGTACCTCCCGGAGCGCTACGGGGCGAACGAGCTGAAGGGCAAGGCGGCGTGCCGGCGCGAGCTGCTGCGGCGCTTCGGGCTGGACGCGGACACCCAGGCCCCGGTGTTCGGCATCGTGTCGCGGCTGGCGTGGCAGAAGGGGGTGGACCTGCTGCTGGAGGTGATGCCCCAGGCGCTCCAGGCGGACATCCGCTTCGTGGCGGTGGGCAGCGGCGAGGGCCGCTACGAGGACGGGCTGCGGGCCCTCCAGCACCACTTCCCCGGGCAGGTGGGGACGTTCATCGGCTTCGACCAGGGGCTGAGCCACCTGGTGGAGGCGGGGGCGGACTTCTTCATCATGCCCAGCCGCTACGAGCCGTGTGGGCTCAACCAGATGTACTCGCTGCGCTACGGCACGGTGCCCATCGTCCGGGCCACGGGCGGGCTGGTGGACACGGTGGATGGGGGCATGGAGGGGGATGGCATCCTCTTCGAGGCCTTCCACCCGGCGGCGCTGCTGGCGGCCCTGAGGCGGGCCCTGGCCCTCTACGCCGAGCCGGAGCGGCTGCGGGCCTTCCGGCGCCGGGGCATGGGCCGGGACTTCTCCTGGGCCGCGTCGGCGCGGAAATACGAGCGGCTATTTGCGTCCCTGCTGACGCAATAGTGGGTGTTCAACACAAAGCGGAGTAGGCTGGGGACGTGTCGCAGCAAGCACCTGACCTGGGCGGGTATGAGGTCGTCGGCCGTCTGGCGGTTGGCGGGATGGCCGAGGTGTACCAGGCGCGGGCGAAGCCCACGACGCAGCGCTCGCCAGGCGAGCCGGACGACGTGGTGCTCAAACGCCTGTTGCCCACGTACCGCAACGATGGCGCCTACGTGAAGTCCTTCGTCGACGAGGCGAAGCTCACCGTGCGTTTGCGCCATCCCAACATCGTCCGCACCTTCCGCCTCTTCAAGGCGGGGCCGGACTACCTGATGGTGCAGGAGCTGGTGTCGGGCCGGACGCTGGGCTTCATGCAGGAGCTGCTGATGAAGGCCCGGACGGCCATGCCGCCCGAGGCCGCCTGCTACATCTGCTGGAGCACGCTCAAGGCGCTGGACTACATCCACCGCGCGAAGCTGGGCGAGGGCGGGGCCGGGGGCAGCATCGTCCACCGGGACGTGAATCCGGCCAACATCCTCCTGAGCGTGGCGGGGGACGTGAAGCTCACCGACTTCGGCGTGGCGGACGTGGAGGGCGTGACGCGCGGGGACGCGGGCTCGCTGCGCGGCACCCTGCCGTACATGAGCCCGGAGCAGGTGCTGGGGCTGCCGGTGGATGCGCGCAGTGACTTGTACTCGGTGGGCGTCATCCTCTGGGAGCTGCTGGCCAACCGGCGCCTGTACGTCGGGGAGGGCGAGGCGGAGCTGATGCACAGGGTGAGGGACGCGCGGGCGCCGCTGCTGTCCTCGCTCGTGCCGGAGCTGCCGGACTACGCGGTGCAGGTGGCGCGCAAGGCGCTCTTCGCGGACAAGGCGCGCCGCTTCCAGTCGGCCACGGAGTTCATCCGCGCGCTGGAGGTGCTGGCCCGCCGCGCCGGGTGGCCGCTCTCGGTGGAGGCGCTCAAGCCCCTCCTGGGGGGCTGATGCGCCGCTTCCCGCTCCTCCTGCTGGTGCTGCCATGGCTGGCCGGGTGCGCCGGGGTGACGTTGCGGCCGCACGCCATGGACAAGGCGGTGCGGGTGGAGGAGGTGGGGCTCGCCTTCACGCCGGAGGGCTCCGGAGAGCTCACCCTGCGCCTGGACGTGGAGAACCCCACCTTCTGGGACGCGGAGGTGACGGGGGTGGACTTCGAGCTGGTGCTGAACGGGCGGCGCTACGCGGTGGGGACGCGCGGGTTGAGCGGCCTGCCCCTGGCCGCGGACGCGCGGCGCACCCTCACGGTGTCCTTCCCGTTGGAGGCCGCGCCCGCGGCGAACGAGCCTCCGCGCACGTGGCGGGTGGAGGTGGGCGGCGGGGTGGCGATGACCTTCGGGGAGTCGGTGCGCCTGCTGCCCTTCCGCACCGAGCGCTACCTGCGGCTCCAGCACTTCCGGCCCGGCATGCCCCGGCCGGAGTGAGGCTCGCGGGTCAGGTTCATGGATGCGGGGGCTTTCTCCTGAGACCTCGGACCTTGACCTGACCGCCCGAGTCACGTTTCATGGCCTACGTCCAAGGTGATTCGGGGGACGGGCGTGTGGGCGGCTGGCCGCTTTCCAGGCGACGCTTGGTCTCGGACCCGCTTGGTCACCTTCAAGGAGGGACTTAGTGTGTCTACGGGCACCATGAGCGCTGATTCCTACCGCGTCGATCCAGACGATCCGCGTGCACCGCCTCGAGAAATCTGGGAGCGGCTCACGCCCGAGGAGCGTGCCCACGTCGTCGACAGTCTTCCTTCCGAATTTCCGGTCTCCGAGGCCAATCCTCCCGAAGGGGATCCGCATTTCGACGCCAAGGTGCGTGTGCGCGAGGTGCTGGGAGGGTTCTTCTCCCGGGTCGGGCGCAAGGTGTACCTGGCTTGCGAGTTGCCCGTGTACTACCCGGGCGAGCGCATGTTCGCTCCCGACGTATTGGCCGTCATGGACGTGGAGCCCCACTCACGCATGCGCTGGGTGGTGAGCGCCGAGCGCAAGGGGCTCGACCTGGCCCTGGAGGTTCATGTCGCGGGCGAGCGGCGCAAGGACCTGGAGCGCAACGTGGAGCGCTTCGCGCGGCTTGGCATTCGCGAGTATTTCCTCTTCGACCGGGGAAGGTTGAAGTTGACCGGCTGGCGGCTGGCCGGGGAGGGGCGGCGTGTCTACCAGCCCATCGTGCCCCAACAGGGCTTCTACACCTCCGAGGTCCTGGGACTGGAGTTGCAGCTCGAGGGCGAGCGGCTGCGCTTCTACCTTGGCCGGGCCCCTCTGCCCGAGGCAGGCGAGATGATCGCCACGCTCGAGCGGATGGTGGGGGAGGCGGAGGCTCATCGCACCGAGGAGGCGCAAGTGCGCGCCGAGCTGGAGCAGCGGCTCGCTCAGGAGGCCGAGCGGCGCCAGGACTCCGAGCGCAAGCTGGCCGAGGCCCTCGCTGAGCTGGAGCGGTTGCGCGGCGGCTCGCGCTGAACCTGGGCGGGGGCCAGTCAAGCCGCCCGGAGTAGACTACGGAAACACCACCCCCTCGAAGAGCTCGTACCCACTGCCCTCCTCCTGGCCCCACCACTTCAGGGTGAAGGTTCCACGCGCCGCCTCCTCCGTCATCTCCACCTCCATCCCGACGACGCGCTTCTCGCCCGGAGCAAGGGGCTCCCGTGTCCACACGCCCAGCGCCTTCCGCTCCTCGCCCTTCGGCCCCACCAGCACCGCCCCCGCGGGCGTCCAGGGCGTGCTCCCGTGGTTTTGGAGCAATTGCTTCACGAGCAGTCGCACCACCTTGTGCCCGCCTTCCACACGCCCGGTGTCCAAGCGGTAGCTGTGTGCTTCCACGGACTCGAGGGTGTTGCCCGGATGCGAGGTGACGCTCTTGATGATGTTTTTATCGGCGATGCCCCCCTCCCTCAGCAGCTCCTGGGCGAGCAGGCCCAGCATTCCCCGCTGTCCGCCACACTCCGCCTCCAGGCGCGCCTTGTCCTCCCCGCATCGCCGAGCTTCCGCCCGCGCCTGCTGCTCGCCTTCCCGGTAGGACTCGAGCGAGCGCGGCTGATGTGTCACCCGCACCAGCCGCGCGGCCTCGGACGGATGCACCACCAGCGAGAAGCGCACGCCCGCCGGGTCCGCGCCATCCTCGAAGGTGAAACTCACCGGCACGCGCTCGCCCCGCGCCAGGGCTCCCAGTGGCACGAGGGTGAGCCCCCTCTCCGCCGTCATCACGACGAACCGCTCCCGCCCAGGCCACTCCACACGAGCCAGCTTCGCGTCGAAGAGGAAGCTGGTGGGCAGTCCCGGGTGGATGCACACCGCGAGTGCCTCGCCGGGCGTGTCAGCGGTCAGCTCCAGGTGGCGCGTGCCCGTTTCACAGGCAAGCGGCGCGGTGCCCTCCACGGGAGCGGCAAGCAACACGAGTCGCAACAGGGCGGCGGAGAGCACGGGCATGAGGAAGACACCTCACGAGGACGAGACCGGAGGAGTGGGGCTCTACCACACCTCCTGCCCGGTCGTGTCCATCCCGGCTTCGAGACGCCTCTACTTGAAGCCGTCCACCACGCGCACCCGTACGACGGGGTCCACCAACATCTTTCCCGGCCCGCTGCCGGGCCACAGTTCGAGGCCGACGTTGCCATCCGTGTCCAGCAGTTCCAGGCACATCGGGTACACCACTCCGAGGGGAGTGCGCGCCTCGGTGAAGCGGCCGTACACCCGCCCCTTGTGGACATGGAGCTTCCCAAAGAGGCGGGTCTGGTCCGGCAGCGCCACCTTGTAGCCCTTGCCAAAATAGTCCGCTCCCGCCTCCCAGTGTCCCGGCACGCGAAGGGTTGCGTCCTCGTGCACGTGCACGGCCCTGCCCCGCACGCTGCTCCAGTCCACGCTCGACCACTCCCCGAGGCTCAAGCCAAGCGTGCCTGTCATGACCTCCACGGCCCCGGCGGGACATGCCTGGGGCGGAGGCGCGGGGCGCTCGGACGGCATCTGCTGCGGGGCGCCCATGCAGGCCTGCAAGGCGGCGCCGGTGAGTCCCAGACACGCGGTGCGCACGGCGGCTCCCCGGCGCTTGGGGGCGGTTTCAGGTGCGGGTGCGGAGGTTGGCTGTTTCACGGGGGCACTGTCCTTTCGGAGCGCCAGCGGCGGGGCGGCGGCCGGGGGAGGGGGCGTCTCGGCGGGAGGCGCGGCCACGGCTCGCACAGGTTCCGGCGCGGGCCCTCCCGGCGCCATTTCCTGGCCAGGAGTGAGCCACCAGGCCCCCAGCGCCACGGCCAACCCCACGCCCACCGCCGCCAGCATCCGCCACCCGTGCGCCCGTGGCTCCACGGCGGGCCGGCGCTCCGGGTGCAACGGTGCCGTCCACACCACGTCCGTCCGGGCCCTCAACTCCTCCAGCGCCTCGTACAGTGCCACCGCGCCCGGGTAGCGCCCCTCGGGCGTCTTGGACAGCAGCCGCAGGCACACTTCCTCCACCGCTCGGGGCACGCTCGGGTTGATGAGGTGCGGCGGCAGGGGCTTCTGGTGCAGCACCGCCTCCACGTCCTCTCCCCCGTGCTCGGCGGGCCGGAAGGGAAAGCGGCCCGTCAGCAGCCGGTAGAGGACGACGCCCACCGCGTACAGGTCGTCTCCCGGACCGGCCCGGTAGTGCGCGCCCGGCTCTCCCGCGTGTGCACGGCCATAGGCCCACGCCTCGGGGGCGCGGTAGGGCAGCGTGCCCGGGGGAAACATTCCCTTCGTCAGTGTCGGGTCGCCCTCGTGGTAGCCCACGCCGAAGTCCACCAGCACCGCCTGGCCGGTGCCCAGGTGCACCAGGATGTTGGCCTCCTTCACGTCACGGTGCACCACCCGCGCCTCGTGCATCACCGCGAGGCCGCGCACCACCTCCAGCACCCGGTCCACCACCTCGCCCACGGTGCGTTCGGGCTCCAGCCCCCACTTGCCCAGGGTGGGGCCTTCCACCAGCTTCAGCTTCAGCCACAGGAAGCGCGGCTTGTCCTCGGGCCACTGGCCCGCGCCCACCTGGCGCCCGAGGTTGGGGTGGTACAGCAGCATGCCCAGCGACAGCTCGCGCCAGGCGCGCTCGGTGCGTTCGGAGCCCTCCTCCAGCGGCAGCATCTTGAGGGCGAACAGGTGGCCCTCGGGGCTGCGCACCCGGTAGACGATGGCGAAGCCGCCGCGGCCCAGCACCCCCTCCACCACGTCTCCGCCAATGAGCGTGCCAACGGGCAGCGGAGGGACGTCGAGCGGATTCACGGCACCCACGCCGTGCAAGGGGACGGGAGGAGCGGGGGCGGGGGAGGGCGAAGGTGTGGACACGCGGGGCCTACCTCGTAGAACCTCAACGTAGCAGGTCGAGCACCCGGCCGGGGCCATGCAACGCGCGCCCATCGCCCTCCTCACTCGGAGCCGGTGTCGTGCGCGGCTCCTGCCTACCCATGGCGTCCTGCTCTCCTGGGCCAACCTGGTGGCTTGACGGAGGCGCCCGCGGTTGCGTGTACTTCCGGGGCGGCGGCATCTGCCCGCCCCGCTTCCGGAGGTCCGCCGTGTCCACCCGTCTTCCTGACGCTCGCGCCCAGGGCCCGGGCCTGGGCCGCCGTTCTGGTACCTGGGCCCTCCTCATCCTGTTCCAGTTCGCGTGTGCCACGAGCACGCCCCACGGCGGTCTCCTCACAGGCGGCCGCGCCCCTCCGCGCACGTCCCCGCCGGCTGCCCGGGAGCGGGTGGCGGCCCCGGTGGAGCCAGGCCTGGAGTCGGCCACGGTGTACGAGGTGGACTTCCTGGAGCCCGGGGCCGTTGCCACCCGGCCGGTGCGCATCCCCCCGGCCGAGTTCCAGCGCGCCTTCCATCGGCTCGCCCGGGAGGTGCGGCTGGGGACAATGACACCCCAGCAAGCCGCCCGCGCGTTGCTCGCCACTGGGGGGCCGCCGGCCGAGGCGGAGTGGGTGGAAGCCTCGGGCCACTGGCGGCTGGAGGCGTACGCGGGCCAGGGCCTCACCTGGATACCCGAGCACCAGACGGGCCCCGTCTCCCTCACTCCCGAGGCCGAAGCGGCCGTGAGAGACGACTACCTGGCATGGTGTGCGCCCGAGGGGGGTGGTGACTGCCGGGCCCTGCTGGACGATGGGCCATACCTGAGCGCCGAGGACCGACGCGTGTTGGCCCTATCCATTGCCTTGGGCCACGTGCTGGAGGAGACGAAGGGGGCGCTGGGCCGCGAGTTGCTGGACACCCGGGCGCTCGTCTCCATGGTTGTGTGGACGCTGGCCCTCTACTGCGCCATGTGGCTGGTGCCCGAGCCGACCACCAAGGCCCTGGCCGCTGGCATGACCCTGCTGCTCATCGGCTACCTGGGCCTGGGCACGGTGTACGGGCTGATGGATGGCTGGGCGCGCATGGCGGACGCGGCGCACCATGCCACCACCTTCGCGGAATTGCGCGCGGCCGGTGCGCAGTTCGGCAGGGGGCTGGGCGAGGACGCGGCGAGGGCGATGATTCTGGCGGTGGCCAGCTTGAGCGGGCACACGCTGGGGCAGGTGATGGCGCGGGTGAAGTCACTGCCGGGCTTCCGTCTGGCGGGAGCGCAGTTCAACGCGCAAGGCGGGGCGGCCGTCATGGGCCGGCTGGAAGGCACGGAGGCGGCAATCGCCTCGGAGGGGGCGCTGGCCCGGGCGGTGGCGGCGGCGGAGAGGGTGGCCACCTCACCGCAAGGCCCCCTGGCCGTGGTGATGCTCAAGAAGGGACCGGGGCATGGGACGGAAATGGCGCCGGGAGGCCGCTCCGCCACCACCGTCATCCGGCACCGGGGCGGCAACCGCCAGGTGCAACTGAGCGACGGCCCGCGCTGGCACATTCCCCGAGGCAGGTCGGTGGCGGACATCCCTGTCGAGGACAGGGTAGGTGACATGCTCCAGGAGGCTGTCACCCAGGCCGCGAGGAAGTGGGGACCCCACAGGCTTTCGGGCGCCGAAAAGCGGGCCATCGCCGAGGCTCAGAGAAAAGGCGAGTACTGGCTGGCGCGGCTGCTGGAGCGGGAGGCCCGGGGGCGCTTTGTCGAGAACGAAGTCAGCCGTCAGTTCAAGCACCTCTACAACTTCAGCCGGAACAAGGGAGTTGATGTGGAAGTCCCGGGTGGCTTCAAATACGAGATCCTCTCGGGAACGGAGTCGAATCTGGCGCGGCATGGCCGACGAATGGCAGGCGAGTTCTTCCGGATGCTCACCTTCTGAGAGGGCGGCGGATGCTCTACAACAAGGTTTTCTACGAGGACCGGGAAATCGAAAACGAGCGGCTGGAGCTGACCGACAAGGGCTCGCTCTACTTCCTTGGTTCCAATGTGACGTTCAGGAATTGCACCCTCGTCCTGAAGGTCTCCGGCAGGAACCTGATCTTCGACCAAGGTACGCGGTTCATCGACTGCACCTTCGAAGTGAAGCAGGAATTGAGGAACCACCAGGATTGGGTGTTCTCATCACTCAAGGGGTGCAGGTTCAAAGGGCGGCTGACAGGGTGCGATTTCGGGCACTGGCCCGAGTACTCGGAGAGAGCGGGGCACGGGTCCATTCAGGACTGTGACTTCACCGAGGCCCGGCTGGACGCCTGCCGCATCATGAGCTGTGACCCCGCCACCATCCGCTTTCCCAGGTGGCCCTGCTTCACCATCCTGGACCCCATCGGGCGAGCCCCCCAACTGCGCGGCGTGACGTGGCCGGGTCTGGTCGGTGACGTCATCGTGGAGGAGCTCCACACCCATCCAGTTCCTACCAGGGCCTTGACCTATTACGCCCCAGTCCTGGCTGAACGGCTTGAGGCGTCGCTCGAAGAGATCCGCACCGTCATTGAGCAGTTCGACTGCATCGTCTATTGACGGGACAGTGCGGAGCCGGGGATGGGCAACCTGCCCGGTCTACCCGAAGTCGGTGTTGACCCGAGGCTCCGGCGGACGTCAGGCCTTGAGCTCCTGGCCCGCGCCGTCCTTGCCCGCCCCGTCCTTGGTCGCCGCGGCGGGCTCCTTGCTGGACGTCTTGAGCTTCGTCATCCGCACGCGGTCGATGCGCGCGCCTTCCTTGGCGTGCACCGTGAAGGCCCAGCCGTTGTAGGTGAAGCGCTCGCCCACGTCCGGCAGGTGCCCGGCCAGCGACGACAGGAAGCCACCCAGCGTGTCGAAGTCGCCGTCCGGCAGCGAGAAGCCGAAGGCCTGGGTGAACTGCTCCACCTCCATGGCGGCGTCCACCAGGAAGCTCCCGTCCTGCTGCTTCTCCACCTGCTTCTCCTCCACCTCGAACTCGTCGCCGATGTCGCCGACGATCTCCCGGAGGATGTCCTCCAACGTGACGATCCCCATGAAGCCGCCGTACTCGTCCACGACGATGGCCATGTGGATCTTCTTGCGCTGCATCTCGCGCAGCAGATCTCCAATCGGCTTGAGCCACGGCACGAAGTGGGCCGGACGGATGATGTCCTGCAGGACGATGAGCTCCGGATGCTGGAGCAGCGGAATCAGGTCGCGCGCGTGCAGCACGCCGAGGATGTGGTCCACGTCATCCCGGTAGACGGGGATGCGCGAGTGGTTCTCCTCGGCCAGCAGGCGCAACACCTGCTCGGGCGGGGTGGAGATGTCCACGCACACCACCTCGGTGCGGGGCACCATCACGTCGCGGCAGCGCTTGTCGGACAGCTCGAAGATGGAGCGGATGAGCTGGGGCGCGCTCTGGTCCACCTCCTCCTTGGCGGCCTGGGCGGCGAGCAGCTTCTCCAGCTCCTCGAGGGGTGGAGGCGGAGGCTCGAAGCGCAAGGTGCGGCCGAAGCCACGGGCCACGAGGTTGATGGGGGCCATGAGCAGCCGCATGGGCGGGTAGAAGAGGAAGACGAGCACCGAGACGAGCCAGGACAGGCGCAACGCCCAGCGCTCGGGGCCGGCGTTGGCCAGGCCGCGCATCGTCACCTCGATGAGGGCGGCGAGCACGCCCACCAGCAGGGCGCCCGCGAGCACCGTGGCCACCTCCAGCCAGAAGGCATCGCCCCAGCGCTTGAAGTCCAGCAGCTGCGGGGGCACGAAGGAGCCGATGGCGGCGGCGAGGAAGCCGCACAGCACGCTGCCCATGCGCAGGGCGGTGGCGGTGGCCTCCCGCTCCGTCTTGTGCCGGAGCACCCGGCCGCCGGCTTTCGGGGTGGACTTCGCCAGATCCTGGGCACGCAGGTCGGAGGTGCCGTAGAGGGCGGACTCGGCGGCGGCGACGAAGCCCCGGAGCAGGATGAGGGCCAGGCAGGCGGTCCAGAGGACCCAAGTAGGCATAGGGCCTTCCTACATAGCCCGTGGTAAGAGAAGACGCACACTTTCCGAGAGGAACTGGGTGCGATGCGTCCACCAGTGAGCCGCAGGGCCCTTCCATTGCTCGCTTCCCTGGCCGCCCTCCTGATGGCGCTGTCGCCCCTCCAGGCCCTGGCCTGGCCGGTGGACCTGGTGATGCCGCTGGAGCCGGGCAAGGAGCGCTTCCACAAGCTGAGCGTCGTGGACTTCGTGGAGGTGGAGGACCCGTCCATCGCCACCGCGGAGATACTCGAGGGCAGCAACGAGCTGTTGCTCACGGGGCTCAAGCCCGGGCGGACCCTGCTGTTGCTGTACGCCGAGGGGAAGTTCGCCGTGTGGAGGCTGGTGGTGGGGACGCCTCCCGAGCCCCTGCCCGCCTCGGAGCCCCTGGTGGCCGCGGCGCGCAAGGCCTGCCCGGGACTCAAGGTGAGCCAGGGGGCCGAGCGGGGCCTGACGGCCGAGGCGAAGGACACGCGCTGCCGTGAGGCGCTGCGCGCGCTGCTGAAGACGGACGCGTTCCTGGCGCGTGAGCTGGAGCTGACCTTCGAGTTGCCCCTGCTCCAGGAGCAACTGGGGACCTTGACGCCGGTGTTGAAGGGCCTGGGCCTCGGCGTGAGCTATCACGGGGCCGGACTGGTGCTGACGGGCACCACCACTCCGGAGGGGCACCGGAAGGCACTCTGGGAGCTGTTCCGTCAGTCCGTGGGCCGTGTGCCGCTGGAGGACCGCGTCACCGTGAATCGGCCCAAGCCTCCCGATGATGCTGGCACCCCGCCAGGTGAGCCGCTGAACCCGCGCTGACACCGT
>NZ_JPMI01000425.1 GCF_000733295.1 Archangium violaceum Cb vi76 | reverse complement strand
GTGCCACGCATCCCGGGTTGAACCCTCTGTCCACACTGGGGCCCACGGGTTGAAGAACGGGCCCGGATACCCTCCACCCCCACCCTCTCCCGGAGGGCGAGGGAGTGTGCGCTCACGGCGCCGCGGCTTCCTGACTCCGGGGCGTCTCGAGCACCGCCCGGGCCGCGTCGATGGCCTCGTGCGTACCCGCCAGCGCGAGCACATCCCCCTCCCGCAGCACCTCCTGCGCCGTGGGGACGACCGCTTCGCCGTCATCCCGCTGGATGGCCAGCACCGTGGCTCCCGTCATCCCGCGCAGGTTGAGCTGCGCCAGGCTCTGCCCCACCGCCGGACTGGACGCCTCGAGCCGCACCGGTGTCGGCTCGCCGAGCCCGGGAAGGATGGCATGGAGCGTCTTCAACCGCTCGCCGTGCTTCTCCTCGTTCCCGGGGACATGCGTCTGGGCCGCGAGCGCCGAGACGATGACCTGCGAGCCCGCGCGCACGTGCCCCTGCAGATTGGTGGCGCTGCGCCAGAAACCCACGGCGAGCACCGCGAGCTGGACCAGCAGCACGGCCGCGCCCTGGAAGCCGGGAATGAAGGGCTGGGTGAGGGCGACGAGCGGGATGCCCACGCTGAGCAGGCTCGCCAGCTGGAGCGTCACCACCAGCGCGCGCCGGGGCGCGGCGGCCCGGTCCAGCTTGCCCTCGCTCGGAGGCAGGGCCAGGTCCGCGAGCAGCACCCCCAGACTCCTCGCCATCCGGACGAGCCCCACGAGGAACGGCACCGCGAGCGCCGAGGCCAGGCCGATGACGAGCAGGCGCGCCACCGACGCCCCCAGTCCGCCCCGGTTCTCCACGGTCGTGGTGAGCCTCTCGATGAACACGGACGTCCCGATGACGAGCGCGGCGAGCATCGCCGCGTCGAGCACCATCAGGCGCACCAGCCGGCGGATACTCGCGCCGGTGGTCTTCTGCGTCGGCGCGGTGCGCAGGCCCTCCACCCAGCTCCCATAGAGCGCGGCGAACGTCTGCAGCGGCCGGGGCAGCTTGCGGTCCACGACGTTGGCCACCGGTCCCGATGCCCGGATGAGGAAGGGCGTGGTGAGGGTGGTGATCGCCGAGACGGCCACCGCCACCGGGTAGAGGAACTGCCCCGTGGCGTTCAGCGACAGGCCCAGGCCCGCGATGATGAAGGAGAACTCCCCAATCTGCGCCAGGCTCAGGCCCGACTGCACCGCCGTGCGCGTCCCGTTGCCCGTGAGGAACACGCCCAGGGCCACGCCCACCAGCTTGCCGAGGATGACCACCCCCGTCAGCACGGCCACGGCCACCCAGTGCTTCGCCACGAGCGCGGGGTCGATCAACATGCCCACCGACACGAAGAAGATGGCCGCGAAGACGTCGCGCACGGGCTGCACCAGGTGCTCGACGTCCTTCTCCTTGCCGGACTCCGCCACGAGCGAGCCCGCCAGGAACGCGCCGAGCGCCACCGAGTAGCCGAACTCCTGCGCCAGCAACGCCACCGCGAAGCAGATGCCCACGCTCGTCACCAGCAGCGTCTCCGGCCGGTTCAGCTTGTGGACGGCCCGCACCACCCGCGGGATGACCAACAGCCCCACCACCACCAGCCCCACCAGGAACAGCCCCAGCCGGCCGATCGTCAGCGCGAGCTGCCCCGCGGACAGGCCCGCGCCGGTGGACACCGCCGTGAGCGTCGCCATCAGGAGGATGGCGATGAGATCCTCGACGATGAGCACCCCGACGACGATCTCCCGCAGCTTGCCCTTGATGCCCTGCTCGTCGAATGCCTTGGCGATGATGGTCGTGCTGGAGATGGCGATGATGGCCCCCGTGAAGATGCTCTCGAGCGCCGTCCAGCCGAAGGCCCGGCCCACGACGAAGCCGAGCCAGATCATCAGGCTGCATTGGATGATGGCCGTGACGCCCGCCGTGGGGCCCACCTGGAACAGCTTGCGCAGGCTGAACTCCAGCCCGAGCGAGAACATGAGGAGGATGACGCCCAGCTCCGACAGCGTCTGGACGATGCCGGAGTCCGCGACGAGCGGGATGGGGACGTGGGGGCCGATGATGAGGCCCGCGATGATGTACCCGAGCACGACGGGTTGTCGCAGCCGCTGGAAGATGACGGATGTCACCGCCGCGACGCAGAGAACCATCGCCAGGGCCTTGAGGAAGTCGTGAGCTCCGTGCATCGCTGAATCACCTGCTGGGAATCTAGGGAGGGAAGGGAAGAAGAAGGCCTCGGAGGAGCGCACCGGCCCCGGAGCGGCCGAGGGGCCGGTGCGCCCGCCCCATCATCAGCCGAACCGCTCGAAGGCGATGGCGGCGCCGATGATGAGCAGGCTGACGACCGCGGCCAGGAGGAGCCGCCCCACCTGCCAGGGGGGGTGACCCGCGTTCGCGGGGACGGGAGACGTCGTCGTTTCGTTCTGTTCGTCGCGCAAGGAATGCCTCACGCGCACCAGGGTCGCTGGCGCGCGGGTGAAGGGTGGAACTCTGGGACCGAACGTCAGGCGGTCCGCGGAGGTCCTTGCGCGGGACAGTTGGCGACCACGGGGCGATCCGCGATCCGGCCGTGGCTCGTGGGCAATACGCACGACAACCGCCGTCTCGTGCGTTCCGCGAGCAGGGCTTCTGGCCGGATCGCGGGGCCGGGGCGTGTATCGGACCGTGGTTGGAACGGGAGCGGCTTGTTGGCGGGGCGCGGCAGCTCCAACTGCCCCTGCACCGGTGACGCCTGGACGCCCACCAGGCCCTGCTGCCGCACGGGCAGATGGGCCGAGAGCGAATGCTGATGCTTCGGTCCCCGCGCCGTGGTGGCCCACCGGACCTCCGCGTGAGCGGGGGCCCGGGCGCACACGCCGGCCACGACGGCCATCAGGAGGGCGCAGGCCGCGCCGACCAGGGCCATCCATCGGGCGCTCGATTGCTCGCGCCAGGATGCGGGGCCAACGGTTCTCATGAAGCTGGGTGCTCGAACACTCCTAACATCCAGGGTGCTTCCAGGGAAAGGCACTCTTCGAGAGCCGGCCAGGCCACTTGCCGCTTTTCTCCGTACGCTCCGGGAGGCCTCGCGTGGCTCCGCCCACCAGGCAGGGAGCCATGGTCTCGCACCTGGGGGCGCGCTGCTGGCCCTCCGTGCCCACCTTCGACGGGCTGGCGGACGGGGTGCTCCCTCCCGGCGCGAGGCCGCGCGTGTGAAAGCGTACGGTGGGCCCCCCTGCTGATGGCTGGCGGACGCTCCATTTGTCTGGCGGATGGACGCTCCACCTCTCCGGGGTCGGAGACACCGTGAAGTCCTTGAAGAGTGCGCTCCCCACCCACAGATTCCGTGCACTCCGTTTGAAAGGACAGCGACGCGTATGACCAGGGAAGTCTGGCCGGGCAAGCCGTACCCTCGGGGCGCGACATTCGATGGCACGGGGGTGAACTTCGCGGTCTTCTCGCAAGTGGCCACCCGCGTCGAGGTCTGCCTCTTCGATCCGCGGAACCCCTCGAGGGAAGTGGAGCGGTTCGATCTGCCGGCGATGACCGATGACGTCTGGCACGGCTACGTGCCGGGGCTGGAGCCGGGCACGCTCTACGGCCTGCGCGTGCACGGGCCGTATGAGCCGCAGAAGGGCCACCGCTGCAACCCGTACAAGCTGCTGGTGGACCCGTACGCCAAGGCGCTCCATGGCGAGGTGGACTGGTCCCAGCCCGTGTTCGGCTACACGCTCGGCAACGAGAAGCAGGACCTGATGCGTGACGAGCGCGACAGCGCCGCGGGCGTGCCCAAGAGCGTGGTGGTGGGGGACTACTTCGACTGGGGCAACGAGCGCCGCCCGGACGTGCCCTGGCGCAAGACGGTCATCTACGAGGCCCACGTGAAGGGCCTCACCATGCGCCACCCCAAGGTGCCCGAGAACCAGCGCGGCACCTACGCGGCCCTCGGCCACCCGGCCGTCATCGAGCACCTGCTCAAGCTGGGCGTCACCTCGGTGGAGTTGCTGCCGGTGCACGCCTTCGCGGATGACTCCTTCCTCGGCGAGAAGGGCCTGTCCAACTTCTGGGGCTACAACACCCTGTGCTACTTCGCCCCCGAGGCCTCCTACGCCAGCCGCCGCACGCCGGGCGGCGCCGTCAACGAGTTCAAGGGCATGGTGAAGGCCCTGCACGCCGCCGGCATCGAGGTGCTGCTCGACGTCGTCTACAACCACTCGTGCGAGGGCAACCACCTGGGGCCCACGCTGTCGCTCAAGGGCGTGGACAACGCCAGCTACTACTGGCTGATGCCCGAGGCGCGCTACTCCCTGGACTTCACCGGCTGCGGTAACAGCCTCAACGCCTCCAACCCCCAGGCCGCTCGCCTCATCGTGGACTCCCTGCGCTACTGGGTGGAGGAGATGCACGTGGACGGGTTCCGCTTCGATCTGGCCACCGTGCTCGGCCGCGTGGGCAAGGGGGAGTTCTCCCCCAGTGCCCCCATCTTCCAGATCCTCAACCAGGATCCCGTGCTCAGCCGGGTGAAGCTCATCGCCGAGCCGTGGGACGTGGGGCTCGGCGGCTACCAGGTGGGCGGCTTCCAGGCGCCCTGGCGCGAGTGGAACGGCAAGTACCGCGACGCCCTGCGCCGCTACTGGAAGGGGGACGAGAACCTCGCGGGCGAGGTGGGCCACCGGCTCACCGGCTCCTCGGACCTCTACCAGGGCGCGCGCCGCCGGCCCCAGGCCAGCATCAACTTCGTCACCGCCCACGACGGCTTCACCCTGCACGACCTCGTCACCTACAGCCACAAGCACAACGAGGCCAACGGCGAGCACAACCGCGACGGCGCCGACGACAACCAGGCGTGGAACTGCGGCGTGGAGGGCGAGACGGACGACCCCGGCGTCGTCTCCCTGCGCGAGCGCCAGAAGCGCAACCTGCTCGCCTCGCTCTTCCTCTCGCAGGGCGTGCCCATGATCGTCGCCGGTGACGAGATGGGCCGCACCCAGCGCGGCAACAACAACGCCTACTGCCAGGACAACGAGCTGTCCTGGGTGGACTGGAACCTGGATGACCGCCGGTTGGCGCTGCTCGAGTTCACCTCGCGCCTCATCCAGTTCCGCCATCGCCAGCCGGTGCTCCAGCGCCGCCGCTTCTTCCAGGGCAAGCACATCTGGGACTCGGAGTACAAGGACCTCGCCTGGTTCCGCCCGGATGGCACGGAGATGGGCCAGGAGGACTGGCAGAAGCCCTTCACCCGCTCGCTCGCGTTCCTCCTGGGCGGTGATGCCATCCCCTCGCCGGACGAGCGCGGCCAGCGCATCATCGGCGACGCCCTGCTGGTGCTGCTCAACGCCCACCACGAGCCCGTCCGCTTCACCGTGCCGCCCCCGGCCCAGGGCGCCCGGTGGGTCATCGAGTTCTACACCGCGGATGACTCGCGGGGCCCCGAGGAGCCGGTGCCCGCCGGCCCCTTCGAGCTGACGGGCCGCTCGCTCGCCGTCTTCCGGGAAGTGCCGGCCACCTAGGCCCGGTGCTCGGGCGGGCAGCGCCGGATGTGGGTGTGAGGACATGAGGGAGCCACGGGTGAGCACATTGCCCGTGGCTTTTGTCACGTGGTACCCATTGTCCTCATGAGTCCTCCGACGGGGGAGTGCCGCCGGATTTTGGTGGTCGACGACAACAGTGCCATCCACCAGGACTTCCGGAAGATCCTCGCCAGGTCCGGCCAGGGTATCGCGGAGCTGGATGCGATGGAGTCCATGCTCTTCGGGGACGCGCCGCCCCGGAGCAGTACCACCCGCTTCGAGTTGGACTTCGCGCTGGGTGGAGAGGAGGGCGTGCGCCTGGTGCGCGACGCGGTGCGTGAGGGACGCCCCTACGCCGTGGCCTTCGTGGACATCCGCATGCCGCCGGGCATGGACGGGGTGGAGGCCACCCTGCAGATGTGGCGGGAGGAGGCGGATCTCCAGGTGGTGCTCTGCTCGGCCCACTCCGACTATTCCTGGGACGAGCTGTCGCGCAAGCTGGGGACGAGTGAGCGGCTGCTCATCCTGCGCAAGCCCTTCGACAGCATCGAGGTGCGCCAGATGGCGCACGCGCTGTGCGAGAAGTGGGAGCTGTTGCGCGCCAGCCACCAGCGGATGGAGGACCTGGAGCGGATGGTGGAGGAGCGGACGCGGGCGCTGGCGGAGGCCAATGCCCGGCTGGTGCACGCGCAGAAGCTGGAGGCGCTGGGGCGCATGTCGGCGGGCCTGGCCCACGAGGTCAACAACCCGCTGAGCTACATCCTGTCCAACCTGCGCCACGTGGTGCGGGGGCTGGAGAAGCTGCCGTGCGCCCAGGAGGCGCTGCGCGCCCGGGACGAGCTGAGGGATGCGTGCGGGGATGCCGTCACCGGCGCCGAGCGCATCGAGCGCATCGTCCAGGACGTGCGCATCTTCGCCCGGATGGACGAGCCGCCGAAGGAGGTGGTGGACGTGCGCCATGTGATGGAGCTCACCCTCTCCATGGCGGCGCGGGCGCTGCGTCCGGAGCTGAAGCTGGTGCGGGAGTTCCAGGAGGTGCCGCCCGTGTGGGGCAGCGAGCACGGCCTGGGGCAGGTGTTCCTCAACCTCATCGTCAACGCCACCCACGCCCTGGCGGGCCGCGAGGCGCCCACGCTCCGGCTGGGCATCCAGCGGCGCGAGGACGGCCTGGTCGCGGTGGAGGTGCAGGACAACGGCAGCGGCATCCGGCCGGAGCACCTCAGCCGCCTCTTCGAGCCCTTCTTCACGACGAAGCCGGTGGGCACGGGCACGGGGCTCGGCCTGTCCATCTGCCATGGCATCGTGACCCGTTTGGGAGGTGACATTTCCGTGGACAGCGCGCCGGGCCAGGGCACCACCTTCCGGGTGTTGCTGCCCACGGCCTCCGAGCAGGGGGCGGAGTCCGCTATGCTGGAGCGGAGGCGCTCCGGGTCCTAGGTCTGGCGCGCGCTCGTGCGCCGACCAAGGGGAAGTGATGGGCTGGAGCCCGCGAGCATGGGTGCTGGAATGGCTGGACGCCCGGCTGACGGAGTCGCAGCGCCGGCTGCCTCCGGGGGAGCTCTGGCGCTACCGGGTGCTGCTGGGGGCCACCCTCCTGATGATGGTGCTCATCGGCCTGTACGTGCTCGGCATCCCCACCTATGCGGCCGAGGATCGCCTGCCGCAGCTCCTGGTGGTGGGCGTGTGCATGGCCGCCTTCGGGGCGGTGGTGGTGCTGATGCGCCGGCTGGCCTCGCCCTCCCCGCCGGCCATCCTCCTGTGCCTGGCCCTGTCCGTGGGCTTCATCCTGGGCACCCTGCCCGTGGACTCGCCGGGCGCTGTCTCTCATGCGGTGGGCATGTTGATTCCGGCCCTGGCCGTCTACCTGCTGGGGCCGCGCCGCGGGTTCTTCTTCACCGCGCTCCTCATGCTCTACGTGGGGGCCTTCCACCAGCTCTACCACTCCGGCTTCGGCCTGGCGCGGCCCGTCTTCCAGAAGCCGGGAGCCTGGATGAGCAACCTCGTCGCGTGCGTCAGCCTGCTGACGAGCTGGGCGCTGAGCTGGCTCTACGGCACCGTGCGCGAGGAGTCCCAGCAGGCGCTGCAGCAGGCGCTCAAGACGCTGCGCGAGAGCGAGGGCAAGCTGTTCAGCGTCCTCGAGAGCACGGAGGACGTGGTGGTGGCGCTCGACCGGGAAGGGCGCGTGGTCACCGCCAACATGATGGCCAAGGCCGTGGGCCGACACCTCTATGGCCGGGAGCTCGAGCGGGGTGCCCACCTGGCGTGGATGGCCTCTCCGGGCCTCCAGGAGCTGTTCCAGAAGGCCCTGGCGGGCAAGCGGGAGCGGTTGGAGATGCACATCCCCGCGCAGGGCCGCCCCATGACGCTGGACGTCACCTTCAACCCGGTGTGGGAAGGGGAGCGGGTGGTGGGGGCCACGCTCTTCAGCCGCGACATCACGGAGCGCAAGGAGGCCGAGGCCCGCCTGGCGGAGCTGCACCGCGGCCTGGTGGACGTGTCGCGCCACGCGGGCATGGCGGAGATCGCCACCGGGGTGCTGCACAACGTGGGCAACACGCTCAACAGCGTGAACGTGTCCGCCCACCTCGTGGTGGATCGGCTGCGCGGCTCGCGGGCCGCGGGCCTGGACAAGGCCGTGGCGCTGCTGCGGGAGAACGCCTCGCGGCTGGGCGCCTTCCTCGAGGAGGATCCCCGGGGCCGGCAGCTCCCCGCCTACCTGGCGGCGCTCTCGGGCCAGCTCGCCCAGGAGCGCGAGTCGGTGCTGGAGGAGCTGCGGCGGCTCACCGAGAGCGTGGACCACATCAAGTCCGTGGTGAGCATGCAGCAGCAGCATGCCCGCTTCTCCGGAGTGCTGGAGCGGGTGGAGGTGCCCACGCTGCTGGACGACGCCATGCGCCTGCACGCGGTGTCCTTCGAGCGCCTGGGCATCCAACTGCGGCGCGAGTACACCGCCTCCGCCTCCGCGGTGATGGTGGACCGGCACAAGCTGCTGCAGATTCTGGTGAACCTGCTGAGCAACGCGCGCCATGCGCTGCTGGACAGCCAGCGGCCCGACAAGCAGCTCACCCTGCGCGTGGAGGAGGCGGGAGCGCGGCTGCGCATCGCCGTGGCGGACAACGGGGTGGGCATTGCCCCGGAGAACCTGCAACGCCTCTTCAGCCAGGGCTTCACCACGAAGAAGGACGGGCACGGTTTCGGGCTGCACATCAGCGCCCTGTCCGCCGAGGAACTGGGCGGCTCCCTCGAGTGCGAGAGCGAGGGCCCCGGCACGGGGGCCACCTTCACCCTGGAGCTGCCCCTGGCGTGAGGGTCCACCGGCCGCGGCGGGTGGGCTCCTCGAGCGCCCGGCCGAGGGCCTGGAGGAAGCGCTTGCGCGGCCAGTGCTCGGCCCCGAAGCGCGCCAGGTGCTCCGTCTCCACCTGGCAGTCGATGAAGTGGAAGCCCCAGGAGTGGAAGCGCTCCACCGCGGTGGTGAAGGCCACCTTCGAGGCGTCCGGCGCGTGGGCGAACATGCTCTCGCCGAAGAAGGCCGCCCCCAGCGACACGCCGTAGAAGCCGCCCTTCAGCTCTCCCCCGGCCCACGCCTCCACCGAGTGCGCGAAGCCCAGCTCGTGCAGGGTGAGGTAGGCCTCGAGCATCTCGTCGGTAATCCACGTGCCGTCCTGGCCGGGGCGCGGGGTACTGGCGCACGCGGTGATGACGTCCGCGAAGGCGGTGTCCCAGCGGATGTCATAGACGCCGGCCTTGAGCGTCTTGCGCAGCGAGCGGCCCACGTGCAGCTTGTCCGGCGGGAGGACGAAGCGCGGGTCCGGCGAGTGCCAGAGGATGGGCTGGCCCCGGCTGTACCAGGGGAAGATGCCCTGGGAGTACGCCGAGAGCAGTCGCTCGGGGCTCAGGTCCCCGCCGACGGCGAGCAGCCCGCCCCGGTCCGCCTTCTCCGGTGGCGGGAAGAGCTCCGGATCTTCTCCGAGTAGGTAGATGGGCACTACCGCGACACGTTGAGCTTCACGTCTCCGGACAGCGAGTAGGGGACGCGCACCAGCGGGCCCGTGAGCTCGCCCGCGACTTCATACGGCAGCGTCCCCTTGGCGATGAGCACCCGCACGTCCTGCCCCCACGTCTCCTTCGTCACCGCCACCTCCACGGGATACACCCCGGTGGCCGACGCGTCCACGGTGTCGTACTTGCCCCGCGTCCCCTCGCCCAGCTTGCGGCCTCCCACCGAGACGGCCCAGGTGAGCTCCTCCAGCCGCAGCGGGAAGGGGTTGGGGTTCTCCACCCCCAGGCGCAAGAGCAGATCCACCTGCTCCTCCGAGTAGCGGGCCCCCTCCAGGCTCTCCACCTTCACCACGGGCAGCCGGGGCACGCGCACCGCCCGGGAGGCGGCGAAGGGCAGCGTCCGCACCTCGTCCCCCACGCGCACCGTCAGCGTGCCGCGCAGCGCCACGAGCAGGGTGCCACCCCGCTGGCTCAGCGCCCTCAGGTCCTCCGGCGTGCGCACGTAGGCGGCCTCGGCCTGGAAGGAGAAGGGGGTGGGGGCGGCGGGGGCCAGGGTGACGCCCAGCGGCGCCGAGCCCTTCTGGAGCACCTGGCCGTCGGAGACGAGCTCGTAGTCCGCCTTCTCCAGCACGGCGGGGCCGGGGCTGGTGAGCTGGCCGGAGTAGCGCAGCTTCATCTCACTGAGGCCCTGGGAGGCGACGGTGGCCTCCTCGGCGCCGAGGGAAGCGGGGCCCACGGGGGCGGGGGGCGGCGTGGAGGCACACCCGGCCAGCCAGGCCGCGAGCGTCAGGAGGTGGACGATGGCACGCGGGGCGGAACGCATGGCGCCCAAGGTGGGGCGGGTTCTGGCTGGCCTCAAGGGCGTTTCGGGTACACTGTTGACTACAACCGTGGCCCACCGTCGCCCGAACCTCAACAAGGCCATCCGCTCGCTCATCCGCGACATCGCCGCGAAGATGCCCGAGTTCTCCCATGTGAGGGCCAGCCGCATCCTGGTCATCGCCGGAGAGGCGCGGCGGGCCTCGCGGGGCACGGTGAAGCCGTTGTGTTTCCGGGGTGGGCTCAGCACGGACCGGGCCGGGCGCCGCAAGCCCATCGTCCGGCTCAAGGGCAAGCGGATGCTCTACTGCATCACCCTGCGCCCGCTCTTCTTCCGCTCCTCCACGCCCAAGGCCCGTGTCGAGACGGTGATGCACGAGCTCTTCCACATGTCGCGGCGCTTCGACGGCACGCTGCACGCGGGGCGCAGGCACTCGGTGCTGGGCAGGGACTTCCCCCGCCGGCTGCGGCCGCTGGTGCGCCGCTACCTCAAGCACTGCCCCAAGGAGGTGCTGGAGGCCTTCGCCTACTCGGGCGAGGTGAAGGTGCTGCAGTGGCTGGAGCGGCCCGGCCCCGCCTACGTCCCCGGCACGCGCGGGGTGCGCAAGGTGTACACCGAGGAGCAGCTCTATTACGGCATTGCCCGCATGGTGACGCGCAAGCGGCCCCGGCCCTCCACCGAGCCCAAGCTCCCGCGCAAGGAGCGCGTGGAGAAGGTCCGGGTGCACTGAAGGTGCCGCACTAGTTGAGGTACTTGGGGCGCGGCGGCGCGGGCGGCTGCGGCGGCCCGGCCTCCAGCATCTCCAGCCCCTGACGGGTGAGCAGGAAGCGCACCACGCCGGAGCCCCGCTCCGTTTCGATCTCCGCCTCGAAGGCGGGGCCCGAGATGCTGCCCATCTGCACGTCCTTGCGCAGGTTGTGCACCTTGCCCGTGAGCAGATCTCCCGCCACCGGCTGCACGGTGTCGCCACGCCGGTAGAGGTCGTACGCGACCTGATGCAGCGTCATGGCCAGCGTGGGCGTCAACGGCTGGGAGCTGAACAGGACCGAGATGAGGACCCAATAGGGGGGGGACTGTTCGGCCATTTCCCCCATCCTAACGCCCCCCTGGCGCGTGCCCCACCCGTTTTCCGCACCTTTCTTTTCAATGAGGGCGAAATCGTTCCCGTTGCCCCGGACTGGAAGCGTTCTTCCCAGGATGTTTTCCGTGCCGGTGCTCGCTTGACCAGCAAACCGCCTGTAAATCGCCTCCCGGCTTTCCCCCCGTTTCACTCGGAGCACCGAATGTTCACGAAGAAGGTGTCTGGCGGAATGGTGTCCCTGTCGTGGGCCCTGGGCCTGCTGGCGTCGACGGCCGCGTACGCGGGGCCGCTGGATGGCAACAGCAGCGACGTGATGCTGCAGGGCTTCCACTGGCGGTCCACCGAGACGTCCCCCTGGTGGGGCGTCATCCAGGGCAAGGCCTCGGACATCAAGGCCAGCGGCTTCACCATGGTGTGGTTCCCGCCCTCGGGTGACTCGGCGGCCCGGGAGGGCTACCTGCCGCGGCAGTTGTATGTGCAGAACAGCTCCTACGGCACGGACGCGCAGCTCAAGAGCGCCATCGGCGCGCTGCACACCCACGGCGTGAAGGCCATCGCGGACATCGTGGTCAACCACCGCGTGGGCACCGCCAACTGGGCGGACTTCACCAACCCCACCTGGGGCTCGTCCGCGGTGGTGCGGGGGGACGAGTGGACGGGCGCCACCGGCAACTCCGACACCGGCGACGGCTTCAGCGCCGCGCGGGACCTGGACCACACCAACGGCACCGTCCAGAGCGACATCAAGGGCTGGATGAACTGGCTCAAGTCCAGCATCGGCTACGACGGCTGGCGCTATGACTACGTGAAGGGGTACGGCGGCTCGTACGTGGGCGGCTACAACAACGCCACGGTGCCCTACTTCTCCGTGGGCGAGCTGTGGACGGACCTCAACCTCAACGACGTCAACCCGCACCGCCAGCTCATCATGAACTGGATCAACGCCACCGGGGGCAAATCGGGCGCGTTCGACTTCACGACGAAGGGCATCCTCCAGCAGGCCGTGCAGTACAACGAGTTCTGGCGGCTCAAGGCCAGCGATGGAAAGCCCCAGGGCGCCATCGGCTGGTGGCCCGCCAAATCGGTGACGTTCATCGACAACCACGACACGGGCCCGAGCCACCCGAGTGGTGGCCAGAACCACTGGCCCTTCCCCAGCGACAAGGTGATGCAGGGCTACGCGTACATCCTCACGCACCCGGGCATCCCCTGCGTCTACTGGGTGCACTTCTATGACTGGGGCCACGCCGCGGCCATCAAGAGCCTCATCGCGGCGCGCAAGGAGAAGGGCGTCACCTCCACCTCCGCGGTGAGCATCGTGGCCGCGGACACGACGAAGTACGCCGCCACCATCACCGGCAACAGCGGCAGCCTGGCGATGAAGCTCGGCCCCGGCTCCTGGTCTCCGGGCACCGGCTGGACGCTGGTGAACTCGGGCACCAACTGGGCCGTCTGGAAGAAGTAGGCCCGGCTCGGGTAGCATCGCGGGTGATGATCCAGTTCACCCGCAACTACACCGACCGCTCGAACAACTACGGCTTCCAGTTCGAGTTCCATTGCGACAAGTGCCGCAACGGGCACATGTCTCCCTTCATCGCCAACAAGATGGGCCTGGCGGCGGGCTTCCTGAAGGCGGCGGGCTCCTTCTTCGGGGGCTCTCTGTCGCGGGCGGCCTACGCGGGCGACCACGTGAAGGACGCCCTGCGTGGGAGCGCCTGGGACGACGCCTACTCCGAGGCGGTGGAGGAGGGGAAGAAGCACTTCAAGCACTGCACCCGCTGTGGCCAGTGGGTGTGCCCGCAGGCGTGCTGGAACGAGTCGCGTGGCCTGTGCGAGTCGTGCGCGCCGGACCTCCAGGAGGAGGCCGCGCACATCCAGGCCAAGGTGTCCGTGGAGCAGGCCTGGGACAAGGCGCGCAAGGTGGACCAGGTGGAGTCGCTGGACATGAAGGCCCACCGCACGGCGGCGGCCTCGGCCTGCCCCCACTGCAACGCCCGCGTCGAGGGAGGGAAGTTCTGCCCCGAGTGCGGCAAGCCGCTCGCGGCCGCCAAGGTGCACTGCACCCAGTGCGGTACGGAGATGAAGCCCACCGCGCGCTTCTGCGGCGAGTGCGGCACGTCCCGGGGCGGCTGAGTCTCGCCGGGTCCTCGCGTCATGGCACGGCCATGACGAAAGGACCGCGTGGCCGTGGCACGGCGGAGCGGGGACTTTCCTGGGCTGGTGTCCCCTCTCAACGACTGGACCCGCCATGTCGAATCCCCTTCGCCGTTTCGTGATGGTTGCCGCTGGCTCCTCAAGGACGGCAAGACGCGCGTCGAGGGGGTGACGCCCGCTCCCGCGAGCCGGTAACGCGGCTCAGTCGTCGCTCTTCGGAATCCTGGGCTGATCCAACAGGGGTTGCTCCTCGGGCTCCCGGGGTGCCCCGGGGTTGCGCACCTCCACCATCAAGGCGATGGGCTCACCCTCGGCGATTTCATACGTGGCGCGTACCTCGCCGCCCTCGCGGATCTCCGCCAGGGTGGCGGGACGGCCATCCACGCGCACCTCCGTTCCCGAGATGATGAGCATCCGCACGTCCTGTCCCTCCGCCGCGGACAGCACGTGCAGCTGGTTCCCGGTGACGGCCAGCACCTCCCCCGAGACCTGCCGGGGTTGCGTGGGGCTCGCCGCGGTGTCGTCCGGCTCCCGTTGGGCCGGTGGCTCGGTGGGCCGTGGTGTCTCGGCCCTCGCCGGGGGCGCCTCGCGCGGGAGTGGCCGTGCGGCCGGAGGAGGGGGCGTGGGCCGGCTCTCGCTCGTGGTGCCGGGCTCCGACTGCTCGGGCGCCGACGCCATCTCCTGCTCCCGCATCGGTGCCCGCGCCTCGCGCTTCTCGCAGCCGGCCAGCATGAGGAGCATCGCCGCTCCCGCCATCAGTCCGCTCGTCCTGGGTCGCATGCCGCCTCCCGTCCGTCTTGCTTCTCTGTCCTGCTTCTAATGATGGGGAGTCACCTTCCCAGCTCCCACCGGGCGGCCGTATGGCCCCTCCGCGAGGGTGCTGGAGAGCGCTCGATGGCGGGGGCGCGGGCCGGGTCCTCCCGCATGACCATCCTTCAGGTCTCACCTCCCTCTTCCGAGCGCTGGATGCCACGGAGCACGATGACGCCGAGCCGGATGGAGCTGCCTTCCGTGGAGTGGAAGCGAGTGCTCGTGCTGCTGCTCGTGCTCGGAGGGCTGGTCCTGCTCGCTTCCTCCGAGACGTTCCAGTCCGCCATGTCCTGGCTCCTCGGGAAGGCCGGGCCCGTCATCGAGGCGCATCCCTTCTGGGGCGCGGCGCTCTTTGTCCTCCTGTCCGCGTTCTCGGCCATGCTGGCCTTCTTCAGCAGCGCGGTGCTCGTGCCCGTGGCCATCCACACCTGGGGCGAGGCCGTGTGCGTGCTCCTGTTGTGGTGCGGGTGGATGCTCGGCGGTGCTTGCGCCTATGCCATCGCCCGGGCCTGGGGCCGGCCGGTGGTCCGCCGGCTCGTGTCCAACGAGCTGTTCGGCCGCTACGAGGAGCGCATCTCCCAGCACAGCTCCTTTGGCCTGGTGCTCCTCTTCCAGCTCGCGGTCCCCTCCGAGATTCCCGGCTACGTGCTCGGGCTGGCGCGCTATGGGCTGCGCAGGTACCTGCGCGTCCTGGCCGTCGCGGAGCTGCCGTACGCGGTGGGCACCGTCTACCTCGGCTCCAGCCTCCTCAAGCAGCGCTCCCTCGTGCTCCTGGCCCTGGGCGCGCTCGGCATCCTCTTCAGCGCGTGGGCCTTGCACGCCCTGCGCAAGCGGCTTGGCCCCTAGCCAGGTTCCCTCGGCGGCTCAGGAGAGCAGTCCGCTGCGCAACGCCGTCGGGGAGTAGCCGAGCATCCGGCGGCACGTGCGCGAGAAGTGGGCGAGGTCCGCGAAGCCCGCGAGGTGCGCCGCGCTCGTCGCATCGAGGCGCGCGGACGCCGCCACCGCCACGAGGAGCCGGCGCCAGAGCTGGAAGGTGCGGATGGGCATTCCCACGTCGCGGACGAAGAGCGCGCGCAGGTGCGCCGGGGAGAGCCGCGTGCGCGCGGCGGCGAGGCGCCAGTCGGCGTCCGGAGTCCGCAGGGCCTTGAGGACCCGGGCGATGCGGGGGGCCGGCTCGGAGCGCGGCGATTCCTTCACGAGCCAGTCCGCGTATTCGTGTGCGAGGCCGGCGAGGACCTCGGGCTGGGACAGGGACGCGCGGTGCGCGGTGAGGGCCGATTCGAGCCTCGCCGCCAGCCGGCCCTCGAGCGGGAAGGCGCCGCCACGTCCGTGTGCGTAGCTCGCGACGTGGGAGGCCAGCTCCGGATCGTAGAGGAGCCCGAGCGTGGGTCCGGGGCTGGCCACGGCATGCGGCTGGTGGGCGGGCACCACCACCACCCGCCCGCGCACGCTCGCCCGGCCCGGTTCCGTCACCGTCACGTCTCCGTCCAGTCCGACGAGCAGCGCCGCACCGTGCTGCACGTGGAGTGTCGACTCCGTCGCCGTCGAGGCCCTCACCGCGAACGCTTCCGTGATGACCGCTCCCATCCGCGATTCGTTCAAGCGCCCCATGTCCCGCCCACCCTAACGTATCCCTCCGTTCCTCGATTCCGGGCCTGGAGGCCGTGAACGATGATGAACCTTTTCTCCGATGAGGTCCGCCGCGATCCCCATCCCGCGTACGCGCAGCTCCGCGGCCGCTCTCCCGTGCTGCATGAGCCGCACTCGGACCTGTGGATGCTCTTCGACTACGAGAGCGTGAAGCGCGCGCTCCAGGACCATGAGGCGTTCAGCTCCGTCGTGGCGCCTCCGTCCGCGATGACGTCCCAGTGGCTCGTCTTCATGGATCCGCCGCGCCACACGAAGCTGCGCGCCCTCATCATGCGCGCCTTCACCCCCCGGGCCGTGGCGAGCCTCGAGCCGCGCATCCTGGCGCTGTCCCACGAGTTGTTGGACCGGACGCGCTCGCGCGGGGAGATGGAGCTGGCCGAGGACTTCTCCGTCCCACTTCCCCTGAGGGTGATCGCCGAGATGCTCGGGGTTCCCCTCGCGGACCAGCCACGCTTCAAGCACTGGAGCGATGTGATGATGGCGCTCGGCTACGCCGTCACGGGCAGCGAGCAGGCGGCCCGGGTCCATCGGGAGTTCGCCGAGGTGACGGAGGAGATGCGCGCCTATGTCCGGGACCTGGCCGCGCAGCGGCGGGCGGCTCCGCGGGATGATCTGCTCCCGGGGGGAGAGGGGAGGTTGGGGCGAGTGGGGGGTGGATTCAGCGGTGCGGGAGGACGGCGTGGGCCGGGGCCGCCGCTCCCAGACTCTCGGGCTCGGGCCTCGTCCGGGGTGCTTCGGCCCGCTCGAGCGACCAGCCCGTCTTCAGTCCCACCACGAACCACGCGAGCAGCACCGCCCCCACCGCGAAGAGCACGTCCCCGGGCACCCGCAGCCAGCGCAGTGTGTCCATCAGCGGCGTCTGCATGAACTCCGCGCTGCGCGCCCACCACGTGCCCCGCTCGATGGCCGCTTGTGTCTGCAGCACCCCGATGGGCAACAGCGACAGCACCACCATCAACACCAGCCCCGCGTTGATGCTCCAGAAGGCCCACGCCAGCGGCTTCGTCTTCCACTTCGCGTCCGGCTGCATCATCCGGAACGAGAAGAGCATCAGTGCAATGCCCAGCATGCCGTACACCCCGAAGAGCGCCGTGTGGCCATGCAGCGGCGTCAGGTTGAGCCCCTGCATGTAGTAGAGCGCGATCGGCGGGTTGATGAGGAAGCCGAACAGGCCCGCGCCCACCAGGTTCCAGAACGCCACCCCGATGAAGAACAGGATGGGCCAGCGGTACTGCTCCATCCACCCCGGCAGCTTCGACAGGCGGATGTGGCTCCACACCTCGCGGCCCACCAGCACCAGCGGCACCACCTCCAGCGCGCTGAACGTCGCGCCCAGCGCCATCGCCGACGCCGGTGTCCCCGAGAAGTACAGGTGGTGGAACGTCCCGATGATGCCGCTGCCCAGGAAGATGGCGGTGGTGAAGAGCACCGCCGGCACCGCCGCTCGCGGCGACAACACCCCCAGCCGCGTGAAGAGGAAGGCCATCACCACCGTGGCGAACACCTCGAAGAAACCCTCCACCCACAGGTGCACCACCCACCAGCGCCAGTACTCCACCATGCCCATGTGGCTGCGCTGCCCGTACATCAACCCCGCCCCGTAGAAGGACGCGATGGCCAGCGAGGAGATGACGAAGAGCACCAACAACGGCTGGCCCTCGCTCGGCTTCTTCAGCGCCGGCCACACCGCCCGCGCCGTGAGGAACAGCCACACGAAGAGCCCCACGAAGAGGAAGATCTGCCAGAAGCGGCCCAGGTCCACGTACTCCCAGCCCTGGTGACCGAACCAGTACCAGTAGTCCCCGCTGCCCATCCGCTGCTGCACCGACGCCCACTGCCCGAAGAGCGCTCCCACCACGATGATGAGCAGGCACACGAAGAGGAAGTTGACGCCCGCCCGCTGGTACTTCGGCTCCACCCCGCTCACCGCCGGGCCCACGAAGAGGCCCGTGGCCAGCCACGCCGTGGCGATCCAGAAGATGCCCAGTTGCGTGTGCCAGCTGCGCGTCACCGCGTAGGGCAGGTACTTCGCCAGCGGCACGCCGTAGAAGCCCGCGCCCTCCACTCCGAAGTGCGCCGTCACTCCGCCCAGCCCCACCTGCGCCAGGAAGAGCGCCACCACCACCAGGAAGTACTTGCCCGTGGCCCGCTGGCTCGGGGTGAGCTGCATCCCGGAGAACGGATCCTTCGCGGGCGGCACCGGCTCCTCCTCTTCCTTCTTGCCGCTCAGGTACCAGACGAGCGCGCCCACGCCGGCGATCAGTAGCACCACCGAGGCCAGGCTCCACATCAGCACGCCCGGGGCCGGCTGGTTGCCCACCAGCGGCTCATGCGGCCAGTTCTGCGTGTAGCTGACGGTGTCCCCGGGCCGGTTCGTCGACGTCACCCAGCTCGTCCACCAGAAGAAGGCGCCCAGGTCCTTCAGCTTCTCGGGATTCGTGAGCGCTCCTTGGGGAATGGCGTAGGCCGAGCGGCCCTGGGAGAAGACGTCCGCGTAGTGGGCGGCGTTGTCACGCATCGCCTCGGCGCGGACGGGCTCCACCGTCACCGTGCCCGTGCTCGCGTCATACGTGTTGGTGCGCATCATCGCGGCGAGCCGCTCGCGCAACGCCGCCTGCCGCTCGGCCGGGGCCAGGGCATAGGAGGCGCGGCTCTCGGCGCGGGCCCAGGTGTCCAGCACGAAGGTGGCCTCGCGGTGCAGCCAGTCCGCGCTCCAGTCCGGCGCCACGTACGCGCCGTGGCCCCACACCGAGCCCACCTGCTGCCCTCCGATGGACTGCCACACGTTCTGTCCCCGCATGATGGACTCGCCCGTGAGCAGCACCGTGCCGTCCGGCGTCATCACCTTCTCGGGGATGGGTGGCAGCGTGCGCGAGATGCGGACTCCCTGGCCCCCCAGCACCAGGAAGGAAACGAGGACGACGGCGCCAAGGCCGAGCCAGAGCTTTCGGTGTTGCATGACCGCGTGCTCCTGAAAGGAGGGTGTCACCAGGTTGGGTCCTCCCAGAGCAAGGCCCGTTCCAGGCCGTTTCCCCTCGGGCCCACACGCTTCGTGCGCGCAACCGGTGCGTTCGCCAGCAGGGGGACGCAAAATGTGCATGGCTGGTACATGTTTGTGGGGAAGGGGGGCGGGGAGGCGAGGGGGTTGAAGTCGAGGGGCTCCTCGCGTGGAGTGCGCGGCCTTCCCGCGTTCGTTCCCCGGAGGTGCGTTGAGTTCCGCCGCGCTGGTGCTGGTGCTGTCGTCCGCGTTCTTCCACGCGCTGTGGAATGCGCTCCTCAAACGCCACGAGGATCCGGAGTCCGCCGTGGTGGGCGTCATCGCCGTCACCGTGGTGTGTGGGGCGCTCTGGGCGCTCGGCCTGGAGGGGGCGGCGTTTCCCACGTCCGCGGCCCTGTCCTGGTCGCTCGTGGCCGGGGTGCTGGAGAGCGGCTACCTCGTCGCGCTCGCGCGGGCGCTGCGCCGGGCGCCGCTGGGGCTGGCGTACACGGTGTCCCGGGGTGGCGCGCTGCTGCTCGTGTGGCCCGTGTCCGTGCTGTGGCTGGGCGAGCAGCTCACCCCCGGCTCCGTGGCCGGCGCGGCCCTGGTGGCGCTGGGCATGGCGGCGATGAACCTCGTGTTTCCCCGGGGCGCGGTGGGCGAGGGGGTGCTCTGGGCCCTGGTGAGCGCCGCGTGCATCGCCGGCTTCAACCTCGGCTACAAGCGCGCCCTGGGCGAGGGCGCCCAGCCTCCGGCCCTCTTCACGCTGTCACTCGGGGTGGCGCTGCCGTTGCTCGTCCTCATGCGCCGGCGCGAGGAGGCGGGCTGGGGGGTGCTGCGCCGCAAGGTGATGACCCGGCCCCTGCTCCTCGTGGTGGCCGGGCTGTTGTGTACGCTGTCCTTCTCGCTGTTGCTCCTGGCCCTGGTGCACAGCGGCACGGGCGCCGTGCTCACCCTGCGCAACACGTCCATCGCGTTCGCGCTGGGGCTCGGCGCGCTCCAGGGCGAGCGGATGGGACGGCGGCAACTGCTCGGTGCTGGACTGGTGATGCTCGGGGCCGTGTTGCTGGGGTGGCCCCGGCCTTGAGCTCCCGGCGCCCGGCACTGTCACCCAGAGGATGGAGCGGGGCAGGAGGGCCTTTCGTGAAGGACTCTGGACCCTGCACCGCGTCAGCCGCGTGCCAATGTTCCCGGCATGAACGCGCCTCCTCCGTCCCCCCGAACCGCCGTCATCCTCCTTCATGATGAAGAAGACGGCCCCGGGCAGCTCGGCCCCGCGTTGCGGCGCTCGGGCTTCTCCCTGGATGTCCGCACGCGAGAGCCACACCCGGAGGACACGGAGGCGGACCTGGTCGTGGTGATGGGGAAGTCGCTGGGCCACCCGGAGGGAGAGCCTCCCGCCTTGTGGGAGGAGGAGCGGCGCTTGCTGGCCCGCCGGTTGGAAGCGGGCCGGCCGAGCCTGGGCATCGGACTGGGCGCGCGGTTGCTCGCCACCGCGGCGGGGGCCCGTGTCGGCCCGGGTGAGAAGGGCCCGGTGCTGGGCGTGCATCCGGTGGCCCTGACGATGGAGGGACAGGCGGACCCGCTGTTCGCCGGCTTCGAGGAGTTCTTCGACGTCCTGCACTGGCAGGGGGACGCCATCGAGCCCATCCCGGGAGCGCAGGAGCTGATCTCGACGGCGCGCTATCCGCACCAGGCCTTCCGCGTGGGCAAGTCCTATGGTGTGCGGTTCCATCCCGAGGTGGATGGGGCCCTGTTCGAGCGGTGGGCTGGCCGCGCCCAGGAAGACGCGGGCCGCGTGGGGCTCACCGCCGAGGAGCTGTTGAAGCGGGAGGGGCCCCGGGTGCTGCGGGTGCAGCAACACGCGATGCTCCTGCTGGAGCGGCTGGCCGCCTTCTTCGCGCGGCAGGTGGGAGCGGGAGGCGGGGAGCGCTACCTCTTCACCGTGGATGCCATCCAACGGCTGGCGGGCCGGGGGGTGCTGCTCTCGCCCGGCATTCCCCGGCGCGCGCCCATCGTGCGGGTGGGGCAGACGCTCTCCCTCAAGCGGCCGGATGGCTCGCGCGTGGAGGGCACCGTGCGCGGCATGGCCAGCTTCGGGGATACCGGGTCGGCCATCCCCCTGCTGGTGCTGCTGGACTCGCCCGATGCCGAGGTGCCGCCCGGCTCGGAGGCCCTCACCTCGGAGCCCCTGACGGTATAGAAGAACCGGCAATGAAGCAGATCTTCCGGAACGAGTACTTCACCGCCCTGGTGGATGAAGGGACGGGCATCGTCCGCAACATTCGCGGCGACAAGCCGTTCACGTCGATGCGGGACCTGGAGGTCTCTTTCGAGGGGCTCATCAAGGCGCTGGATGACCTGGGCCGTGCCCGCCACACGCTCCTCATCGACATCCGGGCGGCTCCGGGCCGGAACGATCCCGAGTTCGAAGCGGCCCTCCAGCGTTTCCGCCTGCGGTGGATTGGTGGCTTCCGCAAGGTGGGGGTGCTCGTCCAGAGCGCCGTCGGGCTGCTGCAGGTCAAGCGTTACGCCAAGCAGGATGGCGTGACGCGGCTGGTGACGGACGACGAGGACGAGCTCGTGCGGTACCTCACCCAGACGGACTGAGACGGGCCCTACTTCCGCTTCGTCCGGGCCGCCGTCCTGGGGGCGCGCGTCTTCTCCGGTACGGGCTGCTTCCTGCGGGGGGCGGGGCTCCGGCTGCCGCGCAGGGGCTTGCCCTTCTTGTCGAAGAACACGTCGAACAGCTCACTGCCCGTGAGCCACGAGGGCGAGGCGGGCGCCGGAGCCACGTCGACGTTGCCGTCCTCGTCCTGGCGGAGCACGAGCACCTCCTCCTGCTCCAGCCCCGGCAGCAGCATCGCCGAGTGCGTGGTGGCGATGAACTGGAGCCGCGGGAAGATCTTCTTCAGCGCGGGAACGAGCGCCGTCTGCCAACGCGGGTGCAGGTGCAGGTCCAGCTCGTCCACGAGCACCAGCCCTTCCATCTTCTCGGGCGCCACGGGCTTGCCCGCCTCGAGCAGCATGTGGCCGATCAGATCCGCCAGCCAGGCGATGGAGCTCTGGTACCCGTGGGACAGCCACGTGGCGGGAACCTGGATGCGCTGGCCCCCCATCTCCAGCTCGAACCGGTGGGCGTCCAGCATGTCCTGCCGCGTGCGCACGATGCCCTGGCTCTTCAGCTCCAGGTCCACCAGGCCCGGCAGCAGGTTGCCCTCCAGCAGCACCTGCTTCAGCACCCGCGAGTACGCCTTCGCCTGCGCCGGCTCGAAGACGTCCGCGAAGCCGGTGGCGATCAGACCGCCCTGGTCGAAGAGGTTCGCCAGCCGCTGCTTGATGGGATCCGACAGGCCCACGCCCTGGATGGCGTTGGGACGGGGCAGGGCGCGCGCCACGCCGTAGCCCGCGACGAACCACCCCGGCAACTGCGTGCGGCGCGCCTCGCGGATGGGATCGAACACGCGCGTGTGCTCCACGCCCACGTATCTCGAGTTGCCCACCAGCTCGCGCCAGGTGCTCTTGGCCGCCACCGAGCTGCGCACATAGGGCGGCAGCGAGTGCTTCTTCTCCAGGCCCGGGTAGTCGCGCGCCTTGTGGCCCTCCGTGCCGAAGGTGAACTCGGCGCCGATGAGCATCAGCTCGCTGGAGGGCAGCCGCCGGTCCGGCAGGGAGGTGACATCCGCCAGCTCGCTGCCCAGCGACGAGCCGCTCGCGGCGAGGGCGATGGCCTGGAGGACGGCCGTCTTGCACAGCCCGTTCTCCCCGACGAAGACCGTCCAGGGCCGGATCTCCCCGTCCGAGCGGGTGAAGGAGATGGCGACGTCCCTCAGGAGCTTCAGGTTCTGGAGCGTGAGGCTGCGCAGGTACATGCGGAGGGCCAACGTGAGCGGGTGGGGCCGCACCATATCCTCACCGGGCCCCCTTGTGGGCATTCGTGAGATGTTGGAGCCCCAGGGGACGTGGGCACCGGATGTAGGGAACTCTTACGGCCATACGGCTCTTCTCCGGCCATACGGTCCGTACGGGGTGACGCCCGCGTGAAGTATCAGGGGGCCATGGGAAGCAGGGGGCGAAGCGAGTTAAAAAGAGAGCCCCCACTCATGGAGGTTGTATGAAGTTCCCCTCGTACGCCGCTGCTGGAGTCCTCTCGGCGTGCCTGCTGTCCGCCCCCGCCTTCGCCAATTCCACCGGTATGACCGGCAACTCGGGCAAGTCCGCCGCGACGTGCTCCTCCTGCCACAGCGGTGGTACGGCGCCCACGGTCACGCTCACCGGTCCCTCGTCGCTCGCCGCGGGCGCGACGGGCGAGTACACGCTCACCATCACCGGGGGTCCGGGCCTGAGGGGCGGCATGAACGTGGCCGTGGACAACACGGCGGCGTCGCTCGAGCCCGGCACGGGCTCGAAGAAGCAGAGCAACGAGCTCACCCATAACGCGCCCAAGCCCGCCGCCAGCGGCGCCATCACCTTCAACTTCTCGCTGGTTGCGCCCCCCTCGGCCGGCTCCGTGAAGATCTTCGCCGCTGGCAACTCGGTCAACGGTGACAACAATTCCACTGGAGACGCAGCCGCGACGACGTCGCTGACCGTGAACGTCACCGGCAACAACGAGCCGCAGGAAGAGGAGGGTGGTTGCTCCTCCGCCGGTGGCGCCCCGGTGCTGGCGTTCGCGCTGACCACGGGCCTGGCGCTGCTGCGCCGCCGCCGCCGTAGCTGAGCCATCCGCTGTTGCGTACCTCCTCCCGTGTCCGGCTGGGGCCCGGGAGGAGGGCAGTCCCCCGCCGTCCCCCCGTGTCTCCTGCTCCCGAGTCCCCCCGTGCTGCCTTCCCTCCGCTCGCGCAACATGTTCCAGCCGCTGTCTCGCGTCTGCTGCGGCCTCCTCTCCGCGCTGCTGGTGCTCGCCGCTCCGGCGGCCGAGGCCGCTCCCAAGAAGTCCGCGAAGTCGTCGAAGTCGTCCCGGACGCGCGCCTCCAAGCCAGCTGCCGCGGAGCCGGTCGCTCAGCCCGCCGCCGCCGAGCCCGCTCCCGCCGAGCCCGCCCCCGCGGCCGAGGCGAAAGCGGCTCCCGAGCCCGCCGTGGAGACGAAGGTCGCCGAGGCGCCGCCTCCCCGGCCCGCCCGTGAGTCCAAGGTCGTGGCGGAAGCCCGGCCCGCTCCGGCGCAGAAGTCCTCGGCGTCCCGTTCCGCCGCGAAGGGCAAGGACGAGGCGCCCCTCGTTTCGGGCCCCATGCGCATCGGCTTGAGCCCCGACCTCTACCTGGAAGGGGCGCGGATGTCGGGCGTGCAGTACATCAACGCCACGCGTCTGGATGAGTCCTTCGACTACTCGGCGGGCTTCCTGTCCATCACGGCCTGGGTGAACACGCCCGTGCCCGCGGTGAGCGAGCGGCTGCGTCTGGGCGCGGGCGTGCGCATCTTCGGCAACTACGCCGCGTCCGGAGGCCAGCAGTTCGGCTTCGGCATCTACAACGAGCTGTTCGCCTCCGGCGAGTACGGCCTGCCCGTCGCCGACAAGATGGAGGTCGTCTTCGCCGCCCGCGCGGGCCTCTCCCTCCTCATCCCCGGCCTCGAGTTCGCGGAGACGATCTCCCGGCTCCAGACCCAGGGAGTGGCCGTGTGGAGCGTGCCGCGCGTGGGCTGGCTGCTGGGCCCGTCCGTGGGCGCGCGGCGGCGCATGTCCGACAAAATCTGGCTGCGCGCGGATGTGCTCGGCCAGATTGGACAGCAGTACCTCTTCGCCACGAGCCAGGAGATCTCCGGCTTCAACTACTCCAAGAACTGGAGCACCCTGGGGCTGCGCCTGGGGCTGTCTGTCGGAGCTGAATTCTCCCTCTGAAGCACCCTTTTTCGCAGGGAGTCGTGCATGACTGTGTCTCGGACGCTCTTCCTTTCCGTCCTCACCCTGTTGGCCGCGTGCCAGCCCACCTACACCTTCGAGCCAGACCATGTGGCCCAGGGCCCCGGTGGCATGGTGGGCAACGGCGATCCCATCACCTCGGGCACCTTCGCGGGAGGGGATGACACCCTGCCCGCGGCGCGCGCGGTGGGCTCTCTCCCCAACGAGACGCGCCCGCCCGACTGCGACGCGGACTGCGTGGCGTACTGCAACGGGGCGGGGCTACAGAATCCCGTCAACCGCGGCCTGTGCCGCAGCCTCTGGGGCGTGGGCCTGTCCAACCGGCCCATCCTGCACGCCGAGGCCTGCCGCCGGCTCTTCGTGGACATGCTGGGGCGCGTGCCCGGCGCGGACGAGGCCGAGGCCACGTGCGTGGACGGGTGGGGCGCCACGGTGAAGCGGTTGATGGAGATGGACGAGTTCATCCTCATCCAGCAGCGCCGGGCCGCGGACCGCTTCCTCTACAGCAACGAGGTGACGAGCATCCAGGCCATCTACGACATGGACCGGTTGGTGGAGAAGCTCTACCGCGGCAAGGTGCCGTATGACCTGTTCGCCGCGGTGGTGAGCGCCCACCCCGTGTTGACCCGCCGCTACGCGGACCCGGGTGACAAGGCGGAGGCGCTCTTCACCCACTTCCTGGGCCGCCCGCCCTTCGAGCACGAGCGCGCGGACATGTCGCGCCTCTACAAGCTGTGGCACTCGGGCTACTACGATCATCCTCAGATGGGCCTGCGCCTGCCGGACGCCTTCATCCGCTTCCGCTGCCTGGACGACAACGGACAGGTGGACGAGGTGTCGCGCGGTGAGTGCGCCAGCGTGCTGTGGGGCTACAACGAGCTCATCTTCACCCCGGACCTGCGCGCCTCGCGCGACCCGGGGCTGCGCGAGACCACGATGTGGAGCGGCCTGCTCAAGCCCGAGGAGTGGGCGAAGTTGCAGACGCCGGGCCGCATCCTCTCGCGCGACATGGCCTTCTGGGAGCGCGCGGTGGACGAGGTGCTCGTGCAGTACCTGGGCTATGAGCTGTCCGCGAGCGTGCCCGAGGTGCGGGAGGAGCTGGTGCGCTGGCTGCTGGAGAATGACGGCGACATCCGCTCGGTGCACTACGCGGTGGCCACCTCCGCCGCCTACCTCCAGTCCGCCGAGGGCGCCTCGGCCTCCGCCTACCGGTGGACCTATGGTCCGCTCAAGCAGGTGAACGCCGAGGTGTGGATCGACTCCATGGCGCGTAACACCGGCTTCGAGCTGCCCGGCTGCGACCACCGCATCAGCCAGCCCGAGGCCCTGCTGGACTCGGGAAGTGTCGCCAGCTTCAGCCTGCTGCAGGAGTCGCGCTGGCAGCTGGACAAGGAGGGCGAGCTGGACGAGCGCTACTCGGACCTGGCGCGCACCCTGGGCGGCTGCCCGGAGAACGTGTCGGGCGGGCGCTTCCGCGTGGTGAGCATCCTCACCACCGCCACCCAGCTGTCCTTCGTGCAGGAGCTGTGCAACCCCACCCTGGACCCCAGGGTGAAGGGGGCCGCGGTGGAGAAGCTGCTGCCCGAGGGGGTGAGCCCGAGCCGCGCTGTTGACCCGGACCTGGCCGAGCAGATCGCCACCCACCAGTACCGGCTGCTGCTCGGCCGCACGCCGGATGCCACCGAGAAGGCCGAGGCCCGCGAGGCGGGCACCGCGTGTGCCCAGACCCTCTGCAAGGCCGAGGAGTTCGCCCGTCCCTACTGCTTCGCGCTGCTCGGCAGTGCCGAGCGCGTCTTCTACTAGCCCCGGAGCCCCTTCCCATGTCCGACTCCGATGACAAGAAGTCCGTTGTTCTTGGCCGCCGCCGGCTGTTGCAGGGGCTGGGCGCTGGCACCGCCGCGCTGGCCTTCCCCCACCTGTGGCTGCCGGGCGAGGCCCGTGCCCAGACGCCCGGGCACGGCAGCGTCCGCCACCTCATCTACATCCGCCTGTCCGGCGGCTTCCGCTTCACCACCGCCTTCAACAGCGACGTGGCGGACGAGTTCAACCCCTTCGGCCTCTCGGACAAGCGCGCGTCCGGCACCGAGTGGGGCGCGGGCAGGCTGCTGGAGCGCGCCACGTGGTTGGAGGGTGAGGCCAACAAGCCCCGGCGAGACCTGGGGATGAAGCCCGTCACCGACTTCACCAACGAGATGTGCGTGCTGCCGTGCGTGGACCACGAGCCCTTCTCGGCGCGCGCGGACGGGGGCCACGGCACGGGCCTGGAGCGCTTCCTCACGGGCTACGTGGGGGGGGCCACCGGCTTCCTCACACTCGTCAACTACGGGGTGCGCGAGCGCGTGAAGGAGGCGGCCTCGCGGGGCGTCACCCTGCTGCCGGCCTTCAGCATGGGCGAGGCGGGCATGGCCACGGGCGCGGGCGACTACGCCACCTACCGGCCGCCGGTGCTGGAGGGCAGCGGCTTCGAGCGCTTCAGCGTGGACCCGGACTCGACGCTGCCGGCGTGGGCCAAGGCCCTTCCCGGCAAGATGGACGCCCGCTTCCACGCGCGGCTGCACACGGCGCTGCGCGGCGGCGTGGAGACGTACCAGCAGACGCGCAAGGCCACGAGCGACTACGGGAAGATCTTCCGCGACCCCCTGCTGCGGGTGAGCGGCGAAGGGCAGGCCTCGCAGGAGCAGGTGGACGGCATCAGCAACGCCGAGCTGCGCACGCTGCTGGGCACGGACGGCACGGGCCAGCGGGCGGCGCTCGCGCTGCGCCTCTTCCACTTCGGCTGCCCGGCGGTGTTCCTCAACCAGGGCGGTTACGACTACCACTCGCGCGAGGACATGGAGCTGCCGAACGAGATGGACGCGGCCAACCGGCTGGTGAGTGGCCTGCGCACGGCCCTCCAGAAGATGCAGCACCCCGAGGGCGGGACGTACTGGGACAAGACGCTGGTGGTGCTCGGCAGCGAGTTCGGCCGCACCACGGGCGGCAGCCGTTACAACTCCGCCAACGGCAGTGACCACGGCAGCGACCTGGCCACCCGGTGGATGTCCATGCCCTTCATGGGCGGTGTCATCATCGCCGCGGGCAAGGGCGGCAAGAGCCTCGGCTCGGTGAACCGCTCCAACCTCAAGGCCACCGGCCAGGTGTATTCGTACCGTTCCGTGCTCAAGACGATGTTGGACATGCTCGGTGCCGACCACCAGGGCATCTTCCCCGCCGACGCCCCCATCCAGGACTTCTTCGCATGAAGCGCTCTCTTCTCGCCGCCACTCTCGGAGCCCTGGCGCTGGCCTGCGGCTCTCCGGGCTCCAACACGGATGACCCGGGCACCATCCCCTTCGACCCGCAGCGCCCCACGCCGGCTGGCACTTCGAACGTGACGCCGTACACCGGCTCGGACGTGGATGTGCTGGGGGCCCAGCTCATCTATCCCACGGGGATTGATCTGCACCGCAAGCTGGTGATGCGCACCTGCAGCGGCACCAACGGCGTGTGCCACAACCAGAAGGAGTACCCGGATCTGCACACGCCGGGGACCTTCATGGCCTCCATTGGCGCTCCGTGCAACGTGCAGTCGGGAACCGCGACCGGTGTGTTCGACCGGTGCGAGCGCCTGGGAGACCGCTTCCGCTTCAGCGAGCCGGCCTTCAAGGAGATAGAGATTGGCTGGTTCGAGCTCGTCCGCGGAGAGACTCCGGAGCTGGGGGGAGGGACGCGGCCGGACGAGAGCACGCCGGGCCTGCACCTGCACCTGCACGACGCGGTGCCGGTGAACAGCGAACGCATCAACGCCACGGGCACGTTCATCCGCAACTTCATCAACGACCAGGGCGACGTGCAGGAACTGGCCTTCGCCAGCTACGAGACGCGCTGGTGGATTCTCGGTGACCGGAAGCACCTCTTCGCCGAGGTGCGCGAGAACCAGCGCGACACCGTGGAGGGCCTGGTGGCGAGCGGCATCGTCCAGGGGGACCAGAACCGCAACGACATCTACGGGGCGCGCATCATCGGCAACACCGTGCCGCTCATCAAGCCGGGCAGGCCCGAGGAGAGCTACCTGGTGGCGCGCCTGCGCGGGTACATGAAGGCGTCCACGGGAGAGGAGCAGCCGGTGCCCGGCACGCGCATGCCGCTGGCCAACCAGCCGCCCAACGTGCAGGACATGCTGGCGCTGATGTGTTTCATCGAGGGGCTCGATCTGAACGCCAGGCAGTGGAGCCTGAGCTCGGCCATCGACTACAACACGTGCTCGTACTCGGAGAACCCGTCGGCCCTGAGCCTCGCGGGCTCCGGGGACACGTGGAGCGCGCGCGTGCTGCCCATCCTCCAGTCCAACTGCGGCGGCTGCCATGGTGGCGAGAATCCGCAGGGCGGGTTGAACCTGCTCGGCACCTCGCACGAGGTCTACGAGCGACTGGTGCTCAAGCCCTCCCTCCAGAAGCCCACGATGAACCTCATCCAGCCGGGCAGCCTGGACAAGAGCTACCTGGTCCTCAAGCTCACGGGTGACGGCAGCATCGTTGGCGCCCGGATGCCCATCAACCCGCTCAACGGCAACTCGCCGCTGCCCGATGAGGAGCGCCAGTCCATCGAGAACTGGGTGTTCCTCTCCGGAGCCGTGGAGAACTGAAGTGGGCAGGGGCCGGGAGTTATCTCCCGGCCCTTCGCTTCTTCTCCTCCTCCCATTCACTCAACGCGGAGGCCACGGGGTGAAGCGTATGGCGCTTCAGCCTCTTGTGGTGCACCGCGAGGTGGCTCTCCCCTGCGATGGAGATGAAACCAAAGGGAGAAACCGGGTGCTCTGAGAGCCATGCTGATGCGTCCTCGCGGCTTTCGAAGGATGGCACCGCGGGAGGTAGTCCTCTCGCAGTGAGCGCTTCGATATAGGGCTCGATGACGTAATCGCGAGCGATGGAGCGAGCGTTATCTTCGCGAGAGCACCACACCCGATGGTACTCGTCGCCGATGATGATTCGAGCGGGGCTTGGCGGCTCCACGAGTCCCCGCAGCCATGCTTCCGCCTCGTCTCGCGTCGCGAACCAGGCCATGGCGAGCGGGGCATATTCGAGCCGGTTCTTGACGTAGTCGTCGAATGCATCGGCCTGGCCCGTGTCGGCGATGAAGTCGAGAAGGCGGGTGAGAACGAGCACGGACTGTCTCTGTTCAGGCTCGGTCGTTTCGTCCCACACTTTCAGGAGGAGCTCCATCGCTTGTCGCGCGCTCCCTTTCGTGAGCGCCTGTAACGCGGCGCTTGGATGTGGACGAGTAGCAGGGTCGCGCCCCTCGAGATGAGCCTCGAACCGATAGGCCTGGCCTGTTTCTCGGATGAAGGACGGGAGTTCATAAAGGTAGTCCCAGAGTTCTTTTTCCTCTGCTTGACCCTTGGCCCTGGCAGCGCTCCATCGGGGCGAAGTGAATTGCGATGCGTCCGCGAAGACCTCTTCGATTTTCACGGTGTCATCTCCGCGATCGGGGCCGTGGGATGCACTTCCCGTGGGGCTTCCGCGATCATCTACGGGGCGAGCTCGACGAGCAGGTCCCGGCTGAATGGCTGGCTCATCGTGGTGGGCGCTCGGGCGCACGGGATGTCCACCGTGGACTCGAGCGCGCCCCCGGTGAAGGTCACCTCTCCGGTGCAGGAGGCGGTCGCCGCGTCCGCGTCGTCGAAGACGTACTTCAGTGCCAGGGGCCCGCTGAAGGTGTAGCTGCCGTACCGCGCCACGTCCTGGGTCTGCCGGACCGTGAGGCGGATGACCCGGCGGGCGCTGTCGTAACTCCAGGTGCTCGCGAGCTTCGGCCAGCCCCTGCCGTACACCCACTCCTTGAAGAAGGGAGTGAAGTCCACCGCGCTCTCGGCGTTGAGCAGGGCGAGCAACTGGGTGGTGCTGTACGGCTTGAAGCGCGTGGCCGCGTAGAACCTCTTCATGAACGCGGCGAAGGCGGACTCACCGAGCTGGAGGCGGATCATCTGCCAGATCCAGGGTCCCTTCACGTAGGGCGCGGCGAAGGAGGCCCGGGTGGTCTCGCCGGGGACCTCCTCGGGGTGGCGTGACCAGCGGAGCGCGTCGTCATCGTAGCGGGCGGGTGACTTGAAGATCGCCGCCTTCATCCGGTCCAGCTCCGCCTGGAACGCGCTCCTGCCACCGAGCACGCCGAGCGCCTCGGCCGTGTAGAAGGACGCGAGACTCTCGTTGAGCCAGAACTCCTCCCAGCTCGACTGGTGGGCGCTGTCCCCCCACCAGTGGTGGAGCATCTCGTGGATGACGAGCTTGTTCCCGTGGCCCTCCGCATCGGGCCCCTCGGTGCGGGTGTCGGCGATGGACACCACCGTGGCGTGCTCCATGCCGCCCAGGGCCGAGGGCACCTGCATCATCGCGTAGCGCTCGAAGGGGAAGGGCCCGAGTGCCTCGTTGAGGTACTTCATCGCCCCGAGCGTCCCGGTCCACCAGAGCGGGGGAACCGCGCTCTCCGCGGCCACCGGGTACATGTATGCCTCCACCTGGACCCCATCCACGGTGCCGATCGGGACGCGGGTGTAGTCCGAGGCGATGAAGTTCAGGGCGTAGGTGGGCACCGGCTGGCGCAGGAGGAAGGTGCGGCGGTGGGGCGTGTCCTCGGACTCCTGGACGAGCACGCCGTTGGCCTGGACGGGGAGGCCATTGTCGATGCTGACGCGGGCGATGGCGCGAGCGATGTCGCGGGGATGGTCATGGCTGGGAAGCCAGCGGCGCGTGTGGTGGGGCCACCCGAAGGTCTGCACGAGCGGGTGCCCCAGCTTGCCCTCCCGCCTCATGAGGCCCGTGAAGTAGAGGTCGTGCTTCCTGCCGGAGATGGGGTTGAGGGGCCCCTGATAGGCGACCGTGAGCACCTCGGAGGCGTTGGCCTCGAGCGGCGTTCCGAGCGTCACGGTGAGGGTGCCCGCGGTGGAGTCCTGGGTGAAGGCCAGCGCGGCACCGGAGCGGCTCTTCACCGAGGTGACCGTGTACGGTGTGTACGGTGCCGTGCCTCCCTCGACGGGGACCTCCACCGTCTTGCCCACGTCGAGGGTGAGGGTGGCCGTGCCGCCACGCGTGGCCACGAGGAAGATGCTCACCTGGCCGGAGAAGGTGCTCACAGCGGTGTCGACGTGCAGCGTGTAGTCGTAGAGCTGGACGTCATAGGCCAGCGCGGTGTCGATGGAGGCCTCGCGGCAGTAGCCGGTGGGTGCGTCGCAGACCTGGTTTTCCCAGCACAGGCCGGGCACCTCGTTGCAGTCGAGCTTCTGGGCGGCCACACACGCGCCGGTGCCCTGGTTGCAGAGCAGCCCCGGGCCGCAGGCATCGGCGAGGTTCTCCCGGCAGTCCATCAGGCACTGCCCGTTGGCGGCGCAGGTCGTGCCCGAGCCGCAGATGGACTCGGAGTGCCGGCAGTCGGAGGTGGCCTCGTCGGACCTCGTGCTTCGATGACAACCGGCGAGCAGCAGCAAGCCGCACAGCAGCAGGGAGAGGCGTCCTCTCATGCGTCGTTCCGCTCCAGGAAGGGGAGCGAACCATAGCGCATGCCGCTGGGGACTCTCCGGTCACGGTTGCACGGAGTGCGGCTCGCGTCGCTTCTTCTCGTGGGATTTCGCCGAGACCGGCATGTAACACTTGCCCTGGTGCTCGGCCTGGTTCTCGTAGCAGGGAGGGCGCTTCTCGAGTGCCACCCAGCACCCACCGTTGATCTCCACCTCGCCCGACTTGGGAAAGCAGGGCGCCTTGGCCTGGTCACTGAAAGGCCTGGCGGGCAGTGGATAGGTGATGGCCGGCACGTCAGAGGGGTCGAGGTCCACCAGCGTGGGAGCCTTGGGCTCGGTCATCGCCAATGCGCCGGCGCCAGTGCTGGCCCGCCCCTCGCTGCCGGGTGCGGTGGAATCCCCCAAGAGGCGTGGCAAGAGGAGCACGCAGAGGGCGAGCGCGGCGAGGCCAGCGACCAGGAGTCCGCGGGGTGAGCGCAGCAGCCGTTTCATGCGCCCCACCCACCGCTTCCAGGTGCTTACCGCGCCGCCCGTGAGATGGGCTCGGGCCTCTTCGTTCTTCTCCAGGCGCTCCACGGCGGAGGTGAGGAGGTCGAGCATGTTGGACAAATCGGGCAGTCGGCCCGAGGCAGGCGCCTGCTCCACCTCCAGCGCGAGATAGGGAGGCTCGGCTTGTGCGGTGGCGCGGACGCTCCAGGACTCCAGGTCCGCGTGGTCCGAGGGCATGACGATCAGGGCCGCGTTGCCCGTGTCGACATCATGGGCCGCGTAGAGCCGGCCCAGGTCCGTCCCCACATTCTTGTACCGTTTACCGAGGTGGAACGGTCCCAGGCGTCCGCCCTTCCAGGTCTTCTTTTCAGCCACGCTTGGACTCCTCCGTCATCCCACCGTTGTACCTCCCTGGGGCGCGGTGAGGGAGAGCGTTTCGTTTCACTCGTCACCGGTGACCAGTGGAATGCACCCGCTCCGTTTCACTCGTCACCGGTGACCAGTGGAATGCACCCGCTCCGTTTCACTCGTCACCGGTGACCAGTGGAATGCACCCGCTCCGTTTCACTCGTCACCGGTGACCAGTGGAATGCAATGAGTCCCGCTTCGTGGACTGTTCCCTCCGGGAGCTTGGACCCTCCTGTGAGGAGCGCTCACGCAAGTAGGCGGATTCCTGGAGCCATTCCCCTGGCCCGGTATGTGCCACGTGTCCGGCCTGCCGTGGTGAACCGCGGCGTCTTCACCTCTTCTCCACTTTTGAGGGGAATCATGGGAACGAACGCAAGCAGCAACCTCCTGACGTTGACGCTCGAGCAGGTGCGGGATGCCATTCTCGCTCACCTGAAGGAGGGCAACGCCGGGCACTACAACATCGGCCGCCTCTACAACTACGTCGTGGACAACAAGCTGGCGGAGCAGAAGAAGTACGAGAGCGCCCAGGTGTACTTCAACCAGCACATCCAGGAGCTCTCGCAGTCCACCCTGACCCGGTATGGCGCCGTGGCCCGGGAGTTCACCGAGGAGGCGTGCAGGACGCACGGCGTGACGAAGCTCTACACCCTGCGCGCCTACGCGAAGGAGGCCGACATCCAGCTCACGGCCGGAGACCCCGGCCTCACGCCCATCGAGGTGCCTCGGGAGGGCGGGAAGGTGGAGCGGAAGTCCTTCGCCGAGTGCAGCCTGGAGGAACTGCGGCAGGCGGCGAAGCACAAGCGCAAGCCGTCCCGCGCCACCATGCCCGCCACGGACGCCGCTCGCATCCAGTTCCTGCGGGACAGCTTCTCGCGGCATTTCGCCCAGGGGGGCCGGGTGCAGCTCAAGACGAGCACCCAGGGCGGCGAGACGCTCCTCACCATTCAGGGCGTGCCGTTGGCGCAGGTGGAGCGGCTCATGGAGGCGCTCCTGGATGGTTTCCAGCCCCAGCCCGTGCGCGCGGTGGGGTGAGGAGTGAATGCACTCCGGACTCCGGAGCTGAATACCGGAGTCTGGGCCTGGCTCACGGCTTGTAGCTCTGAATCCGTGACTCGGGCACGCGTCGGGCCAGGCGCTCCATGGTGCTGGCCACCTCGGTGAGGATGCGCTCCTTGTCGAGCGTGAGGTGGCGGCGCTCGCGCATGATGACGCGGCCATCCACCATGACGGTGTGCACGTCGCTGGCTCGTGCGCTGTACACCAGTCCGGCCGTGAGGTTGTGCGGCGGCTGCCAATGCGTACCCCTCGTGTCCACGAGGATGATGTCCGCCTGGTAGCCGGGCGCGAGCTTTCCAATCCGGTCCCCCATCCCGAGCGCCGCGGCGCTGCCCCGCGTGGCGATGTCGAGCGCTTCGGGAATGGGCATCACCTCGGGGTCCATCGCCTCGTGCTTCTGCATCATCGTCATGAGGCGCAGGCTCTCGAAGACATCGAGCGTGTTGTTGCTGACCGCGCCATCCGTCGCCAGGCCCACCGCGATTCCTGCCCTGCGCAAGGCCCGGATGGGGGTCATTCCCATCGCCAGCTTGAGATACGTCTTCGGGGCGTGGGCAATCCCCACGCTCGCGCGGTGTTTCTCCAGCAGCTCGATGTCCTGGGGCAGCAGGCCGCAGCCGTGGGCGATGAGCGTGGGCACGCCGAGCACCCCGGTGTCCTTGAGCACCTGGATGGGCGTCAGTCCCCGCTTCTCCAGGCTGGCGTTCGTCTGGTTCATCTCCTCGGCGGCGTGGATGTGGATGCCAATCCCCAGCCGGTTGGCGTGCCCGGCGGAGGCGCGCAGGAAGCCGTCATCACAGGTGTAGGGCGCATGCGGAGCCATGCAGGTGGTGATGCGGCCTCCGGCGCCGCCTCTCCAGCGCTCGGCGAAGGCGGCCGTCTCCGCGAGCACCTTGAGCCCATTGCTGCCGAACACCGCCCACCCCAGGTGCGCCCGGGTGCCGGCCTCCTCCACCGCCTGGGCCACCCGGTCCATGTGGAAGTAGTGGTCCGCCACCGTGGTGACGCCCCCCTCGATCATCTCGAGCAGGCCCAGTTGCGCGCCCCAGTACACATCCGCCTCGGTGAGGTTGCTCTCCAGGGGCCAGATGAACTCGTTGAACCAGCGCTCGATGGGCACGTCCTCGGCCAGCCCGCGGAAGAGCACCATGGGGACGTGGGCGTGCGTGTTGATGAGCCCGGGCATGGCGAGCATCCGCTGCCCCTCGAGCACGGTGACACCGGGCTCCAGGGGTCCACCGGTGGGACGGATCTCCGTGATGCGGCCGCCGCGCACGAGGATGTCCTGGTGGCGGGCGATGGTGAGCGTGCCGCTGGCGTCCGGTACGAGCGCGTGGCAATCGCGGATGCAGGTGTCCGTCATCGAGGGCCTCTCTTGTCCCGGTGCGTCAGGCCCCCGGAGGTCGCGGAGATTCGCGGGCCCGAGAGTATGCACTCGAAGGGGGGTTCATACCCGGTGTCAATGGCGGGTAGGGGGGGCCCCGGGTTAGATTGCGGCCGCCGTGCCCGAGAACTCCGCACCCCCTGATTCCGCCCTCGATGGGGGCGACCGCACCCTCATCCGCCCCTCGGCCCCCTCCACCCAGGAGCCCCCCTCCGGGCCGCTCTTCGCCGGGCGCTATGCCCTCGTGCGCATGCTCGGCCGGGGCGGCATGGGCACGGTGTACCAGGCCCGCGACAGCCTCGTGGGCGACGTGGTGGCCCTCAAGACGCTGGAGCTCGGCAAGGACGCCGGCCCGGATGCCCTCGAGCGCTTCACCCGAGAGGTCCGCCTCGCCCGCCGCATCACCCACCCCCACGTGGCGCGCATGCACGACCTGGGCACCCACGAGGGCCAGGCCTTCCTCACCATGGAGTTCGTCGAGGGCGAGGACCTGCGCGCGCTGCTCGCCCGGGAGCGTCCCCTGGCCCCCTCCCGCGCCGCCCGCATCGCCCTGGCCATCTGCGAGGGGCTGGCCGCGGCCCATGCCGCCGGCGTGGTGCACCGAGATCTCAAGCCGGCCAACATCCTCATCGAGTCCGGTGGCCGCGTCGTCCTCACCGACTTCGGCATCGCCCGGGCGGTGGCGGGGGAGGTCGCCTCGCGCACCCTGGGCACCGTGGGCACGCCCATGTACATGGCGCCGGAGCAGGTGTCCGGCGATCCGGTGGACGCGCGCGCGGACCTCTACGCGGTGGGATTGCTGCTGTATGAACTGCTCGCTGGCGAGGTCGCCCGTTCTCCGGGGACACCCCGTGGGCCGCCGCCATGGCCCGTCTGCGCCAGTCCCCTCCGGACCTGCGGCAGCGCGCCACCATCCCGTCGCCCCTCGCCGAGCTGGTGCACCGCTGCCTCGGCCGTGCGCCCGAGGAGCGGCCGGCGAGCGCGCTCGAGGTGGCCGGGGTGCTGCGGGACTGGCTCGTCAGCGTGGGGGAGCCCACCCTGTCGGGTCCGCCCACTCCGGGAGCGATGACGGGGGGACACACCCCCGCGCCCCTCACGTCGGCGTCCGCCACGCGCCACACGCCCCGCACCTCCACGCCGGTACCCAAACAGGGCGTGGCCATCCTCCCCCTGCGCTTCCAGGGCCCTCGTGACTCCGAGTACCTGGGCGACTCGCTGACCGAGGCCCTCATCGACCAGCTGTCCCGGGTGCGCGGGCTGCGCGTGCCCGGCACCGGGGTGACAGCGCGCTTCCGCAACGAGCGCGACCCGCGGACCGTGGGGCACGAGCTCGGGGTGGAGCTGGTCGTGGAGGGGACGGTGCAGAGCGCGGGTCCCTCGGTGCGTGTCTCCGTCCGGTTGCTGGAGGCGCAGTCCGGCACCCAGGTCTGGAGTGGCCGCTTCGAGTACGCCTCCACCGACGCCTTCGAGCTGCAGGACCGGTTGGTGCCGCGCATCGCCGAGGAGCTGCGGGGCGAGGCGGTCCTCTCGGCGTGGCGCGCGAGCACTCCGACCGAGGCCCTGGCGCTGTACCGCCAGGCCAATTCCCTGCTGCACGGAGCCTTCCGGGGTGGCCGGGACGGAGGCCCCCTGCTGCTGCTCGAGTCGTGTCTGGAGCAGGCGCCGGACTTCCTGCCGGCCGTGGCGCTCCATGCCATCGCGAGCCTGCGCGCGTTGTTCATGGGCGTGAAGGACCCCCAGCGGGACTCCGCCGCGCTCGCTCGCGCCAGCGTGGAGCGGGCCCTGCGGCTGGCTCCGGAGCAGGCCGACACGCAGCTGGCCCGGGCGATGCTCGCCGCCCAGTTGGATGACTGGCACACGGCGGTGACGTCCCTCCGCACGGCCCTGGACATCGCGCCCTGTCATGCCCCCACGCTGCAATACCTGGGCAGCCTCCAGTGTGAGGCGGGCCGCGCGGACGAGGGGCTCGTGCGGCTGCGCCTGGCCTACGATTTGTCGCCCACGCTGGTGTCGTCGCTGTTCGAGCTCGCCCGCTGCAGCGCGCTGCGCGGACAGATGGAGGACTACCGGTGGGCGATGGAGCGGCTGACCGCGTCGCCGCTGCACAGGACCGCGGCGGAGTCGCTGCGGGTCCGCGTCGCGGGGTGGACCCGGAACATGGAGGAGCTGCGGCGCAGCAAGGCCGTGGCCGCCACGGATCCGGATTACATCGCCACCATGGTGGGCCGCTATGCCAGCGCGGTGCTGGGAGAGGTAGATGTGCTCGAGCTGATCCCCATGTTCGATGAGGCACTCTCCCAGACGAACAGTCCGCGCTTCGCCTCCCTGCTGTGCCAGCTCACGGCCGAGGTCATGGGCCTCTGTGGCCAGCCGGAGGTGGGGTTGAAGTACTTCCGGCGGGCCGCGGAGACGGCGCTCATCGACCTGGAGTGGATCGATCGCTGTCCGGCGATCGAGCCCCTCCGGTCGTTGCCGGGTTTCGCCGAGGGGCGGCTCCAGGTGCGCGCCCGCGTCGAGGCCATCTGGCACGCGTCAGTCGCGTAAGGGAGCGCTCACGCCGGCTCCGCCTCGAACGGGCCGCGCAGTCCCGAGCGGAAGAGGAGCAGGAAGAGGGTGGTGGGGATGGCGCAGAGGATGACCACGGGCACCGTGAGCTCTCCGCCCACCGGCTCGCCGAGCAGGATGGCGGCGACGAACAGCCACACCAGCCCGCAGGCGGTCAGGCCGATGCCGCCCAGGCCCAGCTTGAGCCAGGAGAAGAAGGTGCGCTGGGGCTCGCGGGGCGGACGGGGGGCCAGCGGCACGTGCGCGACGCCTGGTTCCGCGGAGAGGGTGGTGGGACCCACGCCTCCCACGGCCACCCGGGCGGGCTCCTCCATCTGGAGTGACTCCTCCACCACGAAGCGCCGGGTCACCAGCGAGGTGCCCAGGAGGATCTGCTCCCGCTGGAGCCCCTTGTAGAGGCCGCGGCCCCAGCCCACGGAGATCAGCAGCGCCGGCAGCGCGAGGAGGGCGAAGCCCGTCCCCGTCATCAGGAAGGCGTCATAGGCGCCGTGCAGGAGGACGGCCCAACCCAGTCCGGCGGCCAGCAGTCCGAAGCGCTGGGCCTCGTCCTGGGCGAACCGGGCCCGGCCCAGGAAGGCGCCCATGACGACTCCGGTGAAGCCATGTTGTGGCACGGCGGTGAGGGCGCGCAGCACCGCCACCCCCAGGCCCCCGTCCCCCACGTAGAGGATGTTCTCCAGCGTGGCGAAGCCGAGCGACGCGGTGGCGCCGTACACCACGCCGTCCAGCGGCTCGTCGAAGGCCGGCTTGTTCCACACGTACCAGCGCAGCACCAGGTACTTGAAGAGCTCCTCGGGGATGGCCGCGCCGAGGAAGGCGCGCACCAGCGCGGTGCTCCACACGTCCGTCTCCCACTGCCGTCCCAGCGACTCCAGCCAGATGGCCACCGGCACCACCGGCACGCAGATGGCCGCTCCCAGGAGGAACGTCTTGAGCAGGAGGCCTCGCGGCTCCGGGTTCCTGTCCCTGGCGTAGACGTACCAGAGCAACAGCAGGGAGGGGACGACCGCCGAGCCTCCCAGCATCAGCAGCGTGGACATGGCTCCACCGTAACAGAGCCTCCGTGCCCGCCGCACCGGCCCGCTTCCGCTCTCTGGGCGTGTGGGGCCTTTTCCCTGGGTGCGCGAGCCCTCGAGGAATCCCTCCGCGGCGTTTCACCCCCTACCTTCGCCCGCTGTACCGGGTTACCCTGATGTCCATCACCTCGCCCGCCCGGTGCCGGAAGGGAGTTCATGGACACGCCTGTCACCGTTCAGTCGTTGCAGCTCGGTACAGACGAGGAGCTGCAGTGGCGCTTGTCGCTGATTTCGCCGGACGATCTCATGCGGGGGCTCTTCCACAACAGCCTGCTGGACCTGGTGCGGCGGCTCGAGGGTGACGAGGCGGTCAAGCAGTGCCTGGAGGTGTGTGGCGAGGCGCGTTTCCTGGACTTCTTCAACTACGCCCACCACACGTACATCAAGCTGCTCTACGCGGCGGCACGGCGGATGAGTGAGCGGTTCGGCGGCTTCGAGCGGGCGATGTGGGAGATTGGTTACGAGGGGGGGATGTCCTTCTATGCGTCGGCGGCGGGCAAGGTGCTCATCCTGATGGCGCAGGGGGACCCGAGGCGGCTGCTCAGCAACATCCCCACGGGCATGCAGACGGCCTCCAAGCACGTGGAGCTCAAGGTGACGCTGACGGGGCCGCGGAGCGGTGTGCTCGTCAAGCACGAGGTGATGCCCCGGTTGCACACCGAGGGCGGGCTCCAGGCGATGTGCGAGGTGGCGAAGGTGAAGGGCGCCAGGGTGACCTCGCGCCCGCTGAGCCCCACCGACAACGAGTACGAGGTGACGTGGGACTGAAGGGGAGGGGGGCTGGGCAACCCGGCCCGACTTCCGCTATGGGGCGGGATGTGATGAGAACCGTCCTGTTGCTGCTGTCCGCGCTGCTCGCCACGGGCTGCGGGTTGACCACCCAGGTGCGCCCGGTGCCTCGTGGTGCCGTGCAGGTGGAGGGCGCCCTGGGCGGGCCCCTCGTGAACCTGGGGCCGGTGATTCCCGTGCCGCTGAGCGCCGTGGGGGCCCGCTATGGCGTGGCCGAGCGTGTCGACGTGGCGGCCCATGTGCACCTCACCTCGCTCACCTTTGGTGTGGCGGGCCTGGACGTGGGAGGCAGCTGGCTGGCGCTCGCGCAGGACGGCGCGGTGCCGGCCCTCTCCCTGGGTGGACGCCTCTATGGCTTCACCAGCGTGCTGGCCTCGCGGCAGGCCCCTCCGCGTGCCTACCTCGAGGTGTCGCCCACCGTCAGCTACCTGCTGGGCGGGCGTTTCCTCTCCTATGCCTCGGCCACCGGCCTGGTGCAGCTGGCGGGCGGGCCGCCCCTGCTGTCACTGGCGGTGGGCGAGGAGGTGCGGCTGGCCTCGTGGGGCGTGCAGTTGGAGCTGCGCTGGTACCAGCCGGATTACGCCACCCGCTTCAACGCGGCCAACTGGCAGGGGGTGGGCGGCATGGGCGCGCTGGGCGCCTTGCTGGGGGTGCGCTACCGCTTCGGAGGGGACGAGGAATGAGCCGCCGTCTGCTGGCAGTCGGGTTGTTGAGCGCCGGGGTGGGCGTGGGGGCCTGTTATGACCTGGACCCCTTCCTCTACAGCCGCACGCGCGTGGACCATTACACGCTGCCCGCCGAGGGCGACACGCCCGAGGAGACGGTGTCTCCCGAGCAGATAGAGCCGGTGGAGCTCGTGGTGGACGGGCAGGTGCGGTTGGGGGCCGCGTATGTGAAGTCCACGCAGCAGCCGCCCCGCGCCTACGTCCTCTACTTCCACGGCATCTGCTGCAATCTGAACCAACACATCTCCCGGCCCAAGGGCCTGGCCAACCTCGGCTACGACGTGCTCGTCTTCGACTACCGGGGCTGGGGTACCTCCACCGACGTGCAGCCCTCCGAGCCGGGCCTGCTCGCGGACAGCCAGGCGGCGCTCGCGTGGCTCTCCGCGCGCTCCGGCGTGTCGGCGGACCGCATCGTCTATTACGGGCGCTCCTTTGGTACGGCGGTGGCCTCCCAGCTCGCGGCCCACCAGCCGCCCGCGGCGCTCATCCTCGAGTCTCCCTTCAGCTCCGTGCAGGGGCTGGTGCGCGACTCCAGCAACATGGACCTCCCCGGGGGCTTCTTCTCCAAGGGCTCCTGGGACACCGAGGGCCGCGTGGCCTCGCTCCAGGGCGTGCCCCTGCTGCTGCTGCACGGCACCGCCGACGATTTCATCCGCCCCGAGTTTTCCCAGCACCTCTACTCCGTGGCCCACGAGCCCAAGCAGCTCGTCCTCGTGGAGGGCGCGGACCATGACACCGTCCCCCAGCGCATGGGGCGGGTGGACTACGCACGTACCTTGGGCGCCTTTCTGGAAGGCACGCGCACCCGTCCCTGAACGACACCCCACACTCCACGGTTCCAACGCGTCATCAAGGCGATAGTCCGGCTTCCCCCGGATGGCGTCTTGAAAGCCTGTTTCTATTATCAAGGCACTCCCGTTGGAAAAACACGTTTGCCCGTCTTGCCCTGGACGTCTGGTTCAGGAGCGGGAGTGCTGGCCATGCGTCTGTGCAGAGGGGGTGGGATGTTTATGTATCCGTATAGACATACGAGAATGGGAAGCGGCATCCGCAATGGGGTGCTGTTGGCGTTGAGCGTGCTGTGGGTGGCGGCATGCGGTGGCGAGTCGCCGCTGGAGGCGGAGAGCGCGAGCCCGGCGCCGGTGGCGCCCACGGCGGTGAGCACGCGTCCCCAGGGCGTGGGCAGCACGAACAAGGTGCTCATCCTGTCCAGCACGGTGACGTCCGGCATCAACAGCGTGGAGGCGGTGGCCGCGCGGAGCCTGGGCTATACGGTGGACGTCGTTTCCTCCGCCGCCTGGGCCGCGAAGAGCTCGGCGGACTTCGCGGGCTATCGCGCCATCATCCTGGGGGATGCCACGTGCAGCAGCAGCCTGAGCCTCATCAACGCGGCGGTGAGCAGCCGCGGCACCTGGGGCCCCGTGGTGGATGGCAACGTGCTCGTCATGGGCACGGATCCCGTGTTCCACGGCAAGGATCTGGTCACCCGGAACGCCGTCCGGTTCGCCGCCGCGCAGGAGGGCAAGACGGGTGCCTATATCAATCTGAGTTGCTACTACCACGACTCCGCACCCGGGACGCCGGTGCGGGTGCTGGAGCCGTTTGGCGCCTTCACCGTGACGGGCGTGGGTTGCTACGACGACGCCCACATCGTGGCCACGCACGACGCCCTGTCGGGCCTGACGGACGGCCTGCTCTCCAACTGGGTCTGCTCCGTGCACGAGGCCTTCGACAGCTACCCGGAGGCCAACTTCACCCCGCTCGTCATCGCGAGGGACCCCGTGTACGGCGCGCGCCTGCCGGGCTCGAAGGACTTCGCGGATGGTTCGCGTGGCGTGCCCTACATCCTCGCGCGGGGGGCCGTCCCCGTGCGCTGCGGCGACGGCGTGCTGCAGTACCCCGAGGAGTGTGACACCGGTGCCAGCAATGGAGTGCCGGGCACGGCCTGCTCGTCCGTGTGCCGCCTGCACTGGTGCGGTGACGGCACGGTGGATCCGGGCGAGCAGTGCGACACCGGCGCGGCCAATGGCACCGGCGCGTGCAGCGCGTCCTGCCGCTCCGTCGCCGTCAGCCGTGCTCCGGTGGCGAAGTGCAGGGAGCTGACCCTGACGGCCGACAGCACCTCTTGCTCCGCGACGGGCTCCATCGATGACGGCTCGTATGATCCGGATGGCGACCTGGTGGGCTGCACCCAGTCTCCGTCCGTCTTCGGACAGGGCGAAACCACCACCACGCTCCGTTGCAGGGACGCGACGGGCCTGGAGTCCACCTGTACGGCGAAGGTGACCGTCGTCGACATCACGGCTCCGTCCATCTCCTGCCCGGAGAACGTGCTGGCCGAGTGCGTCGATGGCGGTGCCGAGGTGGATCCGGGCGTGGCGTCCGGAGCCGACACCTGCGGCCCGGTGACCCATTCGAGCAGCCCGGGGGCGGGGCGCTTCCCGGTGGGCAGCACCACCGTGACGCACACCGTGGCGGACGCCTACAGCAACACCGCTACCTGCACCAGCCGCGTGACGGTGGCCGATACCCAGGCTCCCGAGGTGGCGGTGGTGGGCTATGACTCGATGACGGTCGAGTGCGGCAAGCCCTACGTGGATCCGGGCGCGGCGGCCTTCGACGGCTGCTACGGTGACCTGAGCCACACGGTGACGGTGTCCGGCTCCGTCAACATCCGCGTGGCGGGCACGTACACCCTCACCTATACGGCGAAGGACGCGGCCGGCAACGTGGGCACCGCGACCCGTACGGTCACGGTCGTCCCGGGTGCCTCCGGCACGTGTGAGGACCGCCACGGCGGGTGGATCCTCACGGGCAGCATGGCCCTGCCGAGGATGCTGCACACCGCCACCCTGCTGGACGATGGCCGGGTGCTGGTGGCCGGTGGCTTCAACACCACCTCGGAGCTGTACGATTCAGTGACCAAGACCTGGTCCGCCACGGGCAACACGCTGGGTGCGCACCGCGGTCATACCGCCACGAAGCTTCAGGATGGCCGGGTGCTCATCGCGGGCGGCGGCGTGTGCCCCATCACCAGCACCACCGCCGAGCTGTACGTCCCGGCCCTGGGCAAGTGGAAGCCCGCGGGTGCCCTCAACACCCAGCGCTACCACCACACCGCCGTCCTGCTGCCCAACGGCAAGGTGCTCGTGGCTGGTGGCCGCACCGGTGAGTTCGACAGCGGCACGCTGGCTTCCGCCGAGCTGTATGACCCGGCCACCAACACCTGGTCC
>NZ_JPMI01000424.1 GCF_000733295.1 Archangium violaceum Cb vi76 | reverse complement strand
CCAACACCTGGGCGGCCACGGGCAGCATGCTCTCGCCGCGCCGGTTCCACACCGCCAACCTGCTGCCGGATGGCCGCGTGCTGGTGGCCGGTGGCTACCACCCGCTCACGGGTATCCAGACAGCCTCGGACCTCTACGACCCCGCCACGGGCACGTGGACGAAGACGGCCGCCATGAACGTGGACCGCTACAAGCACACCGCCACCCTGCTCGACAACGGTACGGTGCTCGCGGTGGGTGGAGTGAGCAACCACGACCAGGCGTCGGCGGAGTACTACGACCTGGACGAGCTGTAGGGATTCGAGCCCGGGCGTAGCGGGTTTTCAGGCGGGGGGCGCGAGGCTTCCGGGAGGTTCCCGGGCCCCGTGCCCCCTGAGTCTTTTGGGAGCGCGCCCGGAGGTGGCGCCCCCGTGAAGGGAGGGAGCGGATGGCTCATCGGTCCATGAGGGCGGTGTGGCGCCTGGTGCTCGCGTTGGCGGTGGGGAGTGCCTTGCCGGCGCGGGCGGAGGGCACGCCGCACCCGGGGTGCCGTCCTCCCGCGGTGCTCGGGGATGTGTCTCCGGGCGCGGGCGGCGCATCGCCTGGCTCCTTCCTGCGCATCGGCGGGACGGTCTACTTCGTCGCGGACGATGGGGCGCATGGCACCGAGCTGTGGAAGAGCGACGGGACGGAAGCCGGCACGGTGCTGCTCAAGGACATCCAGCCCGGACCGGAGGGCGCCAATCCCGGATTGCTGACCGAGCTGAACGGCGTGCTGCTCTTCATCGCGAACGACGGCACCCGCGGCTTCGAGCTGTGGCGGAGCGATGGGACGCCAGCGGGCACGGGGATGGTCCGGGAGCTCAACGCCGGGCGGGAAGGGGGCAACCCCACGGATCTCGTCGTGATGGGCGGGAAGGCCTGGCTCGCCACCGGCGATCATCTGACGGGCCGCGAGCTCTGGGTGACGGATGGGACGTTCGACGGCACGCGGCTCGTCAAGGACATCCACCCCGGCACGGGCACCTCCATCACCGCCCGGTCCATGCGGGCCGTGGGCAACACCCTCTACTTCACCGCCGATGATGGCACCCATGGCTTCGAGCTGTGGAAGAGCGATGGGACGGAGGCGGGCACGGTGCTCGTCAAGGACATCGCCGCGGCGGAAGCCAGCGCCTGGCCCGGCCGGCTGACGGTGGTGGGGGACACGCTCTTCTTCACGGCCAATGACGGCACCACCGATGACGACCTGTGGCGGAGCGACGGGACGGAGGTGGGCACGGTGCGTGTCGCGGAGCTCTTCGGCGAGCCGTTGCACCCGGCGCCCGAGGAGCTGACGGCGGTGGGGGCCGGCTCTTCTTCCGCCTGGACGACGAGGTGCATGGCCCCGAGCTCTGGGTGAGCGACGGGACGTCCGGTGGCACGAGGCTCGTCAAGGACATCCACGCGGGCGCCATCGGCTCCAATCCCCACTCCCTCGTGGCCTTGGGGGACACGCTCTATTTCGCCGCGGACGATGGCCACGGGGGAGTCGAGCTGTGGAAGAGCGATGGGACGGAGGCGGGCACGGTGCTCGTCGAGGACCTCCGCGCGGGGAGGCTGGGCGCGTCACCCGGGGAGCTGACGGCGGCGGACTCGAGGCTCTTCTTCACGGCGGACGATGGCACCGGTGCCACGCTCTGGGTGAGCGACGGGACGGAAGCGGGAACGCGGGCGGTGGATGCCGCGGTGGCGGGCGGTGAGCCGCTGGCGCTGACGTACACGGGCGGCACCCTCTACTACTCGGCGAACGCCGAGGGCCGGGGGCGGGAGCCGTACGCGCTGTCCCCGGCCTTCTTCGGGGACTGTACGCCGCCCGTGCTCACCTGCCCGGCGGACGTGGAGGCCGTCGCCACGGGCCCGGGTGGCGCGGTGGTCCACTACTCGCCCGCCCAGGCGACGGACGGTGCCTCGGAGGTCACGCTCGGCTACGGCACGCCGTCTGGCGCCACCTTCCCTCCGGGTGAGCACCCGGTGCGCGTCACGGCGTCCGATGCGGCGGGCAACACGGCGAGCTGTACCTTCACCGTGCGGGTGGGCGCCGCTCCAGGCGGCGGACCGGAGGACTCCGGGTGCGGCTGCACCTCCGGCTTCGCGGCGGATGCGCCCTGGCTGTTGCTGGGGGCGCTCGTCTCCCTCAGGGCACGCCGCCGCCGAGCTTCCCGATAGCGCCTTCGTCCCGCTGTACCAGCCACCGCGCGAACTGCGCGTACACCGACTGGGGCTGCCACCGGGCGAACACCGCGTCGCGCTCGGCCGGTGGCAGCGCGGAGAGCGCGCTCGTGCTGCCGTCCGGAATGAAGACGTTCCACATCGCGGACCAGGCGTCCGCGGCGCGGGTGACATCCGCCTCCAGGGCGAGTCTCCCCGCGGCCTGCCTGTCCACGAAGGTGTGGGGCGCGCCGTCCTCGTCCACGTAGACCAGCGCGCCCACGAAGCGGCACGTCCGCGGCTCCTGCCCATGGGCGAGCCTCAGCAGGCCCGCCACGCCAATCGTCTCCAGCATGTACTTCGTCACCGGGCCCGGGAAGCCGGCCAGCGAGTCCACGCACAGGCCGCTGTCCTCCACCACCAGCGGCTCCTCGAAGTACGCGAACGCCTGCCGCGCCTTGTCCAGGGCCACCGCCTCCAGCGTGCTGCCCTGGGGCTCGATGATGGGCAGCTCCAGGCGCTCGAGCTCGTAGCCCACCGCCGCGAGGCACTTCTCCAGCACCTTCGCCTTGCCGCGGTTGGTGCTCACGAACGTGATCTTCTTCTTCACTGCGGCTGCTCCTCGGGCGGCGTTGGCGCTCAGAACCATTTGGCGGGAAAGGGCGGGGGCACGTACGAGTCCAGGTAGGCGAAGACACCCTCTGGATCCGCGGCCATATGGTACAGGTGGCGGTGGTGCTGCGCGCTGGCGAAACGCTCGCGGAAGAGGTGCTCGAAGAGGGCGGTCAGCGGCTCCCAGAAGCCCTTCGTGTTCACGAAGACGATGGGCTTGCGGTGCATGTGCATCTGCTTGGACGCGATGATCTCCAGCGTCTCGTCCAGCGTACCGAACCCGCCGGGCAGCACCACGAAGGCATCGGCTCGCGTCTCCATGGCCGCCTTGCGGGCGCGCAGGTCCCGGGTGACCACCACCTCGGTCGAGGGCTCGAAGACATAGGGCGTGCCTTGCATCACCTCGGGGATGACGCTGATGACCTGGCCTCCGTGCTCGCGCGTGGCGTGGGCCACCGCGCCCATCAACCCCGTGTTGCTGCCACCGAAGACGAGCCGGTCCCCACGCTTGCCAATCTCCGCTCCCAGCCTGGCGGCCAGCTCGAACCAGGACGGCTCCACCACGCCGCTCGAGGAGCAGTAGACACAGAGGGTCCGGGGCTCCTTGCGCGTGGTCCGCGTCCTCCAGGACGTGGTCTCCACCTCCGGGGGCGTGTCGCGGAAGCACTCCTCCAGCAGGAGGTTCAGGTCCTCGCGCTCGCAGCGGCGCAGGCGATCCATGACCGAGAGCGCCAGGTCATGCACGAAGGGGCGGAGCTCGGCGGGGCTCTCCTCCACGCACTGCTTCAGGTCTCCCACCATGTGACGGACCGCCTCCGGGACGCCGATCTCCAGCAGCGTCTCGCGGATCCGATCATGCAGCCCCCGCGTCCGGTCCGACACCTCCGCATGCCGTTGCTGCAACTCGACCAGCGAGGAATGCAGCAGCGGGCGGTAGTTGTCCCAGAGCTGGTCGACGCTCCGGGCGAACTCGGGCTGGCGGGCGAGCGTCAGCATCAGGGGCCGGGTGATGATGCCCATCTGGAGATCATCGTTCTCCCCCTGCTCGTCGCGGCGCTCGAGCAGGCCGACGATGTCGTCCACGTCCTGGAAGATGTAGCTGAAGCGCTCCACGGCGGCGAGCGGCAGGGGGGGACGGCCGTTGAGGGCGAAGGAGCTGTCGATGGCGAATTGCGTGGCCACGCGCGTCTCCGCGTAGCGGTGCTCCAGCCAGCGCTCGAAGAGGGCCCGCTCCGGGTAGGTGTTCTGCCGCTCCCAGAGGAACATGGAGAAGAGGTCCAACACGTAGCGGATGGTGGCGTTGAGGAACTCGGGAGGGCAGCGGCCGTTCTGCTCGGCGATCAGCATGAGCAGGGCGCCGGTGAAGGGCGTGGCGCTCACGTCGCCGAAACGCCGGGGGAAGCTCATCCTCCCGGAGCGCATGGGCGTCCTGTCCACGGTGTCGTCGACGATGGCCGTCACCTCCATGCTCAGCAGCATCGTCGGCAGGGCGTCGATGTGGCGCTGGGTGATGCCCCCGGAGGCCTCGGCGGCGGCGAGGAACATCAGGGGGACGAGCATGAAGGCCGGCTGGGTGCTCTCCACGGTGACGTGATCGAAGAAGGGCCGCAGCTCCGAGGGGATGGGGGCCGCGTGGACCTTCTTCAGCGCATCCACCAGGAGGGGGCGATAGGTGGACTCGACGCGCTGGAAGAGGCCCTGGAACTGATTGGGGAAGTGGATGGGAATGGCGGCTGCGGTCATGGGCTCGGAGTGTGGCGGTGGGGGAGAGGGGGGAGGGGTTCAGCCCTCCTCGGGCCGTGCGAGGCGGTACTCGCGCGGCAACGCGTGGAGGTTTTCCGGCGGGGGGTGGTGGCTGATGGTGGGGTGCTCCAGGATGAAGTCGTGGGCCCGTCCCGTGCCCCGCGCGGCGCATCACTACCGAATGGGTAGAGCGTGCCAGCGCGCTCGGGGCCCGGCGGCAGCGGGGGAAGGGGCCATGCCGCGAGCCGATTTCCGCGAGCCCGCTTGCCGGCAATGGGGGGCGTGGAGAGGGGAGCGGTGGGCGCGGAGGACATGGGCGCCCGGGATTCTAGCGTGATACGAGGGCGACCATGCGCTACCGCCCCCTACCTCTGCTGTTGTTGACCGCCTGCGCAACCGTTGGCCCGAGCACACCTGCTCCCACCAACCCCCCTGCAAAGGTTGCTTCCTCACCGAGCGTCCCAGCACGGACGTGGAACCAGACACGCGCGGTCGTGGTGCGTCATGCGACGGTGATGCCCGCCTCGGGGCCGGCCATCGAGGACGGGGCGGTGGCCTTCGCGGAGGGGAAGCTGGTGGCGGTGGGGCGCAACGCGGAGGTGGCCACCCCGCCGGGCGCCGAGGAGGTGGATGGAACAGGGCTGTATGTGACGCCCGGCATCATCGACGCGCACAGCCACCTGGGCGTGTACGCCTCGCCGGAGACCACCTCCACCAGTGATGGCAACGAGGCCACGGCCCCGGTGACGGCCGAGGTGTCCGCCGAGCACTCCTTCTGGCCGCAGGACCCGGCCCTGCGCCGGGCGGCGGCGGGCGGCATCACCTCGCTGCTGGTGCTGCCGGGCAGCGCCAACCTGATTGGCGGACGGGCCTTCCCGGTGAAGCTGCACTTTGGCCGCTCGGCGGCGGAGATGCGCTTTCCGGGGGCGAAGGACGGGCTGAAGATGGCGTGCGGGGAGAATCCGCGCCGGGCCTATGGGGCCGCCCAGCGCCGCGCGCCGGCCACGCGCATGGGCAACGTGGCGGGCTACCGGCAGGCCTTCGCCCGGGCGCGCGAGTACCAGGAGCGCTGGGAGGCCTGGGAGAAGAAGCGCGCGAAGAAGGCCGAGGAGGCCGGGCCCGCTCCGCTGAGGGACTTGCAGCTGGAGACGCTGGTGGAGGTGATGCGGGGCAACATCCTCGTGCAGAACCATTGCTACCGGGCGGACGAGATGGCGGTGATGCTGCAGGTGGCCGAGGAGTTCGGCTACCCCATCCGTGCCTTCCACCACGCGCTGGAGGCCTACAAGCTGAGGGACAGGCTGGCGGAGAAGGGCGTGGCGGTGGCGACGTGGGCGGACTGGTGGGGTTTCAAGATGGAGGCCTGGGACGGGATTCCGGAGAACGCGGGCCTGGTGTCGCAGGCGGGCGGGCGCACCGTCATCCACTCGGACTCGGCGCTGGGGATTCAGCGGCTCAACCAGGAGGCGGGCAAGGCGCTGTGGCGGGCGCGTGAGTCGGGCATTCCGCTGACGGAGGAGGAGGCGCTGCGCTGGGTGACGCTGCACGCCGCGTGGGTGATGGGGGTGGAGGACCGGACGGGCTCGCTGGAGCCGGGGAAGATGGCGGACGTGGTGCTGTGGAAGAACCACCCGCTGTCCGTCTATGCCCGCGCGCAGCGCGTCTGGGCGGACGGTGTCGTGACGTTCGACGCGGACAGTGGCGTGGCGGAGGCGAGCGACTTCGAGCTGGGCGAGCGTGCCGGGGCCTCGGCGAAGCTGGTGGCGCGGCCCGCGGCGGCTCCGGCGCTGAAGGACGCGGGGCTGGAGGCGCGCTGCGAGCCCTCGAAGGAGGAGGGGTGTGCGCGGCCGCTGGAGGTGAAGGAGGGGGCGTGCACCGCGTTCCAGGACGTGGCCGTGCTCTCGGGGGGCACGTGGCGGGCCCACACCTCGGTGCTGGTGGAGAACGGGAAGGTGACGCGGGTGCAGGCGGGGGCGTTGGGAGCGGTGCCCGTGGGGTGCCGCCAGGTGGACGGCAAGGGACGGGTGTTGACGCCGGGCCTGGTGGATCCGCTCACCAGCCTGGGGGTGGTGGAGGTGGGGATGGAGGACACCACGGTGGATGACACGCCGCGAGGCGAGGCGGCGAAGGATCCCATCCGCGCCTCGCTGCGAGTGGTGGACAGCCTCAACCCCGCGGCGGAGACGTTCCCGGTGGCGAGGCTGGGAGGCGTGACGACGGCGGGGGTGGTGCCGGTGGGCGGGCTGGTGTCGGGGCAGAGCGCGTGGGTGGGGACGGACGGCACGGTGCGCCGGGCGCCGCTGGCGATGCACATCCAACTGGGCGTCACGGGCCGTAACGCGGTGTCGGGTCCGAGGGCGCTGGTGCTGGAGCGCTTGAGGGAGCTGCTGTCGGACGCGCGCGAGTACAACAAGCGCAAGGTGGAGTTCGAGCAGAACCGCATGCGCGAGCTGGCGGCGAGCCGGTTGGATCTGGAGGCGCTGCAGCCGGTGCTGACGGGAGCGCTGCCGGTGGTGGTGACGGCCAACAAGGTGACGGACATCCGGGCGGCGCTGGCGCTCGGGCGCGAGTTCGGGCTGAAGCTGCTGATCGCCGGGGGCCGCGAGGCGTGGATGGTGGCGCCGGAGCTGGCGGCGGCGAAGGTGCCCGTCATCGTGCAGCCGACGCAGAACCTGCCGTCGAGCTTCGACGGGTTGAACAGCCGGATGGACTCGGCGGCGCTGTTGAGCGCGGCGGGGGTGAAGGTGCTCATCTCCACGCTGGGCGAGCCGCACATGGTGCGTACGCTGACGCAGGAAGCGGGCAACGCGGTGGCGTGGGGCCTGCCGTACGAGGAGGCGTTGCGGGCCATGACGTCGAATGTGACGGAGGCCTTCGGGCTCGAGGGCGGTCAGGTGGCGCCGGGGCAGGTGGCGGACCTGGTGCTGTGGAACGGGGAGCCGCTGGAGGTGAGCAGCCGCCCGGTGGGCATGTGGCTGGGAGGCAAGCAGGTGCCGCTCACCAGCCGCCAGCAGGCGCTGTACGAGAAGTACCGCACGCTGGCGAAGTAGGGCGGGGGCGCCGCTTCATCCCTGCTGGTATCTGGCCCAGAGCCTGGGGAACCTCCGCTGGAGGTTCCCCTCGTCCTCGTTCCACCGCTCTCCAGCGGGCTCCAGGGGGGACGGTCCTGCGTACTCGGGAGGCTCCTGCCCTGTCAGCTCCTCGTAGGCTTCAGCTGGCACATACTGGAACTCCTCGAAGAAGACGTCCTCGACTCCAGGCGCATCGGCGGCCTCGACGAGTGATTCCGCGTCCGACATCGCGGCCTCGAAGACGCCGCGCCCCATGGAGCTCAACCAGCTCCGGAAGTCCGTGAAGCCATCATCCGAGCAGCCGCCCGCGATGAGGTAGGCGGCCCCCCACAGGTCCCAGTGACATGCCGTGGCCATCCGTTCCAGGAGATGGTTGCGGAAGCCCAGGATCTCCTCGGGTGGCAACCGCAGCAGCAGGCGCCTGAGTTCCTCTCGTTGCCGCTCCATGTTCCCGTCAATCCGGTCTGGGTCGAACCCGCTCCGGGATGACTCGATGAGCTTCCAGAACTGCTCGGCGTTCATGCGAAGGGCATTCCCTTTCCACGCTCTCGATGATGGAGGGTTCCCTGTTTAGCAAGAATGGGGCGACACTTCCGGTCCTTTGTTCCCCCCGTGCATCTGCCCTCAGTATTTGGGAGTCGGGTTCGGGATGGCAAAAGGTACGTTGACATACTGAATGATGCTGTTGCTGTTGGGCATTGACGTCAGCACGTTGCCTGCCAGCACGGTAGATGATGTGTTTTGGCCTGTCATGCGGATGGTGCCAAAGAAACGCATGACGCCATGACAGCCGTAAGCGGGTTGTGTGTTGGCGAGCTGATAATAGCTGGTCTGCCACGGACCAATGGTGAAGGTCGTGGTTCGGGATTCCTGCAGTGGCGTTCCACCAGAAAGACTGTAATGCAGGTTTCCGGTGACCTCGAGCGTGATGGCAGTGGATGAGGGATTGAAGAATGAAAGCTGGCCCTGCAGATGTCCGACGGCCGTGCTGCAGTACGCGGCGTGTTGGATGAAATGAATTCCCTGTGCGTGAGCGCTCACGGGAGATGAAAGCAGCATGAACACGGCAGGGGCGAGGACGCATTTCATCGTCATGAAGAAAGCATGATGGGTTCTTTGCATGGAGTCTCCATGGGTTGCCCGGATTGGCAACGCGGCATTTATGGTCCGGAGCGCCCGACTGCAAGCTGGTCAGGTATTTCCCTCGTCCCTGAGTGTTCTTCTTGTTCGAGCGTATTCAGCTCGTGGAGGGCTGTCACATGCTTGCTGACGCTTCAGACAGCGTGCCAGGCGTGGGCCAGGCGCTTTCGCGTGCGGCAGCCACTTGCCGAAGTCAGTCCTCATGAGAGCGTGTGAGCGGTTGCGGCTCGGCCCTCTGACTTCCGGGGCCCGTGACATCGGTGAACTCCATGCCCGTTGCGCCTGTTCGTTCGAGAGCCTGCTTCACGTCCTCGGCGACGATGAGGGCTACCCTCCATCCCCAGGGGCGGAAGACCCTGGCATCGCCCACCTTGGAGGGGTCGATACGCATGCCGTACACGTCCCGATAGTGGCCAACCTTATCGGGCCGTCCATCCTCCGGTTTCCAGTACAACACTTCCACGCATGCTTCGTCGTCGATGCACTTCACGAGGCGCGCGACGTTGACCAGGAAGTAGGGCTCTGTCCGCGACTCCACCTCCACGGGGAAGAGTTGGATGTCATCTGGAGCCAGCTCGGTCAGGACGCTGGCCACCTTTTCGGTGACCACGGGGTATCCCCCCGTGTCGACGCGCGTGAAGTCGAGCGGGGTGCCAGGATGGTAGACGGGGACTCGAAGGCGGCCGTTGAAGCGAGTGGGCTCCCCGCTCATGAACCGTCGCGCGCTCACTTCTTCCCCCTGCTCATCGAGAGGATCTCCCAACAACCAGCGGTGCTGGCTGGACATGTCTTCGGTCAGCGCGAAGTACCTCTGAGCCATGCTGTTTTCTCGCCTCACTGCGCTCGGGTGACCAACCTGTTGAGCTCGGAGCTGGCGTCCTTGAGCTGCTCGGCCAGCTTCCCCAGCTCCCGTGTGAGTGCTTCCCGGCACTGCGCCGTGCTCGTGCAGTCCTCCATCGCCGCCACGAGCCGCTGATAGATGCGCTCATGGTATGCCTTCGGATGCGGCCCCTTGTGTCCCGGGATGCGGACCTTGTTGGCCGGGTCCTCCATGGACATGCCGGCCTTGTCGAAGAATCTCTTGAGTCTTGGAGTCCACGGCCCGCCCCGCAGGGTGGACTTCTCGTTCTCCACGGTGGCGATGTGGTGGATGTCGCCTTCCTCACCCTCCCCCAGTCTCTGCACGGCGAGGAGGGCTCCCGAGCCGGAAGGCAGCGTGAGAACGAGTCTGCCCTCCCTCACGGACACCGACGTCGCTTCGGACGCGGCCGTGGGCAGGTGGAACCGGCCTGCGTTGGCAGCGTTGCGCACCGCCTGGGGGAATCCCGGCAGTCCGCTGCCCGTCATGGCCTCCTTGCCCGGGGCGCCCGCCTTCCAGGCCGCCAGCAGGATGAGGATGCGTACGGTGTTGGGTCCGAGCACCCGGGCGTACCGCTCGCTCGCGCCGCGGAGTTCGCGGAACGTGCGGGTCTCTTCCGCCGCGTCCCAGAGGTCCTTCGTGGCGGAAATCAAATCCCATAGCTCCATGCCCAGGTAGCCCCAGAGAAAGAGGGTCATCGCCAGGGCGAGGCTTTTGGAGATCGGCTCGGGTGCAATGAGCGCCACGAGATAGAGGGAAAGGCCGGTGAGCAGAGCCGTCATGGCCTGCGCGGAGAAGTCCCGGAGGACTCCCGTGGCGGCCTCTACCGCCGGGGTGAGGGCAAGGCCGAGGGCCAATAGGAACCTGTCGTGGTGGCTGAGCGTGGTGTCGTGCGGGCCGTCCCCCAGCAGCCGGAAGCAGTCTCCCGGAGACCCGCGCCGCTCGCACAGACGCAAGTAGCCCCCTTCGACGCTGGCATCCCCCGCCCCATCAGACGGACAGGAAGCCAGCACCAGGCCGCTGGCCAGGGGTTGGGCGGGACGGGTCGTCACCCGCAGGGGCACTTCCAGGACGAGCTGGGTGAAGGCCTCGCGGAACCTCGTGTCCGACACCTGGACGGGCGCGAAGTCGTTGCTCGGCGTGAGGGTGACGTGCTCCGTGGGTGCCGGTGGGGGCGTGGTGGGATTGTGCGGGTCGCCCACGCGGATGCTGCCTCGTGGGGCGCCCGTAGCACACGCGAACTGGAGGAAGAGGGCAATGAGGGCCCAGGCGCCAACGCAGGGGCCCAACCGCGCGCCCATGGGGCGGGCACTGGGAAGGCGGATGGACACGACGTACTCCACGAGCGACGCGGGGGGGGCGAGCCGTCGCTCCGAAATTACACGAAAATGCGGCCACGCCCGTCAAGACACCGTGCTGGCCAGGGGATGGGGGGAGGGGAGCAATCCACTGGTCATCGGTGACGAGTGAAACGGAGCGGGGTCATTTGGGCCTGGCCCCCGGAAGTCGCACCGGTTGACGCCGCGCCCCTTTCCAGCCCCCACTCTTCATTTCCGGGGGCCATGGGCGCTATGAGTGGGACTTTCCGAAAAAAGGAGTCCTTTCATGAAATCCCCCTCCCCTTGCAGAGCAGTGCTCGTCATGGCGTTGGCGCTCGTGGTGACCCAGGGCTGCACTCCCGTGCAGCCGGAGCCCGAGGCGCCCCAACTGGGAACGAACCAGCAGCGGGCGGTGAATGGCTTCGCGGAGCTGCACCACCACATGTTCGCCGAGCAGGCCTTCGCTGGAGGCTGGTTCCACGGCGGCCACACCGGCGCGCTGACGCGCTGTGATGGCGGTGCTCCGGAGAGCGACCATGCCCGCGTGCGCATGGACCTGAGCGAGCTGCTCAACCTGTGCCCCAACTCGGGCAGCGTGGACCTGAGCGGGGTTCCGATCCTCTCGGACCTCTTCGGCATCGCGGGCGCGGTGGGCTCGGAGTTCATCGGGAAGATCGAGGGCACGGAGGGAGACACGGGCCTGCACCTGGGCCGGCGCGAGGTGGGCTCGGAGTGGCCCCGGTGGGACACCATCGCCCACCAGCAGTCCTGGGAGGGCTGGCTGCGGCAGGCGCACCAGGGCGGCATGTCGCTGGTGGTGGTGTCGCTGGTGAGCAACGGCTTCCTGTGCAGCGCCCTGCCGTACCAGAACCTCCAGCGCCCGTGCGACGAGATGGCGGACGTCGAGGTGCAGTTGCAGATGGCCCGCGACTTCGACGCGCGCACGGACTGGGCGGAGATCGCCCTGTCGCCCGCGCATGCCCGGCAGATCATCGGCGCCGGCAAGCTGGCGATGGTGCTCTCCATCGAGACGAGCAAGCTCTTCGGCACCAAGGACTGGCGCGGCGAGCTGGACCGCTTCCACGCGCTCGGGGTGCGTTCCATCCAGCCGGTGCACCAGTTGGACAACCGCTTCGGCGGCGCGGCGCTGCACAACGCCATCTTCCAGGCGGCGCAGTTCATCGAGAACTGCCACATCGACTTCGACTGCGGCGTGACGACGGGCTCGTTCACGCTCGGCTTCGACGTGGCCCGGGACGCGGCGGGGAACTGCCGCAACACCAAGGGCCTGACGGCGGACGGCAAGGCGCTGGTTCAGGCGATGATGAACAAGGGGATGCTCGTGGACATGGCGCACCTGTCCGAGAAGAGCACCCAGGACGCCTACGCCATCGCCCAGGCGAACAACTACTACCCGCTCTACATCTCGCACGGCCACTTCCGCGAGGTGATGAACCCGAAGCTGGCGGAGGACGAGAAGACGACGCCGTCGTGGGCGGTGCGCTACGTGCGGCAGACGGGCGGCATGTTCGGCCTGCGCACGGCGCATGACGAGACGCGCGCGTACACGAAGTCCGGCATCGCGAACAACTGCCAGGGCTCGAGCCGCTCGGTGGCGCAGGCGTACGAGTATGGCCGCCAGGGGTTGAAGGTGCCCATGGCGTTCGGCGCGGACTTCAACGGCTTCATCCAGCAGACGCGGCCGCGCTTCGGGCCGCACGGGGCGTGCTCGGCCGGCTTCCAGGCCGAGGCGGATGAGCAGGCGCACCAGCAGGAGGTGTCCGGGCCGGGGCGGTTGGGCACGGACTTCGACGAGAAGGGCCTGGCGCACGTGGGCCTGCTGCCGGACCTGTTGAGGGACCTGGGGCGGTTGGGGGCGAACACGGCGGGGCTGTCGGGCTCGTCGGAGACGTTCCTGCGGATGTGGGAGCGGGCGAGCGGGCCGCGCGCGGGCATGGCGGACCCGGCCTCGGACATCGACACGACGGGGATTGCCCCCTACGAGGACAAGTCCGTGCGTGAGGCGCGCTACCCCACGGTGTGCGGCAAGGCGTATGCGCCGGACTCGAAGACGCTGAACGAGGGCTGCCGTTTCGACGCGGAGTGCATCAGCGACCAGTGCACCTCGGTGCTGTGCTCGACGTTCGATGGGCGCTGCGTGTGCAACGATGATGGGGACTGCGGCGCGACGAGCTACTGCCAGGACGAGATTCCGGCCAACCCGGGGGACAACGACTGCGTGGCGAAGAAGGGCAACTGGGCCTCGTGCAGCCGGGATGGGCAGTGCCTGTCCGGGGCGTGCGGCGGGTGCGCGGACGCGGTGGGGTGGTGCTTCACGCCGCGGTCCAAGGCGTATGGGCAGACCTGCAAGTCGGACAAGGAGTGCACGACGGACCGGTGCAGCGCGGACTGCTACATCAACCCCACGGGCTCGTGCCTGTGCGACAGCGATTCCCACTGCGCGAGCAACCAGTACTGCGGTTGGGGAACGAACTCGGGCAAGTGCCAGAACAAGAAGTCGCGTGGGGCGGTGTGCGGGAGCGACCGGGAGTGCATCTCCAACAACTGCCGCTGGTCGTTCACCTGCGCCTGAGCCACTTCCCCTCTCCCCCCGGGAGAGGGACAGGGTGAGGGTATCGGAGACACCGGGTTCCCCTCCGTGAGGACGGAGGGGGCCCGTGCTCCCATCCAGAGCGTCAGTTCCCCGAGTAGATGCCGATGGCGCCGGGGACGCGGTTCTCGTCGCTGCCCTTGAAGCCGACGAGGATGCGGCGCCCGTGGCTCCGGTCCACCTGGATGTCGGCGACGGTGCTCATGCACAGCCTCCGTCCGAAGTCGGTGCAGCCGTAGGTGCGCACCCTGCCGTCCTTCACGCGGAAGACGGTGCCGAGCCAGCGGGCGCCGGTCCACACGCTGCCGTCGGTGGAGTCCACGGCCACGGTGGACAGGTGTGGCACCCCGACGTCGAGGTAGCGGACGTCACCGCCCTCCGCGTTCATCCGCGCGAGCCCCTTGGTGAAGGAGCTGACCCAGACGGTGTCATCGCCGGATACGGCCATGCCGGACACGTGGTCATCCACGCGGTCGGCGGGCCGGGAGAGGTTCGGCTCGCCCACCTTGTCCGGCCAGAGGTCGAAGCGGTTCCAGGCGTAGGGCGGGTCCTCGCTCATGCTCTGGGCGCGCCAGTAGTTGTGGCTGTTGGAGCCGTACCGGAAGCGGGTGGAGCGGTTGGAGCCGCCGAAGAAGACGTCCCCGCTGGGGTGGACGGCCACGCCGTAGTAGGCGTCGGTGAGGAGGACGACGTTGCCCTGCTCGTTCAAGGCGTTGATGTGCGGGTGCACGTGCTCCATGACGCCCGAGCAGGAGAGCTGGCCGTTGCAGGTGTTGTTGCCCGTGTAGCGCGCGTCGCCACGGGAGAAGCCGTGGTTGCCGCCGAACCAGACGCTGTTGGTGTTCTTGTCGTAGGCGATGCGGAGGATGTTGCAGATCTTCTCGCGGCCGCGCAGCTCGTCGCGCACCACGCCGGGGCCGGAGAAGATGTCGTAGTGGACGACCTCGAGCGTGCCATCCGCGCGCAGCGTCACCTTGTCCGCGTCACCGCTCTTGTAGCGGGAGGGGTCCGGGCTGGGGCCGTCCCAGTTGCTCTCGCAGTGGTTCGAGCCCGTGCCGGGCCTGCCCTCGTAGCCCACGAAGACGGTGCCCGCGGGGCCGCCCGCCACGGAGATGACCTTCAGGTACTTCTCGCCCGGGGGCGCGCTGCCGTCCGGCATGAAGCCGTAGGGGCGCAGCCCGTCCGCCAGGGTGTAGCGCTGGAGCGTGTCGGCGCCCGGACGGAGCAGGAAGAGGCCGTCCTCGCCGCCGGCGACCCAGACGTTGCCGCCCTCGTCCGCGGTGACGCCGTAGACGCGCCGGGGTCCGCCGTGCTGGGTGCCGTAGAACCGCCAGCCCGGAGGCGAGGTGAACTGGATGGCCTCCTCGGGTGGAGGCGGCGGCGGAGTCACCGGCCCCGGGTCGGGTGTCACCGGCCCCGGGCCGGGCGTCACCGGATCCGGCTCTGGCGTCACCGGGCCCGGATCCGGCGTCACCGGATCCGGCTCTGGCGTCACCGGATCCGGGGTGGGCGTCGTGCCGTCCCCCTCATCCCGGGGCGAGTCCAGTCCGGGGTTGTTCCGCTCGGACTCGTCATGCCCCCCTGTCGTCTGTTTGCAACCCGTCCACATCGCGCCCGTCACGACGAGCGCCGCCGCCCACCGCCATCCGCCCTTCATGTCGCTGCCCACCCGTTGCGAGGAATCCGGGTACCCACGCGGTACCCTCGTCCCGAGGTATCGCAAGCCGGGTGCCAGCCCGGTCCGTCCCGGAGACGGGCCCTTGCGTCGGCTCCCGGACAGCCCCTGGGTACGCGGATGCCCAGGAATGGCAGGGTCCTGACCCCGCTGCGCCTCCAACCGTGCTAGTCCGGGAGCCGATGGCCGGAAACGACACGCGTGGCCGCACGCCGCTCTCCCTCGTCGGGCAGGAACCCGACATTCCCTTCTACACGCGCCAGGCGGCCGAGCATGGGGGCCCCGTGCTGGTGCTGGGCGCGGCCAACGGGCGAGTGGCCTGGGCGCTGGCCGGGGCGGGCCTGTCCGTGCTCGGGGTGGACCCGTCCGAGCGCATGGTGCGGGCCGCCGAGGAGCTCCGGGGCTCGGAGCCGCCCGAGGTGGCCGCCCGCGTGCGCTTCCTCCACGCCGACCCGCGCTCGCTGCGCCTGCCCGAGCGCTTCCCCGTGGTGCTCGCTCCCCAACATGCCCTGGGGATGATGGGCTCGCAGGAGGACCTGGAGGCCTTCCTGTCCACGGTGCGCCACCACCTGGAGCCGGAGGGCATCTTCGTCTACGACGTGCTCAACCCGCCGCCCGAGCCCACCGCGCACCGTGAGGACGAGGAGCCCGGTGCCGGGCTCGAGCCGCGCCGTCCGGTGTTCGCCTTCCACCTGCGCGAGCGCCGGCAGCCCGGGGCGCCGCTCGGCATCCGCCGCCTCAAGCTGAGGCCCTTCACCGCCGAGGAGCTGGACGCGGCGATGAAGGCCTGCGGGCTCACGCCCCGCGAGCGGTACGGCCGCTTCGACGGCAAGCCGTTCGATCCCGAGGACACGCGGCACATTGGCGTGGTGGAGGGGTGAGGCTCAGTACCTGAAGGTGGCGCCGCCGAGGAGGACGGGGGTGGACAGGAGCCGGTTCCGCCCGGGCTCGAGGATGGCCTCGAGTTGGCCGCGGACGAAGAGGCGGGAGAAGCGCGTCACGTCCACCTGGGCCTCGGCATGGGCCTCGAGGTCCGCGGGGGCGGAGAAGCCACTGCCCCCACGGTCCCAGCCGAGGCCGAGACTCGCGCTCCCACCGAGGAGGAGTCCGAGCCGGAGCTGCGTTCCGAGCTGCAGCTCCGCGCCGGTCTCCAGCGCCAGGGTGGCGGCATGCACGCCCTGGAAGGCCTGCCCATCGGACGGGTGGAGCGCCGACTTGTAGCCGGGCGAGTCCAGCGCCACGGCTCCGAACACGCCCGTCCGCTGCCGCTCGCCGAAGCGCCTTCCGAGCCGGGCGCGGACGCCGATGACGGAGGTCTCGACGCCGAGGCTCCGGTCGAGCGCGAGGAAGCGCGTGAGGCGCAAGGGGAGCAGGACCACCCCGACGGCGAGTTCCTCGCCGGTGGCCACGTTGTTCAGCTCGAAGCGGCGTTGGACGGGGGTGAAGCGGAGGTCGGCATACGGGACGGTGACACCCGCCGGGCTGGAGCCCAGGGCGAGGTGCCCGTCGAGCGAGGCCCAGAGCAGGTACTCCGGGGTCCGCACGGCGTCCCACGTATCCTCCGGCCCCACGGTCTCGTGGAGCAGGAAGCGGGTCCGGAGCAGGGCATTCCACGCGGAGCCGTCGTTCCGGAATCCGCCTCCGCCGAGCTCGAACAGCGGCCGGAGGAGGGCCTCGTCGAAAACCGGGGCCTCGTACCGGGGCGTTGGGGTGAGGGGCTCCGTCGTCGCGTGCTCCGGCCCGGCTCCGGCGCTCCCGCCCGTCTCCGCCGCGAGCTGGGCGAGGTCCGGCGGGCTCCGGCCGCAGGCGGCCCAGATGGAGAAGTCCTGCTGACGAGGGACCTCGCCCCGGGCGAGCAACTCCCGGACGTAGCGGATGTTGAAGTCGTCGGGTTTCCGCGGGTAGCGCGCGGAGGAGCGGTAGTGCTCCAGGAAGGTCTCGCTGTCGAGCCGGGGGCAGTAATCCCGCCGCAGGTTGGCGCGGACCTCTTCCCAGCGCATGGGGACGAACGCGGAGTTGTTGACGGTCTCATCGAACTGGGGAGAGACGTAATCGCGCCAGTCGAAGGGCCGCGTCAGCCGCCATCCCTGGGGGGTCTTCAGCAGCCGGGGATCCTCGTCCCGGCAGAGGCTCCGGTAGAAGAGGAAGCCCTGGTAGTTGGCCTCGAGATCTCCGAACGAGAAGACGCCCGTCGTCACGGAGCCCAGGGGGCCGCTCTCCGTCTCCACGCCGTAGCGGATGATTCGCTCGAGCGCCTCGCGTTCGGGGACGCCCTGCTTCATGAACTCGCGGAAGCGCTGGTGGTACTTCCATCCCGTCTGGAAGAAGTGGGAGAGCTTGTCGGCGCCCATGTGGACACCGGCGACGGTGAAGGTCGCCTTGACGCCGAAGGAGAGGCCCCAGTCCCAGAGGCGCGCATTGCGGTAGATGGAGGAATGGGCCTCGAATCGCCGGTGGTCCTTCTGGGTGGGCACCCGGTCGATGCGGGGGGAGTTCTCCGCCCAGAGCTCGATCTTGTGGAGGCCCGAGATGCGGAAGCGCTGGTAGACGCGGTGGGCGACGTCCTGGCAGGAGTACTGATCCCAGCTCGCGCGCCGGTTGACGAGCGCCAGGGCGCCGAGGATGTCCCGGTTGATCTTCTCGTTGAGGACCTCCAGCGAGTCGCGAGGCGGCTTGTCGATGGCGAAGTACTGGTCCGTCTCCGTCGCCCGGGCACTTCCCGGAAAGGCGGCCCACAGGCCCAGGGCACCGAGCCAGGACCGCCACGGGATGAGGAGGGGTCGGCGGAGCATGGGAGCCTCAGCGCTCGAAGCGGTAGCCGAGCCCGCGCACGGTGAGGAAGTGCTTGGGGGCCTCGGGGTCTGGCTCCAGCTTGAGCCGGAGCTGGCGCATGAAGTTGTCCACGGTGCGGGCGCTGCCCTCGTAGCCGTAGCCCCAGGCGGCGCTGAGCAGCTCCTCGCGGCTGAAGGTGCGCCCCGGGTGCGCGAGGAAGTGGGCCAGCAGCTTGAACTCCTGGGCGGTGAATTCCACGGGCTGTCCGCCGCGGGTGACCGTCTTGGCGCTCAGGTCCACCTGCACGTCGCCGAAGCCCGTGGTGAGCGGTTGACCCTGGACGGGGTAGCGGCGGCGCAGCACGGCCTTGATGCGCGCGAGCAGCTCCTGGAGGCCGAAGGGCTTCACCACGTAGTCGTCGGCGCCCAGGTTGAGGCCGAGGATTTTATCCATCTCCGCGCCCTTGGCGCTGAGCACCACCACGGGGAGGTCGCGGCCGCGCTGGCGCAGCTCCTTGAGCACCTCGAAGCCGTTGAGCTCGGGCAGCATGACGTCGAGCACCAGGAGGTCCGGCGAGTCGTCGAGGGCGCGGGCCAGACCCTGGCGGCCGTCCTGGGCCTGGAGGACCTCGTAGCCCTCGAAGTTGAGGTTCATGGACAGGCCGGTGAGGATGGCCAGGTCGTCCTCCACCACCAGGATGCGTGTTGGCTTGTCGCTCATGCCTTCCCCACGGGGAGCTGGAGGGTGAAGCGGCTGCCCTTTCCCAGTTCGCTCTTCAGGGTGATGTGCCCGCCGTGAGCCTCCACGATGTGCTTGGCGATGGCCAGTCCCAACCCACTGCCCTCCGTCTTGCGAGTGAGCAGATTGTCTACTCGATAGAAGCGCTCGAAGATGCGCCGCCGGTCGCGTGGCGCGATGCCCACGCCGTGGTCCTCCACGGTGAGGTCCACCCAGTTGCGGCGGGCGCGGACGGTGAGGGTGATGCGCTTGTCTTCCCTGCTGTACTTGTAGGCATTCTGCAGCAGGTTGAGCAGGGCACCGGCGATGGCCTCCTTGTCCACGAGGACCGGGGGCAGTGGCTCGGGCAGGTCCACGGAGAGTCGCAGGTCGCTCTCCAGGCGCTGGGCGCGGAAGGCGGACACGGCGGCGTCCACCACGGTGGGCACCGGGAGGAGCTCCGGGTGGTACACCTTGCGGCCGCTCTCGATGCGGGCCCAGTCCAGCACGCGCTCGACGAGGGTGCTCAGCCGCTCGGTCTCCTGGGTGAGCATCTGCAGCACCTGCTGGGTCTGCGCGGGGTCCTTCACGCGGCCCAGGGCGAGCGTCTCGATGAACATGCGGATGGAGGTGATGGGGGTGCGCAGCTCGTGGCTCACCAGGGAGACGAAGTCCGTCTTCATGCGCGAGAGCCGGGCCTCGCGGTACAGGACGCGGCCGGTGTAGACGACGCCGAAGGTGAGGGTGACGTAGAAGAGGCCGAGCAGCACCACGTACACCACGCGGTTGCGGGTGGAGGCGCGGGCGATGGGGTCCTCGCCGGTGGGCACCACGGCGAGCCGGAAGTCCTGGAGGGGAGGGGGCAGCACCTGCTCGGCGAGCACCTGGGGCCCGAGCGCGTTGGCGCGGGCCTGGGCCACCTCCAGCGCGAGCTTGCCCATGAGGCCCTCGCCGGTGGCCTCCTGGCGGGCGAGGAGGACGAAGCGCACGGGCTCGTTGGAGGTCACCTGGTCCTCGGCGCGCGTGGCGAGCAGGGCCTCCACGGCCTCCTGGGAGAGCCGGACGCCGTGCACCACGTCTCCCTGGCGCTCGGCGGAGAAGAGGGCGGCGCGACCGCCCACCATGAGGGAGAAGTGCGAGGTGCCGGAGGGGAAGTCCCCGGCGGAGAAGGGGGTGACCTGTAGGGCGGCGGCGAGCTCCGCGTCGGAGGCGCTCACCTGGTTGCCCTCCGCCCGGAAGGAGACGGGGGTGGACAGGACGCGGCCGCCGGGAGCCACCACGCGGGGCTGGCCGTCCACGAGCTCGAAGCGCGAGGCCCGGAGCGCCGAGGGCAGATCCCCGGTGAGGGTCTCGAGCGTGCCCTGCCAGGTGGCCTCCAGCCGTTTCTCCACGGCGGCGCGCTCGTTGATGATGGCCACCACGCCGAAGCCGGAGAGCCCGGCGGAGGGCAGCACCACCAGGACGATGAGCAGCGCGAAGGTGCGCCGGAAGCTGAGGATGACGGAGGGTTGTGGAGCTGGCACGGGCGTTACGGGGACCCCGCGTCGGAGTCCGGGCCGGCGTCCGGCGTGGAGCCGCCGAGCGCGGGGAGGGGGGTGGCCTGCATGAGGCGCTCGCGGGTGAGGCCGAAGAGCGTGGTGCGGGCGAGCTCGGGGGCTCTATCCCTGTTCTTGCCCAGCCAGGTGATGACGACGCCGCAGGGGGTGTCATCGTCCCAGGCGACGACCTGCATCATGCCGGGCACGGGCTCGCGGCGGGCGGCGGCCTTGCCGAGCGCGGGTATCTCCATGCCTCCCGCGCGCAGGGTGGGGGCGAGCAGTCCGCGCACGTCCTGCCCGTCGGGCAGCGGGTGGCAGTCGTAGGCGATGGAGATGGTGACCTCCTTCTGCTCCTGCTCCGCCGAGCGGAAGGTGCAGAGCGGCCCGCAGGTGGGGCACGTCCGCTCCTCCTTGTAGGTGAAGCCGGGCAGGGCGTCGCGAATCTCGGGGGTGAGGAGGCCCTCGCAGGTGAGGGCGCTCGGGGGAGGCAGCATGCCCGCGTCCGGCGCGCCCGCGTCCTGTGAGCAGCGGCATGCACCGAGCGACAGTGCCAGCACCACTCCCGCGCCCCATCCGACCCTCATCCCTGGCTCCCTCTGTGTCCGCATACCCGTGAAGCGGGGGATGGTAGACCGGCCTGCCCCCCGCGTGGCCATGATGAAGTGCGGGGCCGGGTACCGGCCTGCCCGCTGGCGGACGCTGCGCCGCCCGCTCGTTGGGAGTCCTCGTTCCCGGGTGGGGTGTGGTCTAAGCTGCGCCTCCCCCCTCGTCCCTCGGGAGACTTCCCCCATGCGCGCCAGTGTCATCGGCTCCGGCTCCTTCGGTACCGCCCTCGCCAACGTGCTCGCCGTCAATTGCGAGCAGGTGGGCCTGTGGGGCCGGGATGCCGCCCTCGCCGACGCCATCAACACCCGCCACGAGAACGCCGGTTACCTCCCCGGCATCCCCATCTCCCCGCGTGTCCAGGCCACCACGGACCTGAAGACGGCGCTGGAGGGCTCGGAGCTGGTGGTGCTGGCCACGCCCAGCCATGCCACGCGCCAGGTCATCTCCCAGGCGCTGCCGTACCTGCCCAGGCACGCGCCCCTCGTCACGGTGGCCAAGGGGATTGAGAACGAGACGCTCCTCACCATGACGGAGCTGCTCGAGGACTGTCTGCCCGAGGAGCACCACCCCTACATCGCCGTGCTCTCCGGCCCCAGCTTCGCCAAGGAGCTGGCCCAGCGCATGCCCACCGTCGTCACCATCGCCTCGCACTGGCACAAGGTGGCGGTGCGCTGCCAGAAGGCGCTGCAGACGGAGACGTTCCGTTCCTACACCTCCAATGACGTGGTGGGGGTGCAGTACGGCGGCGCGCTGAAGAACGTCATCGCCATCGCCGCCGGCATCGCGGATGGGCTGGGCATGGGCCACAACGCCCGCGCCGCCATCATCACCCGCGGCCTGGCGGAGATTACGCGCCTGGCCGTGCGCAAGGGCGGCAATCCGCTCACGCTCTCGGGGCTGTCCGGCATGGGGGACCTGGTGCTCACCTGCACCGGCGAGCTCAGCCGCAACCGGCACGTGGGCATGGAGCTGGGCCGGGGCCGCTCGCTCCAGGAGATTCTGGGCGACATGAAGCAGGTGGCCGAGGGCGTGAAGACGGCGAAGAGCGCGCGCGACTTGTCGCGCGAGGTGGGGGTGGAGCTGCCCATCTGCGATCAGGTGTACGCCATCGCCTACGAGGGCAAGAGCGCCCGCGCGGCGGTGGTGGAGTTGATGACGCGCCAGCCCAAGTCCGAGCTGGTGTGAGGAGGCGGAGCGGGGCGGCGCTCAGTACGCGGCGCCGCCAACGCCCTTCACGCGCCACACGGTCTGCCGCTGGGTGGTGGTGTGCGAGATGATGACGCCATCCTGCTGCATCTGGTCCAACAGCCGCACCAGCTTGCTGCGGTCCAGGCCGGTGGCCGCCGCGAGGGCCGGAGTCTCCAGGCCCGCCGGGTAGCGGCGCAGCTCGTCGACGATGAGCTTCTTGAACTCGGCCTTCACGGCGCCATCCATGTCCTGGGCCTTGGCGGCCTGGAGGATGGCGGCGGCGATGAGCCCCAGCACCACCATGGCGAGGGCCGGGTAGACGATGTGGCTGTTGCGCTCGAGCAGCTCGAAATAGTTCGGGTCCACCGAGGAGGCGGGCTTTTCGAGGCTCGTACCCAGGCCGGGGATGGGCACCAGGGCCAGCAGGGACGGAGAGAAGAGGGAGGGGATGAGCACGGCACCGGGACTGTAGAAGGCCCCGGTGCCTGCCCGCAACCCCTGGCCCGGGGCCTACGCCGCCCCGAGGTTCGGCGCGGGCTCCTCGGTGGCCTCGAGGGGCTCTTCCGAGGGGCCCTCGTCCATCCCGGAGGTGTGCGACGGAGCCCGGCTGACGACGCCGAGGTTGCGCGAGGCGCCCTCGGCGAAGAGGGTGGTGTCCGCCTTGGCCAGGAGGGCGGCCAGGCCCTCGCGGCTCGCCGCGCTGATGGCCACGCCGCCCGAGGTGCGCAGCAGCGAGCCCACCTCGTCCGGGGTGAGCAGATCCGCCTTGTTCCACACCATGAGGCGCGGCTTCTGCAGCAGCTCCAGCGAGTCGAGGATGTTCTCCACGGCCTGCACCTGCTCGTCGCGGGAAGGATCGCTCGCGTCCACCACGTGCAGCAGCAGATCCGCGTCGTACAGCTCCTCGAGCGTGGCGCGGAAGGCGGCCACCAGGTCCTTGGGCAGGTCCCGGATGAAGCCCACCGTGTCGGTGATGATGACCTCGCGCTCCTGGGGGAAGCGCAGCCGGCGGCTGGTGGGGTCCAGGGTGGCGAACAGCTTGTTCTCCGCGAGCACCTCGGAGCCGGTGATGGCGTTGAGGAGCGTGGACTTGCCCGCGTTGGTGTAGCCCACGATGGAGATGACGGGCAGCTCGCGGCGGTTGCGCTGGGCGCGGCGGACTTCACGCTCGCGGGAGAGCGCGTCGATGCGCTTCTCCAGGTGGTTGATGCGATCTCGCGCGCGGCGGCGGTCGATTTCCAGCTTCGTCTCACCGGGGCCGCGTCCGCCGATACCACCGGCCAGACGGCTCAGGGAGGTGTCGCTCTGCACCAGGCGGGGCAGGCGGTACTTGAGCTGGGCCAGCTCGACCTGGAGCTTGCCCTCGGCGCTCTGCGCCCGCTGGGCGAAGATGTCGAGGATGAGCTGGCTGCGGTCGATCACCTTGAGGCTGGTGGCCTCGCTGATGTGGCGGCCCTGGGACGGGGTGAGGTCCTTGTCGAAGATGAGGACGTCCGCCATGGCCTGCATGGAGCGCAGGTTGAGGTCCTCCAGCTTGCCGCGGCCGATGAGGTAGCGCGGGTCGGCCTCGCGGCGCATCTGCAGCACGCTGTCGATGACCTCGACGCCGGCGGTGCGCGCGAGCTCCTTGAGCTCGGCGAGGCTGGCCTCGGCCTGGGCGCGGTTGCCGTTGAGGCACACGGCCACGAGGATGGCCTTGTCGCGGCCCGAGACGGTGCGCGCGGCGGCCTTGCGGTTGAGCTCCTCCTCGAGGGCTTCCAGGGTGTCGAGCACATCCGGCTGGCCGTCGTGGACGTCCGGCAGGGTGGTGACGGTCCAGAAGTCACCGGTGCCGTTCTCGGGCACCAGGTGCGCGTAGTGCAGCACGCCGGGCAGGCCGGTGTCGCCCACGCCCACCGCGGCGACCATGTCCAGGCGCAGCAGCGCGAGGTCCGTCAGGTCGTCCTTGGTGAGTGGCTCGCTCTTGAGGTGGGTGTGCACCAGGCGCAGGCCACGCAGACGCACCTGTCCGGCGCGGGCACGGCCGATGTCGGGCAGCTCCAGCTTGTGGGCGTTGCCCACCACCACGTATTCGATCTCGCCCTTGCGGTTGAGCAGGACGCCGATCTGGCGGTGGGTCTCTCGAGACAGCTCGGTGAGGTGACGGGCGAGCTCGGGGGAGACGATCTCATGCGGCGAGACGCGACGGCGGTAGGTATTGCGCAGCCGGCTCTGCTCGCTTGCCTTGAGTCCGAGGGTGTTTCCGTAGATTTCCTTCAAAAGTGTCCTTCTCCCGCGCGGAGGGAAGGGCGCCCGCGCCACGCCGTCGTCCTGTCCCTTTTCACATCTTGAGGATAGGTGCCTTCGGCTCCGGATTCATCTCCGGGGTTCCCGAAAGCCCGACCTCGTACAACACGCCCTGGTGGCGGTTGCTTCCGGGGAGGGACGGCTTCGGGTGTCCCTCCTGACACCTTGGATGGCATAACCTGGAGATGTGAGTTCTTCCGGACGAGACGCGGTCCGCGCCGCTCGGCGCGTGGTGGTGAAGATCGGGACCAATGCCCTCACGAACGCCACGGGGCGCTTCAACCGGGCCCACTTCGAGGCGCTGGGGGAGGATCTGCTGTGGGCGGCCCAGGGCCGGGAGTTGGTGGTGGTGTCCAGCGGCGCCATCGCCCTGGGCGTGGAGCGGCTGGGGCTGCCCGCGCGCCCCAAGGACATTCCCGGCAAGCAGGCATGTGCCGCGGTGGGTCAGAGCCGGCTGATGCAGGCGTACGAGGAGGCCTTCGGCAAGGCGGACCGGCGGGTGGCCCAGGTGCTCCTCACCCATGGAGACGTGCAGGATCGGCGGCGCTACCTCAACGTGAAGCACGCCCTGGAGCGCCTCATCGAGGCTGGGGTGGTGCCCGTCATCAACGAGAACGACACCGTCTCCGTGGACGAGCTCAAGTTCGGTGACAACGACACCCTGGCCGGCCTGGTGGCGGGCGTGGTGGAGGCGGATGTGCTCGTCGTCCTCTCGGACGTGGAGGGGCTCTTCACCGCCGACCCGCGGAAGGACCCCACCGCCCGCCTGCTCCCCCAGGTGGATGCCGTCACCCCCGAGCTGCTGGCGCTGGCCGGCGGCTCCGGCTCCCTGGTGGGCACGGGGGGGATGGCCACCAAGATTCGCGCCGCCGCTCGCGTCACCGAGCTCGGCGTCCGCTGCCTCATCACCTCCGGCGCCGTGCCCGGCCGGTTGCGCTCCGTGCTGTCCGGCGAGCCCGTGGGCACCCTCTTCGAGACCTCCGGCTCCCGGCGCAGCGCCCGCATGGCGTGGATCGCCCACGCGCTCAAGCCCAAGGGGAAGCTCATCGTGGACCCGGGCGCGCGCGAGGCCGTGGTCACCAGCAAGCGCAGCCTGCTGCCCTCGGGCATCCGTCTGGTGGAGGGGGACTTCGGCCGGGGAGACCCCGTGGATCTCGTCGACGAGCAGGGGCAGGTGTTCGCCCGCGGCCTCAGCGCCTATGACGATGGAGAGTTGCGGAAGATCGCCGGCCTCAAGAGCGCCGATATCGAGTCCGTGCTCGGCTACCGGTACCTCGACGAGGCCGTGCACCGCGATGACCTGGCGGTGCTGTGAACCCTCTCCCAGCGGGAGAGAGAGGACGCTCAGATGGGACGGCCGGAGCCGCCCACGGCGGCGTCCTCGCTCAGGTCCATCAGCGCGCGGAACTCGGGCGAGTCCACCTTCATGAGCAGCAGCGAGACCTCCAGGTCGCCCGGGTAGCGGCCCAGCTGCACCCGGCGCTCCTGCCCGTGCAGCAGCGCCAGCTCCGAGTGCCCCTTGATCTCCGGCAGCATCAGATCCAGCTCCAGGTGGAACGTCTCGCCCTCGGCGGTGGGGGTGAGCACCAGGCGGTAGTCCGGCTGGCTCGCGCCCGGCTTGCGGCGCTCGGCGCGCACCGTGCGGCCCGTCTCCCCGAGCAGCTTGGGCTGGGCCACCAGCCGGCCCTCGCGCCGCACCTCCAGCGCGAAGTACAGCGGCTCGGCCTCCGCCTGCGTGGGCACCGCCGCGATGCATGCCAGTCCCACCAGCGCCAGCCCGAGCCATGCCTTCTTGATGAGGGTGGAGCGCGTCATGTGGGTCCTCGCGGTGCGTGCGGCCAGACGAGCCCGCCCGATCAGGCGTGTACGCCGTCGATTCCTAGGAATATCCCAGTTGCCCGCCGTTCGCGAGCCCACCTGCGGTGAACGCCTGCTCGCCAACCCCCGGGTCGGTTCCGCTCGCCCATGAACACACCTGGACGTGCGTTCAGCAAAAAGCTGTTCAGGTCCTGTTCCTCCGGGTAGATCCACGATCGCACGGGGCGTGAGCGGACATCCGTCCGTCGTCGCGGCTCCCTGCCTTGACCCGACCTGACGCTTTTGCGCATTGTCGAAAACCTTCCGATGGACCGTACCGAACGCCTCCTCGATCTCGTCGCGCTGTTCCTGGATGCTCGGGAACCGATCTCCTGGGCGGAGCTGCGTGAGCACTTCCCCGCCGACTACATGGGCATTTCCGATGATGCCGCCGAACGCAAGTTCGAGCGCGACAAGGCGGAGCTGCTCGAGCTGGGCTTCCCCCTCTCCTACATCCAGGGAGATGACGAGCGGAAGGACGGCTACATCGTCGACCGCGACGCCTACTACCTGCCCGAGGTGGACCTCACCAAGGAGGAGCTGGCCGTCCTCTACGCCGCGGGCAGCGCCGCGTTGACGTCCGGGGCCTTCCCCGGCCGCGACGACCTGTCCCACGCCCTGCGGAAGATCGGCTTCTTCGCGGGCAACGCGCTGCCCACCCCGCGCGTGCGCATGGAGCTGGGCTCGGAGCAGGATGGGCCGCAGCTCGCCGCGCACCTGGAGGCGCTCTGGGACGCGTGTGCCTCGCACAAGTGGGTGCAGATGTCCTATGCCTCGCCCAAGCGGCCGGACCTCACGGAGCGCAAGGTGGACCCGTACGGCCTGGTGCTGCGCCGGGGCATCTGGACGCTGGTGGGCTACTGCCACCTGCGCCAGGGCGTGCGCACCTTCCTCGTGCACCGCATCCGCTCGCTCAAGGCGAACACCGCCCGGCCGCGCACCCCGGACTTCGAGGTGCCCGAGGGCTTCTCCTTCGACAACCACGTGGCCAGCTCCCCCTGGCAGCACCGCTTCCACGAGAGCGTGAACGCGCGCCTGCGCCTCACCGGCGAGCTGCTGACCCGCGGCCCCTCGCTCTTCCCGGGTGCCACCGTGGCCCCGGCCGAGGACGGCGAGGGCGTGCTGGTGGAGCTGCCGGTGACGTTCCTGGATGGACTGCTGCGCTTCTGCCTGCAGCTGGGGCCGGAGTGCCGCGTGGAGGCGCCCGAGGATGCCCGGCAGCGGGTGAAGGACATGGCCTCGAGCATCCTCGAGAAGCACACGCCCCGTGAGGAGGTGGCGGCATGAGCGTCCACGAGCGTCTTCGCCGTCTGCTGTTCCTCGTTCCCTTCGTCTCCTCGCGCCCCGGCATCTCCGTGGAGGAGCTGGCGCGCGCCCTCAACGTCAGCCGGGAGCACCTGCTGGAGGATCTGGATCTGCTCACCTGCGTGGGCCGGCCCCCCTTCAACCCGGACGACTACATCGACATCTACGTCGAGAACGACCGCGTCTACGTGGACCTCGACCAGCGGCTGTCCGCGCCGCCGCGGTTGACGGTGGGCGAGGCCTCGGCGCTGGCCGCCTCGGCGGAGCTGCTGCGTCCGGCCGCGGGAGATGCGCTGCGCAGCGCGGTGGAGAAGCTGGAGGGCGTGTTGCCTCCGGGCGCGGGCGAGCGCTTCCGCGAGATGTACCGGAAGATCGACGCCGCGGTGGAGGCGCCCGAGGCCCTGGGGCCGCTCACCCGGGCCATCCACGAGCGGCGCGAGGTGTCCTTCGACTACGCCACCCCGGGCCGGGGCGGCCTCGAGTCGCGCCGGGTGCGGCCGCACGAGCTGCTCAGCCACCGGGGCCAGTGGTACCTCCAAGCTTGGGACCTCAACCGTCAAGACGATCGGCTCTTCCGGGTGGACCGGATGCAGAACCTGGCTGTCACGGACGCAACATTCCAGCCACGCGAGGATGCCCGGGCCGAGGTGCCCAACCCGGCCCGCACCAACGCGGCCGTCCGGGTGCGCTTCACCCGGCTGGTGGCCCCCTATGTCCGGGAGCGCTTCGGCGAGGACGCTCGCCTGCTCGCGGATGGGGGCGTGGAAGTGCGGGTGGCGGGCGACAACGAGCGCTGGTTGACGCAGTGGGTGCTATCGTTCGGCGGCGAGGCCGAGGTGCTCGAGCCCGCTTCGGCCCGTGCGGCCGTGGCCCGCGCGGCGAAGGCCGTGTTAGGAGTCTGAGGTTTTCATGAGCTTTCAGCTGACGATCGCCGAGGGCAAGGAGGCCGGGAAGGAGTTCGAGTTCGAGCAGGACTCCGTCCTCATCGGCCGCGTCAACGAGTGTGACGTCGTCCTGTACGACGCGGGCATCTCCCGTCGTCACTGCCGCATCTTCGTCGACGGGGGGCAGCACTTCGTCGAGGACATGGGCAGCTCCAACGGTACGCAGCTCAATGGCAAGCTGGTGAAGGAGAAGCAGCCCCTGGAGGAGGGCGATCAGCTGTCGCTCGGGCCGGTGGTCTTCGTCTTCAAGCCGCTGGCGGCGGACATCGTCACGGACGCGGGCGTGGGTGGCGAGAGCCCCGACAGCACGCGCATCGTGTCCGTGGAGAACGTGGCGCGTCAGCGCAACCGCGGCGCGGCCCTGGCCCCCGAGGGGGCCAACGAGGAGGAGTTGGAGGAGGCGCGGCTCAACACCACCCGCCCCATCCAGGCCCTGCGGACCACCACCCGTGCCGGGACACAGCCCGCGATGCCCGCGGTGGGGGGTGCTGCCTCGCGCACGGCCACCCGTCCCCAGGTTCCGGCCGCCGGGCCCGGTGCCCTGGCGAAGGCTCCGGCGTCCGCACCCACGGCCGCGCCCCGGCGCCCCACCGGCAACGCGGTGGCCCGTTCCGCTCCGGCGGCCCAGGGGGGCGGCCTGTCCGCCGCCGAGCGTGCCCGCATCCGCCGTGAGTCTCCGGGCCTGGTGGCGCAGGCGAGGCTGTTCTGGGCGGATGCCACCCCCATCGTGCGCAACGCCCTCATCGGCCTGGGCGTGGTGAGCGTGATGGGTCTGGTGGCTCTGGTGTACTGGCTGGTGCTCGGCGGCGAGGCCAAGGTGACCCGTGGCCCCGAGCCCGTCGTCGTCGGCCCCACACCCATCGACGACTCCTTCGGTTACGGCGAGGGCGTCATGTGGGAGAACAAGGATCAGAAGATCTTCGAGTGGGAGTACACCGCCGCCACCCGGGCCCTGGCCCTCGTGCACTTCCAGGCGCAGGGCATCTCCGAGGGCGAGGTGATGGTGACGATCAACGGCGTGGACCTGAGCAAGGTGCCCGCGGACACGTTGGCCAGCCAGGATCGCGTGCTGGAGATCATGATCCCCTCGGCGCAGTTGAAGAAGGGCGAGATCAACCGCATCACCTTCGACAACACGAAGAACCCTCCCGGCGAGGAGGAGTGGCGCATCTGGAACATCTGGCTGGAGAAGGTGCTGTTGCCGGAGATTCCGCCCGACCAGCTCGTCGAGGAGGCGCGCAAGGCGTACAAGCGCGGCGTCAAGAACATGGAGAACAAGGAGGTGGGTGCGCGCAACCGCTACGAGGCGTGGAAGTCCTTCCGCGAGGCGTGGCTGTTGCTGGAGGCCCACCCCGAGCCCAAGCCGGACCTCTACTACGAGGCGCGCGAGCGCGTGAAGGACACGCAGACGGAGCTGGACCGCGTCTGCTCCAAGCTGATGCTGGAGGTGGAGGGGTACGTCAACCAGAACAACTGGCAGGCGGCCTCGGCCACGTTGGACCACACGCGCGAGTACTTCCCGGGTGAGTACGACCAGCGCTGCGCCCGCATGGCGGAGATCCGCCGCGCGGACCTGGGGCTGTAGCCGCCGCGTGTCCGGCGGCGGACGTCCGGGCCGCTCGGGGGATTGCCCCGGGCGGCAGGTGGGCAGGTTGCCGGACGCCGGTGTCATTCCCACCCTTGTTCCACCATGCATGAGCAGGAGGTGGGCATCGGTTCGGCGTTCGAGGAACAGGCGGGGGAGTCACCCAGGCAGGCGGCTGGCTGTCCGCCCGCTCATGAGCCGGTGTGGAGCCCCCACGTCTCCTCCGCGCTGCTTGCCCGGTACTACCTGCCGCGCTCGCACGGGGTGATCCGCGGCAATGGCTGCCAGTTGTTGCGCGACGGGGTGGAGGCCTACCCGGCGATGCTGACGGCCATCCGGAGCGCGCGGCGCTACGTCCACCTCGAGACGTACATGTTCATCTCCGACGCGGTGGGGGAGCTGTTCGGCGAGGCGTTGGCGGAGGCGGCCGAGCGGGGCGTGCACGTGAAGGTGCTCTACGACGCGCTGGGCTCCTGGACGAGCCGGCGCGGATTCTTCGAGGCCCTGCGGGCGCGCGGGGTGGACGTCCGCCCCTTCAAGCCCTTCACCAGCCTCGGCCGTGGGTTGCGACACCTGTTGCGGCGCGACCACCGGAAGATTCTCGCGGTGGACGGCGAGGTGGCCTTCATCGGCGGGGTGAACATCTCCGCGCACTGGGCGCCCGAGGGGGAGGCCTGGCGCGACGACGTGCTGCGCGTGGAAGGGCCGGCGGTGTACGAGTTGGAGCGCCGTTTCGTGGCCACCTGGCGCATGGCCTTCCAGGACAGGTTCCGCTCCTGGCGGGAGACGCGCCGGCGTCGGCGGGCGGCCCGGTTGCACCGGCGGGGAGACGTGAGCCTGGCGGTGCTCTCCAGCCGCCGCGGCATCCACCGCGCCTACCTGCATGCCATCTCCCGAGCGCGGCGCAGCGTGCTGGTGGCGGCGGCCTACTTCATTCCGGACCGGAAGCTGGTGGCGGTGCTGCGCGAGGCCGCCCAGCGCGGGGTGGAGGTGAGCCTGCTGCTCAACGCGAAGAGCGATCACCCCTGGCTGGTGCACGCCACGCGCGCCTTCTACGAGAAGCTGCTCACCGCGGGCGTCCGCATCTTCGAGTGGGAGCGCTGCGTGCTCCACGCGAAGACGGCCGTGGTGGATGGGGTGTGGGGCACCATCGGCTCGTTCAACCTCGAGCGGCGCTCGCTGCTCTTCAACCACGAGGTGAACGCCGTCTTCGCGGACCCGCGGCTGGCGCGCAACCTGGAGGAGTCCTTCCGCGGCGACTGCCAGAGCTGCCGCGAGGTGGACCTGGCCGAGTTCCGCCGCCGCCCCCTCTGGCAGAAGCTGTTCGAGCGGGTGCTGTACGCCTTCCGCAAGGTGCTCTGAGGCGCTCGGTCCGACAGAGTGAAAGGAGAGCAGGGGAGAATCAGACCTCTTCGTCGGGCAGGAGCGTGAGCAGCAACTCGTCGTCGGGGCCGGGCGGACGCCAACCGGGCGGCGGTGGGTTGGCGAGGAGCGCATCGCCCGCCTTCCTGACACGCTCCTCATGAGTTTCAGGGGTGTAGGCAGACCAGAGGCCGAGCGCCTCGGCGACAGCGAAACGGGCTTCGTCATCCAGCAGGGCCGGCCAGCCGTCTGGGAGTGCTTCGGCCAGTTCGCGCACGAGTTGCCCGCGCACCAGACGCGTGACCTTGCCGCTTCGCTCCGCCTCGGCAACCAACCCGCTGAACACCTGCACTGCCGCGATGTCATCAGGGCCAAGCTCGTCCGCGAGTTCCACGAGCGAAGCCGTGGGATGCGCCTCGGCGAAGGCGGTGAGCGAGTCGTAGCCGCGCTTGCGGACCCGCTCATACAGGCGCGCCTTGACGTTGCCCTGCCAGGCACCTCCGTCGCTCATGGTCCTCTCCACGGGACGAAATTCATCGGGATCCTGTAGCGCTTCATGTTGGCTGCGACAATTCTCAGGGCGGGCATGTTCTCCGCCGCTGCCTCCACCTGCCCTGACTCCCGCGAGGCCAGTGCAGTCATGGCTGGCTCCACCATCTTCCGCCAGCGGTCCATGTCCACGAACAGCGTCTCCACTGAGTTGTAGCCCTGCTTGAACGCCACATCGAGGAGGTTGAGGAAGTCCACCCAGGCCGCCAGCAGCAGCGAGCCCAGCATGGCGGCCTCCAGCCGTGGGCCCGCCAGACGAAGCAGGGCCAGCTGCATGTCCGGGTCCTCCACCTCCGCGGCGGCGTGGGCCATCCGGGTGGCGGCGGCGAGCTCTGCGTCCAACCACCGCCACTGGCTCTGGCCATACTCGAGAGAGGGCACGAAGAGGCCCGCGGCCTTGCCGGCGATGCCCCAGTGGCTCTTGCGCAATCTGGACAGCTCCTCGGAGATGTCGTGGGTGGAGCCCGACACGTCGAGCAGGGCACCGCGAACCGCCAGGTGGGCCGCCAGGGCGCTCTGCCACGACGCCGTCTTCTCCGTGCCGCCAGGGCCCACCGCTGTCACTGCCTCCCGCACGCCCTGGCGGCGGTGCGGCCGCTGTGGACCCTCGGGCTCGGGCGCGGACTCATCGTCCAGGTCTCCGGCCCATGCGGGTGCGGCGGCCTCGTGCGGCGTGTAGCGCAGGTATGTTCCCCGGCCGGGTGGTGACGTCCGCGACGCACAGGCGTTGGTCAGCAGGGCCAGGGCGAGCAGCAGCCCCGTCCATCTGAATCCTGGCGACTCATCGCGCATGGTCCACCCCCAGGCTACTGTTGCCTGCCTGCTCAGGGCAGCTCATCACCCGAGTAGTCCAGCCACAGCTCCTCGTAGCGCACCTGGGGCGGTGTCTGGTGCAGCCGCAGTCCCTGCACCCGGCCGCTCGCCGCCGCGTGCACGCGCGGGTGGAAGAGGGGAATGATGGCACAGTCCTCGTGGGCGAGCTTCTCCGCGCGCCGGTAGAACTGCTTGCGCTGCTCGGGGTCGATGGTGACGCGCGCCTCCGCCGTGAGCGCGTCCAGCTCTCCGTTGCGGTAGTCCAGCACGTACAGCTTCTGCGCCTGCGAGTTGAGCAGGAAGTGGAGGAAGTTGTCCGGGTCCGGGAAGTCGGAGATCCAAAGCAGCCGGAAGACGGGCAGCCGGCCCTCGCGCCGCCGGGCCGAGTACTCCTCCGCTTCCAGCTCCACGTGCTCGAGCTCCACCAGCTTCGCATCCACCAGGGGCCGGAAGAGCAGGTCATCCTCGGCCGACGTGTTCCGCCCCGCCGTCTGGAACAGCGTGACCGGCACCCGCCGCACCCCGGCCTCGCGCAGCAGCCGCTCGGCCAGTTCGAGGTTCAGACGGGGCTCGGGCAACACGCCTTCGCCCAGCAACTCCGGTGGGGTCAACGTGCTCGCCAGCCGTGCGCCCTTGTAGAAGTGCTCCACCAGGGCCCGGACGTCCAGCCCCGCCCGGAGCGCCCTGCGCACCCGCACATCGTTGAACGGTGGCTCGCGCAGGTTGAAGCCCACCAGGGCCGTGGACGGCGTGACACCCGTGGCCACCTGCAGCCCCTGCTGCTCGGGCTCCCTCACATGCGTGGCATGCAGGTAGGAGACGAACTCCACCGTCTCCTGGCGCAGCGCGGTGATGCAGCCCTCGCGCGAGTCCCGCAGGTGGAACTCGAGCCGGTCCAGCAGCGGCAGCCCCTGGCGCCAGTAGGTGGGGTTGCGCTCGAGCACGATGCGCTCCTTTCCGAGCTCCACCTGCCGGAAGGGACCCGTCCCCACCACCTGTCCTCGGGCATCCAGCTTCGCCACGCCCGTGGCGGACTGCGCCAGCAACTGGAGGAAGAAGGCCTTGGGCTCCTCCAGCCGGATCTCCAGCGCCCGCTCGTTCAGCACCTCGATGCCGGCCACCTCGCGGAGATGGCCCTCCGCGAACGCCCTGGCGCCCACCACGTCTCCCAGCAGGCCTCTGTCCGGCGACTTCTCCGCCGGGTTCAACAGCCGCTCGAGGTGGCGCTTCACGTCGATCGCCGTCAGGGGCGTTCCGTCATGGAAGGTGACGCCCTGGCGCAGGTGGAAGCGGTAGCGGCGCGCCGAGGGGTCCACTTCCCAGCGCTCGGCCAGCTCCGGCACCAGCACGCCGTCCTCCAGCCGCAGCAGGTTGGAGAAGACGCAGGCGCACAGCTCCGCGACCTGGATCTCCACGCTGAAGAGCGGATCCAACCGGCCCACCGAGTCGATCATGGACGTCTGGTGGAGGCCCGCGCGCAGCGTGCCGCCCGCCTTCGGCTCCGGGAGGCGGAAGCGGAACACCTCGCCATCCAGGCTGGCCGCCTCGTGCGCCAACTGCTCCACCGTGCGGCTCAGCCCGTCGCCAATGCGGATGACCTGCAGCGCGTCCTCGCGCACCCGCGCCACCTCCTCGCCGATGGACGAGTCCCCCCTCATCAACACGCCGTGCGCCGCGCGGATCTCCTCGATGGCCGTGCTCAGCTTCACCACCGCGGTGGACAGATCCTTGCCCGTGCGCGCCTGGCCCTCCGCCTTCTGCGAGGCCTCCTGCGCCAGCTTCGCCATCTGCAGCGTCTGGTGCACCAGCTCGCGTCCGTGCCCCGCCTGCTCCATGGCGGCCCGGGTCACGTCGTCCACGCGCCGCGCCACCCGGTGGCTGGCCTCCACCACCGTGGAGCCCTGCGCCTCCAGCCGCTTCGTCTCCGCCAGCGTCGCCTCCACCGCGGAGAAGGTGCGCTGGGTGATGGTGCGGATCTCCATCAGCGCCTCGGCCGCCCGGTCTCCCAACTGCACGCCCGTGCTGGCCTGCTCGCGGCCCTCCTTCACCAGCGCCACCGTCGTGTCCACCTCCCGGCGGATGCCCCCCACCATGGTGGCGATCTCCCGCGTGGAGCGCGCGGTGCGCTCGGCCAGGCCGCGGATTTCGTCGGCCACCACGCCGAAGGGCCGGCCCTGCTCACCGGCCTGGGCGGCGATGATGGCGGCGTTGAGCGCCAGCAGGTTCGTCTGGTCGGCGATCTCCTGGATGACGTCCACGATGCGGCCGATCTGCGTGGAGCGCACGCCCAGGG
>NZ_JPMI01000423.1 GCF_000733295.1 Archangium violaceum Cb vi76 | reverse complement strand
CTCCATCAGCGAGCCCTTCGTCTCGCGCGTGAAGTTCTCCAACTGGGCCACGCGCTTGCCCGCGGCCTGGAGGCTCTGGCCCATGCTGGCCGTCGACTCGCGGGAGCGCTCCACCGCGTTCCCCTGACGGCGAGCGGCCTCCAGCAGGGCCCGCACCTCCTCGGACACGCTCTGGCAGGTGCGGCGCACGTTGCCCGTCATCCGCTGCACCTGGCTGAGCGCCCGGCGCAGGGAGATGAGGAGCCGGCGCACTTCGCGCTGGTCCCCCATGCGCTCGTGGGCGGGGTGGGTGAGGTCCCCCTCCGCCAGCAGGGAGAGGAAGCGGGTGCGCTCCTGATCGGGCCGTGACTCGCCCAGGAACCAGATGGCGTACCGCGTCACCCACAGCAGCGGTGGGGTGCCCAGCAGCAGCACGGCCCAGCCCGCCGCGTCATGGGGGTGGCCGGTGACGAGGTACTGGAGTCCCCCGAGAGCGAGGGCGAAGGGGAGCCCTCCGAGGACCACGGAGGCATGGAGGTTCTTGGGGGGCGGCATGTCGGAGTGGTGCAGACGTACACGCTATCCCGCTCCCGCCGGGGTCCCCAAATCCCCCGGGAGGCCGCACCGCCGGTTGCGGGTACGTTACGGAAGGTAACGTCCGTTTCCGCCCGTGACGCCTCGACGCAGTGCGTCCAGTTCGCAACCTATCGGAAGCACGCGAATTCCGAGCAGGGCATGGCGCTTGCGTTGTAGGCAGGCACTTCACCTGGAACCCGAACCCAACCCCTGGGGAGAGAGACCATGCTTGTTGCGCCCAAGGAGCCCATCACCGCGCGCGCCCGCGTGAAGAGCCTCGAGGAGTACCGCCGGATGTACCGGCAGAGTCTGGAGGACCCCGCGGGTTTCTGGAGCGAGCAGGCCAAGCGGCTCGAGTGGTTCCACCCGCCCTCCAACGTGCTCGACGTGGACATGCAGGAGGTGGACTTTTCCTGGTACGGGGGAGGCAAGCTCAACGTCTGTCACAACGCGGTGGACCGGCACCTGCACACGCAGCCGGACAAGACGGCCATCATCTGGGCCGCCAACGAGCCGGGGCAGTACCAGCACGTGACGTACCGCGAGCTCAAGCACCAGGTGGCCCGCGTGGCCAACGTGCTCAAGGCATATGGCGTCCGCAAGGGTGACCGCGTCTGCATCTACATGCCCATGACGCCGATGGTGGCCTACACCATGCTGGCGTGCGCGCGCATCGGCGCGGTGCACTCGGTGGTGTTCGCCGGCTTCTCCGCCGAGTCCCTGAGGGATCGCATCCTCGACTCGGGGGCGCGCATCGTCGTCACCGCCAACGAGGCGCCGCGCGGTCCCAAGGCCGTGGCGCTCAAGTCGATTGTAGACCAGGCGCTCGAGGGCCTCACCCAGGTGGAGACGGTGCTCGTCAGCCGCCGCACGAACAAGGCCGTGCCCATGAAGGAGGGCCGCGACCGGGTGCTCGAGGACGAGATGCAGAAGCACCGCTCCACCTGTCCGGTGGAGTGGATGTCCAGCGAGGATCCGCTCTTCATCCTCTACACCTCGGGCAGCACCGGCAAGCCCAAGGGCGTGATGCACACCACCGCCGGTTACACCGTCTACGCGTCGATGACGCACGAGTACGTCTTCGACATCCGCCCGGACGACGTCTACTTCTGCACCGCGGACGTGGGGTGGATCACCGGCCACAGCTATCTGATTTACGGCCCGCTGGTGAACGGCGTGACGACGGTCCTCTTCGAGTCCACGCCGATGTATCCGGACCCGAGCCGCATGTGGCAGGTGGTGGACGACTTGAAGGCGACCATCCTGTACACGTCGCCCACGGCGCTGCGCTCGCTCATCCGCGAGGGCGATGACTGGGTGAAGAAGACGTCGCGCAAGAGCCTGCGGATTCTCGGCACCGTGGGCGAGCCCATCAACCCGGAGGTGTGGCGCTGGTACCACGACGTGCCGGGCGAGGGCCGCTGCGACGTGGTGGACACGTGGTGGCAGACGGAGACGGGCGGCATCCTGATCACCCCGCTCCCGGGAGCCACGCCGGCCAAGCCCGGCAGCGCCACCCTGCCGTTCTTCGGCATCGAGCCGGTGCTGGTGGACGAGAAGGGGACGATCATCGAGGGCAATGACGTCTCGGGCAACCTGTGCCTGAAGCGTCCGTGGCCGGGCCAGGCGCGCTCCATCTGGGGAGACCACCGGCGCTTCAAGGAGACGTACTTCTCCACGTACCCGGGCCTGTACTTCACGGGTGACGGATGCCGCCGCGACGAGGACGGGTACTACTGGATTACCGGCCGCGTGGATGACGTGCTCAACGTGTCGGGCCACCGGCTGGGCACGGCGGAGATCGAGAGCGCGCTGGTGGCGCACGACGCGGTGGCCGAGGCCGCCGTGGTGGGCTTCCCGCACGACATCAAGGGCACGGGCATCTGCGCGTACGTGACGGTGAAGCCGGGCGACATGAGCTCCGAGCAGCTGGTGGGCGCGCTGAAGGAGCAGGTGCGCCGCATCATCGGACCGCTGGCCACGCCGGACCGCATCCGCGTGGTGAGCGGCCTGCCGAAGACGCGCTCGGGGAAGATCATGCGCCGGATTCTGCGCAAGGTGGCCGAGGGCCAGATGGACAGCCTGGGTGATACGACCACGCTGGCCGAGCCGCAGGTGGTGGAGGAGATCGTCCAGCTCGAGCAGCGCGAGAGCTCGAAGGGGCGCTGAGGCGCCGCCGAGGTAGGACGTGGCACCCGCGCCCGGTTTCACCCCGGGCGCGGCCGTGTCACCGGGCGGGAGTTTCCTTCCCGGGCTTCTCGAACGTGATTCCCTCCACGCGAATCCTGCGCGGGCCGCCGTCCTTCTCGAGCACCTCCAGCGCGAAGCGCTCGGTGCCGGAGCTGGGCAGGTCGATGACGAAGCTCATCAACCCCACCTCACCGAACTCCACGCCCTCCTCGGGCACCTCCGACTTCATGGCGAGCAGGCGCACCGTCTCTCCCGTGGCCTCCCGCCTCAGCGCGTACTCACCCGGCCTCCAGCGCCGATTGGGGTCCATGTTGAAGACGGAGAGGACCACCACCGTCTGGTACGGCATCCAATAGCTGATGCTGTTGCCCATCATGCCCACCTTGCCTCCACCTCCCTCCACGCCGTTGATGGTGAGGCGGCCCGCCGACTCCCGCCGGTGCAGCCACGCGGGCAGCTTGAACCCGCAGTCGTGTGGCACGGGCTCGCAGCGGAAGCGCGACTCCTGAACGCCGCTGCCGCCCACGCGGGGGGCCTCGACCTCCTCGGGCGAGCAGGTCATCCGCCCCTTCAGCAGATGTTCATGCTCCTCGTAATCCAGGGTCAGGCCCGCCAGGCTCGCCGCCAGTGCCGCTTCCTGCTCCTCCTTCGTGGGCGGAGGCCGCTGGTAAACCCGCACGCTGAGATCCGTCCGCAGCTCGCCCCGCACCAGCGTCAGCTCCAGCCGCTGGCCGTCCCGGTAGGCCACCGAGAGCGGGAGGCGCTCGCCCGGCTCCAGGTCCCCCACCACATCCACCAGCAGCAGGTTGCCGTCCTGTTGCTTCAACCGGATGCGCTCCCCGGCCCCTTCCAGCGTGGTCCGCTCCAGATCGACCTGCCCATCCATCAGCTCCACCACCGAGAGGAACCTGCGCGTCACCCGCACCTCACGCTCGGAGGCGGAAGGCCGCTCGTAGAGCCTGAGCTCGCGGTCCTCGGGCTGCCAGCCCTCGGGCAGCCAACTGCTCCTGGCCGAGGCCACTCCGGCGGCCAGGGGGAGGAGCAGCAGTGACAGCTGGAACAGGGTTCGTAAGGTAGTGCGGTTCATCATATCTCCTGGGTTGGGCTCTGCATACCTCGGGAGATTCCGGAAGTCACGTTCGTGGAGATGACCGCCGAAGTGGACTGGAGCTTGCCCGCCCGGCGCCGCCACGGTTAGCGTGGGCCTCCTCTCGGCGAAGGTTTCGCGTGCGCTCCGTCTCCTGGGTGGCTCTCCTCGTGCCGCTCCTCTTCTCGTCCTTGCCAGCCGCCGCTCGGGAGCGGCCCGTCGAGCGCGTGTCCCGCATGCGCACCGTTCACGCCTCCACGGCTGTCGGCGGGGCGCTCCCCGAGCTGTCCGTGGCGGGCGGCAGCGCCACCGTCATCACCACCGACGTCCCGCTCGGCATCGGAGGCCCGGTGCTCCAGGACGAGGGCGGGCGCGTCCGGCTCGTTCCGGTGGATGCGACCTCCTTCATCCTCCTTCCTTCCTCGGACCTCCCGGAGGGCGAGCGCCTGGTGCTCACCGTGCCGCTGCCGCCGGGCGATTCCCTCCAGCTCGCGCTCGTCACCCGCCGCGGCGAGGTGGATGGGGAGGTGCGGCTCGTCCGGCTCCAGGCGCCCGTCGCTGGCCAGGAGGGCGTGAGCGACGTGGCCCGCCTCCTCCAGGCCGCATCGGTGGCTCAGGTCGGGCTGGCCCCGCCGAAGACGTGGGTGCGCCTGCGGGCTGGGATTCACGCGGAGGTGGAATCCGTCCTCCGCATTGGCCCGCACGTCTTCATCACGCTGTCCTCGCGGCCTGTCTGGGATGGCAATCCCTCTGTCCGGGACTGGGAGCGGCTTCAGCTCCGGGCATCACGGGGGGATGGCTCCACGCTGGTGCTGCCCCTGCTCCATGTTCCGTCGTCCTCGGGAGATGCCGTTTCGCGGCACACCGTGGTGGCCACCCCTCCCGGAGGGACCGCGCACCTGTTGCTGGGGGTGAAAGGCTCGTCTCTCCCGGAAACCATTCTCGCATTGCCATGAACAAGCCCCTGCATCCCAACCAGCTGCGTCCGGGACACAGGGTGCGGGAGTACCTCGTGGTGCGCCGCCTGGGCGCTGGCGGTTTCTCCCTCCTCTTCCTGGTGGAGCACGAAGGCGATTCGTACGTCATGAAGATGGCGTTGCAGCCGGCCTCGGACGCGGACGAGGACCGCGTGGACGGCTGGATGCGCCGGGAAGCGGTCTCGCTGGAGCACCTCTCACACCCCAACCTGTTGCCCGTTCACGAGCTGGGGAGATGGCCGGATCCCCGGACGGGTTACACCTTCTTCGTCACGGACCATGTTCCAGGTGGCACCTTCCACGACTGGCGCTGGAAGAAGCGGGCCACGACCCACCAATGGGTGGGCGTGCTGATCGAAATCCTGCGTGCCCTGGAGGTGATGCACGAGCGAGGCGTGTGCCACCGTGACCTCAAGGCCGACAACATCCTGGTGCGTGAAGGCGATGACTGGCCCTTCCTCATCGACCTGGGGGCCGTCCACCTGCCGTGCGCGCGACCGCTGACGGAGGGGCTGGCGCCGGGCACGCTCTACTGCCAGCCCCCCGAGGCCATCCGCTTCCTGTTGGGCAAGGAGGTGCTCGAGAAGGGCTCGCGCTTCGAGGCCCGGCCCGCGGCGGACCTGTACGCCATCGGCATCCTCATCTACGAGGCGCTCACGGGTCTGCGCCCCTTCGATCCGGCGCTGCCGCTGGAGCAGTTGCTGGTGGCCATCGTCACCGTCTCGCCCGCCGAGCCCCGGCAGCACGCGCCCGAGGTTCCCGCGTCCCTCTCCGCGCTCGCCCTGCGGCTGCTGGCCAAGGAGCCCGAGCAGCGCCCCGCCAGTGCCCGGGCCGTGCGCGAGGAACTGGAGCGGCTGCGGGCGGAGGAGGGGCATCTGGAGTCCTGGCGGGTGCCGTCGGTGCCGCTCTCCGAGCGCGAGAGCACCCCGGCCGCGGCGGGCCCGCGGTCGGAGCCGGGCCCCGTTGGAACGCCTGGGGATTCCGCGGGCGCGGCCCGTGCGAGGTGCTGGCCGGTGGTTCTCGTGGAGTGGGCCTTCGTGCTGGGACTGCTCGGGCTAGGGTGGTGGCTGCTTCACTTGCCTCCTCACGTGGAGTCCACCGCGCCGGCTCCGTCGGCGCTCGCCGAGCAAGGAGCACCGCCCGTGCCGTCTTCCCAGAACAGCCAGGATCCTTCCGCCACCCCTCCCTCGTCCGAGGACTCCGCGCGCTGGTGCGCCACGATTCGTGCCGTGTGGGGGGCGTCGCTCGTGCAACTCGCCGGATGTGCCCTCACCACCGCCGACGTGCGTCCGTACTCGGCCGGTTTCCTCGAGCGGTGCCCACCCGAGGCCCGCGCCACCCCGCTCGAGCTGGGTTTCGAGCCCGAATACCTCTACCCCACCTACATGACGTCAGGCACCCCGGCCTCCTCGGCCTATCCTCGCGAGGAGGGTGGACCCCTCAACGTCAAGCCAGGGCCCGTCACGGCCTTCATGAAGCCTTTCAATGGCGGCCCGAGATTCAACGTGGAGGGCGAGGCGAAGGTCACCCCGATGCGTGTCTACATCCGCATCAATCGCATCCAACGCCCTGACGGCTCCTGGTTGCCCATCTGCGGAGCCGCCGTCAGCATGTGGGAGTCGGTGTATGGGATTCCAACGTATGATGGATACCCTTTGACCGATGCGCCGTTGGATCAGGTGGACCGCGGCGGGGGCAGCATCATCATCAACGTGCCCCGCTTCGAGACCGCCATCATGCCACCCGAGGGAGAGCCCCGGCCCGACGTGCGCCAGGTGGATCCCAACGAGCCCCCGGATATCCGGCTCCTGAACCCACCGGAGCGTCAGCGCTACTGAGGCCGGGCCCCGGACTCACTCGTTGACGTCAATGAGCATCACACATTGGGCCACATCACTCGTTGACGTCAACGAGTGCGGGATGAGGAGCAACCGGGGCGTCAGGGGGGCGGGTTTCCCGGGCCGGTGGCGCGGTGGCGCTCGGCCTCGCGGAAGGCCTGGGTGAGGGAGAAGTCGAGCAGGGACTGTCGGGAGCGCAGGTAGTGCCAGGCGCGGATGAAGGGGAGCCAGACGCGATCGCCGACGAGCACCTGGTTCTCCATGAGCTTGTCGCGAGGAATCCACTGGCCGTCGAGGTGGTGCACCAGGACCTGGCCCAGGTAGGCGCCCACGGCGGGAACGGCGAGCTTGTCGAGGCCCTCGCGGGAGCGGGTGTCGGGGACGTCCTCGCGCCAGAAGAAGAAGTCGATGTCGGTGAGAGACTCGGGGGTGGCCTGGCGGACGGAGGGCACCTCGATGTGGAGCATGGCCACGAGGTGCTCGGCCAGGAGACTGTAGCGCTCGAGGAAGGGCTGGGGGTCGGCCACGTCCTGGGGGAGGGCGGAGCTTGCGGGCAGCCACTGCCTGCGCTCGGGCAGCTGCCAGGAGTTGAGCTCGGTGGTGAGGCGGGGGCGCTCGTGGCTGGAGACGTGTTCCACGACGCGGGAGAAGAGCGGGGCGGCATCCGGGTGGAAGTGGGGCCGCACGGGGGCGAGGGCGGCGCTGCGCTCGCGCAGGCCGTGGAGCAGGGTGTCGAAGTCGAGGTCCGGGCGGAGGTGGGCGTGAGCGCGGGCCTGGGCGAGGCGGGCCGCGTCGCTGGAGAAGTCGGCGGCGGTGGGCCACGTCACCAGGAGGATGGAGCCGTTGGGCAGCTCCTCCACCCGGTGCGCGGGCGTGGAGAGCATGCGCTCGCGGCCTACGCTCCGCACCAGCTCGGGGCCGAAGACGTTGAGCCACCACACCGCGTAGATTTTGTCGAAGCCGTCTCTGTGCGCGGTCCTTTGATCTCGGCCGAAGTAGGGGGCGCCCGCCAATGCTCTGTCGTCAGCGCTGTGGGCAGTGGCGTAGGAGACGGGGTAGCGGGAGGCCCAGGCACGCACCATCTCCACGAAGTGCTGGCAGCGCTCCTCCTGAGCGAATAAGGAGAGCGGTTTCACAAGACCAGAGAATTTCAGGAGAGGAGGTCGTGGCCGGAACCAGAGGCGGAGTGTCAGGTCTAGCGCGGGCTGTTTCGTCCGGTAGAGCCCGATGCTCATGCTGATGTCGTCGTGCTCCTCCTCCAGTGATTTCCAGAATGCGGCGCGGGAGTATTTCCGGTTCCGCTTGCCTTGGACAACATCCGGCATCCATCCGTCCGCGTGCTCCTCGAGCGCCTGGAGGAAGGGTTCCAACTCACTCCGCCGGGCTGCCTGATCGTCAAAGGCTCCTTCAAACTCGAGCCAGAGGCTGTCTTCCGACTTCCAGCCGTACACGCTCAGCGTCTTCATTGGAACAGCACCTCCACTCCTGGCACCTTGTCCTGGGTGGCTCTCACGGCATCCTCCAACGAGCTTGGATTCACGGGCTGGAGTGCGCCACCCTCGTAGATGAGGCGGACCCGCTGGACGTCCACGCGCAGCTTGAGCCCGGGACGGACGATGTCCAACGTCTCACCGTAGTACGCCAGGGCTTCTCTCGCATCCGCCTTCATCTGTGCTTCCATGGCCTTTGAATCCATTCCCGAGAAGTCACGGCTCTTGAAACTGAAGGTCTCCACGCGAGGAGGTTGTGCGGCGGGTGGCTTCTGCTCGATGACGAGCACGTCCGCGAAGCGCAGCCCGGTCTCGGGTTTCCTCACGCCCACGTAGGTCTCCACACGCGGGGAGTCGAAGTCCTGGAGGAAGTGGCGCTGCGCCCGGGGAAGGGCCGCATCGTCGCGCAGCAGCTGTGCCCTGCCGCGCTCGAACCTCACCCCCCGGAGGAGGAAGTCACGCATCCGCTGGTAGCCGTCCCACTTGAGGGGCGGCTCGAGTTGCACGCCTTTCTTCGGCTTGCCGCCCTGCCGCAGGTCCGCCATGCGCCCCTTGCCGTATTGGAGGTACTCGCTCCAGAGCGCGTGCTCCGTGGCGCCGGCCGGCGGCGTCTTCTCCAGGGCCGCCAGCTGCTTCTCCAGCACCGCCACGTCCCCGGACAGGCGCGGGCCAGGAAGCTCGAGCTCGAGCTCCAGGACCTTGGAGTCCAGGACCTCGCGGGAGAGCCCCGCCGCCTCGTCCACGAGTGAAGCGACGCTGCCCGGGCCCTTGGGGACTCCGCCGTGCGTCCGGGTGGCGCCGGGCCGCTCGGACTTCGCCTGGGACAACCAGGCCTGTGCCCTGGGCACGTTGCCCCGGGCCTCGTGGAGGGCCAGCGCTCCGGCCTCTCCGCCGTCGATGACGAGCAGGGCCGCCTCGGGGTCCGCCCGCAGGTAGCGGGCCACCTCTCGCAGTCCTTCTCCTCCCAGTTGTTCCCGCAGCCGCTGCGCCGTGGCCTTCAACTCCTCCAGGCGCAACTCCAGTGCCTGGATCCGCCCCTGGGAGAGGGCGCGCACGCCCTTGCCACCCGCGTACAGGGCCACCATGAGCACAGCGGGAGTCAGCTCGCGAGAGGCCTGCTCGTACTGGCCCTGCGTCAGGGACTGGACGCCGTGGCCCACCCCGGCCGCCAGGGAGTAGAAACCCAGGGGCACTCCGAAGGTCATCTCGTCCAGGACGCCCAGCAGCACGTTGCCCGGCTCGAGGGCCCGCCGCGCCAGCGCGTCCTCCACCGCGTCGAGGGCTTGCCGGTAGGGCGGAGGCAGCTGCCCTTTCTGGGCGGCGTAGCTCAGGAGCGGGCCCGTCTGGAACAGCGGGGCGGAGGAGAGGGCATCGCCCAGCCCTTCGCGAGCACCCCGCAGGCCATCCCCGAGGCGCTCGGGCCGGTCCGGGTAGTCCGGGAGGTGCACGCCCCTCTGCCGCAGTTGCTCGCGGGCGGTGGCCATCAGCCCCAGCGTCTGCCCCAACCGCTTGTCCGCGGCGAGTTGGCGCAGCACCTGCTCCAGGTCCTTGTCGAAGGAGGAGTGGATGATGAAGAGGGCGAACACCTCGGCGAGCGCGGGGCCGTACTCCCGGGTGGCGGTGATGAGGAAGGAGGCGCGCTTGCGGTTGAGGACTTCGGTGGCCTCGGGAAGCACGGGCCCCAAGGCGCCCAGCCGCACGGCGCTCCAATCATCCAGGCGCTCCACCAGCCAGGCCATGTCCACTCCGCGCTGCAACTGGACGAAGGCCGCGGGCGAGGTGCACGAGAGGAACGGGGCGAGCAACTCCTCGGCGTCGCTGGAGGACTGGCCGGGCCAGCCCGGAGGTGGTGGTGCGCAGCCATCCGCCGGAGGCTTGTCCTCGCCAGGGCCGGCCTCCGCGCCTCCCACGGCGTGCCATGGCTCGTGAGGGCCGGGCGTTCCCTCGGTGTGGCGGAAGGAGACACTGGCGCCCGCGGTGGTGCACCCGCCCAGAAACACCAGTACCGCCACCGCCAGGAGGGCCCTCCCATCGAAGTGCGTGTGGTTCTTCTTCGTCATGAGAGGCGCTCCGTTGGAATCACAACCGCCCTGGAGGATAGCCAACCAGCCCGCCTACCCATCAGGAGGGCGGGTGTCTTCCTCCGCCGGATACACCGCCCGTGCCGACTCCGCGAGTCATCCCCTCCGCTTGACGGGGAAGGTCAAGGGAGCGGGCCCCGGTCCGGCTTTTGCCAGACAAGCCGTGCATGCCGACCCTTGGGGGGATGGCGACCTCGCGACGAACCAAGACTTCCGCTCGTGCGCGCCTGAAGACGTACCGCGCGAAGCGTGACTTCTCCCTCACCTCCGAGCCCGCTCCGGAGGTCCCGGCTCCGCGCGGTGGAGGTGGCTCCATCTTCGTGGTGCACAAGCACGACGCCACCCGGTTGCACTATGACCTGCGGCTGGAGATCGACGGCGTGCTGGTGAGCTGGGCCATTCCCAAGGGCCCCAGCTACGACCCGGCCGACAAACGGCTCGCCGTCCAGACCGAGGACCACCCCCTGGCCTATGCCACCTTCGAGGGCCGCATCCCCGAGGGGGCCTACGGCGCGGGCGACTCGCTCCTCTGGGAGGAGGGCACCTTCGACACCGTGCCGCCGGGCCAGGCCTCCGAGCAGCTCGCGCGCGGCCGGCTGCACGTGGTGCTGCATGGGCACAAGCTCGAGGGCGGGTGGCACCTCATCCGCACGCGCCCGGTGGGCAAGAAGGCGCGGTGGTTGTGCTTCAAGGCCAAGGATGGCACCGAGCACCCCGGCTACGACGTCACGGTGGAGTACCCCGAGTCCGTGAAGTCCGGCCAGAGCGCCACGCGCGGGCCCGCCCGCCGCACCCGGCGCACCGCCGCCCCACGTGCCCCGGCGAAACCCGTGCGCGCCTCCCGCCCTTCTCGGACGAAGGGGCGCGCCCGCACGCCCGAGGCGCTGCTCGGCGAGGTGTGGCCGCCCATGCTGGCCACCCTGGCCCAGGTGGATGCCACCGCGGACGCCGACTGGCGCTTCGAGGTGAAGTACGACGGCTTCCGGGCCATCGCCGCGCTCCAGGGGGGCCGCATCGCCCTGCAATCGCGCAACGGGAATGATCTCTCCCCGCGCTTCCCCGCCATCTTCCGGGCGCTCGAGACGCTCGGCGGGCACGAGGCCGTGGTGGACGGGGAGCTCATCGCCCTGGATCCAAAGGGCCGCTCGCGCTTCCAACTGCTCGGCAAGGGCGTCGACGAGCGGTACGTCATCTTCGACGTGCTGTGGCTCGATGGGGAGGACGTCCGCGCCCTGCCGTTGGAGGAGCGCCGGGCGAGGCTGGAGAAGCTGCTCGAGGGGGTGAAGCCGCCGCTGGAAATCGCCGAGCAGGTGAAGGGCAGCGCGAAGCAGTCGCTGGCGCGGGCGAGGCGGCGCGGGCTGGAGGGCGTCATGGCCAAGCGCGTGGGCAGCCCGTACACGCCGGGCCGCGGCGCGGACTGGCTCAAGCTCAAGGTGCAGGCCAACCAGGAGGTCGCCATCGTGGGCTTCACGCCCATGGCCAACGAGCGGCCGGAGCTGGGCTCGCTGCTGGTGGCGGTGCGCGAGGGCAACACCTGGCACTACGCGGGCAAGGTGGGCACGGGCTATTCCACGAAGGTGCGGCGTGAGTTGCGCACGCTCCTGGCCCGTGACGTGGTGAAGAAGTCTCCCGTGAAGGACGCCCCGTACGTGCGCGACGCCCTGCACAACGAGGAGGCCTTCTGGGTGAAGCCGCGCTTCGTGGCCCAGGTGGCCTTCACCGAGTGGACGGAGGATGGCCGGCTGCGTCACCCGTCCTTCCAGGGGTTGCGCAATGACAAGCGTCCCGAGGAGTGCGTGAGGGAGAAGCCACGCGGCACGCCCGTGCGCGCCACGCGGGGCCCGCACCGGCGGACCGGGACGAAGGTGCGTCAGAAGGTGCGTCAGGGGAAGCGGGCCGCGGGCAGGACGGCCGTGGCGCGGAAACAGTCCACCCGGACTCCCCGCCCGGTGGCGCCCGTGGTGCTCACCCATGGCGAGCGGGTGCTCTTCCCGGAGACGGGCTTCACCAAGGCGGACGTGTTCGCCTGGTTCCGGGACGTGGCGCCGCTGATGGTGCCCGCGCTCGCCGGCCGCCCGCTCGCGCTTCAGCAGTGGCCGCGCGGCGTGGACGCGCCCGGCTTCTTCCGTCAGGGGGTGCAGGGCACGCCGGACTGGCTCACCACCGTGGTCATCCACCACGAGGCCCGCACGCTGCCCCACGTGGTGGTGGATCGGCCCGAGTCGCTGCTGTGGCTCGCCAACCAGTCCGCCCTCACCCTGCACATCTGGTCCAGCCGGGTGGGGCACCTGAAGGAGCCGGACTGGGTGGTGTTCGATCTCGACCCCGGGGAGGGCGCCTTCGGAGACCTCATCCAGCTGGCCACCTCGCTGCGGCGCTACCTGGAGGAGCTGGAGCTGACCAGCGTGCCGAAGACGTCCGGCAAGCGGGGCCTGCACGTGTTGGTGCCGCTCGCACCTGGGCACACCTATGAGCAGGTGGGCGCCTTCGCGACCCGGGCCTTCGAGGCCCTCGCCGCCGAGTACCCGCGGCTGGCCACCGTCGAGCGCTCCAAGGAGCGGCGCCAGGGCCGACTGTACCTGGACGCGGGGCAGAACGCCTGGGGCAAGACGGTGGTGGCGCCGTACTCCCTGCGAGCCCTGCCTCACGCGCCCGTGTCCACGCCGCTGGCCTGGTCCGAGGTGACGCCGAAGTTGGACCCCACGCGCTTCACCCTGGACAGCGTTCGACGGCGCCTGGACAAGGTGGGAGACCTGTTCGCCCCAGCGTTGGGTGGCGGACAGACGCTTCCATCCGCTTGAGGCCGGCTCGGTGGTAGCGTGCGCCACCTGTGAGCGTGAGCACGGTGATTGACGGAGCCGACAACCTTGTCCGGCCGAGGGAGCTGGCCGCACAACTGGCCGCCGGTGGGCGGGTGGACCTGGCCCTGGCGGAGCTGCGGAAGCTGGAGCAGCAGGGCCTCCGAGAGGAGGCCGCCGCGGGCTTCGAGGCCCTCGCCAGGGCCTGGGCGCAGGGCAGCCAGTTGCTGCGCGCCATCGTCGCGTGCAAGGAGCTGCTGCGGCTGGAGCCCCAGCACACGCGCACACAGGCCTTCATCGCCAACCTCTACGCGCGCTACCCGGTGCAGCCCCCGGAAGGCGCGGCGGAGCAGGTGTCCGCCGATCTCGAGCTCCTCCCGGAGCGGGAGGATCCGGTGGCGGTGCCTCTCTTCTCCATGCTGTGCCGGGATGCCTTCGTCGCCCTGCTGGAGGCGGTGGAGGTGCGCACGTACGCCTCCGGCCAGCCGGTGATGCGGGAGGGGGATCCGGGCGCCTCCGTGTTCTTCATGGTGGAGGGGCGGGGCGAGGTCTGGCGGTTGCTGGAGGGCAAGGGGCCGCAGGAGGGGCCGGCGTTGGACGGGGCCGTCTTCGGGGAGATGGCGCTCATCACCGAGGGGCCCCGGTTGTGCACCGTGATGCCGTCGGTGTCCTCGGTGGTGTTGGAGCTGACGCGGGCGCGGGTGGCGGAGGTCTCCCAGAAGCATCCGCTGGTGGAGCGCGTGGTCCAGGCCTTCTGCCGCAAGCGCGCCGCGGACAACCTGCTGCGCACCCACCCCATCTTCTCTCCGCTGCGCCTGGAGCAGCGGCGGGCGCTGGCCCGGGAGTTCCAGCTCCAGCGGGTGCCGGCGGGCACCACGCTGCTCACCGCCGGCGCCATGGGGGATGCCCTCTACCTGCTGCTGCGCGGCCGGTGCACGCCCTACCACGTCCACCCGGACGGGCAGGAGACGCCCTACCCGGTGCTGCGCGAGGGGGACGTCTTCGGGGAGATCTCCCTGCTCATGGACAAGCCGGTGACGGCCATGGTGCGGGCGGATGTGCCCAGCGTGCTGCTGCGCCTGGAGCGCTCCTCCTTCGAGCGCCACATCTTCAGCCAGCCGGGCATGCGGGACGCCCTGTTGAAGATTGGCACCGAGCGCCTCCAGCGCACCGCCCGGATGCTCGAGGACCGTTAGCCGGGCATCCCTCCGGGGGCCCTCACGGGCAGTGAACGCCGCCTGGACCGTCCGCCCCTGGCAGTGCCCGCAAGATCCTTTTGCAAGCCGCTGTCCGGGGGCCTAGAAGACGCCCGGAGATTCTCAGCGGACGGAAGGAAGGACGGCACTCACATGACGGACAGTTTCAAGAGCAAGAGTCAGCTCAAGGTCGGCTCGGCCACGTACGACTTCTACAGCCTGGCGAAGGTGGGCAAGGACCACGCCTCGGTGGCCCGACTGCCCTTCTCGCTGAAGATCCTGCTCGAGAACCTGCTGCGCCACGAGGATGGCCGCGTGGTGAAGCGCGAGCATGTGGAGAAGATGCTCGCCTGGAACCCCAAGGCCGAGCCGGACACCGAAATCTCCTTCCACCCGGCGCGCGTGCTGCTGCAGGACTTCACCGGCGTGCCCGCGGTGGTGGACCTGGCCGCCATGCGCGAGGCGCTCGCCGCCATGGGGGGAGATCCGGCGAAGATCAACCCGCGCAACCCGGCGGACCTGGTCATCGACCACTCCTTCCAGGTGGACGTGTTCGGCACCACGGACGCCTTCCGCGCCAACGCGGAGCTGGAGTTCGAGCGCAACCAGGAGCGCTACGCCTTCCTGCGCTGGGGCCAGAACGCCTTCAAGAACTTCCGCGTGGTGCCCCCGGACGTGGGCATCTGCCACCAGGTGAACCTGGAGTACCTGGCCCAGGTGGCCTTCCGTCAGGGCAACGTGGTGTGCCCGGACTCGCTGGTGGGCACCGACTCCCACACCACCATGGTCAACGGCCTGGGCGTGGTGGGCTGGGGCGTGGGCGGCATCGAGGCCGAGGCCTCCATGCTCGGCCAGCCCATTACGATGCTGATTCCGCAGGTGGTGGGCTTCAAGCTGACGGGCAAGCTGCCGGCGGGCGCCACCGCGACGGACCTGGTGCTCACCGTCACGCAGATGCTCCGCAAGAAGGGCGTGGTGGGCAAGTTCGTCGAGTTCTACGGCAACGGCCTCCAGAGCCTGTCGCTGCCGGACCGCGCCACCATCGCCAACATGGCGCCCGAGTACGGGGCCACCATCGGCTTCTTCCCGGTGGACCAGGAGAGCCTCAACTACCTGCGCTTCACTGGCCGCCCGGAGGAGCTCGTCGCCCTGGCCGAGGCCTACTTCAAGGAGCAGGGCCTCTTCCACACCGCCAACACCCCGGACCCCGTCTTCAGCGACACGCTGGAGTTGGATCTGTCCACCGTGGTGCCCAGCCTCGCCGGCCCCAAGCGCCCGCAGGACCGCGTCACGCTCAAGGACATGAAGGGCGCCTACGAGAAGTCGCTCGTGGAGATGCTGTCCGCCGGCAAGAGCAAGGGCGAGGACGACGAGGGCGGCGGCAAGGCCAAGGCCCCCGCGGCCCCGGTGCCTCCCGAGCGCCTCAAGCAGACCGTCACCGTGAAGGCCGGCAACCAGAGCTACGAGCTGGGCCACGGCGCCGTCGTCATCGCCTCCATCACCTCGTGCACCAACACCTCCAACCCGGCGGTGCTGCTGGGCGCGGGCCTCCTGGCCAAGAAGGCCGTGGAGCGCGGCATCAACGTGAAGCCCTGGGTGAAGACGAGCCTCGCCCCGGGCAGCCGCGTGGTGACGGACTACCTCAAGGAGGCCGGCCTCATGCCCTACCTGGAGGCGCTCGGCTTCCACGTGGTGGGCTACGGCTGCGCCACCTGCATCGGCAACTCAGGCCCCCTGCCGGACCCCGTGGCCGACGCCGTCACCTCGGGTGACCTGGTGGTGGCCGCGGTGCTCAGCGGCAACCGCAACTTCGAGGGCCGCATCAACCCGCACGTGCGCATGAACTACCTGGCCTCCCCGCCGCTCGTGGTGGCCTACGCGCTCGCCGGTGAGGTGGGCAAGGACCTGGACAACGAGCCCATCGGCACCGACCGCAACGGCCAGCCGGTGTTCCTCAAGGACATCTGGCCCTCCTCCGAGGAGATCCAGCGCTTCATCACCTCCGCGGTGAAGCCGGAGCAGTTCCGCAGCCAGTACTCGCGCGCCATGGAGGGGGACCAGCTCTGGCAGAAGCTCTCTCCCGGGGGCGGCAACACGTTCAAGTGGGACCCCAAGTCCACCTACGTGCGCAAGCCCACCTTCCTGGAGAACATCCCGGCCGAGCCCAAGCCGCTCGTCGACATCAAGGCCGCCCGGGTGCTCGCGCTGCTGGGTGACTCCGTCACCACGGACCACATCTCCCCCGCCGGCAACATCGCCAAGACGAGCCCCGCGGCGAAGTACCTCATGGACCAGGGCGTGCAGCCCAAGGACTTCAACTCCTACGGCGCGCGCCGTGGCAACCACGAGGTGATGGTGCGTGGCACCTTCGCCAACATCCGCCTGAAGAACCTGCTGGTGCCCGGCGTGGAGGGTGGTGTCACCGTCCACATCCCCAGCCGCGAGCGGATGAGCATCTACGACGCCTCCATGAAGTACCAGCAGGAGGGCACCGCGCTGGTGGTGCTCGCCGGCGCCGAGTACGGCACGGGCTCCAGCCGTGACTGGGCCGCCAAGGGCACGGCCATGCTGGGCATCAAGGCCGTCATCGCCAAGAGCTTCGAGCGCATCCACCGCTCCAACCTCATCGGCATGGGCGTGCTGCCCCTGCAGTTCGAGGCGGGCCAGGACGCGCAGAGCCTGGGCCTCACCGGCCAGGAGACGTTCGAAATCACCGGCATCTCCACGGACCTGGCCCCGCAGAAGAAGCTCACCGTGAAGGCCACCGGCGAGGGCGGCACCCAGGAGTTCACCGCGCTGTGCCGCATCGACACGCCCAACGAGCTCGACTACTACCGCCACGGCGGCATCCTGCTCTACGTGATGCGTCAGCTGGCCAAGGCGTAGTCCCGTGTAGGTTCCCCTCTCCCTCTGGGAGAGGGCAGGGGCGGGGGTCTCTTCCCCTCGGTCCCCGTGCAGCCGGCCCGGCGTGCCCTTCGCGGTGCGCCGGGCCGTCTGCTTTGGAGCCGAAGCAGTGTCCTCGAATGAACCGTTGTAGTATCCGGGGCCGCGGCTGCGCTCACGGAGCCGGAGGCCGCTGGAAACACGGCATGGGTACTGAGTTGAATCCGGGCAACGACACCGCGCAGGACGCGGAGCAGGATCTTCAGCATCGGTTGGGCCTGGCGACGCCTCAGCACACCACGCGGGGCTTCCTGTTCTCCTCCCTGTTGCGGGTGGTGCGGGAGCTCGGCGGGGACGAGGACGTGGTGCAGCGCTGCCTGGCGGCCAGCGGCGAGAAGTCCTTCGTGGAGTTCTTCAACTACCCCACGCGCTCGCTCCTGCTGTTGCTCTCCGCCGCGGCCCGCTCCATGAGCGGCAAGCTGGGCAGCTACGAGGAAGTGCTCCGGCAGATTGGCTTCAAGGCGGGCTCCAGCTACATGGAGACGCCGGTGGGGCGCACGGCGCTGCAGCAGGCGGGGAGCACGCCCCAGCAGTTCATGATCGCCCTGCAGACGCTCTACTGGGTGTTGACCACGTACGGGAAGCCCGCGCTGACCTGGCCGGGAGCCAACCGGGGCGTGCTCACCATCGAGGTCACCTTCATGCCGCTCGCCTACCATGTGGGTGGGGCGCAGGCGATCGCCAAGCGGCTGGGCGTGAAGAACGTGAACATCAGCGCGCGCAAGACGGGAGACCTGAGCATCGCGCTCGAGGTCTCCTGGTAGGCCGCCTCGCGTCTCGAGGGCTCACCCCTCCTGGAGCCGGGCCCAGGCGGCGCGGTAGCGGGCCAGCCGCTCCGCGTCCCTGTCCGTGAGGGCCAGCAGCCGCCGCACGTCCATGTTGTCCTCCAGGTCCGCCCGCTTCACGCGGCGCGCGAGCGGGTGGGGGAGGATGCGCTCGATGAAGGCCTCGTACGTCTCGCCCTCGCGCTTCGTCAGGCAGTCCAGCGCGCCCAGCACCTCCTCGGGGTAGCCGAGCCCGCGCAGCCGCTCCAGCGTCCAGGGGGTGTCCTCCACCACGTCGTGGAGGATGGCCACCATGCGCTCCGTGTCCGTCTCCAGGCGCATCATCACCCGCAGGGGGTGGAGGATGTATGCCTTCCCGGACTTGTCGCGCTGGCCCCGGTGGGCCTCCACGGCCAGGGCGATGGCGTCCTCCAGCGTGGGGGCGCTCACCACTGCACCTTCTTGCTGCGCTGGGCCTTCTTCTCGCCCTCGCGCTTCTTGGTGTCCAGACGACGCCGCTGGGAGCCCTTGGTGGGCTTCGTCTTGTGGCGCTTCTTGGGCACGTAGGTGAGGGCCTGGAGGCCCTCGCGCAGGCGCTCGAGCGCGGCGCCCTTGTTCTGTGACTGGCTGCGGCGCTCGGTGCCGGTGACGGACAGCCCGGTGGGCGGGTGGGTCAGGCGCACACCACTGGCGGTGGTGTTGCGGTGCTGGCCGCCCGGGCCGGAGGCGATGAAGAACTCCACCTCGCAGGTGCGGAGCAGTGCGTCGTCATCCAGGGCGAGCGCTTCCAGCGCGGCCTGGCGGCGGGAGGGTTCGACGGTCATGAGAGGGCCCAACCTGGTCGTACGGGGTGTCTGCTGCAACCGCGCCTGACGGAGCGGAACAGGGGGGTCTGACGTCGCTCCCGGTGGGATGGCGCGTCATTCCAGCTATGCGGGAACCCCCTGGGATGCAGGGGACACCTGGAGAGTCGTGTGTCACCCAGTTGCTTATAAGTCAGGGTTGTCTGCATATGGGTGTGCTCAGCGCCTGACTGACGGAGTCAGGACCTGGGGCTCCATGCCCCGGGTTGAGCACGGGGGGGCTGTGTGTGGGTAACGCAAGCCTTGCCTCGCATCCGTCGTTGCCGAGGCATGAACGAGAGGGATGCATGATGGGGAGCACCTTGTCGAGGAGCCTGCCGGTGACGCTCCTCCTGGCCATGGCCTCGCTGGTGGTGGGATGTGGGGAGAGGGAGGGAGAGGATGAAGGGGCGCGGGCCCATCGCCGTGCGTCCATCCTCAGCGTGCAAGGCCTGCCCTACCGCCTGGCGGGGGGGTTGGGGCACTCGCTGTACGTGTTGCCGACGGGCACGGTGTGGAGCTGGGGCAACAACGCCCAGGGGCAGCTGGGGGATGGCACCACCAGCCAGCGGCTGAATCCGGTGCGGGTGGTGGGCCTCACGGGGATGATGGCCGTGGCGGCTGGCAACAACCACTCGTTGGCCATGAGTGACACGGGCCGGGTGTGGGCGTGGGGTGGCAATGGGGAGGGGCAGTTGGGGGATGGCACCACCACGCAGCGCACGAGCCCCGTGGAAGTGCCGGGGCTCACGGACGTCGAGGCCATCGCCGCCGGCAACCTGCACTCGCTGGCGTTGAAGACGGATGGCACCGTGTGGGCGTGGGGGAACAACGCCCAGGGCCAGCTGGGGGACGGCACGACGAGCAGCCGCAACGTCCCGACGCAGGTGTCGGGGCTGACGGGAGTCTCGGCCATCGCGGCCGGGGACACGCACTCGCTGGCCCTGCTCGAGGACGGCACGGTATGGCTCTGGGGCAACAACGCCTCGGGCCAGCTCGGGGATGGCACCACCACCTCGCGCACCACGCCGGTGCGGGTGACCGGCCTCACGGAGATCGTTTCCATCGCCGGAGGCGGCGCCCATTCCGTGGCGGCGCGCGACGATCGCACGGTGTGGGCCTGGGGGGACAACTCCCGGGGCCAGCTCGGAGACGAGGGGACGGCGCCGTCGCTCACGCCGGTGCAGGTGCACGGCCTGACGGGCATCGTGTCCGTCGCCAGTGGGACGCACCACGTCATGGCCCAGCACATCGACGGCTCCGTGCTGATGTGGGGGGACAACAGCCAGGGCCAGGCGGGCCAGAACCTCGCCGGCCCGCTGCGCCTCCCCGTGCTGGTGTCCGGCGTCAATGTCCAGGCGATTGCCTGTGGCAACTCCCACGTGCTGGTCGGGCGCAGTGATGCCTCCGTCCAGGCCTGGGGCTCCAACTCCTTCGGCCAGCTGGGCAATGGCAGCGCCGGCTGGCGTCCCGTGCCGGAGCGGGTGCAGAGCCTCTCCGGCATCTCGGCGGTGGCGGCGGGGGACGTGCACGCGCTCGCGCTGAAGCCGGATGGGACGGTGTGGGCCTGGGGCGACAACGGCCAGGGCCAGCTGGGGGATGGCACCTTCTCCCAGCGCCCGCTCCCGGTACAGCTGACGGGGCTGTCGGGCGTGGCGTCCATCTCCGTGTCCAGCTACCACTCGCTGGCGCTGAAGTCGGACGGGACGGCGTGGGCCTGGGGTGACAACTCGTTCGGCCAGCTCGGGGACGGCTCGGGCGGCAAGCGCGCCACGCCGGGAGAGGTATCGGGGGTATCGGGCGCCACGGCCCTCGCCGCGGGGGGCTACCACTCGCTGGCGCGGAAGTCGGATGGCTCGGTATGGGCCTGGGGCGACAACACCTACGGCCAGCTCGGCGACGGCACCACCTCCTTCACCCCGCGCCCCACGCCCCAGCAGCTCTCGTCGCTCTCGGGCGTCACCCACGTGGCCGCCGGCCTCTACCACTCGCTGGCGCTGAAGTCGGATGGGACGGTGTGGGCCTGGGGTGACAACGCCTACGGCCAGCTCGGGGACGGCACCTCCACCGCGCGCAGTGCCCCCGTGCAGGTGCAGGGGCTCTCCAACATCGTCGCCATCGAGGCCGGGCCCTTCCACTCGGCGGCGCTGAAGTCGGATGGCACGGTGTGGATGTGGGGGGACAACTTCTACGGCCAGCTCGGGGATGGCACCACGAATGCCCGCTCCCTGGCGGCCCGGGTCACCGCCCTCGTCAACCCCATCTCGGCCCTCTCCTCCCGGGGCAGCCACGTGCTGGCCCAGGGCACCGACGGCCAGCTCTGGACATGGGGACGCAACGCGACGGGCCAGCTCGGCCTGGGGACCAACACCTCCGTGAGCACGCCGGTGCGGGTGCCGGGCTTCTCGCGCGTCACGGCCCCGTCGGCCGGTGGCCGGATGTCCGTCGTGCTGCGCGAGGGCGGCACGGTGTGGACCTGGGGCGACAACACCTATGGCCAGCTCGGCAATGGGGCCACCAGCGCGTACCCCTTCCCCGTGCGGATGCGGGGCACTCCGGGCGCGGCGCGGCTCTCCGCGGGCTCCGGCCACTCCCTCTACGCGCGCACCGACGGCTTCGTCTTGAGCTGGGGCGGCAACGGCGACGGGCAGCTCGGCGTCGAGGACGTCTCCTTCAGTGAGTCCTACTTCCAGCTGGCGGAGCCCCGCTGCGTCGAGGCCGTGTCGGCGGGCGGCGACTACTCCCTGGCGCTGCGCTGCGATGGGACGGTGTGGGCCTGGGGCGACAACACCTCCGGCCAGCTCGGGGACGGCACCACCACCTCGCACACCACCCCGATGCAGGTGCAGGGACTCTCCAACGTCATCGCCCTCTGGGCGGGCGCCGGCCATGCCCTGGCGGTGCGCGTCGATGGCACCGTGTGGGCCTGGGGGAGCAACACCACGGGCCAGCTCGGGGACGGCACCACCACCTCGCGCACCACCCCGGTGCAGGTGCAGGGCCTGCTGGGCGTCAAGGCCGTCGCGGGCGGCTCCGGCCACTCGCTGGCGCTGCGCGAGGACGGTACGGTGTGGGCCTGGGGGGACAACGCCACCGGCCAGCTCGGCAATGGCAACCTCTACTCGAGCGGTGTTCCGGTGCCGCTGCCCTCGCCGGAGCTCACGGGCATCACGGCCCTCGCCGCGGGGGGGCGGCACTCGCTGGCGCTGCGCGAGGACGGCACGGTGTGGGCCTGGGGCGCCAACACCTCCGGGCAGCTCGGGGACGGCACCTCCTCCGCGAGCGCCGCGCCGGTACGGGTGACGGGCCTCGAGAACGTCACGGCCATCGCGGCCGGCCAGGCGCACTCGCTGGCCCTGCTGGGGGATGGGACGGTGTGGGCCTGGGGCGCCAACACCTTCGGTCAGCTCGGGGATGGCACCACGACGGACAGCCCCCTGGCGCTCCAGATGCTGGAGTTCACGGGTGTCACGGCCATTGCCGCGGGTGGCTCCCACTCCCTGGTGCTGAAGCCGGACGGCAAGGTCGGCGCCACGGGCGACAACGCGTACGGCCAGCTGGGGGATGGCACCGCGGGCTTCCGGGTGATGGAGATGGTCCTGGAGTGACGGCCATCCGAGTGACGCTCACCGCGCCAGGCGCTTGAGGCGTGGGCGCTTGCCCTCTTGGAACAGGAAGCGGGCGAGCCTCTGGCCGAACGTCAGCAGCACGAGGCCCACCAGCACCTGGGCGCCGAGGATGATGCGGTTGACGTCCACCGCCGGCATCCAGCGCACCTTCCCCTTGCGCAGGATGAAGGCCCCGGCGGGCCGGGCGTTCAACCCGAAGCCGCTGCCGTAGCCCTTACTGGCGCTCTCCGCCCCCTGGGCTCCCTCGGCCAGGGGGCCTTCGCCGCCGCCTCCCCCGCCGCCTCCCGTCACCCGGGCGGCGGGGATGACCGTCACCTCGCCCTGTTGGATGGGGTCTCCGTAGACACGCCGGACACTGAATGCGTCGCGGGCCCTGTCGATGACCTCGTTGACGTCCATGGTGCGACCTCCGCGTTCGAGCCTCTCTCTGGAATGAGGTAGGCACCCGCCAGGGAGCCAGCACCCGCGGAGGGTCCGCGCCCGGCGCCCGTCCGGTGGCCCGGGAGGCCCCGGAGGGCCGGGCGGGCGGCTCCCGGATGGACGGAGAGGCGCTCTCCGGATGATAGCCGAGGACTCTCATTTTGAGAGCCTTGCTCCCGTTGGGCGGGGGCGGCTCATGTGATTCCAGGGGGTTGGGTGTTGGCAGGCGGGTTGCTCTAGAGGAAGGCCAGAGAGGCACTTCCCAAGGAGACGACCCCCATGGCCATCGAGACCTGGCACATCGACCCCCAGCACACCTCCATCGGCTTCACCGTGCGGCACATGGTGGTGGCGCGGGTGCACGGCCGCTTCACCCGCTACGAGGGGAGGCTGTTCACGAACGGCGACCTGCTGAAGGCGCAGGCGGAGATGAAGATCGAGGCGGCGAGCATCGACACCCAGGTGGAGGCCCGGGACAACCACCTGCGCTCGCCGGACTTCTTCGACGTGGGGGCCTTCCCGCGCGTCATCTTCCACAGCAAGCGCGTGCAGGCGGTGGGCAAGGACCGCTACGCCGTGATGGGGGACCTGACCCTCAAGGACACCACGCGCGAGGTGGTGCTCGAGACCGGGTTCCTCGGCCGGGTGACGGATCCGTTCGGCACGGAGCGCCTGGCGTTCAGCGCGCGCACGAGCATCGACCGCAAGGACTTCGGGCTGACGTGGAACAAGGCGCTGGAGACGGGCGGGGTGCTGGTGGGCGAGCGCATCGACATCGAGCTGGACGTGCAGGTGGTGAAGGCGGCGGCGGTGGGGAAGGCGGCGTGAGGCGGCGGATGGCTGGCCGGGGCCCGGGCCGGCGTGAAGTGGTGGGTGGGTTGCTGGCCAGCGTGACGGGCCTGGCATCCCGAGCATCGAAGAAGACTGGAGAGAAGGAGTACCCTATGTTGATCGTTCGACCCTCTGAAGCACGCGGCCATGCGAACCACGGCTGGCTGGATTCCCACCACACCTTCTCGTTCGCGGACTACTACGACCCGAGCTTCATGGGCTTCCGCTCGCTGCGCGTCATCAACGAGGACCGCGTGGCGCCGCGCAGTGGCTTCGGGACGCACCCGCACCGGGACATGGAGATCATCACGTACGTGCTCTCGGGGCAGATCGAGCACCGGGACAGCATGGGCACGCTGGGAGTGCTGAAGGCGGGAGAGCTGCAGCGGATGACGGCGGGCACGGGCGTGCTGCACAGCGAGATGAACCGGAGCGGCGAGGAGCTGCACTTCCTGCAGATCTGGATCCTCCCCGAGCGCCAGGGCCTGACGCCGAGCTACGAGCAGAAGGCCTTCACGAAGGAGGAGCGGCAGGGTCGCTTCCGGCTGGTGGTGTCGCCGGAGGGGAAGGAGGGGGCGCTGAAGGTGCACCAGGACATGCGGCTGTACAGCACGCTCCTGGGGAAGGGCGAGACGGCGGAGTACGCGCTGGCGCCGGGCCGGGGCGCGTGGCTGCAGGTGGCGCGCGGGGCGGGGATGCTCAACGGCGTGGAGGTGAAGGCCGGGGACGGGGTGGCCGTGACCGATGAGGCGCGGCTGGTGCTCTCGGCGAGTGCGCCGCTGGAGGCCCTGCTGTTCGACCTGGCGTGAGGCGGGAAGAGGCGTAACCTGGAGGTGGGTTCATTCGTAGAGGCAGGTGGAGGAGACACCATGAAGCCAGCCGAACACGTTGAAGTACCCACCTCCCGGTTGCTGCCGGTGGACGCGATGGCGCCCACGCGGGTGGAGAATGCGGCCCCGGCGCACCGCCGCCGGTGAGGCCAGGCGCGGCATCCCTGCCGGCTCCAATCGGGACGTCCGCTTCTTCTCTGGCTCCGTCTTGCCGCTGCCTCGGGCGGCGAGTTCTCCTCCCAGTCCCACCTTCTCTCCCGCGTGAGGGAAGTGCCCCCCTGTATGCGGTGTTGCCTTATGGCGAGACGCCCGGCCGGGCAGCGCCGCTCGTCGCGTGTTTCCTGGCACTGCTGTCGTCGCATGCGCTGGTATCTTGTCGTTCATGTACCTGACCCGAATCTCCATCCGGAACTTCCGCGGCATTGAAGAGCTCGACTGGGATCTGCCGCCCGATGCTCCGCGGGCCGGGTGGCATGTGCTCATCGGCGACAACGGAGCCGGCAAGAGTTCCGTCCTGCGGGCGGCGGCGCTCGCGCTCATCGGACCGGAAGAGGCGCCAATGCTTCGCCTCAATTGGAACGACTGGGTGCGCTTCGGAACCGGTTCGGCGGACATCGACTTGCTGGTCGAGGCCGACCCGAAGGAAGACCGATCGGTCGATCGGTCCGCCGTGAAGGGTCCGCTGCGCGTGGGAATCGACGTGCAGCGCCGCCCAAAGCCTCGGGTCATTGGGTCGACGCGGTGGAAGACGAGAGGCGCGCCGCCCGAGTCGAATGTCTGGGGAAGCCCGCGCGGATGGTTCGCGGCGTCGTATGGGCCGTTCCGCCGCTTTACCGGCGGTGACCGGGATTGGGAGAAGCTCCTCGAGGAGCAGTCGCGCGTGACTCGCCACCTCTCGATTTTCGGCGAGTCGGTGGCATTGACCTCCGGCCTCAAGTGGCTGCGCGATCTCGCACTGCTCGAGTACACGCCGGTTGGGCGGATGAAGCCGCTCTTTGCGCCAGTCAACGTGGACAAAGTGAGCACGTTCGTGAACCAGCCCGGGTTTCTTCCCCACGGGATGCGCATTGACGAGGTCACGCCGCAGGAGGTCGTCTTCCGCAATGCATCCAAGGGGCGCGTGCCCGCGGAGAACCTGAGCGACGGGCATCGCGCCGTCCTCAGCATGACGTTCGAGTTACTCCGGCAGCTCTCGCTCGCGTACCCCGATCGCGATCTCTTCGATAAATCGGGTCTGAGCGTGGCTCGGCCCGGCGTCGTGATGATCGATGAGGTCGATGCACATCTTCACCCGACATGGCAGCGGGAGATTGGCCCTTGGTTCTGCAAGCATTTCCCGAACATCCAGTTCATCGTCACGACGCACAGCCCGCTCGTCTGCCAGGCCGCGGAGTTCGGCACCGTGTTCAAGCTCGCGGTGCCGGGCTCTGACGAGGAAACGAGGTTTCTCACCGGCATCGACCTGGAACGTCTCGTTTTCGGCAATGTGCTCGAGGCCTACGGGACCGGCGCCTTCGGGCTGCGGACGACCCGCTCGCGCACGTCGCAGGAGCGTGTCGACGAGCTCGCGGCCCTGAACGCCAAGGAACTGACGGACGGACTGACGAAGAAGGAGCTGGCTCGGCAGGAGGAACTCAGGCGCTCCTCTCCGACAGTCGCATACGTGTCGAAGCCGCGGGTGCCGCGGTCATGATCCAGCTGCCCCGGCTGCGCCTCGACACGAAGGTCGCGAAGACGCTGGACGAGTATCAGGCCGAGGTTCTCGCCCATCGCAGCTACACCGCCCGGGTCGCGGAGGCCAGGCGGCTCTTCTCCCGGTACAACACGAAGAAGAGCGCGACCTTCACGAGCGTGAAGGCGGTCCTCACGAAGATGTGTTCCGGCGCGCGCCGCTGTTCCTACTGCGAGGACTCGGTGGCCGACGAGGTCGAGCACATCTGGCCGAAGGACCTGTATCCGGAGCGCGTCTTCGCCTGGAAGAACTACTGCTACGCGTGTGGTCCCTGCAACGGCCCGAAGAACAACCAGTTCGCGGTCTTCGTCGGCGCGAGCCGTAGCCCCACGCCGCTCGCCCACCCGAAGCGCAAGAAGGGCCAGCCCGCGCCCAGGCTCAAGAAGCCGGCCGCGGGAAAGCCGGTGCTTTTCGACCCGCGCGAGGACGATGCGACGCGGTGGCTGACGCTCGACATCCTCAACACCTTCCACTTCGTCGTGACGGCGAAGAGCGGGACGCGCGACGCCGCCCGAGCGAAGTACACACTGGAGGTGCTCGGACTCAACCGTTCCCCCCTTCCAACGGCCCGCGCACAAGCTTTTGATGGGTATCGCGCGAGGCTGCGCGAGTATTGCGAGGAGAAGCGCGCCGGTGCGCCCACCGCGCGCCTCGTGCTGCTGCGGGATGCGCTCCTGCGAGTCAGCCACCCCTCCGTGTGGGTCGAGATGAAGCGACGCCACGAGAAGGTCCCCGCGTTGAAGCCGCTCTTCGCCGAGGCGCCCGAGGCGCTGTCCTGGGAGCCGCTCCCGGGCGCTGCGGGGTAGCGCTCGCCGTGGCGGTTCCGGTTTCGGAAACGATTTCGCCAGCGCGGCGCGGTTCGTGGGCGAAGGCGGCGGGGGCGGACAGGGCGGCCGCCAGGGCGATCGCCGCGCCGCCCCGGATGAGGAGCCGTTTCATGGAGCGTCCCTCCTGGAGTTCGGGAGGCAGCGTTCTGTGAATGTCTCCTCACCTCAAGGTCTCTGTTACTTGCTTCCCTGCACGCCGTAGGGGTACCCGTTCCAGTACGTCCATCCGGCGAAGAAGCTCTGAGACCAGCCGAAGTGGTGCACGTAGAAATACTGCGCCCCGCCGGAGTTGTGGACGGCGAAGGTCGCGGTGGTGGGGCGCGCGGTGTCGAACGTCCCCGTCACATTGACGGGTGTTCCGCCATTCGGGGTGTACGTCCCCCACAGGCTCCCACTGGTGCTGTAGCTCGTGAGTTGCAACTGGCCGCGCCACCCGTCGTGGTTCATGTTCCACGTGCCCATCCAACGGCTCGCGGTGAAGGAGTTGCCATAGGGGATGGAGAGCCCCGAGCGCTTGAGCACGCTTCCGTACCGGGTGTTCCCCGCGTCCCAGGCATAGCCAGAGGCGTCCTGCGGGTCCCACCCGTGGATGTACATCTGGAAGAGCTGGCCGGTCATCGTGCCCGGCGCGGTGTCGCTCGTGGTGTCGGCCACCCGGAAGTAGATGCCCCGGTTGTCATCCACCAGGTAGCCATTGACGTTGCGCCCGGTCGAGCCGGAGTAATAGCTCCCCAGCCGGGTGGCGGCGGTGGCCGGGTGGGGGATGCGCCGGACCACCAGCTTCCCGGCCCACCCATCGTGGTTCATGTCCCAGGTGCCCAGCCACTGCCCCTTACGCACCGGCGAGTTGGGATCTCTCACGCTGTTGATCACGGCGGCCCCATAGGACGCGTTCTGGATGAACTGGTAGCTGACCTTGACGTACTCGCTGCCGCCCCAGGAGTTCTTGAGCAGGAAGTACTGCTGCGAGCGGTCGTAGCCGATGATCAGCATCGAGTGACCGCCACCGTTCGCCGTGGAGTCGTACTCGTGGATGCCCGTGGTGGAGTTGTAGCGCCAGTTGAGAGAGACATCGATGGCCACTTCCCGGTTGGACGAGATGTAGTTCTCGATGAGCGCGGTGTCACGCGCCTGCGCCCCGTCGAGCAGGGTGTAGCTGCTCACGCCATACCGGGCGTTGTTCCGCGCCGACAGCGGGATGTACAGGGGCGAGTACTCGAACGCGTCGATCTGCGCCTGGGTGGTGGGGTTCTGCGCCGGGTTTCCGCTCCAGATCAGCTCTCCCGCCGCGGGAATGGAGCGCCGCACGGCATCCATCCCCGCCTGGTTCCGGTAGGGAACCTCGCTCTCGAGCGGCAGCGCGTAGGAGAGGGTGAGCGACAGGGAGTGCGAGCCGGCGCCGTACCAGTACGAGCTCTGATTCTCGTATTGGTACGTCCGCGGGTAATCGAGGCTGGTGCTCTTCACGAGGTGCATCAGGTACTGCTCGGAGAGATCCACGGAGATGCCGTAGTCGCGCCGGTAGCGGGCCTCGATGGCCGCCGCGGAGGAGAAGACACCGCAGGTGCCGCGATCGGCCTGGTTCCGGATGGGCGTCTGCCAGGCCGCCAGCGAATAGCTGGTGGGGGCCGCGAGCGTGCCGAAACCCGCCTCCGTCACGGGCGTGGAGCCGGCGAGGGCCTCCGGGGTCGGCCGGAAGTACGACACATCGACCGTGGGCGTCCGCACTCCGTCCGAGCGCTCGACGAACGTGGCGTTCCCTTGACGCAGGAACTGGTGCACGAGGACCGGCGTCGATGGTGGCTCCCCCGGTTCGGGCGGCTCACAACCCACCACCCCCATGAAGATGGATGTGAGGACGATCCACGACGACTTCCGGTGCCAGCCAGCGCTTTGCATGTGCCCCCCTGCCTTGAAAGGGATTGACCCTACATTCATCTTCTCCCGAAAACAAGGGAAATCCATGAATTCATGTTTGAGCGGATGCTCCTTCTCTGGCTCCCTCTCCGGACAAGGGCGCGCCAGGGCTCGGGGTTGATCCAGTCTGAGGGGGTTCGTACGCTTTTTTGAGTTTTCGAGAGTGGCCCGGGGGTCGGCCATTCCATGGCCGATGGGGCCTCGACGGCCATGACGATACCCAACGCCTTGCCCTACACCATCGTCGCGACCCTCCAGGGTGGGGAAGGCCATGGAACACGCCTGCTTCGCGCGATCCGCAACGCCGATCACCACCCGGTCCTCCTCAAGGTCATCGACTCGAAGCGCGACCGCTCCCAGGACCTCGAGCGCTTGAAGCATGAGCTCGAGATCGGCGAGGCGCTGGACGTCCGCGGTATCACCCGTCCGCTCGCTCTCGAGACGTACGAGGGTCTGCCGGTTCTCGTCCTGGAGGATTTTGGCGGCGAATCGCTCGAGCACCTCCTGGGCGCGCCCATGGATGCCGGGCGGTTCCTCCCCCTCGCCCTGCGCATCACGGCGGTGGTCGCGGACCTCCACCGGCGGGAGGTCGTCCACAAGGAGCTCAGGCCCCGGAGCATCCTCGTCAGCGCCGCCACGGAGGAGGTGAAGCTGACGGACTTCGGCATTGCCTCGCGCATTCCCCGCGAGCACGTGTCCCCGCGGGGCCCCCGTCATATCGAGGGCTCCCTGCCCTACATGTCTCCAGAGCAGACCGGCCGGACGAACCGGGCGATCGACAACCGCTCCGATCTCTACTCGCTCGGCGTCATCTACTACCAGCTGCTCACCGGCAGGCTTCCGTTCGACGCCAGGGATCCCCTGGAGTGGGTGCACTCGCATATCGCCCGCACGCCACCGTCCCCCTCGGCGCTCGTCCGCACGGTGCCCGAGACGCTCTCGCTCATCGTGATGAAGCTGCTGGCCAAGGCGGTGGACGATCGCTACCAGTGCGCCCGCGGGCTCGCCCACGATCTGGAGCGATGCCTGGTGCAATGGCGTGAGCACGGGACGATCGCGCCCTTCCCCCTGGGAGAGCGAGACGTCACCGCCCTGCTCCGGATTCCCCAGCGGCTCTACGGACGCGAGGCCGAGCTCGCCCTCTTGCAGGGCGCCTTCGAACGCGTGGTGTCCGGGGGCACTCCGGAGCTCGTCCTGGTGGGGGGAGACTCCGGAGTCGGCAAGTCCGCGCTCGTGCGCGACTTCCAGGAGACCGTCGTCCGGGCGGGAGGCAACTTCCTGTCGGGCAAGTTCGACCCGTACGCGCGCAACGTCCCGTATGCCACCATGGCCCAGGCCTTCAAGGCGCTCGTGCTCGACTTGCTGGCCCAGGACGAGACACGGCTGAACGCCACGAGACAGGCGCTCTGGGAAGAGCTCGGCCCGAACAACAGGCTGCTCCTCGACGTGCTCTCCCCGCTCAAGCTGCTCCTCGGAGAGCTCCCTCCCGTTCCCGAGCTTCCACCTTCCGAGGCGGAGCGGCGCTTCCGCGGAGCCTTCCGGAAGTTCCTGGGGGTGTTCGCGATGCGGGAGCACCCCATCGTCCTCTTCCTCGACGACCTTCAGTGGGCCGATTCGGGCAGCCTCGGCCTCATCGAGGAGCTCCTCGTCGAGCCCGGAACGCGCCACCTCCTCCTCATCGGGACCTCCCGCGACAACGAGCTCTCCGCCTCACACCCGCTCACGATGCTGCTCGAGCGGGTGAAGAAGACCTCCGCGGCCGTGAATGGATTGCACCTCACACCGCTGCGGCTGGAGCACGTGGTTCAACTCGTGGCGGACGCCGTGCGCGAGGCGGAGCCAGAGCGAATCCGCCCGCTGGCCACCCTCATCCATGAGAAGACGGGCGGCACTCCCTTCTTCATCCTCCAATTCCTGACGACCCTCCACGAGGAGCGGCTGCTCGAGTTCGACGAGTCCTCCATGCTCTGGCGGTGGGACCTCGAGCGGATCCGCCAGAAGGGCTACACGGACAATGTCGTCGACTTCCTGCTCGGCAAGCTCGTGGGGCTCCCCACCCCCGTGCGGGACGTCCTGGAGACAGCGGCCTGTATCGGCAGCAAGGGGAAGATGTCCCTCCTCGCGCTCGCGGGCGGGAAGTCCGAGGAGGAGACCCGCCATGATTTGATCGACGCGGTCCGGGAGGGGCTCATCCTCTACTCGCGCGAGGTCTATGCCTTCGCGCATGACCGCGTGCAACAGGCCGCCTACTCCCTCCTGTCCGAAGGAAATCGGCGAGAGCTGCACCTGCGGATCGGCCGCCTGCTCATGGCGCGCACTCCTCGGGAGGAGTTCGACGAGCAGCTCTTCGAGGTCGTCACCCAGCTCGACCTGGGCGCGCCCATGGTCACGGAGCCGCGGGAACGGACCCATCTCGCGGAGCTGAACCTGCGTGCCGCACGCAAGGCCAAGGCCTCCGCGGCCTACCGGAGCGCCGTGAGCTACCTCGTCACGGGAATGGAGATGCTCGACAGGCGCTCGTGGGAGCTCGAGTACGGACTCGCCTACGAGCTGTTCCTCGAGCGGGCACATTGTGAGTTCCTGAGCGGAAACTTCAACGAGGCCGAGCGTCTCTTCCCCGAGCTCCTGCGGCATGCCCGGACACGTGCGGACAAGGCCGCCGTCCATTGTCTCCAGATCAGCACCGAGCTCACCCGGGGTGAGCTTGGCGCATCCATCGAGGCCGCGCTCGAGGGGCTGCGGATGTTTGGAATCGAGATGCCGCTCCATCCCTCGGAGAGCGAGGTGGAGCAGGTCTACCGCTCGGTCTGGAGTCACCTCGGACGCAGGCCGATCGAGGACATCCTCTCGTTGCCCCCCATGACGGACTCCGACGTGCAGGCCGCCATGGGCCTCCTGTCCACCCTGCGCGTGCCGTTATTCTCCTGGGACCTCCACCTCCTCAACCTGACCCTCTGTCACGCCGTACTCCTCGGCCTGCGTTACGGCAATGCCTCCACCTCTCCCGCCATCTATGCCTGGTTTGGCATGAGCCTGTGTCACGCCTATCACCGGTACGAGGAAGGGTACCGGTTCGCCAGCGTGGCCCTGGAGCTGGTGAAGCGGCCCGAGTTCATGGCCTACAAGGCGAAGGTGTACGCGTGCATGGGGGCCGTCTCGTTCTGGAGCCGTCCCATCGAGACGAGCCTGGAGCACATGCGAGCCGCCTTCACGGTCGGCAAGGAGGACGGAGACCTGGTGGCGAGCTGTTTCGCCTGGCACCACATCGTCACCCAGATGTTCGCGCGGGGGGCTCCCCTGGCCGAGATTCATCGCGAAGTCGAGCGGGGACTCGACTTCATCCGCCGGGCCAGGTTCCAGGATGCCCACGACATGCTCCTCGTCGTCGAGCGTTTCGTCCAGGCCCTGCGCGGGGAGACACGGCACCTCTCGAGCTTCGACGGCGAGCACTTCCACGAGGCGGAGTTCGAGGCCCGGCTGACCGGGAACCGCAACAAGACGGTGGTGGGCCTGTATCACCTGATGCGGCTCTCGGCCCTGCTCATGGCGGGCGACTACGAAGCGGCCCTCGCCGCGGGCCGGAGGAGCCGGGAGCTGCTGGGCTCCTGCCTCGCCCTGGTCGACGTCTACCTCTTCCATTTCCATGACGCCCTGGCACTGGCGGCGGTGTGCGCCGGGCTCCCGTCCGAGCGGCGGCGGGAAACCCTGGACGCGCTCATCGCCCACCGCGAGCAACTCCGGGAGTGGGCGGAGAACTACCCGCCGACCTTCCAGAGCGCCCAGGCCCTCGTCTCCGCGGAGGTCGCCCACCTGTCGGGCCAGGGCGAGGAGGCCATGCGGCTCTACGAGGAGGCCCTCCGGTCCGCCCGGACGAACGGCCTCGTGCAACACGAGGCCCTCGCCTACGAGTACGCGTCGCGGTTCTACCGGGCCCGTGGGTTCGAGCTGTTCGCCGACACGTACCTGCGCGAGGCCCGCGCCCGCTATGCGCGCTGGGGCGCCGACGGCAAGGTGAGGTGGCTCGATCAGCGCCACCCCCACCTCGTGGAGCACAAACCCCTCGACTCCCTGACCACCCCCATCTCCGCTCGCACCGAGCAGTTGGATCTGCTCTCGGTGGTCAAGGCGTCGCAGAGCATCTCGGGGGAGATCATCCTCGACAAGCTCCTGTGCACGCTGCTCGAGGCCGTGCTCGAGCAGGGGGGAGCGCAGCGGGGCTGCCTGCTCCTGTGCCGGAATGGAGCCATCTCGCTCGAGGCCGAGGCGAACCTCGTGGAGGGACGACGGGTGGTGTCTCACGTGTTGCGCTCCCAGCCCCTCTCGCCAGAGCTCGCCCCCGTTTCGATCGTCCATTACGTGGTGAGAACGAAGGAGCGGGTGATTCTCGACGACGCCGCCGGGGCCGTGAAATACGCCTCGGACGCGTACCTGGCCCGCGTCAAGCCCAGGTCCCTGGTGTGTCTGCCCATCCTCCGGCAGGCCGAGGTGGTTGGACTGATGTACCTGGAGAACCGCCTCGTCCCGGGCGCCTTCACCCACGAGCGGCTCGCCGCACTGGAGCTGCTCGCCTCGCAGGCCGCCATCTCCCTGGAGAACGCGCTGCTGCTCGCCCGGGAGCAGTCGGCCCGGGCCAAGGCCGAGCTCGCGGAGCGCCGCTCGAGGTTCCTCGCCGAGGCGGGAGAGCTCCTCTCGGAGTCGCTCAATTATGAGGAGACCCTCATGCGGCTCAGCCGGTTGTGTGTCCGCTCCATGGCCGACTGGTGTGTGATTGACGTCATGGTGGACGGGCAGCTCCGCCGCCTGGCCGGGTCGCACGTGGATCCATCCAAGGAGCCCTTGATCGAGAAGCTCCGGCGGGAGTATCCGCCCCATGAGGATTCAGCCCACGCGGCAACGGCCGTTCAGCGCAACCGCCAGCCGCTCGTCCTGCCGGACCTGACCGATGAGCTCATCCGGCGCATGACCCACAACGCGGGGCACCAGCGGCTCATCCAGGAGCTGGGGAGCCGCACCGCGCTGGTCGTCCCGATCATCGCGCGTGGACAGATGCTCGGGGTGCTCAGCCTCGTCTCGGGAGAGGCGGGGTACCATTATGGAAACGCCGAGCTCGAGCTGGCTCAGGAGGTGGCTCGCCGCGCCGCGACCGCCATCGACAACGCGCGGCTCCATGGTCAGACCCAGGAGGCCATCCGTGTGCGGGACGAGTTCCTGTCCGTGGCCTCGCACGAGCTCAATACACCGCTGACCTCCCTCACGCTCGCGCTTCAATCCCTGCTCCGGTCTCTCCAGATGGGGCGGATCGTCGAGCCACAGGACCTGAAGAAGCAGCTCGAGCGCGCCTTGCAGCAGGGCGCACGTCTCGGCAGGTTGAACCGCGCCCTCCTCGACGTCTCGCTGCTCCACTCGGGGCGGCTCCCCCTGGAGCTCAGGGACGTGGACCTTGGAGCCGTCGTCCGCGAGACGGTCGAGCACTTCGCACCGGAGCTGACGCGGGCCCGGTGTCCTGTCTCCATCGAGGAGGACGCCCGCGCCGTGGGGGCGTGGGATCGCACCCGGCTCGGGCAGATCGTCGCCAACCTCCTGTCCAATGCCATCAAGTTCGGAGCGGGCCGGCCCATCGAGCTCCGGGTCGGGAAACAGGGCGGAAGGGCCCGCTTGACGGTCACGGATCACGGAATCGGCATCGAGCCGAGCCAGCGTGCGCGAATCTTCGGACGCTTCGAGCGCGCCGTCTCGGAGCGACACTACGGTGGGTTGGGCCTCGGCCTGTACATCAGCCGGGGGATCGCCGAGGCGCATGGGGGCAACATCCAGGTCGAGAGCCAGCCGGGACAAGGCGCGACCTTCACGGTCGAGTTGCCCTGTCCCGGCCCCTGACGGGTCAGCTCACGGGATGCGGCTCAGCGCGTGTAGCGCTCCACGGTGCTGGGGTTGATGTCGGTGCCCACGAACAGCACCTCTCCGGTGTGGAGCATGGTGGCCGAGGGCACGCCGCGTCCATGGGTCCTGTCCGGCGTGCGAGTCCACGTGTTCGTCGAGGGGTCATACAACGCCGCATTGCCGGGGCCGTCCGTCACCAGGACCTCTCCCGTGTAGAGCATCGTCGCGGAGAAGAAGGGGGTCACGCTGAAGAAGAGGGGAGGACCCAGGGAGAACAGCCCGGTGTACGGGTTGTACAGCTCCACCGTGCTGCCGCCGTCGGTGCCACCCACGATGAGGACGAGGCCCGAGTAGAGCCGGATGGAGAAGTGGCCGTGGCGAGCCTGCGACAGGAGGCCGGCGAAGGACCACGAGTTCGTCGCCGGATCGTAGAGGTTCGCCTCAGAGGAGCTATTCCCCGGGTCGGTCGACCACAGGTGGCCACCGGTTACCAGCACCTTGCCCGAGTAGAGCACCGTCGCGGCGACGCCACTTCGGGGCCAGAATTGGCCACCGGGGATGCTCGACGTGCCCGTGTCCGGGTCATACACCTCCGTCGTGGGCCAGCTCTGGTAGATGGGCATGTGGCCGCCGATTACCAGCACCTTGCCCGAGTCGAGCAGCACGGAGGTGTGGTTGGCACGGGCCGCGGCCATGGGGCTCGTGGGGCTCCACGTGTCGGTGGCCGGGTCGTACAACTCCGCGCTCGATTGCAGGTTATACCAGTTATCGGACTGGCCACCGAGCACCAGTACCTTGCCCGAGGGGAGCTCCGTGGCGGTGTGGTGGTAGCGTCTGCTCGTCATGGCCGGTGTGCGCCGCCACATGTTCGTGTACGGGTTGTACACCTCCGCGCCATTGCCATCCGCCACCAGCACGTCGCCCGGACCGCGCAGCAGGGTGAGGGTGTGGCCTCCCGGGTGCGAGTTCAGTGAGGACGCATTGCTCGTCCAGGTGCCGGTGGTCATCGCGGATTTCTGTGACTCCAGTGCGGCGGGGGGCGCCTGCACGGGCTCCTCGGGCCCGCATCCACCGGCGATGGATGCGAGGCCCGCCAACAGCAACGACCAACGAGTTGTCTTCATGAGTACCCTCCCTATGGGGGACATGCGGCCTGGGGGGAGGCAGCGTTGTCAGTGTAGCGGGAGGGACTGCGCATTCCGCTCGGGGCGAGGCCTCTCATGAAATGGGAATCTTGGAAATGAGAGCGCCTCGCGAACACACCCGGGAGGGGGCTCGCGAGGCGCATGGACTCACGGAGAGGGAAGGGACGTGTGTGTTACTTCACGCGCGCCAGACCCATCCAGGTGTTGCCGCCGCCATTCATCGTGTTGTCCGAGCCGCCCACCCAGAAGTTGATGTTGAGGCCGCCCTGGTCATCCTTGTACAGGGCGCCGCCACCGAGGCTGATGGGGCCGGGCATGTTGCTGGGGGCGAACACGCCGTAGCTGAAGCCGTAGTTGGCGAAGCCCGTCATCTGGAGGGAGCCCGAGTTCGCCGTGAAGGCGCAGAAGTTCATCACCCAGTTGCGGCCCAGCACATTGACGTTGGGGAAGGTGGGACCCGAGCCCCAGTTGGCGTTGGCGCTGTCCTCGTTGTCGAAGTGACGCACCATTGAGGTTGAGGACGGTGTAGTTGTACTGCGAGCCCGAGTACGCCAGCGGCATGAAGTTGCGGCCGTCCACCTTGCAGAAGCGGAACAGGGTGTTGTTGTTGCTGGTGATGCCGCCCAGCCAGCCGGAGCGGCTGTTGGCGTTATTCCGATCCTCGTCGTCGTGGTAGATCTGGACGAGCGGATACTGCGAGGGGCAGGAGGTGCTGGAGGGGATGACGCCCACCTTGCTGAAGTCCAGCAGGTAGGTGAGGAGCCAGCTCCACCACTTATGATGGGGCCAGCCTACACGGCGCCCCTGGATTCGGTTCCGCCCCCAGGGAGCGGGTCACCCGCTTGCCGGCCTGGGATGGGGAGGCGAACCCAGCGCGAACTCTCCCACCGAGGTCTCGGTGAAGCGGCCCAGTCCCGAGGCCCGGGCAAACGTGTCGGGGTTTCCGCCGCCGAGCGCGCAGGGAGCGAGGCCCATGGCGGTCGCGACCAGGTACATGGTCTGGTACAGGGCGCCCACGTTCTGGAGGATGAGGGCGTAACCCATGGACTCGTACTTCCAGAAGACGCGCGGGAACCGCGCCGCGAGGGTTATCAGGACGTGTGGCGGTTCATGGCGGCCGAGCGCGCGGGCGGCGTCCTCGAGCAATGCGCGCACGTCGGGCGTCATGGGCGAGAGGTAATACAGTCGATGCTCGCCCGCATGATAGTGATACAGCCCGGCCGCGAGCTGTCCGCACGAGGCAACGCTGAGATAGAGCTCGAGCTCGTAGCTGGCGCCACCGCTGGGATACGGGCGATCGCTCGAGACCCCGTTCTCGCCGGCGGCGGTGGCCCGTTCGCGCGCGACGCGATAGAGAAAGGCGCCGAGTTCCTGCTCGGTGAGCGGGGTCGTGCCGTACTCGCGGCGGGATCGACGGTCCTCGAGCACCCGCGTGAATGAGATGTCTTCAGCGCACAGGCGCTCGAGCTCCGGCCGGTAGAGGTCCACCGCGGTCGAGGACATGGGCGCCTTGAGCGCAGGCGCCGGCTGGACGGGCGCCGCGCCCCTGAAGGTGCCGCCATATCCTCCCGCGTGCCGGCCCATGCGGCTCCGGGTATGAAACAGGAGATCGTGGAACTGCCACCTCGCGAGCGGCTCTTCGTGCTCGTCCTGGGGCTGACCTGTTGGCCGGGCCGGGACCAGCATTCGCGCCTGGTGCAGGACCGCGCACAGGTCGTCGGCCTCGTCGCGCGACAGGCCGCACGCCGCGTGCGGCAATGCCTCGCGTGTGTGCGCCGAGACCAGCGCCATGCACAGGAGCCGCGCGCGCGGATCGTGGAGGAGGATGCGTGCGCCGGTCGTCGAGCTCTCGACCATCAGCTCGTCATCCACGCGCCTGAGATACGCGAATGGAGACAGGATATAGGGGATGTCCGGGGCCGGCTCTCCTGTCTGGAGTGGGCCCGATGGGTTGGGTACCGGGAGTGGCGCGAGGGTGGCGAGCGCGCCCGTGGAGCTGGCGGCCACGGCTCCGAGCACGCCGGAGGAGCGCCACTCATCGAGGTGGTAATACAGCCGCGCGAGCTCCGCGGGGCCGTCGTGCTCGAGGAGTTGATCAGCCAGCTCCTCCCGGGTCGCGCCCGCGCCCGCCAGCGCGCGCACTGCATGACCCAGCCCGCGAGACGCCTGGCGCAGCACGAATTGCCAGCCTGCTCCACGAATCGCGAGCTGCTGCTCGGCCAGCTCGACGACCGAAACGCCGGGGCCAAGGAACAGCTTGAGCAATGCTCCGGATCTCCTGGTGACGGGTGTCATGACTCCATGGGAGCGATCAAAAGAAGATCGAGACAGGGTTGAGCTCATGCTCGAGGCGCGGGCGCTGCAACCAGCCGAGCTTGACGGGCACATCGTAAAGCCTGCCCGGACCGAGCCGCCGCCAGAAGTGCCGGAGCCCGGGCACCACGACCTTGACGACGTGCATGCCTATGTCCGGTCGCGTCTGGTCCAGGACCAGCGTCTCCAGCCCGTGCCTGGCTGCCATGCGCACACAGGCCTCGACGTCGTCGCGCAGATCGCCGCGGTGCTCGGTGGGATGGTCGGCCGCACGGACAGGCGGGAGGTCCGCGGCCGGTACGAGGTAGTCGTGCGCGTCGAGGGTGGCGTCCCGGAGCCACGCGTCGACCTCGTCCTCATTCGGGCGGGCCTTGTCCGGCGCACGGTCTCGCTCGAGAACCAGGGGCAGGAACTGGTTGGCCTCGGTGATGGCTCGGAGGATGCCCAGCCTGGGCGACAGGTGTGCACCGAATCCCAGGGTGATCGCTTGCGGATGTGCGTGCGTGTTGGCGGAGATGGCGGCGAACGCCGGGATGCCGAGATCCGTGGTGAGATCCAACACCCACAGCTCGCGTCCGAGCGAGCGATAGTAGGTCCTCAGCTCGGCGAAGTACGGCTCGTCGAAGGAGTCGAGATCCACTCGCGGGCGCCGGACACGGTTGTACCACCACAGGGAAACGCTATCGCGCTCGACCAGCTCCATGAATCCCTGGAGGATGGCTTCCTCGATGCAGTTGCCGGCCGCACAGCCGTTGGAGTCCGCCAGGCACGGCATTGAACGGGCGGGCTCGGGGTAGCCGTAGTAACAGTACGAGGCCGGCAGATACTTGAAGGTCTCCTCGGTCAGGGACCACAGCGGGCACCACTCCAGGGTGGCGTTTTCATCGAATGGTGCCGGGACAACGTGATTCATCTTGAGCTGCTTCGCGTTCCAGGCCTCGCGCGTGGCGTATTGCGAGTCACTGAAGCACATGGCTGTATTGGGGTGGATGGCTCGCCCGCCCAGCTCGCGGTAGCTGTGGCGGACGCGGATCTCGTCTCCCTGGAACACGCCTGAGTGCCGCTCGATGGCCTCGCACAGCGCGCTCGCCTTGGCCTGTGTATCGGTCTTTCCCTTGCCACTGCACTGTCCGCGAAAGTTGGTGCGCAAGAGCGACAGCGAGTCGCTCATCATGGCCGTGTTCTGACCCGAGATGTAGACGGGAGCGATCGATGGATCGGCGAATGAGGCGGCGTGCAGTGTGGCGATGACACCGGTGATCGGGCTGACCTGGTGGGCGTGCCTGGCCAGGGTGACCTCGGGAGCGCAGGCCCGGTATCCGCCGTCCTGGGTAAAGGCCTTGGGCTGGCTGCGTGGCCGCAGGGGGACGGGGGCTCGGGCGCGCCAGGATTCGCCGCCACCACAGGCGATGCATTGGGGCCGGCGTACGAGGGCGTGGCGCTCGGTGGTGAGGGTGGTGAAGTCGAGGGAGATCAGGCTGCCATCGAGCGCGCAGTTTCCATCGAGGGCGAGCCACTTGACGATCTCGGTGGCGAGCAGATGGGCCGCGGCGGCCGCGACCGGGGGCACGGTGGCCTGCGGATAAGGACGGGGGAGGGGCCGCTGATGGAGGCGCTCGAGGTATGTCTCGATGACGCGATTCTGCCGCAGGCGTGCGGCCAGGCACTGCCAGCAGCCCGTGTGCCCGGGGCGGAACACCGGACCGAGCCAGGCGCTCGGGCCGTGCAGTTTGGCCAACACGAACGGCGTCTGGCGGGCGAGGAAGCCGCGATTGTAGGCCTCCAGCCCGGGGTTCAGATAATCGTCGACGAGGATCACCGGGAGCCCGCGCTCCTGGGTGAGCGCGACTGCGTCGTTGGCTGGCCAGGCGTGGATATCGAGGCTGGACAGCGCCGAAATCAATAATTCCCGTGGTGCTGATGGATCAAGCGAGTGAATGGGCACGTGCGCGCCGCGCAGGCGCCGTGCACCCACGTCGGCATCCGTGCCGAGCGTCTCCAGGAAGGCGGCAACCGCGGGTGTGGTCGCGGGAGGCGCCGTCCGGATGAAGCCCATGTTCTCGAGCCGGGCCAGCACGAAGAAGATCTCGGCGGCCGGCACCCGATGCGCGAGCAAGTCCAGGAGCTCGTCCACGCTCCGGGTGCCGTCGAGCAGTGGAATGACAGAGGCATACGCCCGGCCCGTGAGCAACTCCGTGCCATTCCTGGCGAGCAGGAGGACATGGTGCTCGTCCACGACGTGTGCGTCGTAGCAGCTCTTGAGTGTTGGTCGATTCGACATGCCATCATCCTTCGGCGGACACGAGAGTCAGGCCCGCCTGTTCCGGGCGCGAGTGAGCGCGACGGCTTTGGGCCTCGAACTGTTGCAACAGTGCCGCGGGCGCGACGGCGAGGGCAACCAGGTGGCCCTCCAGCGGGACAGCCACCTTCCTGGCCATGGCCCACTCGGCCTCGAGCGCGCTGTCCAGCGGCTGGGTCACGAGCGCGGCCAGGGCCTTCGAGCGCTCGATGACCTCGGTCTCCGGGAGACCGGGTAGACCCCGTGTGTCGGTCAGCAGGAACCAGTCACCAAACACGGGCTGGATGGTCAGGGCCGGCCGTCTGGCGGCTCCGCGCCAGGCCTCGATCCACCGCGCGACCTCGTCATACAGGGTGCGCAGCAGCGTGGGCTGCTCGTAGAGCGCGCTGTCGTAGTCGCCCCAGAAGTGGAACGCGACCTGACGCGCGTCGGCATGCTCCGGCAAGGTCCAGGTGTACGAAGGAAGTGGCTCGAGGCGGCGGATTCCGTATTTGTCGGGCCGCTCGAAATACGGGCTGAACCGGTCGATGGAGACGTGCACCAGGCCGTTGGGTGGCGGCAGGTGGCGGAGCAGCGGCAAGAGCGCCGCGACCTCCGCGTGTTCATCGGCGGTCTCTCCGGGGATCCCCCACAAGAGATTCCACAGCACCGAGATGTCCACGGCCCGCGCGTAGCGGAGGAGCGCGACGTTCTGCCGCCCCGTGACTCCTTTATCCATGCGCCGCAGCAGTTGGCTGGAGAAACTCTCGATACCGGGCTGGATCTCGTGGACTCCTGCTTGCTCGAGGGCGACGACGTGCTCGAGGCGGAGGTTGGCTTTTTGCTCGTAGAACAGCCGCAAGCCCGGGAACGCGGCCGCCAGCCTCGGAATCAACGTCTGGAAGTACCGGCGCGGCATGATGTTGTCGACCATGAACACGTTCGGCTCCGGGTGGTGCTGGAGCAACTCGCCGAGCTCCTGGAGAACGCGCTCGGGGGACTTCTCGCGAAACCCCATGGCCTCTTCGCTGATGCCGCAGAAGGTGCAGTGATGAACCGCGCCCCACCAGCACCCGCGGCTGCTCTCGTAGGGCAGCACCATGGCGCTGCCGTGCACACTGTCCGGAAGGTGAGCCGCCATCTGCTCGTAGTAGTCGTCGAAGCGCGGCGTCGGCAGGTCATCCATGCGCCGCACCGGCGAGCCGCGCACCACGCGGTCGCGGGGAACCTGTCCCGCCGCGACCGCACGCAAGAAGCGCACGAAGGACTCTTCGCTCTCGCCTGAGAACACGTGATCGATGGCCGGCGACAGGCTGGCGATGCCCTCGGCCATCGCTCCTTCACAATTCGAGCCGCCGATGATGGTGATGATGTCGGGCGACAGGGCCTTGATGCGCTTGAGGATCGCGATGCTGGCCGCGGTCTCGTCATAGCAGGTCGTGCATCCCACGATCCTCGGCCGGGCTTCCACCACCATCTGGGCGATGGCATCCGCGAATGGCGCGGCCAGCGCTTCGATGGAATACAGCTCCTCGAGGCTGATGGGGAAACCCGAGTGGTGCTCGAACGCGATCGAGCGGCTCTTGCCGACCAGGAGGTTGGGATCGAACATGTCGGCCGGACATTGTCCGAGCGGCTCCAGGCCGTAGGCGGCGGCGGCGAAGATGCGCTCGCCCACGAGCGACGTGGCCGCCGCGAAGCCGATGGTATCGTAGCGTTTGACGCCGATCTTCGCGGCGAACCGCATATTCGCGTACAGGATGCGGACGTCGAAGCCAGCGTCGCGCGCGCACGCCTGGAGCAGGTGCAGAGCGAGCGACGGACGATCGAGCGCCGAGAATGGCGGGGAGATGAGAAGGGTGTCGACCATGGCTCCGCGGGGGCGCAGCTCGTGCACGGATGACGCCGCGCGTGCTCGCGAGGCCTGGAGCACACGACCCAGGCTCGCGTTGCACTCGGGACGGCGGGTGGGTCAGCTACTGCAGGTGCTACAGGTGCTGCAGAACTGCGTGCCGCCTTCCGCCCACAGGCGCGAGCTCTGATCACCCAGACCTTCGGGCTTCGCGGGCAGCGGCAGGCCGATCATGCCGGTGGCCGTATTCTTCATCAACTTGATATCGACCTTGCCGGTGCAATCGACGCCATACTGCTTGAGCACCGCGACAGGATCGGCTTCGACCTGTTTCTTGAACGCTTCATCCGTCCAGGTCTTCGCGACGATCTGCGCCCATGCCTTGCCCAGACTCTGCCAGAAATCCATGCTGCTGCTCCTCTCGTGGGGTGTTGCGTGGTGAGACAGCGGAGCCCAGGGTCACGGTGTTCTCGCCAACGAACCCTGCTCGAGGCTCGCGGGCAATTTTGTCTCCCCGGGGGTGTTTTCAGCGGCCTGTGCGGCCGGGTTCCGTGGCTCGGAGGCCTCGTTCCGGTTCGCTCGCACCGCGTCGAGCAATCGAGCGACCGCCATGGGACTCAGCAAGGCGCTCTTGAGGTCGCGTTGCCGCGCGCACGCTCGTATGTATTTCCAGTAGTGTGAGCGATCCTCCCAGACGACGCCCAGCTTCCACATGGCGAGCAGTCCTCCCGTGATGTGCTCCGGGAGCCGGAGCGCGGGCGGCTGCACCGGGACAGGCCGTCCACGGCTATCGAGCGTCATCCTGGCGGGCCGGCCCAGTCGGCGCGAGACCGCGTCACCCAGGGACTGCCATGCGAGTGCCAGCCCGGTACGGCTCGCGGCCCGCTGCTTGGGGCGCACGTGCTCGACCTGGTAGGTCAAGCGCCGCAGCATGCTCCTGGGTTCGTACAGCCCATCGACCGTCTCGGTGAACATCTGCTGCACCACGTCCTGGCCGAGCTTGTAATGCATGTACGGCCACTCTGGCCGCAGCCGCCCTTCGTGCTCCATGCGGCGATAGAGCTGCGTGCCTTTCAGCGCGGTCAACATGGTGATGCCGATCAGGACGATGTTCGCGCTCTCCACGAACGCGACCTGGGCAGCGCCAGACGTACGGGTGTCGGTGTCGAACCCGAGGATGAGAGAGCCCGCGACCTCGATGCCGTGGGCGTTGATCTTCCGGATCGACTCGGCCACCGGATGACGGGTGTTCTGCTTCTTCTGGATGCGCAGCAGCGTATCCACTTCCGAGCTTTCGATCCCAATCCCGAGGACCTTGAAGCCCGCGTCGCGGTACAGGCCGAGGAGCTCCTCCCGGTCCGCCACGTCCAGGGTCGCGGCGGTGTCGAATTGGAATGGGTAGTCGTGGCGCTGTTGCCAGCCGGCGATGGCTCGCAACATCTCGCGGGCGGTCTTGGGATTGGCGTGGAAGTTGTCGGACACGCACGTCACCCGCCCGCGCCAGCCGGAGTCGTAGAGCAGGTCGAGCTCACGGAGGTAGCGCTCGGGCGACTTCGACTGCGGCACCCGGCCAAATATCTCGATGATGTCGCAGAATTCGCAGAGGTAGGGGCAACCCTTCTGGAACTGCACCATCGCGGACGTGTAGTGCCGGGTGTCGATCTTCTCCAGCGCCGGCAGCGGCTGCAAATCCATCGGGATGGTGTCGTCGGTCTGGAAGCGGATCTGCCACGGCGGAGGGTGCTCGTTGGCGTCGAGCCACTGGACGAGCTCGTAGGTCCGATCACCCAGGTCGCCGATATGGACGATATCGAAGCTCGCGGCCAGGTCTGGATTGAGGATGACTCCAGGCCCACCGATGACCGAGATGGCGCCCCATCGCCGCGCGTGCGTGGCGATCTCGTTGGCTCGCCGGGCTTCGATGTACATGCCCGAGAGGAACACGATGTCGGCCCACTCCAGGTCCTGTTCACAGACAGGAGTGCCGATGCGCTCGTCGATCAGCCGGTGTTCCCAGGACTGGGGAAAGTAGTTGATCGCGGTCATCAGGCCGAGCGGCATCGACAAGCTCTTGAACTGGCGGAGCGATGTCTTCCAGCGGGGAAGGGCGGGTGGACGTGTGCTCGGCACGCCGCGAAAGCTCGCCTCCGCGGAGATCCACAGGCACCGCTTGTGTGAGCGGACCGGCGGCGATTGCAGCCACTGCGGACGTTCCTCCGGGGGGCACCCAGGCGCGAGGACCGGCGGCTTGATGATGGGCGTGCTCCGTGGACCTGGCCGCTGGCTCATGGCTCTTCCGGTCCGGCGCGAGATGCGCATGGACAAGTCCTGTGATGCTCCTTCGAGGTGTTTTGGACCTCAAGCATTCCCGTGGACACTCAATGTTTGATGTTGTCTCGTCTGTTGAATGTTCAACATCGCGTGTTCCAACGCATCCAAGACCTGTCTGTCGTTGACGGGCGGGGGCGTGGAGCTGGGCATGGGTCATGAGCGGCCATTGGCCACGAGTGTGAGTTGGCTTTCACTCCAGGAGTGGTCTACAGGAGGCACGAACAATGAACTCTTGTTCGCGAAGCAGTGTGCTGACGTGGTGGATCATGGCGGGTGCCCTGGCGGGTTGTGAGCCGCGAGAGCCCTCGGGGCAGCCGGACGCGGGGCAGCCCGAGCCCGCGTGCTCCACGCCCACGGGCGCGCCCATCGAGCACCAGGGCACCATCTCCGCTGCCGAGACGTGGTCCGCTTCCAGCCCTCATGTCGTCGTGGGGGACCTGCTGGTGCGCGCGACGGTGACGGTGGAGCCCTGCACCGTCGTGCGCATGGGGCCGGCCCGCTCCATCGGATTGGACAGTGGTGGCTCGCTCGTCACCGCGGGCACGCAGGCGCGTCCCGTGCGCTTCGAGCCCCAGGAGGCGAGCCAGCCCTGGGGCCAGTTCCGCATCTACACCGGAGGCTCCGCGCGGCTGACGTGGACGGTGCTGTCGGGCGGTGGAAACCCCTCGTCCGCCGAGGCCACCGTGCGCGTGAGCGCGGGCGCGGACCTCCCCGGTCCGAGGCCGCTCTTCGTGGACCATGTCACCATCGAGGGCTCGCGAGGACCGGGCGTGCTGCTCAATGGCACGAGCGGCTTCGCCGAGGGCTCCACGGCGTTGGTCATTCGTGGCTCGGGAAGTGAGGCACGTCCGGAGCCGCTGGCCATCAACCCCAACGCCTTGGGCACGTTGCCCTCCGGTACCTATACGGGCAACCGCTCGGACACCGTCTTCGTCAGCCCGGATGTGGCGTCGTCCAGCGTCTTCTTCGTCGGCGCGGATGCCACGGTGCGGGACCTGGGCGTGCCCTACGTCATGGACGGGTTGCAGGTGGGCAACTCCAGCTTCGGGGCCACCGTCACCGTGGAGGCGGGGGTCGAGCTGCGCTTCCGGCCCGAGAAGACGCTCCGGGTGTATGACGTTCGCAGCGCGCTCATCGCCGTGGGCACGGCCTCGCGTCCGGTGGTCTTCACCTCCGCCCGGGCCACGCCCGCCGCGGGGGACTGGGCGGGCATCCGCTTCGATGGGCTGAGCCCGGACAGCCGGCTGGAATCCGTATGGGTTCGCCATGCCGGTGGCGCCTGCCAATGCTCGGGCTACGGCTGCAATTACCTGCCCGGCTCGTTCGACGTCAGCTCGGCCATTCTCGTCTTCCAACAACCGGGTGCGGCCTTCATCGCCAACTCGCGCATCGAGGACAGCGCGGGGCACGGCATCCTGCGGGGATGGGAGGGCTCCGACGCGGTGGGCTTCCTGGCGACGAACAGCTTCGCCCGGGTGGCGGGCTGCACGCAGACGACGCCTCGGGACGCCGAAGGGCGCTGCCCCAGCAGTCCTCCCTGCCCTCGGAGTCCTTGAGCGCTGTCGCGCATGTCTTCTCCTTTCCCGCTCCATTCCCAGCCAGGACATGGCTGTCAGGGGAGAGGAACCTCCGTGTACTCGCGTACCGTGAAATCAAGGGTTTGCGTGCGGAACGGGACTTGCTGTGGCGCGAGGTCCCCTTTCCTGGAGGATGACAGACATGACGCGAAAGCATCTGGCCGCGCTGTGGGCGGCTTTGTCGTTGGTGGGCTGTGGTGGTGGCTCGGGCTTTGGCGCGGCCCCGGGTGGTTCGCAAGACATCGCGCTGGCTCGCACGAAGATCGACCAAGGACAGATACCGAGGCCGGAGGACTTCGTCGCCGAGGGGCTCTTCGCGGAGCATGACCTGCCCCTCGAGGGCCCGCCCTGCGAGCAGGTGCTGTGTCTGAGCACGGCGACGGCCATCGCGCCGGCCCTCGACACGGGGCGTCAGGAGGTGTTCGTGCAGGTGGGGTTCTCCTCGGGCGTGGACCCGGCCACCTTCCGCCGCAAGCCGCTCGACGTGGCGCTGGTCATCGACCACTCGGGCTCCATGGAGGGCGAGCCGATGGAGGCGGTGAAGGCCGCCGCGCGCACGCTGGTGGACAAGCTGGACCAGAACGACACCCTCTCGCTGGTCATCTTCGATAACTCGGTCAGCACGCTGGTGTCGCAGGGCCCGGTCAAGGATCGCGCGGCGCTCAAGCGCTCCATCGGCACCATCCAGGATGCGGGCGGCACGTGCATCGAGTGTGGGCTGCGCGAGGGGTTCAAGCAGCTCGCCACGAGGCAGGTGGATCCGTCACGGGCCCGGCGGCTCTTCCTCTTCACGGACGCGATGCCCAACGTGGGCGCCACGGGTGATGGCGAGTTCATGGAGCTGCTGCGTGAAAACTCCCAGAAGGGCCGGGACACGACGGTGTTCGGCGTGAACATCGCGTTCGGGCAGGCGCTCGTCACGAAGATGTCGGCCGTGCGCGGCTCCAACTACTTCTACCTGAGCGACGCGGAGCGGACGCGGAAGGTGTTCGACGAGGACTTCGACTTCCTGGTGACGCCCATCGCCTACGACTTGAAGATGGCGCTCACGCCGGCCGAGGGCTCCCGGGTGGAGGCGGTGTACGGCCTGCCCGGAGTGGAGCCCGGGGCGAGTGAGGCGGTGATGGACGTGGCCACGGTGTTCCTCTCGCGGCGCCGGGGCGCGGTGCTGGCGCGGCTCAGCCGGCCGGAGCAGGGGCCGGTGTCACCCAACCAGCAGCTGGTGACGAGCGCGTTCTCCTACAACGCGGCGGAGGGGAACTCGGGCACGGCGGTCACCCTCACGGCGAGCTACGAGGGCAGCGAGCCGCTCGTGTCCTCGGAGGCGTGGTACTCGCAGCGCACGGTGCGCAAGACGGTGGCGCTGACGAACTTCATCCTGGGGGCGCGGATGGCCTGTGACAAATGGATGAAGGGCGAGCACGTGCAGGCCCGCGAGGTGGCGGACCGGACGGCGGCCCTGATGCACGCGGAGGCGGAGGTGCTGGACGACGCGCCGCTGCGCACCGAGGCGGAGCTCGCGAGCAAGCTCGCCGCGTTGATGGTGCGCTGAACCCGCCGCGCGCCGTGGGCCAAAAGGGAGGGCCGCGTCACAACCCCTCGCCCTCCGGGAGAGGGACGGGGTGAGGGTATCACGGGCCCTGGGTTGAGCCCGTCACCTGGGGCTCCTTGCCCGGGGCCGCGGGACGCGTGGGCCAACGCATGGTCCACGTCGCGACCTGGAACAGCCCCTTCTCATTGGGAACATGGGCGGCCACCATGGCCACGTCGCCGTTCACCGCGGAGGTCAGCGAGGTGTCCGGGCCGAACTCATTCCATACGAGCCGGGTCCGCACGGGTCCGTGGGAATAGGCCTCCCAGGTGCTGAACACCAGTTGGTAGTACTCGTTGATCCAGAAGACGCCGCGCTCGGAGCCGTTCCACAGCGGCTCGGCGAGCAGCGAGAGGCCCATGGGGCCATCGAGGATCTGCCCGAACCGGATACAGCGCTGCTCGAGGGTGGCGATCTTCAGGATGCACCGCAGGGCCTCTCCCCGGTAGATGCGGATCCACTCCACGTTCCTGCCATCGCTCACGATGGCGGCGCTCGTACCGAACCCGAGGAAGACGCGCTCGAGGACGGCCTGCTCGGTCTCGTCGGACATGCCCGGGACCTTGGGCCACCGGTTGACGGTCCGGATGGTGGGCGGGACCTTGGATTCGGGGATGACCTTGGGCTCGGCCGAGGGCTTTCCATCGAGGCCGTACGGCCGGGAGAAGTAGCGGTCCTCGATGGACGAGCGGTACGTCACGACGAAGCCCTGCTCCGAGCGGCGGACGTCCGGGTAGACCTCACCGGGAGGCGTCTGGTGCGCATGGGCGAGGGTGCCCGTCATCCACGCGGCGAGCAGGACTCCGCGCATCCACACCGGGGGGTTCTGGTTCATCCCCCGAGCCTACCCGAGAGCCCGGCCCGCGTGGACCTCCCCCGGGTCATTCGCGGGGCCGGGCCGTCTCCACCTCGGGGTCCGGCGTCCCCTGGAGGTAGCCGGCCTGCTGGAGGGCCTCGATGGCGGCCTGGCCGATGTGGCCCTGCTCCGCGGTGGTGCTCCGGCGCTTCCACCGCTCGAGCTCCGCGCGGAGGGCGGTGGAGGCCGCTTCGGCCCGGGCGGACTCCTCTCCGGCGATGTCGCGCTGTCCGGATGGATCCTTCGCCAGGTCATACAGCTCGCGCGGCTTCACGGTGGTGCGCAGGCCGTAGGAGAGCACGGACTCCTTGCCCTCGGGGTTGATGATGACGAGCTCGTCGCCCTGGTACCGCGCGAAGAAGTAGCCCTTGCAGTCGGCGTAGGCGGGGACGTCGGGGAGCGGCTCGCCCCGGAGCGCGGGGGACAGGTCCCTCCCGTCCAGCCCGGGCGGGTGCGGCACTCCGGCGAGCGAGAGCAGGGTGGGGAACACATCGATGAGCTGGACGCGGGACGGGATGCGCTGCCCGACGGCGAGCTTCCCCTCCCAGGCGATGATGAGCGGGACCTGGAGGACGGAATGGTGGGGCGCGACGTGCTCGAGCACGGCACCGTGCTCGCCGAGCCGCTCGCCATGGTCCGCGGTGATGACGACGATGGTGCGCTCCAGCACGCCGTGCTGGTCCAGCGTGGCGAGCATCGCCTGGATCTCCTGGTCCGCGTCCACGATGGCCGAGTCGTAGAGCGCGTTGATGTGCTCCTGCTCGCGGGGCGTGACGTCCCCAGGGGACATGAACTGGTTGTGATCCTCCTGGGTGAAGGCGTTCTGGAAGCGCCCCTCGTAGCCGGGGTCGAACCGGAGTGGCTGCCGGGGGGTGAGCGGGTAGTGGACGTTCTCCAGGTGGAACCAGGCGAAGGTGGGGTGGTCGGCGAACTGCGCGGCGAGCCGCTCGAGCTGCTTCCGCGGCGAGGGCTTGATGAAGACGTTGATGCGGTCGGCGTCGTCGAAGTCGGACAGGTCGATGGGCGGGAAGAGCGCCTGGTCCGTGCCCGCGAAGGTGTCGTAGCCGTGCGCGGCGAGGAGCTGGGGAAGGGTGGCGAGGTCGGGCGGGGGCCGCTGCCCGCGCTCCTGGACGCCGGTGCCGAGGGGGTAGCGGCCGGTCATCAGGGAGGTGATGGAGGGCCAGGTCAGGCAGGACTGGGCGGTCGCGCGGTCGAACTGGACGCCCGAGCGCGCCACGTGATCGATCATCGGCGAGGTGTTGCGCCCATATCCATAGGTGCCCAGGTGGTCGGCGCGCAGGGCGTCCACGGTGATGAGCAGGATGTTGGGAGCGGACGAGGCGCTCATGACGCGGGGGGTGGACCAGAGACCGCGCGCCTCGCCCGTGCCGCCGGCGGCCTGGGCCTCCAGGGTGATGCGCGAGCGCTGGCCGGCCTCGCCCTCCAGACGCAGCCGCTGGTCGTGCCACTTCAGGTCCGCAGGCACCACCTCGTCGAGCAGCACGCGGTCATCCTGGCGGGCGATGAAGCGCACCGGGGCTCCGCGCGAGCCCTGCTCGTGGCCCAGGCCCACCCAGAGCTCGGCGCGCTCGGGCAGGGTGACCTCGAAGGTGTAGCGGCCGCCGGGACGTGCCACGAGCCCCGTGCGCCAGCTGGAGCCCGTCGGGCTGGCGTTGGCGGCGCGGCGGATGAGGCGCGAGAGGATGGGGTTGCCCGGGGTGCGCCAGTCCGGCATGTCCGCGTTCAGCACCTCGATGCGCCGCACGGCGTTGGCCGCGCCGGAGATGACGAGCAGGCCCGCCCCCGCGTTCGAGGGCAGGTGGGCGAAGCGCTGGCACATCCACTGTCCGTTGGGGGCGCGCGAGGACCGCAGGCAGGGCCCCAGCTCCTTGCCGGGGAGGGGCCCGTCGATGGGCCGGGGCTGGCCTCCGAAGGCCGCGGCCTCGGCGGCGTCGAGGCTGCGCAGGGTGATGGCGGGGCGGGGGCCATCGGTGGGGGCCATCCGCACGCGGAGCACGAAGCCGCGTACGGGCTCCACCGGGAGGGGCACGGCGAGCGCGGCGTGGCCCGTGGTGTCCGGGAAGCGCTCCAGCTCGAGCAGCGCCGGCTCCGCGGGGGGCGCCGGGACCTCGAGGGCGTTGGCCAGGGCATCGATGAGCCGCGGGGACGTGGGGGGCGCGGCGTGGGGCCTCAGGGTGAAGGCCAGCCCCAGCGCGCCGGCCAGCAGCACCAGCAGCACGAGCATCCGCGCGCGCATCATTGTTCCTCCCGGTAGACGAGGTGCTCACGCGCGTCCAGCCAGCGCAACGGATCCTGCTCCATCCAGCGCAGCAGCTCGGCTCGCAGCGAGGCGGTGACGTCCGGGTGCTCGCTGGAGAGGTCCCGCTGCGCGTGGGGATCCGCCTTCAAGTCGAACAGCCGCCAGCGGGGCGACTCGTTCGTCGGCATGTAGACGAGCTCCCAGGGTCCCCGCCGCGCGGCGCGGAGCTTGGCGGTCACCGTCCGATCCATCCACGAGCGCTTGAGCACGAGCGCATGCGTGCCGGGCTCGACCTCCAGCAGCTCCAGCAGGGCCGGGTAGGTGAGGGCACCGGGCGGTTGAGACCGGGGGCCGCCGAGCCAGAGGGTGGTCTCGGCGAAGACGGTGCGGTCCTCGGGGAGCGGCTGGAGCAGGGAGCGGCCGTCGAGGCCCTCGGGCACCTCGAGCTGGAGCGCGTCGAGGAGCGTGGGCATCAGGTCCACCCCGCTGGCGAGCCCCTCGCGGATGCCGGGCGTGATGCCGGGGCCCTGGAGCAACAAGGCGGTGCGGTTGGCGGCGTCACCGCCCTCGAACCACTTGCCGTGCTCGGTGGTGGTGCCGGGCTCGAAGAGGTTCTCCCCGTGGTCTCCCGTCACGACGAGCAGCCGGTCCTGGACGCCATCGGCCTCGAGCCGCTCGACGAGCCGGCCCACCTCGCGATCAAAGGCCCTGAGGCTGCCGTCGTAGAGGGCGCGGATCTGCTCGATGTCCGTGTCGGCCGGACGGTCGGAGACGCGGGCGAGGTCGTTGAGCTGCTGGAGCTCGTAGGAGTAGCGGCTGGAGCCCGTGTAGTCCGGCCGGGTGTAGGCGTTCGCGTCCGGCATGGGCGGAGCGAAGGGCGCGTGGGTGACGGAGTAGAAGGCCACCAGGAGGAAGGGCTTGTCGCTGGCCTCGAGCCGCTCGAGCTGGGCGAGGACGCGCCCGGTGAGGACGGAAGGGTCCGCGTTCACCGGGAGGTAGCGGGCCACGGGGAACAGCCGCTGGCCGAGCGGGCCACTGAAGAAGGCGAGCGCGAGGGGCAGGCGCTGGAAGGACTCACGGTCCGCGAAGACCTCGACGCTCGTTTCGGGCGGGGCGTCGACGACGTCGAAGCCGTAGCGGACGCGGTTGAACATCTCGCCGGCGTAGTCGCTCACCACGGCGGTGTTGTAGCCCTGGGCGGCGAGCACGCTGGGGAGCGTGGGCAGGAGCACGTTGGACACCTCGGCGCGGGGGAAGAGATCCCTGATGCCGTGGCGGTGCGGGTAGACGCCCGTGAGCAGCGAGGTCCACGACGCGGTGGTGCTGGCGATGGGCACGAAGTGGTTGGCCACCCACAGGCTCTTGCTCCGCAGGGCATCCAGGTGGGGCGTGGTGTCGCGCGGGTTGCCCTCGGAGGTGAAGCGGTCGGGCCGGAGCGAATCGGCGGCGAGGATGATGATGGACCTGCCCTTGGACTGGGAGGTGCTCCTCATCGGCAGCGCGGAGGCGAGGGCCACGAGGAGCACCGCCCCGCCGGTGAAGAGGGCCTTGCGTCCGAGCAGGAGCCGGTGGTGCCGCACGAGCGCGGCCACGGCCCAGGCGGCGCCGAGGCCGAGCAGGAGCAGGTCCAGGTTCCGCTCGCCAAGGCCCTCCACCAGCGCCACCTGGAAGTGCGCGCGGAGGCCACCCATGCGCCAGAGCATGTCCTCGAAGAGGGCGGGGCGGTGGGCGATGGTCCGAGCCACCTGGGCGGCGGCGAGCAGCGCACCTAGACCAGCCACCCGGAGGCGGGAGGGACGGAGGCCGAGCCCGAGCAGGAGGACGCGGGCCGCCACGCCGCACAGGGCACCCACGAGCACCACACCCAGGACGAGCGCGGCCTGGAACCCGAGGATGTGGGTGGTGAGGGCGGACATCTCGTCCCGCACCTGGCCGGTGAGTTGCCGCCACGCGGGGAGCAGGAAGGCGCCGAGCGAGAGCAGGTGCACGGCCAGGAGGAGGCCGGCGCCCAGGCCAGCCGCCTCGAGCCAGGGCAGTGCCCTCGAGACCCGGGAAGCGGGCGGGTGAGAACTCATGCCGGGCAAGAAACCCGATCCGCCGAGGGGCATGCAAGGAATTGCGGCCGGGAAGCTCCCCTGCCCGTGCCCGGTCCCGGCGGGGGGGCGCCCGGAGGGTCATTCCTCACCGGCAGACGGAGTGGGCGGTCTCGTAGGTGCCCACGTGGGCCTCCAGGGTGGCGGTGATGGGCTTCGCGTAGCCGCCCCCGAGGGTGAGCACGATGGGGAGACCGCGGTGCCACGCGGCCTGCAGCACGAACCGGTCGCGCTCGCGCATGCCGGAGTGGGTGAGGGACAGCCGGCCGAGCGAGTCCTCGGCGAGCGGGTCCACCCCGGCCTGGTAGAAGAGGATGTCGGCGCCCGCGGCCTCGAGCACCTCGGGCAGGTGGGTGACGAGCACATCGAGGTAGGCGCTGTCGTTCACGCCATCGGGCAGCCCCACGTCGCGGCTGGAGCGCTGCTTGCGGAAGGGGAAGTTGTGCTCGCCGTGGATGGAGAAGGTGAAGACGGAGTCATCGCCCTGGAAGACGGCGGCGGTGCCGTTGCCCTGGTGGACGTCGAGGTCCACGACGACGGCGCGCTGGATGCGCCGCTCGGCCTGGAGGACGCGGATGGCCACGGCGATGTCGTTGAAGACGCAGTAGCCCTCGCCGTGGTCGGGGAAGGCGTGGTGGGTGCCACCGGCGAGGTTGCCGGAGATGCCGTCCTCGAGGGCCGCGCGGGCGGCGCCCACGGTGCCACCCACGGAGGCGCACGAGCGCACGAGCAGGTTCTCGGACCAGGGGAAGCCCAGGCGGCGGAGCTCGGCCTCGGAGAGGGTGCCGGTCCAGAGGGCGTCGAGATAGCGCGGGGTGTGGACGCGCTCCAGGTCCGTGCGCGAGATGGGGGCGGAGGGCTGGAGCTGGCCGGGGGAGAGCACGCCGCGCTCCAGGAGGAGCTCGCGCAGCAGCCGGTACTTCTCCATGGGGAAGCGGTGCCCGGGAGGGAGGGGGACGGCGTATTGGTCGCAGTGGAAGACGCGCACGGGGGGACATTAGACCCAAGGGGAGGCTCGTCCGTTACACCAGCGAGCGCGCGCTGGAATTTCGACCCGGATTACCTCTCCCCGGAGCCCTGCCATGACCCTGAAGTCCGTTTCGCGCCCCATGCTCGGGGCCGCGCTGGCCCTCGTTGCGTTCGCGTCTCCCCTGGCCCTCGCCGAGGCGCCCCAGAAGCCCGCCCAGTCCCAGCCCCAGGTGCAGGGGGCACAGGCCCAGCCCCCGCCGTCCCAGCAGCAGCAGATGCGTCCGAGGATCGACGTGGTGTTCGTGCTGGACACGACGGGCTCGATGTCGGGGCTGATCGAGGGGGCGAAGCAGAAGATCTTCTCCATCGCGTCGCGCATCGCACAGGGCAAGCCCACGCCGCGGGTGCGGGTGGGGCTGGTGGCGTACCGGGACGTGGGGGACGCCTACGTGACGAAGCGGTACGAGCTGACGGAGGACCTGGACGGCCTCTTCACGCATCTGCGGAAGCTGCAGGCGGACGGAGGCGGTGACACGCCGGAGCACGTGGGGCGTGGGTTGGGCGAGGCGGTGTCGAAGCTGTCGTGGGACCAGAGCCGGGAGACGATGAAGCTCATCTTCCTGGTGGGGGACGCGCCGCCGGCGCAGCGCAACGACGACTGGAACTTCAAGCACTGGGTGAAGCGGGCGGCGGAGAAGCACATCGTGGTGAACACGGTGCGGTGTGGAGGGGACCCGGAGACGGAGACGCACTGGAAGCTGGCGGCGAAGACGACGGACGGGCGGTACGAGTCGCTGGAGCAGTCGGGAGGAATGGTGGCGGTGGCGACGCCGTATGACGCGGAGCTGGCGAAGGTGAACGCGGAGCTGGCGAGCAAGACGCTGTACGCGGGGAAGAAGGAAGCGCAGGTGGCGAACCGGGCGAGGGCGGAGCAGATGGCGACCCTGGCGCCGGAGGCGGCGGCGGAGCGCATCCAGTTCCTGAAGACGACGCGTGGAGCGGGGAAGGGAGCGGGGGCCGCCGCGTCGGTGAGCAGCGCGCCGGAGGCGGTGGGGGGAGCGGTGGATCTGGCGGCGCAGCCGGAGGCGCTGGCGAGCGTGAAGGCCGACGAGCTGCCGCAGGAGTTGAAGGGGCTGGACGCGGCGGCGCGGGACGCGAAGGTGAAGCAACTGGCGGGGGAGCGGAAGGCGCTGGAGGAGAAGGCGGCGAAGCTGGCGGCGGAGCGGGACGCCTGGAGGGCGAAGAACGTGGCGGACAAGGACGACTCGTTCGACGCGAACGTGATGAAGGGAGTGAAGGAGAAGGCGGCGAAGTACGGCCTGACCTACTGAGCGAGCAGTCCACGCCAGGGCCCCATCACCCGAGTGCCCCAATCATCCGAGGGCCCCAATCACCCCTCTCCCCTCGGGAGAGGGACGGGGTGAGGGTATCTGGAGCACTCGGGTTGCGAGCCACTTGGGGCCCCGTGTCCCCTACGGCCAGCGCACGCTCCCTCCGGCAGCCATGGCCGAGCCGACGAACGGAGTCATGGTCTTGAAACCCGTTGGGGGAGTCATGGCGGTGGTGCTGGCCACGCCGAGCTGGGTGATGCCGTGGGGGAGGAGCCGCTCGAGGTTCCAGCTCCTGCCCTGGAAGTGGAACGGGGTGCTGGAGCGCAGGGCCGCGGAGAACAGGTTGGTGCCGAGCGGGCCCACGGACGTCCCCACCACGGAGGACAGCCGCTGGAAGGTGGCGATGGGCTCGCCGCGGGAGAAGGTCTCCGGGCGGGAGAAGTCACCACAGGGCTCGCGGTTGAGGTACAGCGTGAAGCTGCCGGTGGCGTCGAGCGACACCGACAGGTCGCCATTCTGGAACTTCCGGGCGGTGAATGGCTCGGCGCGGAAGGTGAAGAAGGCCGAGCCCTCACCGTGATGAGGGCCGGCGAAGAGGGGCTCGATGCCCCCGAGGTGGGCGAAGTAGCCGAGGTCCTGCAGGGACCCATCCTGGGCCTCATAGAAGCGCCCGATGGCGTACCAGACGACTCCAGCGATGGGGTGCGGGTCCATGGCCGTATCTCCGTGACTCACGCGTGGGCGCGCAGGAACTCCACGAGGGGAGGATTGAGGGCGTCGGGGTGGGTCATGTTGGCGGCGTGGGCGGCGCCGGGGACGAGGACGAGGCGCGTGCTGCCGGGGAGGGCCTTGTGGAGGAACTCGCCCTCGGAGGGGGGAATGCCGGTGTCATCGGTGCCGTGGAAGACGATGGCGGGGCAACGGATGTCACCGAGCCGGGGCTGGATGTCGTCGCGGTCGATGAGGTTGTTCATGGCGGCGACGAAGTGGTCCTTGGGAGTCTGTCGCCAGCGGTCGAGCCAGGGGGAGTGGAAGCGGGAGTCGCCGATGATGCCGCCAGCGAGGAGCTGGATGATGTTCTCGGTGGCGCCCGGGGTGCCCCAGAGGTCGCGTGTCTGGCGGTAGCCGGCGCGGACCTCGGGCTCGTCGATGGTGCCGCGGGTGCTCATGAGGACGAGGGCGCGGACTCGGTCGGGGTAGCGGAGGGCGACGCGGAGGGCGCAGTAGCCGCCCTGGGACATGCCACCGACGACGGCCTGGCGGATGCCGAGGTGGTCGAGCAGGGCGATGCAGTCGGCGGCGGAGTCATAGAGGTCGAAGGGCTTGCCATCCCAGCGGGTGCGGCCGAAGCCGCGGGCGTCCCAGCGGATGACGCGGAACGCGGGGGCGAGCGCCTGGACCTGCGCGTCGAACATGCGGCTGTCCATGAGGAAGCCGTGAGCGAGGATGAGGGCGGGACCGGAGCCACCGGAGTCCTCGAAATAGATGCCTTGGTGGTTGAGTTCGGCGATGGGCATGGGCGCGTTCTAGCACGCGCTCAATCCTCGTCACGGGTATCCATCAGCTCTCGGAGGTAGCGCTCGCGATGGAGGAGGAAGTCGCGAGTCAGGCGGTAGTGCTCGGTGTCCTCGTAGGCGATGGGGGCGAGACCCTGCTTGGACAACCAGTAGATGCGCGAGTCCGGGTAGGCCAGGAGGATGGGCGAGTGCGTGGCGATGAGGAGCTGCGAGGACTTGCGGCGGGCCAGGTCGTCGATGTGGCGCAGCAGGGTGAGCTGGTGCTGGGGTGACAGGGCGGCCTCGGGCTCGTCGAGGATATAGAGTCCGTTGGCCCAGAAGCGGTTGCGCACGAGCATCAGGAACGACTCGCCGTGGGACTGCTCGTGCGGCGAGACGCCACCATAGGCGTCCTGGAGGATGTCCGGCATCTGTTCCAGTACGGTGCCCACGTTGAAATAGCTCTCCGCGCGCAGGAAGAAGCCGGTGCGGGGGCGGCGATAACCCCGGATGAGCCGGAGGAAACGATGCAGCTCGGATTCGGAGCTGCGGGTGGAGAAGTTGAAGCTGCGCGTGCCTCCCTCGGGGTTGAACCCCGCGGCGGTGGCGATGGCCTCGAGCAACGTGGACTTCCCGCTGCCGTTCTCCCCGGCGAAGAAGGTGACACGCGGGTGGAGCTCCAGGCCTTCCAGCTCTCGCACCACGGGCAGGTTGAACGGATAGCGGTTGAAGTCCGGCACCTGCTCGCGCAGGAGCGTCACCGTGCGGATGAAGGTCGGGTCCATGGTCCTCGCTGGTGCCTCGCGGTCGAGGATACACGAGCCGGATTGTCTGGCTCGGGCGCTCGATGTAGCGTCGGACGGCATGAATCGCTGGATGGTGCCGTTCCTGGCCCTGATGTGCGCATGCGTGCGAGGCCCCTATCCCTACCCGGTGGTGTATGGCGCGGGACCGTCCACGGGACGGTTGGAGCAGAGCATGGACTCGGCTTCGAGCGCCTGCCGGCAGAACCCGGCGTACTGCACCGCCATGGCGGGTGAGGAGGCGATTCTTCCCATTCCCGTGAGTACGACTCCGTTGCCTGTTCCTCCGGAAGCCGCGGCGCCGACAAAGGACCAGCCCTCTGAGGGTTCAAAGGGTGAAACGACGGAGTGGTCACCAGAGAAAATCAAAAGAAGGTGCAACGAGGAATTTACTCGATGCCTGGGAACAGCGGTGCAAGGCATTCGCGGGCCCAAATTCAACCACAGTCAGTGCGTCGGCTGCCGTGATGTCTGTATGCAGAACAGTGGAGTATGGCCTACCGAGGCCAATGGGAAGCTGTGTCCATGAGCCAGGAGCGCGGTGAGGAGGCGTTTCATCAGCGATGGATGGCGGGCGCTGATGCCATCTCCCAACTCTATGTCGCTCTGCTGGACGCTCCGTTCGAGCAATACGAGCGGGAGTTCCTTGTACTGCAACGCAAGCTGCTCGCCACGGTGAAGACTCCTTGGGAGCACTTGGAGACACGCCGACGCGTCGCGGAGGAGATCCTGCTGGGCGCTTTTGGTTGTAATGCCCCATGGCCGGATTTCGGACGTGCCCTTCGTCGAATCCGGCGGCTGGGCTACACGGATGTCGAGCGCCGGGTGCACGTTGCCATTCTGTTCGCGCGATGGGCGAAGTTCCATCCAGAGCACCTGCCGGCGGCGAGACGCATGCTGGAACTGGCCGAGCGCCAGTTTCAATCCGTCTCGCCAGAACATACCCAGTACAAGGACATGAAAGGCAGCTTGGAGTTGATCCGGATGGAGAAGGAGTTCAGACCGGATTCATCCATTCCCTGAGCGGTGGCGTTGGTGGCTCCAACACTCTTCACTCCCTCGTCACCGCGCGCAGCACGAGCTCCCTCCGCTGTCCGAGCAGTCGCAGCGCCAGGGGGAGCAGCGAGCGGTACAGAATGAGGTTGAAGGCGGCGCACAGGGCGATCATCGCCAGCGTCTGGCCACTCGGCCCGCTCTTCCCGGCGAACCGCAGGGCCCAGACGAAGGGGGCACAGCCCACGCTCGCCGCGACGATGCCGAGCATGGAGGCGGTGAGGGGCAGCTTGTCCCGGCGCTTGAGGCTCGCGTGGAACTTCACCGGGAAGTACAGGGACAGGAAGTTGCCGGCCGCGAGCAGCACGGGGACGACGGCCACCACGGCCGTCATGGCGCACAGGAAGTCCAGCGCCGAGCCCTTGCCGAAGTACACCCGGTAGAACACTCCCACCAGCAGGGCCATGGCGCCGGCCGCCGTGCCCTGCACCACGTTCTTCGCCCGCAGCACGTCCCCCAGCTCCACGGGGGCGGCGATGAGCATGGCCAGCCCGTGCCCGTCATAGGCGAACGTGTTCTGCGAGAACGTGGAGGCCATCACCACCGCGCCGTAGATGCACAGGCCGCCCATCAACCAGGCATCCACGCTCGCGCCCAGCAGGTACTCGAAGAGGGCCCGGCCCGACGTCAGCTTCATCAGGATGGCCAGCACGAAGGGCACGGACGCCAGCAGCCGCGCGCGCGGGTTGCGCCACAGGTCCAACGCCTCGCGTGTCAGCAGCGTGGTGTACGTGGTGCGCGTCCGGGCGAATGGATCGTTGTCTCCGGACTCCTTCACGGACGGGCCGGCGCGGCCCACGTTGCGGTGGAAGCGCAGCAGCAGCGCGTAGGCGATTCCCAGTCCCAGCAGGGCGAAGAAGACCATGCCCACGCCGTCCACCAGCGCATTGCGCCTGTACCCATAGCTGAGCTCCAGCAGCGCGTCCCCGAAGAAGCCCGAGGGCACCCGTCCCAGGGCAATCGTCGCGTCGATGATGAGGGCCATGTCCAGCTTCTCCACGCCCCCCTCGCCCACGGCCGTCAGCCATGAGGTGTCGATGGGCGGGATGAGGGACGCGGCCACGAGGAACAGCACGAAGCCGCCACCCATCAACTGGGCGCTGTGCTTCTCGCGCAGCACGTTGAGCACCGCGTGCAGGCCCACCCGGCTCCAGGCCGCGTTGAGCAGCGCGAACAGCACGTACAGCAGCACGGCGAACCATTTCACCCGCACCGGGTGCACCGAGGCGAAGCCCAGCGCCGCTCCCGTCAACGGCGCGTAGAAGACGAGCGCGCGCGGCTCGAAGAGGCTCGCCACCGTGGAGGAGATGAGCAGCCGGAAGGGCGAGATGGGAAAGGGTGCGTAGCGGCTCAGCTCCGAGTGGTCATCCACGCCCGCGCTCATCAGCGGCCACGTCACCCACACCGCCGACGTGACGAAGCACAGCAGGTTGAGGATGAAGAAGGGCCACACGCCGTTCTCGGCGATGGGCTTCAGCCGCATCAACCCATAGAACGTCACGCCCAGGCCCCAGGCCGGTGCGCTCGAGAGCAGGAAGGCGGCCACCGCCATCCACCGGCTCCGGCCCGGCCCCTGGTTGAGTCCGATGTCCAGGCGCAGGCCCCACAACAGCCACAGGTGCCGGAAGAAGCCCGGCGCGGCTACCCGGTTCACGCGGACCCCCGGCGCAGCTCCACCACTTCGGCGGGCGGTGCGTCCCCGTAGAAGGACAGCTTCGCGTTGCGCGCGGCCGGCACGGAGATGAGCTTCTCGAACACGGCCTCCAGCGAGGGCGCGTCATAGCGCTGCATCAACTGTTGCACCGTGCCCTGGTCCAGCATCCTCCCGCCACGGATGACACCCGCGTGCGTGGCCAGCCGCTCCGCTATCTCCAGCACGTGCGTGGTGAGCAGCAGCGTCACGCCCCGACGGCTCAGCTCGCGCAGCAGCTCGCGGATGACGCCCGCGGCCAGCACGTCGATGCCCTCGAAGGGCTCGTCCAGCAGCACCAGCTCCGGCGCGTGGATCAGCGCCGCCGCGATGGCCAGCCGCCGCCGCATGCCCTTGGAGTACTCGGCCACCAGCGCGCCCGCCTTGTACGTCAGCTCCGTGAGCTCCAGCAACTCGGCGGCCCGCGCCGCCGCCTCGTCCCCGCTCAGCCCGTACATGCGCCCGCAGAAGGTGAGGTACTGACGGCCCGTGAGCCGCTCGAAGAGGCTCAGCTCCTCGGGCACCACGCCGATGTGGCGTTTGACCTCCAGCGGCCGGGCCACCGCGTCCACCCCCAGCAGGGAGATGCGGCCGGCGTCCGGCGCGTACACGCCGGTGAGCAGGGCGATGGTGGTGGACTTGCCGGCCCCGTTGGGACCGAGGAAGGCGTAGAAGGAGCCGCGGGGGATGGTCAGCTCCATGCCATTGAGCGCGGTGAATTCGCCGAAGCGCTTCACGAGCCCATGGGCATCGACGGCCAGGTCAGTGGGGGTGGGAGACATGCGCGGGCCGGATCAGAGCCGACTCCGCCGCCCTCCCACAATCCCCCCGATGTCCGAGGCCCATAGGAGGAGCCTGGCACCTGGGAGGTGGCGCGGGAGGGGCCGTGCCGCTCAGTGCACCATGGCCACTTCGGGCGGGCCGATGATGCGCTGCACCGTCATCCGCACCTTGTCCAGGTCCACCGGCTTGGAGATGTAGCCGGCGGCGCCCACCAGCTCCGCCTCCCACTCGAAGCCGTAGCCCGAGATGATGATGATCGGCAGCCCGCGCGCCCGCGGCATCTTCTTGAGGGCGTCCAGCAGGCCCCAGCCGCTCATCACCGGCATGCGCAAGTCCAGCAGCACGGCCTGGGGTATCTCTCCCTCGAGGGTGTCGAGGGCCTCTCGGCCGTTGCCGGCCTGCTCCGTGCGATAGCCCATCTCCTCTAGGGCATCGCAGATGAGCGTGCGGTGGCTCGCGTCGTCGTCGACGACCAGGATGTAGGACATGGCAAGGCCTCGATGCGTGTTCCGGCAGGGAAGGCAGATTCTATGGGGGGCAAGATGCGAATGGCTTTCCGGTTCCGGAAGGGGTGTGCCCGGTTTTCAACATCCCTCGAAAAGCTGGAGGGCGTTCTGCCCCAGGAGGCCCGCCTCCACCTCGTCCCCGAGCTTGAGGGCCAACAACTGCTTGAGCTCGCGGTCCCAGGCGTACGGCAGGTTGGGGAAGTCCGTGCCGTAGAGAATGCGCTCGGGGCGGACTTCCAGCAAGCGGCGGGGCACCGGAATGGGGAAATAACCGGCCACCGCCATGGTGGTGTCCAGCCAGAGGTTGTCGTGGCGCTCCAGGAGCCGCTCGTACGCGTCGAACTCGTCCGCGCCCAGGTGGGGGATGCACAGCTCGAGGCCCGGGTGGTCCTTGAGGACCCGCTCCACGCGCTCGGCCGAGCAGAGGGCGTGCACGTCGCACCTGTATTGGGGGCTGGCGGGCTCGCGGCCGGCGTGCATCACCAGCGGCCGTCCGGCCCGGGCGCAGGCCTCGTACACCTCGTGGAGCGCGGGTGCATCCGGGGCGAAGCACTGCACGTGGCAGTGCAGCTTCACGCCCTTGAGGCCCGCCGCGAAGGCCTCGGCGAGAATCCCGGCCGCCCCCTCTTCTCCCGGCATCACGGTGGCCAGCCCCAGCACGCGCGGCTCGGCCCGGGCCACCTCGGCGACATAGGAGTTGAGGAAGCGCGCCATGCCCGGCTTGTGCGCGTAGTGCAGCGCCACCACCCGGTGCACCCCGCGCGACAGCAGGAAGGACACCACCTGGGGCGTGTGCAGCTTGTAGCGGATGGGCCAGCCATACTGGTCGAACCACCGCCAGATGGCCTCGAAGACGCCGTCCGGGAAGAGGTGGACGTGGGCATCCACCACGGGTGGCAGCCCCTCGGGCAGCCGGGGCCCCTCCTCGTCGTTCAAGGCCGGCAGGGGCAGTGTCGGGCTTCCAGGCGCCAGCCAGCCAGAGGCGGCGCCCAGGCAGACGGGGGACTCGTCGGGGTGGTGCATGCGCCGAGGAGGTCTACTCCTTCTTGCGCTCCGCGTCCCCCGGCTTGGGCGGGTTGTCCAGCCGCTGGAGGTAGGCGTTGTTCGAGTAGCCAGCGCGCTCCAGGCGCTGCGTCTCGATGAGATCGGCGACCTTGGTGCACACCTGGCTGAGCAGACGGAGCGACTCGGCCAGCAGCTTCTCGGCCTGGTCCTGCGCGTCCGCGCGCTTGATGACGGTCCGATCGCGGCGGAACAACTGGGTCAACTTCATCCCCGCCAATCTAAGGGAAGGCGTGCCCTCTTGCCACCGGACTCACAGGCACTTCGCGAGCGCTCCGGGCCGCTCGGGGCTCCCTCGGGGGCGGGCCGGGCTGATCCTCTCGTGCGCGAGTGTCGGGCCGTTGACGCATCCGGACGGCGCGGAGCGTTGGCCATCAACAACTTAACAGTCCAGCAAATTTACAACTTGGAGTGTGCCCGGCTGGAGGGTGGAGCCACCACGAGGGGAAGCGTCGGGTAAACGACCAATATCAGGGGCCTTTCACGAATTTTCAGCAGGGGGGGTGACGCGCGGAAAATTTGTGCTTACAGTGCCTCCATTCACTTCCCGACTTCCTGTCGAGACGTTCGAAAGGGGGAACTGCGCATGGCTTACGATGGCGAGCTTGTGAAGATGGAGAATGGCCGCTGGGCGCGGTTCCAGCGTTGCCAGGTGTACCGCCCGGGCGTCGAGGACGCGGGCGAGACGATGATGTTGATCGCCGTGGAGCTGGACGAGCGCTACCAGTTGTTGCTGGACGAAGTGGCGGACTCGCTGGCGCAGTACCGGCATCGGGGCATCCCGGTGCGGGCCAGGCTGGACGAGGCGCAGCGGTTGACGCTGCACCCGGAGTCGGAGTCCAGCGCGCTTCACTAACGAGGCCGGTAGAATCGCGTGGCGTTGTCATGCGCCACGCGCTTCACCACTCGTTCCGACAGCTTCGCCTTGGCCAGCATGTTGGCCACACGGGCGAGCCCCAGAATATCTCCGGCGCCATCGCCGGCATCCGAGTTGAGTACCAGCCTTTCGCTGCCAAGCCGGCGCACCAGCGCCACGGCACGTTCGGCCTTGAGTGCCTCGGGGTGCAACGTCAGCCCCGCCCAATGCCCACAGCCGAGGATGTTGCGCACGGTACGGCCGTTGGCGTGGTCCACCAGCACGCGGGAGGGCCGGATGCCGGACTCGCGTAGCAGGGTGAGGATGCGCCGGGTGTGGCGCTCCTTGTCGCGCACCGGGGTGTGCACCAGCACCTTCAGCTTGAGCTGACGCGCGAGCGCGAGCTGCTCGAGGAAGGCCTCCTCCTCCTCGATGCCGCCCGCGTGCAGGCCCGTCTCGCCCAGGGCCACCACGCGTCCGCCGCGGAAGTAGTCGGGGAGACTGGAGAGCACCTCGGACAGGCCGCGGCGGGGGATGCAGCGCGGGTGTACGCCCAGCGCGGCCCAGGCGCGGATGCCCAGCCGCTCCAGGCGGGGGAGTTGCCGGAGCATCAGGTCGTCGAAGTGCTTGCGCAGGGCCTTGGGCGTGGGCTCGGGCAGGTGGTGGGCGACCACCAACGCCCGCTCCACCCCGAAGAAGCGCATGGACTCGAGGTCCTGGTCGCTGAGGGCCTCCGGGTGGAGGTGCGCGTCGAAGAGTTGGAGGAGCGGGGTGGCCACGGTGTGTTCCGTCCTGTCCGTCAGTCCTGGCCGAGGCCAGCGCCCTCGTTGCGCGGGTCGCTCCCCGCGTAGCGCAGGTTCGTCTTCGGATCGCTGTAGACGGCCTCGGCGTCGCCCCAGCCCTCCTGCTTGCGAATCTTGTGGCCCTTGGCCTCCAGCGCCGCCTGGGTGGCGGGCTCCAGGCCATAGCGGTCCACCCACAGCTCATCCGGCATGTACTGGTGGTGCAGCCGGCCCTGTCCCACCGCGCGCACCACGTCCATCTTCTGGTCCACGATGTTGGAGATGACCTGGATGACGGTGGTGGGGATGGTGGAGCCGCCCGGGCTGCCCACCGCCAGCATCACCTTCTTGGGGTCCTCCTTGGAGAAGACGAGGGTGGGGGACATGGAGGACAGGGGCACCTTGCCCGGAGCGATGGCGTTGGCCTCGCCCGTCACCAGCCCGTAGGCGTTGGGCACGCCGGGCCGCGCGGCGAAGTCGTCCATCTGGTCATTGAGGAGGATGCCGGTGCCCTTGGCGACGACGCACGAGCCGAAGGCGTAGTTCACCGTGGTGGTGAGGGCCACCGCGTTGCCGTCCTTGTCGATGACGGAGATGTGCGTGGTGTTCTTCTTCTCGGGCACGCTGGAGGGGTCGTACCAGCCGTCCGGCTTCTTGAGCGTGGAGCCGCTGGCGCCCTCCACGGGGGGCAGCAGCGAGGCGCTCGACGTGGCCTTCTTCGGGTCGATGCTGCCCGCGAGGTCCGCGATGTAGCCGGACGAGGTGAGGCTCTCCATGGGGATCTTCACGAAGGCGGGGTCTCCCAGGTACTTCGCCCGGTCCACGTACACGCGGCGCACCGCCTCGGCGTAGAGGTGGAGTGATTCCGGCTCGCGGAAGTCCAGGCCCTGGGGGCGCAGCCGCTCCATCGCGCCGAGCACCTGCACCACCGCGAGTCCGCCCGCGCTCGGCGGCGGCATGGTGAGGATGCGGTGGCCGCGGTAGCTGCCCTCCAGCGGCGCATGGGCGCGTGTCTTGAAGGCCTTCAGGTCCTCGAGCGAGAGCGTGCCGCCACCCGCCTTCACCGTGTCCACCATGGCCTGGGCCATGGGGCCCGCGTAGAAGGCCTTGGCGCCGCGCTTCGCGAGCGTCTGGAGCGTGCGGGCCAGTTCCGGCTGGCGCACGAGGTGGCCCACGGGCGGCACGTCCAGCTCGCCCTTGTCGTTCTTCGCGAGGAAGAGGCGCGAGGCCTCGGGGTCCTGCCGCAGGCAGTCGCGCCGCATGTGGGCCATGGCCTGGTACTTGGGGGACACCCAGAAGCCGTTGCGAGCGGCGTCGATGGCCGGCTGCAGCACCACGGCGCGGGACAGCTTGCCGTGCTTCTCCAGCAGCTCCAGGTAGCCGGCCACCGCGCCGGGCACCGCCACGCTCGTCGCACCGTCCGTGGAAAGCCCAGGCACCACCTGTCCGTCCTTCAGGTACATGTCGCGCGTGGCCCCCTTGGGCGCCACCTCGCGGAAGTCCAGCACCTGCGTCCCGCCCGTCTTCGCGTCGTGCACCAGCGCGAAGCCACCGCCGCCAATGCCCGAGTGGTACGGGCCCACCACGCCCAGGGTGAAGGCCGCCGCCACCGCCGCGTCCACCGAGTTGCCGCCCTTCTCCAGCATCCGCAGCGCGGCCTCGCTCGCCATCGGATGCGCCGTGGCCACCGCTCCGCCCCGGTACGGACGCGCCGCCCACGCGGGCCACGCCATTACCAGTGCTATCAGTGCCACTGCCCACCCGTTCTGGTGAGTCCGCATCTTTACCGTCTCCACGTGAAAAGCCTCCGTCGGGGCCCCACCGGGCGCTTTCGCGAGTGGGCGTTCTGGAGTATCCCGGCCGCCGCTCGGACTCGCTAAGAAACGTTTCAACATCGGGAAGTGTCCGGCTGACACCAGCATGCCCGGCCTGGAGTTTGACCGGGGCACGGGCGAGTGCATCCTGTGCATGACGGTTCGTCGCGCCGGGGGAAACATGAACGCCAACCTGACGACAATGAAGCAGACGTCGGCCTCGCCAGAGGTCACGGTGACGACGCTCTTCCTCAAACCGACGTTCGGTATCACCGTGCAGAGCAACACGCTGTCCGTCTCCGTGAAGGCCCGTCCGGAGGGCATCCGCCCCACGCGGCCTCCCGCTCGCGGTTGACGCGCCGCTTTCGCATCCCTAGTAATCGCCGCTTATGACAGCTTCCCTGGCGGCGGTGGTGTTGTGCGCTGGTAAGGGCACGCGGATGAAGTCGGAGAAGGCCAAGGTCCTTCACCCCATCCTCGGCAAGCCCATCTGTGCTTATCCCCTCATGCGAGCGTTGGAACTGGGCGCCTCTCCCGTGGTGCCGGTGGTGGGCCACCAGGCAGACGAGGTGGAGCGCTCCATCCGCGCTCATTTCCCCACTGCCCCCCTGCGCTTCGCGCTCCAGAAGGAGCAGCGGGGCACGGCGGACGCGGTGCGCTCGGCGGAAAGCGCGCTGAAGGACTTCAACGGGCGCGTGCTCATCCTCTACGGGGACGTGCCGCTGGTGCGCCGCGAGACGCTCGAGGCGCTGTCCGCCGCGCACGACAAGAGTGGCGGGGTGCTCTCCCTGGTGTCCACGTCTCCGGCTGACCCGACCGGCTACGGCCGCGTCATCCGCGAGATGGGCAACGTGGTGCGCATCGTCGAGCACAAGGACGCCACCCCCGAGCAGCGCCAGGTGCGCGAGTGCAACGCGGGCATCTACCTGGTGGATTCCTCCTTCCTGTGGAAGGCGCTGGCCAACATCCGCAGCGCGAACGCGCAGGGCGAGTTCTACCTGACGGACCTGGTGGAGATGGCCGCGGCCCAGGGGCCGGTGGGCTCCATCGACGCCGAGTTCGGCGAGACGGCCGGCGTGAATGACCGGGTGGAGCTGGCGGCGCGCGCCAAGGAGCTCCAGGTGCGCATCAACACCTGGCACATGCGCAACGGCGTCACCCTGACGGACCCCGCCACCACGTACATCGAGGAGGGCGTGGCCATCGGCTCGGACACGGAGCTCGCCCCCATGGTGACGCTGTCGGGCGCCACGGTGGTCGGCCGCAACGTCACCATCGGGCAGGGCAGCGTCCTGTACGCCTCCTCGGTGGCCGACGGGACGACCATCAAGCCGTACACCGTCCTGGAGGAGGCCCGGGTGGGCGAGCGCTGCATCCTCGGCCCGTTCTCGCGGCTGCGTCCCGGCACGGACCTCGCCGAGGAGGTGCACCTGGGCAACTTCGTGGAGACGAAGAAGGCCCGCCTCGGCCGCGGCTCCAAGGCCAACCACCTGGCCTACCTGGGCGACGCGAAGATCGGCGCCAAGGTCAACGTGGGCGCCGGCACCATCACCTGCAACTACGACGGGGTGAACAAGCACGTCACCGAGCTGGGGGATGGTGTCTTCATCGGCTCGGACTCGCAGCTGGTGGCCCCTGTGAAAGTCGGGGACGGTGCGTATGTCGGTGCGGGTACCACGGTGACGAAAGATGTGCCTCCCGGGAGCCTCGCCGTGTCCCGTACGCCACAGCTCAACATGGAAGGCTGGGTGGAGAGGAAGAAGGCGCGCATGGCCAAGTCCGCGGAAGCAGGCCCTTCCAAGCCGGACAAGGCCTCCGCGGGGTAGTGGGCCCGCGTCTTGCTTGTCTCGAGGGCGATAGGTGTCGCCCGATGTGGGTGGAAATGCCCCCGGAATTTGCAATCCGGGGTTCGGGCGTGAGAGAGGACGGACAACATGTGCGGCATTGTTGGGTATGTCGGGGACAAGGAGTCGGCTCCCATCCTGGTGTCTGGGCTGAAGAAGCTCGAGTACCGGGGGTATGACTCCGCTGGCGTGGCGGTGGTGAACCGCAACGTCCTGAACGTGGTGCGGGCCACGGGCAAGCTGAAGAACCTGGAGAACCGCGTCCAGACCGATGTGCCGCAGGGCACCGTGGGTATCGGCCACACGCGCTGGGCCACGCACGGGCGTCCCTCGGACGAGAACGCCCACCCGCACACCTACGGTGGCGTGGCGGTGGTGCACAACGGCATCATCGAGAACCACCTCGCCCTCAAGGAGGAGCTGCGTGCCAAGGGGCACCACTTCTCCTCCGAGACGGACTCCGAGGTCTTCGCCCACCTCATCTCCGATGAGCTCAAGAGCGGCCTGGAGCTGCCGGCGGCGGTGCGCGCGGCCATCGCCCAGGTGAAGGGCACCTACGCCCTGGCGGTGGTGACCACCAGCGACCCGAACCGGATCGTCTGCACCAAGGACTCCTCACCCATGGTGCTCGGCCTGGGCCAGGGGCAGAACTTCCTGGCCAGCGACGTGCCGGCGCTGCTCGAGCACACGCGCGACTTCGTCTACATGGAGGAGGGTGACCTGGCCGTCATCACCGCCTCGAGCGTGGACATCTACGGCCGCTCCGGCCAGAAGGTGAACCGGCCCACCCGCCGCATCGACTGGACGCCGATGATGGCGGAGAAGGGCGGCCACAAGCACTTCATGCACAAGGAGATCATGGAGCAGCCTCGCGCGGTGGCGGACACGCTGCGCGGCCGAATGCTCCTCTCCGAGGGCGACGTGCACTTCGAGGGCTGGAACCTGAGCCCGGAGAAGGTGCGCTCGCTCACCAAGGTGACGATTCTCGCGTGCGGCACCTCGTGGCACTCGGGCATCGCCGGCAAGGCGATGATCGAGTCCCTGGCGCGCATCCCGGTGGAGGTGGAGCTGGCCAGCGAGTTCCGCTACCGCGATCCCATCGTGGAGTCCTCGCACCTGGCCATCGCCATCAGCCAGTCGGGCGAGACGGCGGACACGCTGGCGGCCTTCAAGGAGGCCAAGGCGCGTGGCGCCACGGCGCTCGCGCTGTGCAACGTCATCGGCAGCGCCATGACGCGTGAGGCGGACATCACCATCCTCACCAACGCGGGCCCCGAGATTGGCGTGGCCTCCACCAAGGCCTTCACCACGCAGCTGGTGGGTCTCTACCTGCTGGCGGTGAAGCTCGGCCGCATGCGCGGCACGCTCACCGTCAAGGCGGCGCAGGAGCACCTGACCTCGCTGACCGAGATCCCCAAGATGATCGAGGAGGTGCTCAAGTGCGAGACCTCGGTCAAGCGCGTGGCGCGTGAGTTCATGGGCGCCCAGGACTTCCTCTTCCTCGGCCGCGGCCCCATGCACCCGGTGGCGCTCGAGGGCGCGCTCAAGCTCAAGGAGATCTCCTACATCCACGCCGAGGGCTACGCCGGCGGCGAGATGAAGCACGGTCCCATCGCGCTCATCGACGAGAAGATGCCGGTGGTGGTCATCGCGCCCAAGCAGCCGCACGTGGCGTACGAGAAGATCATCGGCAACATCGAGGAGGTGCGGGCGCGCGGCGGCAAGGTCATCGCGATCATCGACGAGGATGACGCGCACGTGGCCTCGCTCGCGGATCACGTCGTCCGCATCCCCGCCGCCAGCGCGCTGCTCGCGCCGGTGGTGGCCACCATCCCCCTGCAGCTGCTCGCGTATCACGTGGCGGATCTGCGCGGGAACGACGTGGATCAGCCGCGCAACCTCGCCAAGAGCGTGACGGTCGAGTAGTCCGCGCTGGATCGGCCCGCCGATCCAACCCGCCCGGGGATGCCTCGCTTCGAGGCCCCCGGGCGTTCTCATTTCCAGCCGGAACGCCGGCTCAGAAGGCCGCGTCGAAGGTGACCTCGCCGGCGACGCCCACCTGGTACGCCGAGACGCGCCGCTCGAAGAAGTTCGCCAGCTCCTGTACGTCCTGCAGGTCCATGAAGCCGAACGGGTTCTTCGCGCCGTAGCGCTTCGGAAGATCCAACATCACCAGCCGCTGATCGGCGACGAACTCCAGGTACTGCCGCATCTCGTGCACCGAGAGCCCCGCGACGCCGAGCCCCAGGATGTCCTCGGCGAATTGGAGCTCGCACGCCACCGCCTCCTCCAACATGGTGGCGACCTCGCGCTCCATCTCCGCGTCGAAGAGGCCGGGCTCCTCGCGGCGCACCGTCTTCACGACCTCGAAGGCGAAGGCCATGTGCGCGCTCTCGTCCCGGAAGACCCAGTTGGTCCCCGCGGCCAGCCCGTGCAGCAGCCCCCGCGAGCGCAGGAAGTACACGTACGCGAACGCCGCGAAGAAGAAGAGTCCCTCGATGCAGGCCGCGAAGCAGATGAGGTTCAGGAGGAATTTCCTCCGCTGCTCCCGCGTCTCCAGCCGCTCCAGCTCGCCGATGGAGTCCATCCACTTGAAGCAGAACTCCGCCTTCTTGCGGATGCTCGGGATGGTGTCGATCGCCGCGAAGGCCCGGGCCCGCTCGGCCGGGTCCGGCACGTACGTGTCGAGCAGCGTGAGGTAGAACTGCACGTGCAGCGCCTCCTCGTAGAGCTGCCGCGACAGGTACATGCGCGCCTCGGGGGCGTTCACGTGCTTGTAGAGGTTCAGCACGAGGTTGTTCGCCACGATGGAGTCGCCCGTCGCGAAGAAGGCCACCAGCCGCTGGATGAGGTGACGGTCCGCCGCCGTCATCTTCGAGCGCAGGTCCCCCACGTCCGTCGAGAAGTCCACCTCCTCCACCGTCCAGGTGTTCTTGATGGCGTTGCGGTACATCTCGAAGAAGACCGGATACTGCATCGGGCGGAGCGTGAGGTTCATGCCCGGGTCCAGCAGGCGAGCACCCGTTTTCGGCGTCGCGTGTGAGACCTTGTTGGGTACCACGGGGGCAGTGTCACGCATGGGCGGGAGATTCATCGGAGTCCAGGTGTCGTTCGTCGGTGCGCTCACTGGCAGGCCTCGCAGGCTTCGGGGTTCTCGAGGGAGCAGGCGATGGCCTGCTCATCGGTGGGCTTCGGTTCCGCTCGCGCGATCTCGCTGGTGCCGTTCAGCTTCGTGTCCGAGCCGTTCCGGGACGCGTCCACGGTGGCCTTCGCGATGCGCGTGGCCGGCCGCGAGCGCAGGTAGTACGTCGTCTTCAGCCCCTTCTTCCACGCGTACATGTACATGGAGCTGAGCTGGCCGATGTTCGGCGCCTCCATGAACAGGTTGAGCGACTGGCTCTGATCGATGAAGGCACCCCGGTCCGCCGCCATGTCGATGAGCGAGCGCATCGGCAGCTCCCACGCCGTGCGGTAGATGGCTCGCACGTTCGCCGGAATCTCCTCGAGCGACTGGATGGAGCCCTCCGCCAACTTGATGCGGGCCCGCATGTCCTCGTTCCACATGCCGAGCGTCTTCAGCTCCTCGACGAGGTAGCGGTTGACCTGGAGGAAGTCCCCCGAGAGCGTCTCGCGCTTGAAGAGGTTGGACACCTGCGGCTCGATGCACTCGTAGCAGCCCGCGATGGAGGCAATCGTCGCCGTCGGGGCGATCGCGATCATCAGCGAGTTGCGCAGGCCCACCTGCTTCACCCGGGCGCGCAGCGCGTCCCAGCGCGCCGTGTCCTCGGGGACCACGTTCCACGCGTCGAACTGGAGCTCGCCGCGCGCCGCCCGCGTCTCGGAGAAGGCCGGATGGGCACCCTGCTCGGCCGCCAGCTCCGCCGAGGCGGAGAGCGCGTGGAAGTAGATCTCCTCGGAGATCTTCCGCGAGATGGCCCGCGCCTCGGCGCTGTCGAAGGGCAGGCGCATCTGGAAGAACACGTCCTGCAGACCCATGATGCCCAGGCCCACCGGGCGCCAGCGGAGGTTCGAGCTCTTCGCCGAGGGGATGGTGTAGTAGTTCAGGTCGATCACCCGATCCAACTGCCGCACCGCCGTCCGCGCTGTCCGCCCCAGCTTCTCCCAGTCGAAGGACACCCGGCCGCTCTCGTCCACCGACGTGTGCCGCGAGAGGTTGATGGAGCCGAGGTTGCACACGGCCGTCTCGTCCCGCGACGTCACCTCGAGGATCTCCGTGCAGAGATTCGACAGGTGGACGACCCGGCCCGGCAGCGCCGTCTGGTTGCAGGCCCGGTTCGACTTGTCCTTGAACGTCATCCAGCCGTTCCCGGTCTGCGCCAGCGTCCGCATCATGCGTCCGTAGAGCTCGCGCGCCTTCAGCGTCCTGGCCGCCAGGCCCTGCCGCTCCGCCTGCTCGTAGGCGCGCTCGAACTCCTCGCCGTACAGGTCCGTGAGGTGCGGCACCCCCTTCGGGTCGAAGAGGGACCAGTTCCCATCCGCCTCGACGCGCTTCATGAAGAGGTCGGGGATCCAGTTCGCGAGGTTCAGGTTGTGCGTGCGCCGCGCCTCGTCGCCCGTGTTGTCACGCAGCTCGAGGAACTCCTCCAGGTCCGCGTGCCACGTCTCCAGGTACACGCAGCAGGCGCCCTTGCGCTTCCCGCCCTGGTTCACCGCCGCCACCGACGCGTCCAGCGTCTTCAGCCACGGGACGATGCCGTTGCTGTGCCCGTTCGTGCTTCCAATGAGCGAGCCGCGCGAGCGCACCCGGTGGTACGCCAGCCCGATGCCGCCCGAGAACTTCGAGAGCATCGCCACGTCCGTGTACCGCTGGTAGATGCTCTCCAGCTCGTCCCCGGGCGAGTCCAGCAGGAAGCATGACGACAGCTGCTCGTGGCACGTGCCCGAGTTGAAGAGGGTGGGGGAGCTCGGCACGTACTCGAGCATCGAGAAGAGCCGGTAGAGCTCCAGCGCCTCGGGCACCGTCTCCCCGAGCGCCACCGCGATGCGCATGAAGAAGTGCTGCGGCGTCTCCAGCACCTCGCGCGTCGTCGGGTGCTTGAGCAGGTAGCGGTCGTAGACCGTCCGCAGCCCGAAGTACTCGAAGAGCCGGTTGCGCGAGGGGTCGATCGTGTCGTTCAGCTTGCGCGCGTTCGTCGAGACGAGCCGGGCCACGCGCTCGTTCACGAGGCCGAGCCGGTGCGCGGCGGCGATCGACTGCGAGAAGGAATGGATCTCCTGCCCGGAGACCTCCTTGTCGATGTACGTGGCGAGCAGCCGCGCCGCGAGCTTCGCGTACTCGGGCTCCTCCAGCGTCAGCGAGGCCGCGGTCTGGATGGAGAGCTGATCCAACTCCTGCGTCGAGGCACCGTCATAGAGGCCGGCGATCGTCTTCGTCGCCACGCGGATGGCATCCACCTGACGCAGCCCATCGCAACAGCGGCCGATCGCCCGGACGATCTTGTTCAGGTCCGCGCCCTCGAGCACCCCGTTGCGCTTGCGCACCCTCATGGTGGTGGGCGGCGGTGTCGTGGACGTGATGTGGGTTCCGTTCAGCATGCTCCTCCTCCTCCGTTCGCGACCGTGTAATTCCGCGGAGGAAAAGGTCTGCCCGTGTCGCGCATTGCGACGTGCGATGACTCGCCAGGCCGACCCTCGCCCCCTCGGGCGACTGGAGCACCCCACGAGGAGAGCGGACGGGCCGGACGAGCACGGGGAACCCGTGGCGCACGGAACCTTCCACCTCCCCACGAGGCGTCCAGGTCGATCCACCCCCGGATTTCTCCCCAGGGGCAGGTGGCTGGCAGGTCTTCGGGCTCGCGAGCATCCGGCTCATCGCCGGGCGCCTACAACCGTCCCCTTCCCAGCCTCTCGGCCAGTGTGTGTGGACGGGTTCGTTCTCGCTGACCGCTGCGGGGCAGCTCCGGATTCACACCGGATTCCCTTTCAAGCCCGGGCCGAGACCCGGGCACCAGCGACGCGCGTCAACGTAAGGGGGGTGCCCCAGGCTGTCAAAGGATCAGTGGCCGACGTTCCGGGCCTTGTGTCCTGCTTCGAGCGATCGTACTTCTGGGCTACCTTGGGTGGCCCTTCTCGCGCTCCCAGAGGGCAAGAGAGAGCGCCTGTTGCAGCCCGGCCTGGACCTCGCGCGGGCTGAAGGGCTGGCCCGTGTCCAGGGCCCACGTCAGGAGCGCTCCCGCGAACTCGCCCGCCGTGCGGTAGCGCTGGTTCACGTCCGGCGCCAGCGCCTTGCGCATCACCGCCGCCAGCCGCTTGTCCAGCGTGTCCGGCAGGATCAGCTTCGCCGACCGGATGGCCGCCATCACCACGTCGGGGTCGTCACTGCCGCGCTCGAAGGGGTGGAAGCCCAGCACCAGCTCGTGCAGGACGATGCCCATGGAGAAGAGATCCGAGGCCAGCGTCACCGAGTCCCCGCGCGTCTGCTCCGGCGACAGGTAGTGCAGCTTGCCCGCCGTCACGCCTTCCTCCGGGCCCAGGTCCAACCCGCGCGCCTTGGCCACGCCGAAGTCGCCGAGCTTCACCTCGCACTGCCCGGAGAAGAAGATGTTGGCGGGATTCACGTCCCCGTGGACCAGCTCCAGCGGCCGGCCGGTGCGCGTGCGCGCCTGGTGGAAGTAGGCCAGTGCCCGCAGCACCTCGATGCACACGTGGACGCCCGCGGCCAACGGGATGCGCTGCCCCTGCCGCTCGTGCGCCCGGAGCATCCCGTCCAGGTCTCCACCCACCAGGAACTCCATGGCGATGAAGTAGCGCCCGAAGGCCTCTCCAATCTCCAGCCGGCGCACCAGGTTGGGGTGCTCCAGCAGGCCCATCAGGTCCGCCTCGTCGGCGAAGGACTCGGCGGTGACGTCCTTGCGCATCAGCTTCAGCGCCACCTTGAAGGGTGCCCCCTTCTCGTCCTTCGCCTCCGCGAGGAAGACCTCCGCCATTCCCCCCGAGCCCAGGCGCGAGCGGAGCACATAGCGCCCGAAGCGGCGCGAGGGGATTTCCACGGTCTTGGGCTGTCCGGGGGGCTGCACGGTGCCACCAGTCTACCTCGTCACCGCTCGTTCGCGCCTTCCTCTTCCCTGGCCAGCTCCAGCAGCAGGTCCAGGTCCTCCACCGTGTCCAGGCTCTCCAGCAGCTCGAGGTTCTCCACCACCTCCTTGTCCTCCGCGGACAGCTCCGGCGCCGTGTCCCGGGGCGCCGGGGCGCGCTGCTGGGGCGGGGGCTGCCGGGTGGGAGGAGGGGGCTCGGCGGCCGCGGCCGTCCCCGAGAGCAGCACGGCGGCCAGCATCACCGCGTGGCGCCAGCTCATTGCCGCCGCCTCTCACGCATCCGCTCGCGCATCTGCTCGCGCTGCTCGGGCGTCATCTGCCGCCAGCGCCGCATGTTCTCCATCATCTGCTCGCGCCGCTCCGGGTGCGCGCGCAGGTACGTCCTCATCCGCTGGCGCACCTCCGCCTTGCGCTCGGGGCTCATCCCGCGGAACTCGCGGAAGCGCTCGCGCAACTGGTTGCGCTCCTCGGGCGTCAGCCGCTGGAACTCGCGCAGGTTGGCCCGCACGCGCTCCCGCTCCTCCTCCGGCATCTGCTTCCAGCGCTCCAGGTTGCCCTTGATGCGCTCGCGCTCCTCCGGCGGCATCGCCTTGAGCTCGCGCAGCTTCGCCCGCATCGCCTCCTTCTGCTCGGGGGACAGCTGCTGGAAACGCTCGGCCGCCGTCTGGGGCCGCTGCGCCCGCTCCTGCTTCGGCGGCTGGGGCTCCTCCGCACGGCCCGCTCCGCCCAGCAGCAGCGCCATCATCAGCCCCGCTCGTGCCAGGTTGCTCCGGCCCATCATCACCGCACCTCCAACTCATGGAGGCTCGCGATCACCTCCAGGTCTTCGCCATTCTCCAGGCCGACGACGTCGTAGTCCTCGACCACTTCCAGGTTCATCGCCAGCTCCAGCGTGCCCGCGTCCGCCACCTCCAGCACGGGCTCGCTCGGAGCGGCCGTGTAGAGCGCCAGCCCCGCCATCGCCGCCAGCCCCGCCGCCGGCACCAGCACCGAGGGCCTCAGCAGCGCCCGCAGCCGCTCGCCCAGCGTCGGCGGCAGCGCGTCCAGCTTCGCCAGCACCTCGCGCCGCATGGCCGGCGAGGGCGTGTACTCGGGCAGCCCGGCCATGCTCGCCACCGTGCGCCGCAGCAGCGCCTCCGTCCCCTGGCAGCCCGCGCAGCCTCCCAGGTGCGTCTCCACCTCGGCGCGCCGCGCGGGCGCCAGCTCCCCGTCCACGTACGCCGTCAGGTCTTCCTCGTATGGACAACTCATGCCCTGCTCCTCGCGGGCACGGAGCCCGTCTGCAGTTCCTCCACCTTGCGCGCCACCGCCAGCGTCGCCCGGTGGATGAGGCTCTTCACCGCCGCCTCGCTCGCCTCCAGCGCCTCCGCGATGTCCCGGTACGCCATCCCCTCGAAGCGGCACATGGTGAAGGCCGCCCGCTCCCGCTCGCTCATCGCCTTCAGCGCCTCGCCCACCGCCCGCTCCAGCTCCCGCCCCGCCAACGCCTGGTCCGGTCTGTCTCCTTCCCCTCCCGCCACCTCCAGCCCGCCCTCGTCCTCCTGTGCTTCCGTCGAGGTGTGCTCCACCCGGTACTCTCCGCGCCGCACCTCGTTGAGGCAGTGGTTGGTGGCCACCCGGAAGAGGAACGTCTTGAACTTCGCCGTCGGCTTGTAGCTCTTCGCGTTGCGGTACAGCTTCACGAAGATGTCCTGCGTCAGCTCCTCGGCCCGCTCCCGGTCCCCCACGAAGCGCAGGGCGAAGCGCGCCACGCTCACGTGGTACCGGTCGAACAGCAGCGCGAACGCCCGCCGGTCGCCCGCCGCCACCTTCAGCATCATCTGTGCGTCCGAGTCCGATTCCGCTTCCACGCTTCCGTCCAACCCGGGACCCCATCATTTGTTGCGGGGTGATTTTCCGCCCGAGCCTACCGGAGCCCCCGCGGACGTCTCGGAGTTGGAGGTGGGCGGAATGCCCACATGTCTCCCCGGAGGGTGGGGCGCTGTCATCCGGGAGGCGTCCGGAGGCCCTGGCGTCGGGTGGCGGAAGCTCCGGGGTAGGGGAGGGGCGGGATGCTTTGGAGGTAGTGGGACCCGGTCGTTACAGTCCTGGCCGTGACCGACACCACCCACACACGCCCGCCCGGCTCCGGTTCCCGCCCAGGCGAATCCGGGGAGGAGGGGAGCGCGGAGCTGCCCTCCCTGGCCCCCTGGGAGGCGCCGGCCAGCCCCGCCGGGCTCGAGGCGGACCCGGAGCGGGTGCTCGCCCTCGTCCAGGATGCGCGGATGGCGGCCAGCGATGCGGCTCGCATCCAGGTGGCCGGGGTGCTGAACCAGCAACTGGACGCGCTGGCGGCCGGAGGAGGCTCGCGGGAGGTGGCGGACCTGCTCGAGCAGCTCCTGGAGAGCGGCCAGCTCGCGGGACTGGAGGACACGGGGGGCCGTGCGTGCCGGGCGGCGGCCACCGAGGCGCTGACGCGGCTCGGCTTCCCCTACGCGCTGGAGGTCCGCCCGGAGGACCTGGCCTTCCTGCGCGGCCAGGAGGGGGCCTCGAAGGACTTCCCCTGGAGGCCCACGGCGGCCGGGGCCCTCCTGGTGGCGGGTATCGCCGCCCAGTGGGGTCTCCATATAGAGGAGGTGGACGGCCCGGGGCCGCCCCTCGTCCTGCTCATGGGACTGTCGCTGCTGTCCCTGGTCCCGGCGCTGTTGGGCCCTGAACGCTCGGCGTCACAGCGGGCGGGCCTGCTGGGCCTGCTCGTCCTGTCACTCCTTCAGCTATACCTGGGCGTCTTCGGGGGTTACTACGGGGCCCTCAGCGGGGGAGCTGGACTGTTGGCCTGGTTGCTCCTCATGCTGCCTCGGCGGTGAACGCCGTGGGTCATGTCAGAGGGATGGACTAGGGTTATCCCTACGCGATACTAAACGCGAGTTCAGGTGGGCCGGGGTGGCTCGCCGCATACGCAAGGAGCAAGACGAAATGGCCGTGAATCCAGAGAAGGAGAAGGCGATCGAACTGGCGATGTCCGCTGTGGAGCGCCAGTTCGGTAAGGGGTCGATCATGCGGCTCGGCAACGAGGAGCCGCTGGTCCGGGATGTTCAGGCCATTTCGACGGGAAGCGTCTCGCTCGACATCGCACTGGGCGTCGGCGGCGTGCCGAAGGGCCGCATCGTCGAGATCTACGGGCCGGAGTCTTCCGGTAAGACGACCCTCTGCCTTCACATCGTGGCCGAGGCGCAGAAGCGCGGCGGCGTGGCCGGCTACATCGACGCCGAGCACGCGCTGGACATCGGCTACGCGCGCAAGCTGGGCGTGCGCACCGATGACCTGCTGCTGAGCCAGCCGGACACCGGTGAGCAGGCGCTGGAAATCGCCGAGATGTTGGTGCGCTCGGGCGCCATCGACGTGCTGGTGGTGGACTCGGTGGCGGCGCTGGTTCCCAAGGCCGAGCTCGAGGGCGAGATGGGCGATGCGCACATGGGTGTGCAGGCCCGTCTGATGAGCCAGGCGCTGCGCAAGCTGACGGGTACCATCAGCAAGAGCCAGACGTGCGTCATCTTCATCAACCAGATCCGCATGAAGATTGGCGTGATGTTCGGCAACCCCGAGACGACGACGGGCGGTAACGCGCTGAAGTTCTACGCGTCGCAGCGCCTGGACATCCGCCGCGTGGGCGCCATCAAGAATGGCGAGAACGTGGTGGGCAGCCGCACCCGCGTGAAGGTGGTGAAGAACAAGGTGGCGCCTCCGTTCAAGGAGGTCGAGTTCGACATCATGTACGGCTCGGGTATCTCGAAGGAGGGAGACCTCATCGATCTGGCGTCCAACGACGGCATCATCGAGAAGAGCGGCAGCTGGTTCTCCTTCAAGGGCGAGCGGATCGGCCAGGGCCGTGAGAACGCGAAGGACTACCTGCGCGACCACCCGGAGGTGCGCGTGGAGGTGGAGCGGCAGGTGATGGAGAAGTACGGCATCGGCAAGCCGGCCCTGGCCGCCGTCCCGGCTCCTACCGAGGAGGCTCCCGCCGAGGGCCACACCGAGAAGCGCCAGCGCGCGAAGGCCGCGAAGTAGTCCGGGCCTTCTCGGCCTGAAGTACCCAGGGGCCGTCTTCCCGAGAGGGGAGGCGGCCCCTTGTATTTGGCTCGTTGGCACTGGCTTGCTGGTGGAAGTTGAGCCACGGTGGTCGTTCACCGTGTTAGGGAGAGCGCCATGACGCCCAGCGCCATCCACGTGCGCAATTACCGCTCCTTCGCGGAACTCCAGTCCCTGGAACTGCGTCCGCTCACGCTGCTCTATGGTGGTAACAGCGCGGGGAAGAGCGCACTCGTACGGCTTCTGCCACTGCTGGCGGATTCGGTGAGCACGGATGATGGAGGGCCACTCAATCTGGCCAGCGCCGCCGCTCGTGGCAGCACCTACGAAGGCCTGCGCTGGAAGGGGGGCACCGCCGACGACGCGCCCCCCGAGATGGTCTTCACCTTCGATTGGAAGGGCAGCGCCGGGGACACCCGCATCGAAATGGCTCTCGACTGGGAGCGTTCCTGGAAGCGGCTCATCGTCAAACGCTTCAGCCTCTTGCAAGGAGGTCAGCCCCTGCTGTCCGCGGAGTGGCGTTTCCGTGCCGAGGAGCAGGGTGCGGTGGCGCTCACCTATGCCATCAACACAGCGGGGGTGCTCTCCGAGAAGCCTGTTCTCTTCCGTGGGCTCGTTCCGGAATCAGAGGGCATCCCGGCGTCGCTGTTGCTCCTGCTGCGTGAGAGGCTGCTCGGCTTGCGGCGAGCGGTGCTGTGGCTCGGGTCGCGCCAGTTGTCAGCCCGGAGCTTTCCCCGGCCCACCGCTCCCGCCTGGTCGATGCGGCCGGATGGCAGTGACCTGGGGGCTCTCCTGGCTTCCCATCCGGAAGTGCTCAAGGAAGTGTCCGCCTGGTGCGAGGCGCACCTGCAGCGCGCCGTGGAGATCAGTGACGTGCCAGAGCTGGGCCACTTCCGGGTGACCTTGCGGCATACCGCCAAGGCCACGCTCGATGTGGATCTGCTCGACGCGGGAGAAGGCGTGGTGAAGGTCATGCCCGTGCTGGCGGCGCTTGCCCTGAGCCGACGCCCCGCACCCACGGCGCCTCACATCCTGGCCATCGAGGAGCCCGAGTCCCACCTGCACCCGAGGTTGCAGCGCGCCCTGGCCGAGCACATCGCCTCGGCCTTGAGCGGGAGCGAGGATCCGCCGAGCGTTCTCCTGGAGACGCACTCCCAACACATCCTGCTCGGCGTGCAGATCCAGGTGGCCAGGGGGCTGCTGCGGCCAGACCAGGTTCAGGTCTATTGGGTGCACCAGGACGAGCGCGGCCGGAGCAGGGCCGAGCCCATCCGGTTGAGCGAGGAGGGCCGTCTCCAGGGGAACTGGCCCTCGACCGTCTACACGGAGATCAACGACATGGCCGGTGAATTGATCCGCGCCCGGCAGGAGCGCCAGCGGAAATGATAGCCACCCTGGAGGAGGCTCTCTTCGCGGCTCCGGTGGATCCGTTGCTGCTGCTGTCCATCCTCCGCCACGGCCAGGAAGGCCAGCACATCATTCTGACCGACCCCTCCTTTCAGCGGAACGGCACGGGCGTGGTCAACCAGTGGCTTGCGGCGAGGGACCCGCTCGTCCGCGATGCCGCCGAGGAGGCCCTCGACCGCAGCCTGAACGCCTACAACAGCACGACCACCCTGGCGCAGTTCCGTGTGGCGGATCGGAAAGAGTCTCATTGGGCAGGCACGCCGCCCGAGTTGACTCCCGAAGATGCGGCACGCGTGCTCGCGCTTCCGCTGTTGCTGGTGCTCGAGGACCGGCAGGCCGACAAGCATTTCCTGCGGTGTGTCCTTCCCGAGCCGCGGCGTGACGAGTTGCGAACTGCTCTCGAGCGGGGATGGATTCGTGCCGAGCATGGAGGGGGACTGGGAAACATGAAGAAGTACGTCGAGGGTCTGCGGGACGAGCCCTCCGAGCGGATGCGGGTGTGGGTCCTCTTCGACAGCGACGCCCGGCAGCCCGCCCAGCCTTCCAGGGATTCACAAGACCTCAAGACGACCTGTGCCAGCGCGGCGCTGCCCCACCATCAACTCCAGCGCCGGAGCATCGAGAACTACCTGCCACCCCAGGCGCTGTACCGCTGGGCGGGCCAGCGTCGTGGCGTACCAGGTACCCGGTTCCTCCGGATGGTCCAGGCGTTCGAGGCCTTGGAGCCAGCAACCGAGAGGCATCTCGTCGATATGAAGGAGAGATTCGAGAACGACCATATCGCCGAGTTGTTCCGGGAGGAGCGGTTCAACATCGAGCAGGTCTGGCTGCGGAATGATGGCCAGGGCCCCGAACTGGATACCATCGCGCAGGGCATCTTCGAACGGATGTGAGCATGGCGGAGGATGACGTCCAAACTCTTGTCGCGAGCGTGCAACTGCCGTCACTCCTGCGCGACGTCTACGAGGGCAAGCTGCGACTGCCTGCGGTACCACACGAGCCCTGGGGTGACGAGCGGCGGTTGAAGCTCTTCGAGAGCATCTACCGCAGGCTTCCCGCCGGCAGCATCGTCGTGTGGCGCACCTCCCAGTATCTGGAGTGCCGTGGCTCCATTGGGCCCGTGACCCTGCGAGAACCCGCGGAGACACGGATTCGTGAGTATCTGATGGATGGCATCGGGCTCGTGGAGGCCCTCTTCCAGGAACTGGGACAGGTTTTCTGGAACGAGGAGGAGTCTGCCCGGCGTCAGGTTGTTGGCTCCGAGGGCCCCACTGCGTTCGTTACCTTTGATTTGAATACACAGACCTTCCGGTTGAGCCGGCCGGGTGATGTGCTTCAGCCAGCCGAATGTCAGATGTCCCGGCTGCTGGACGCCACGTGGCAGCACGCGTTCTCCGACACGTTGCGCTCACTCCCGATGGGGCAGCAACTCCAAAGCCGGTTTTCCCGGCTGGTGGATACCTTCTACGAGGCCCTGGTCACCGTCATCCTGGTCGTCGCGGATGATACGAAGGACCTCCAGGCGCTCCTGGCCCTCAGAGGTACGGCACTTCCGCTTCAACTCCTCGAAAGGGGACCGGCCACCCTGCGCTGGTATTGCGATACGTGCGGTCAGTCCATCCGCCATTCCCGGGATGGTTGGGTGGAGTGGCTCATCCGGACAGAGGGGTCCAGTCGTCTTGGCCGCGGGTTTCGGCTCGTCCATCACCAGCCAGCCAGTCCACGACCCCAGGGCTGCCAGTACGATGGGGACCAGGAGTATCGGCGCGATCGGTCGATTGTTTGCGATGTGGCGCTCGATGATTTTCTGGGACACGACGGGCTCACCTACCTCCTCGAAGTCCTCTCTCGAGGAGAGCTTCCGCAGGAGCATGTCGTCGAGATGATCAAGCGCCTGCACACTCCGGGCTACGAGCGAGCGCGCTTCCATGTGCAGGCCGCCGCCGCCGAAGGCATTATCGAGCCCAACATGGCCCCAGGCTTCTACTCACAAGGGGACATCGCCCGGGTGCTCGACTGGGCGGACGATGAGGACCGTAAGCCCTGAGTCGTGCGGCCCCCATACCGAGAATCGTCAGCGCGCGAAGGCCGCGAAGTAGTCCGGGCCTTCTCAGCAGCTTGAAGTACCCAGGGGCCGTCTTCCCGAGAGGGGAGGCGGCCCCTTGCTTTTCTGGTACCCCCGCGGCCCGTCACAACCGTTCTTCGTCACCCTCCGCCCGCTGGAACTTCCCACGGAGCCACAGGAGGGCTTCATGTCCAAGACCGTGCAGGGCCTGCTCACGTTCCTCGTCTCGCTCGTCGTGCCCACCGTGGTACTGCTGATCATCAGTGTGCTGCCGGTGTGGCAGGGCGTCTTTTCACCGCAGACCGTGGCGGCACTTCCCAAGGTCGCGCTCATCGTCGGAGGCAGCTTTGGCCTGCTCTATGGGCTGGAGGCGGGCATCCTATGCATCTATGACCTGGAGACCGCCGCCGGGTGGATTGAGTTGTTCATCGACCTGACGTGGAGCCTGCCGAACACGATGGCCGGGTTCGTGCTCGGCAACATCATCTACATCTTCTTCGGCTCGCCCTCGCGCACGGACTCCGAGGGGCAGGCGTGGATCAGCTTCCAGCCGCGAGGCTCGGGTGGCTTCGGGCACAGTGTCCTGCAGACCATCGGGACGGTGAATCTGGGGGGCGCGGGTCAGCACGAGCGGATGCACCTGTTGCAGGCCCGGGTGCTTGGTCCCGGCTACATCCCCCTGGTGATTGCCTCCTACGCCGTTACCTTCACCCTCCAGGTGGTGTGGACCCTCACCCTCGGTGGGCTCCTGGCGCTGCTCGGCGTGCGGAACAAGGCGTACTTCGAGCCGCCCTCCCACTCGGCCGTAGGCGGCTTCTTCGGGTGGATCTACTACGCCACCCCCATCGAGCTGTTCGCCTACGCCACGGGCAATCCGTGACACCCCGCGAGGACCCGGCCACTTCGTATGTCAGCGCGAAGCGGTCTTCGCCGGGCCCATCCAACCGGGGAGCACGGCTTCGGTGATACCTGTCGCTCCGTCCTGCTCCAGCCGGGCCCTCACCTTCGGAGGCGCGCCGACCGTCACGTCTCTTCCTTGCTCGAAGCGTTGGGCCTTCACCAGTGCCAGCGTGGCCCGGTCCAATAGCAGTGCCCGGCGCGGTGACGGGACGAGCAGCACCGAGATGTCCTTCGTCAGCGCCTTCACCGCGTCGGGCCGCAGTGTCCCGTCCTTCCGGAAGAAGCGCTCTTGCACCTCGTCGTTGCTCCCGTAGTCGTCTCCCGCCCCCACCTGCGCGAGCCAGTGGGCGTACTCACCCTGTCCATCGGCGCGCCGGGGCTCGGGAATCCCCTTCAGCCCTCGCTGGCCCCAGTGGTACCAGCCTCCCTGCCAGGCCGAGCTCGCGTCGAACTTGCGCGCGAAGCTGAAGGTGCTGTCCGTGGTCGCTCCCACGCCGCCATGGCACCCGATGCAGGCCGTGGTCTCCTCGACGTTCTGCGGCCGCAACTCGCCGCCCGCGTCCTCGATGAAGCCCTGCATCAGCCACCCGGTGCCCGTGCCCACCCCGCGCTCCACATCCGCGAGCACGCGCTTCAGCTTGTCGGGTTGCTTCTCCTTCTCCCGGGCTTCCGCCTCGGCCGCCAGCTGGAGGTCGCTATACGTCAGCCAGCGGGTCTTCCTCATGTAGCGCAGTTCCTTCATCCGCGCGGCCATGCGGACCTGCCCTCCCTCCACGTCGAGATAGCGCAGGCTGTGGAGGAACTCGGTGCCTCGTGGGTAGAGCCCGGCGGCTGGCCAGCCGTCCTTCGCCCGGTCCAGCACGGCCGCCTCCCCTACGTAGCCGAAGGGACGTCCGGCCTTCGGTGGCCATACGAAGGCCACGCGCCTCGCCGTGCCGAGCACTCCATCCCCGTCGAGATCCGAGCCGAGCTCGCGCTCGTCCGTGGGCGGCAGTGGCACATCCACCCGGCGGATGTACGCCTCCAGGATGGCGAGGTTGAGGCGGTACACGGCCGTGCTCTCGCGCCCATCACGGTCGCGCCGGAACGCCGCGGGAAGGCGGATGAACACGTCCCCCGCGCTCCCGTTGGTCGGCCAGAACATGCCGGGGAAGGGCGCATAGGCGAACGCCCTCCAGCCCGTCATGGCCCCGTCCGGAGAACGATCGAAACCCTCGGAGTCCGGCTGGAACCAGCAGTCCGGGGTGTAACCCTCCCACTGGCCGTTGCCGTTCCCATCCCAGGCTGCGGGTGGATGCACCAGCGTCGCGGCCAGCCGGAGCCCGCCGCGCTCATCCACGTAGTTGCTCGTGCGCACCCAGGCCAGCAGCTCGGCGTCCGAGATGTCGACAGGGGGCGGGGGCCGCACGAGGTTCGTCCAGCGGTTCTCCTCGGCGGAGCGCGCTACCGTGAGGACCGTCTGGACCTCGGCGTCCTCGACGTAGTTGGGTGCTCGAGGCGCCTGGTGGCACGCGAAACAGCCGTTGCGGGTGCGGCCCCCGGGCGTTTCCTGGGTGACCGCGTAGCACTGCGCGGGCAGGTAGGCCGCCGGATTCGAGAGCGGGGGCGCTTCCCGCGAAGTCGCCGGCATGGCGGCCGTGAGGGCCTCCCGCAGCTGCACGGTGGGCGTTGGCGGAGGCAGGGGCCGCGAATCTCCCGAACGCCACACGAGGGCCGCTCCGGCCATCAGCAAGCCGATTGTCCCGACAATCCCTGTCACCTTCCGGCGGTCCATGTCTTCTTCTGCTCTCTCGAGGAACGCCGTGGAGCCTCTCGGGAGTCTCCTCCCGGGAAGGCCCCACGGCTGTCTGCATGATGGACGGCGGTGCTCAGTTCATCGCCGGGAACGGGCCGATGTAACCGGTGTACGACTGCGCCTGGCTCACATCGCCCTCCAGCTTCTCGATGTCGGACTCACCGTAGGGGTGTTGCACCTGGGCCTTGATGTACGCGTAGCCGTTGATGTCCGGGAAGAAGTAGATGCCCGTCGTCTCCGAGCCGTAGGGCGCGGAGAAGATGCGGGTCAGCTCGCGCGTGACGACGTTGTAGGCCCACACCATGTCGTTCTGGTGGCCGTCCACGGTGTCCTCGCCGATGAGCAGCGTGTCGTACCCGTTGATGAAGGACAGGTTGTCGGGATTGGCGATGCCATTCACGCCGCAGACGTTCGCGACCGCCGGCTTGGAGACTCCAGCGCTGTCCACGACCGTGAAGGTGGGATCGTAGAAGGGGCTGTTGCTCGGGTAGAGGCTGGCGCCGGGCGCCTTCAGCCACACGCCCTCGACCAGCGGCGCGGCGGACTCGACGACATACTCACTGCCAATCGTCGCGTTGGGCGAGACGACCATCTCGTAGACCGCGCCACAGTCGTTGCGCGCGACCTGGACGTGATTGCCCCCGCCCAGATCCTTGCCCGCCGGATCGTCGACCATGCCGTGGTTCAGCTCGCTGAAGGCCACGTAGAGCCGGTGGGCGGCGACGTTGTACGTGATGCCCTCGGTCTTGCGGAACTCGGTGGTGCCTCCGACGTAGGCCGCGTACCGGCGGCTCTCCAGGCGCGAGGCCGCCAGCTCCTGCCCGGGCTTGAGCCGCAGGCACTCGCGGCCCGTCTCCGTGTTGATGGCGCGGAACCCCTCGGCCGCGCTCGGGCAGGTGCCATCGCTGTTCTGGGGCTCGGTCTCGAAGATGTGCGAGAACTGGATGCCGCCGTCGATCAGCGCCTTCACCTGCGCGTTCGTCGCGCTCGGGCCCAGGGGCAGCCAGTACATGTCCGCCCGGCCCGAGGGAGCGCCCGACGGCGTGGTCTGGAACCAGCGCGCCGCGTAGAGCTGGCCCTCGGACAGGTCTCCCGGCCGCGTCGCCACGAACATGTAGAAGCCGTCGTTGCTGCCATCGTCACTCAGGTAGACGGTCTTCTTGTCCGGCATCACATAGGCGAGCTCGAGCGCGCGCCGGCCCGCCGCGTAGTGCTTGGTGACGGTGGTGGCGCCCGAGCCGTCCACCGCGACCTCGACCACGTAGCCATAGCGGTACGGGGAGTAGACGGCCTTGGCCTGCTCGAGGGTGGCGGTGGCCGGATCCAGCCCCCAGTAGCGGAGCATCGAGCGCTCCTTCTGGGTGAGCGCGCCCACCGAGCTCACGCCCTCATAGACGCGGGCATCCTCCGGGTACTCCTCGCTGCTCAGGTTCGTGTTCCAGGGGGACACGCTGCCCGCGCAGGGGACCCAGTAGCCCTCCACGCCCGAGAAGTCGATGGGCCGGGTGCTGAGGGCCGTGAGCTTGCCATCGGGCGACTGCCTCAGCTCGGTGAGGTACATCGCCGCGGGGCTGATCTCGAACTGGGTGAGCTCGAAGAGCCTGTTGCCCGCCTTGATGAGCGCCGAGAAGTCGTTGGTGGGCGAGATGAAGTCCGAGCCGTCCGTGTTCTTCACCGGGCTGCCGTTCTTCTGGGTCATGCGCCCGAAGATGTGCTCGCCCACGGGCTGGCCGGAGCGCAGCACGGTCTCGTACTGGATGGAGAACTCCTGCCCGTTCACGCGCGCCTTGGGGCTGGCGTAGACGGCGCGTTTCTCCGCGTCGGTGCGTGCGGCGTTGACCGGCGTGAAGCTGAGCGACTTGCCCGTGCCGGCCGGACCCCGCGGGCCTTGTGGACCCTCCGTGCCTGGGGTGCCAGTGTCGCCCTTGGGCCCGCTCTCTCCCGTGCATGCCGAGAGAGCGAGCGCGGACAATGCCGCCCACAGCAGGCGGCACGTCCGGTGCCGCCTGCTCGAATAATTGAATCTCATTGTGTCCTCGTGTGTGAGTCCGCCCCAGTCTATCCAATCGTACCCCGTCGGTCGTACGCTCGGGCCAGCCCACCCGGGTCCATCGTTTCCGCCCGAGGTCGTGGCGAACACTTACACGAGGAGCTGTACATGACGGCCATTCCGATGGAAGTTGCCGATCCCTTTGAGCTGGTGCATCCCGAGCGGCGGAAGGATCCCTATTCCGGCTACGCGCGGATGCTCCGGGAGGCACCCGTCCATTTCTTCGAGCCGTGGGGCGCCTGGTTGGTGGCGCGCTACGCGGACGTGACCGCGGGTTTCCGCGACACGCGCCTGTTGTCGGCTCGGACGGGCCAGTTTTCCGCGGGCATGTCCGAGGAAGTCCGCAAGATGATGGAGCCGCTGGCCCGCAACCTGTCCTCCTGGGCGCTCTTCCTCGATGCGCCCAGCCACACGCGCCTGCGCGGGCTCATCAACAAGGCCTTCACGCCGCGCATGATCGAGGCGTTGCGGCCGCGCATCCGGGCGCTCGTGGAGGAGCTGCTGGACGCGGCGCGGGGCAAGGAGCGGATGGAGGTCATCAGCGAGCTGGCCAACCCGCTGCCCGTCATCGTCATTGGCGAGATGTTGGGGCTGCCCCGGGAGGATCGGCACCGGCTCAAGCGGTGGTCGGATCAACTGGCGGGCCTCATCGGCACGGGCCGTCCCACGCCGGAGCAGGTGAAGGAGGGGCTGAACGCCATCCTCGAGTTCGAGGCCTACTTCCGGATGCTCATCGCCCAGCGGCGCACCCAGCCGGGGACTGATCTGCTGAGCGGGCTCGTGCACGCGGAGGAGCAGGGCAACCTGCTGAGCGAGCAGGAACTGCTGTCCACCTGCACCATGCTGCTCTTCGGCGGCCATGAGACGACCACCAACCTGATTGGCAACGGGCTGCTGGCGTTGCTGCGCCACCCGGAGCAGTGGGAGCTGTTGCGCACCTCGCCGGAGCTGCTGCCCAACGCGGTGGAGGAGTTCCTCCGCTACGACCCGCCGGTGCAATTCACGAACCGGGAGGCCAAGGTGGACATGGAGATTGGCGGCCAGGCCATCCGGAAGGGGGATCGGGTGATGTTGATGATGGCGGCGGCGAACCGGGATCCCGCGCAGTTCAAGGACCCGGAGAAGCTGGACGTGCGGCGCGAGGAGCTGCGCCACATGACGCTGGGCCTGGGCCCGCACTACTGCCTGGGCGCGGCGCTGGGGCGGATGGAGGCGCAGGAGACCTTCGCCGCGCTGCTGCGCCGCTTCCCGCACCTGAAGCTGGAGCCCGGGGCCACAGTGGACTGGATGGACAACGCGGGCTTCCGTGGGCTCCTGGCGCTGCCGGTGGTCCTGGGAGCGGAGGCCCGGTAGGACTCCGCCCCCAGCCCGGCGCTACTCGGCCGTGAAGTACAGGTTGTCGAGCAGCAGCTTGTCCGCCGGCGCGCCCCCGCCGGCGATGAGCACGAACGGAGAGCTGACGACGTTCAGCTTCAGGCCGCCCGCCGTGAAGTCCGCCAGCGGGATGGCCAGGTGGTGCCACTCGCCGTCATTCCTGTAGCCGTACTTCTCCACGTCGAGCTGCACGCTCTTGTCGGTGCCGTCGAGGTAGTTCATCCCCACCTTCACCGAGGCGAAGCCGGGGTCGGACGAGCGCAGGCTCACGTGGAGCGTCTTCCAGGTGCTCAGGTTGCGCGTCGAGTTCCAGTGCACACCGAGCCCCAGCCACGCCTTGCCCGCGTGGACGACGAGGTCCGCCGCCTTGCCCTCCACGCGGGTGTTCGAGGGCTCCAGGGTGACGGTGCCGTCGTAGAGGTAGACGTGCGTGGTGGTGTTGTCCACGGCGATGTCGTCGGAGCGGCCCCCCTCGTAGAAGCCCACGCCCAGGCGGCGCTGCCCCGTCTGGTAGGGGAACGGGCCCGGGAGCACGTCCGGGTCCGTGTCCGGGTCTCCGGTGCCGGGGTTGGACGGCCCCTGGTTCTCGTAGTCCGACAGCCCCGGGTCTGGCCTGCACGCGGCCAGCAGGGCCAGCACCGCGTATCCAGCGAGCTTCTTCATGGCTTCACCGCCCTGTCCTGACCGTTCGTCAGCTTCACCAGCGTCCAGCCGCCCTGCACCGTGCCGCCCATCTCGGTGATGCCCTTGTACGCGGGCGTCACCAGGTCATAGGCATACGTTCCCGTGGCGTCGTAGGTGACGGCGTCGGGGAAGTTGTCGAGCACGGACTGGTAGGCGCGGATGGCCTGGGCCTTCACCAGGGGCAGCTCCTCCTGGCTCGCCTCGCCGTTCTGGTAGATGGCCAGCAGGGTGGTGCCCACGTAGAACTGCGCCTCGCCTCCCGGCTCCCGCGCGAGCAGCGTGGCCCACGAGTAGAACGCGGCCACGTGCGCGCCGCTGGCCTGGATGTCCCACTTCGTCTCCACGCCCGGCGTGGCGTGCCGGAAGGGGTTGTTCGGATCCTCCAGGACGGAGTTGTCCGGGTAGATGCCCACGTTGGGGCTGTGGAGCTGGAGCGTGAGATCCTCCAGCGACTCGCCATACACGAAGTTGGCGGGCTCGTAGCATCCGGAGATGCCCACGGCCGCGGCCAGCACAAGCCAGGTCTTCATACGGCCTCCCTCAGAGCGAAAGGATTGCATACGCGCCCACCTCGTATTCACGGCCCATCAACCCCTCGGCGAGGGCCGCCGCGCTCATGCCCTCCGAGTACTGGTCCAGCATGCGGACGATTCCGCGAACACCGAAGCGGGTGGTCACCGCGCCGAGCACGGGCCGCTTGAGGCCATACGACAGGTCTCCCGTGGCCTGGAGCGGGTAGGTGAGGTTGAACACGCGGTGGTAGTCATACGGACCCCAGTCGTTCAGGCGCAGCTGCGCCGAGAGCGCCAGCGTGTCCAGCAGCACGGTGCCGTCCACGCCGTAGCGGAAGATCTGCCGTGCGTCCTCGCCCGGGGACTGGAGGCTGCCCACCATGGCGGTGCCATACAGCTTCAGGCGCTTGGTGGGGTTGCCCACCATGCGCAGCGTGGCCTCCCACTCGTCCGCCGCGGGGGGCGCCTTGCCGAAGGCGATGGTGGCGCCGCTGGCGAGGATGGCGATGCCGGCGTCACGCGACGTGGGCTGGTGCCGGTAGACCAGGTCCAGGCCCGCGGCGAAGGGCGCGTCCTCGCGCATGTCCCGGTCCCAGGACCAGAACCACGTGCCGGGCGTCGGGTCGAAGGTGAACAGCAGCTCGGCGGCGAGCATCTCGCGGTTGTCCAGCACGCTGAAGGTGTCCGACAGCACGCTGCGCGGCTTGACGCCCGGGAAGTACCGCCCCGTCTCCGCCTCGTAGGCGTCGTTGATGGTGGGGTTGGGCCCGATGAGGGGCTTCTGGTAGAGCACGTTGGGCGCCACCTGGAAGGTCCCCATCTGGAAGGTCATGCCCGCCTGGGCGCCGTAGTGGTTGCCGCGGCCGCTCTCGCGCAGGCTCCAGCCCGTCAGCACCGTGCGCTGCTCGGGGCCACCGTCCGCCACCAGTCCGCGGAACGAGGCCTGGGCGAACATGCGCACCGAGCCCAGGTCATAGGTGAGCCGCGCCTTGGCGCCGAGCGTGTCCAGGAACTGCACCTTGTCCTGGAGCACCTCGTAGCCGCTGTTCAGGTAGCTGGCGCCGCTCGTGGGCCGCGTCCAGATGAACTCCTCGCCGATGCGCTGCGGCGCCGCGAAGATGCCACCCACCTCCAGGCCCATGGGGCCGCGCTGCCACTCGAGGCCCAGCGCCGTCCTGCGCGCCACGCGCTCGCGGATGACGGAGGCCGTCTGCTGCGTGGAGCCGCGGGTCAGGTCCTCCTGGTGCACCAGCGTCAGCGTCACCGGGCCCACGCCCTTGCGGTACTTCGCGACAATGGAGGGGTTGGCGCCCCAGAAGAGCTCCGGGCCCACCGCCACCTTGAAGCCGTCCAGCGCCTTCTTGCCGCTGAACACGACGCCGAAGGGCGCGTTGCCGTGGTAGATGTCGATGTTCGGCCCGTAGTGCGCCTCGCGGTACAGGTTGAAGAAGTCGCCTTCCTCACCCCAGTGCGTGTGGCCCACGCGGTAGAAGCCCTCGAGGTTGAAGTCCTCCCGGTCCAGCTTGAACTCCGCCTGGTACAGCGCGAAGCGCTCCAGTCCGAGCGGCTGACCCGAGGCGCCGGTGGGCGGCGTGCCCGGGGCCGGGGTGCCGTTCACCGTCGTCGGCGTGGCCTGCGTGCCCCGGTTCTCGTAGAAGAGGTTGTAGAGCCGGTTCTGCGCCACGTTGCCCACGATGTTGAACGACGCGCGCCCGTACACGCCGGAGGTGGGCTGCATCGCCAGATCGAAGAAGATGGACTCGGTGTGGTCCACCGTGTCCAGGTTGGGCCGCGTGGTGGCGATGCTCCCGCGCGACATGGAGCTGTCCATCACCAGCCGGAGGTTGGCGACGCGCACCGCGGCCAGCTCCTCCGTGCGTGCCAGCGCCACGGAGGACTCGTAGCCGCGGGACAGCTCCGTGGGGCGGATGGCCTCGAAGTGCTGGCGGATGGTGTCTTGCGTGGTGGTGGCGGCGTACGGATCCAGGCGGAAGGCCGCCTGCAGCACGTAGTAGGCCGTACGAGGCTGCACCCGGGCGATGCCCGCGTCGTCCTCGGGGCCCAGCGCGCTGATGCCGAACCACTCCTCGTTCATGTTGTTCTGGCCCTCGACGAAGTCGCTCGGGTAGCCAGCGTTGGGCCAGGAGGCGGTGGTGTCGTGGACGGAGAGGTTGGCTTCCTGCCCCATCTTCCACCAGCCATCCACCCACTGGAACACGAAGCCACCGAGCGCGTTCTGCGCGCGGCCGTGCCCGTAGCTCTGCGAGTAGATCTCCTCCCACTGCTTGCGCAGGTAGTCCGCCTGGGCCAGGTGGTCCTCGCGGCCGGCCTTCGCGTCATAGGCGTCCGCGCCGAACTCGGTGAACATCACCGGCTTGTTCAGCTTCTGGAGCACCACGTCGAACAAGTCGCGGGCGGAGGCACCGCGGTAGACGTTGGCGCCGAAGACGTCCAGCTCGGGGGCGAGGCGAGCGATGAGGTCCACGTACTGCGCGTCGCCGTTGGCGATGGAGACCGGGTGGTGGGTGTCGCGGGCCTTGATGACGCGCACCGCCTCGCCCATGAGCGAGTAGAGGTGCTCGGCGCGGGCGGCGTCTTCCTGGCCGGGGAGCGCCTGAATCTCATACCCCGTCCAGTGCAGGCCGTAGTTGTTCTCGTTGCCCAGCATCCACATGAGCACGCCGGGAGTGCCGTGGTAGCGCTCCACCCGCTCCGCCAGGTCCGTGAGCAGCGCCTTGCGGTGGGTCGGGTTGGAGTAGTCCGTGTTCGGCGCCGAGACACCGCCCACGAAGGTGCCGTAGCGCCCCATGAGCGGGTTCACCACGGTGAAGATGCCGTAGTTCTCGTAGATGTACTCCACCCAGCGCGGGGGGATGTCGTCGAACTGGCGGATGGCGTTGACGCCCATGTCGCGCAGCAGCGTCATCTCCCGCTTGAGCACGGCCTGGATGAAGGTGTCCGTCTGGTTCCACAGCGAGTAGCGGTAGTTCTCGCCAATGGGCGTGTAGCCCCAGTTCATGCCGCGGATGGGGAAGTCCCGCCCGTCCACCTGGATCTTGAAGCCGCGCTCATCGTGGTAGACGCGCACGTTCTGCACGGCCGCGGAGGGAGCGGCGGAGACGGGAGCCGGCGCCACCGTGGGCTGGAGGGACGGGGCGGGCGATGCCACCGGCGCGTCGGCCGCCGGCTCGGCGGTGGCGGGCGCCTGCGACAGCGTCACCGCCAGACACGTGACAAGGGTGAGGGAACTCATGCCGCTTTCTCCACGTCCAGGTTGTTCTGGGTGATGACGGCGCGGTAGAGGTGGGCGCTGTCCTTGGGAATCCGCTTCTGGGTGGCGTAGTCCACGAAGATGAGCCCGAAGCGCTTCTGGTAGCCGAAGGCCCACTCGAAGTTGTCGAGCAGGGACCAGGCGAAGTAGCCCGCGAGCGGCACACCCTGCCGGATGGAGTCCAGGCACGCTCCCAGGTGCGTGCTCAGGTAGTGGGCGCGCTTGGTGTCACGCACGCGCCCGTCCGCGTCCGGACCGGTGGCGTAGGCGCAACCGTTCTCGGTGATGTAGATGCGCGGCGGGTGGTAGTCCTTGTGCAGCCGCGTCATCAGGTGGGTGAGGCCGGTCGCGTACACCTCCCAGCCCATGTCCGTGTGCTCCGGCTCCGCGTGGACGGTGCGAGGGGCGTTCTTCTCCTCGGGGATGCGGTCGCTGCGGATGATGCCGCGGTTGTAGTAGTTGACGCCCAGGAAGTCGGTGGGCGTGGCGATGGCCTCCATGTCCCCGTCCTTGACGAAGTCCAGGGTGTCCGAGGAGATGCGGCCGGCGGCCAGGTGGTCGGCGATGACGTCCTTCGGGTAGCCACGGCCGTAGAGCGGGTCGAGGAACCAGCGGTTGAAGCTGCCGTCGAAGGCGCGCGTCGCGTCGAGGTCCTCGGGGCTGGGCGAGGCGGGCTGCGAGGGCACCAGGTTGAGGGTGATGCCCACCTCCGCGTTCTTCACGTTGGAGCGGATGACGGACACCGCCTGCCCGTGCGACACCAGCAGGTGGTGCGCCGTGGCGAGCATCTCGCCCCACTGGTTCTTGTGCCCGGGCGCGTGCTCGCCGTTGGCGTGGCCCAGGAAGCTGATGCACCAGGGCTCGTTGTGGGTGATCCACCGATTCACGCGGTCGCCGAGCACCTGGCTCACCTTGTCCGCGTACTCGACGAAGGCGCTCACCGTGTCACGCGCGGGCCAGCCGCCCTTGTCCTGCAGGGCCTGCGGCAGGTCCCAGTGGTAGAGCGTGACGAAGGGCTCGATGCCCGCCTTCAGCAGGCCGTCCACCAGGCGCGAGTAGAAGTCCAGACCCGCCTGGTTCACCTTGCCGTGGCCCGAGGGGAGGATGCGCGGCCACGCGATGGAGAAGCGGTAGGACTTGACGCCCAGCCAGCGCATCAGCTCCACGTCATCCGGCCAGCGGTTGTAGTGGTCGCACGCGACCTTGCCGTCCGTGCCATCGGCGATCTTTCCCGGCGTGGCGCAGAATCGGTCCCAGATGGACTCGCCGCGCCCGTCGGTGGTGGTGGCGCCTTCGATCTGGAAGGAGGAGGTGGCCACACCCCAGAGGAAATCAGGAGGAAACTGCCGCATCGTCAACGACTCCTTTCGAAGCTTCGAGGTGGCAGCGGACGAGGTGGTCCGCGGCGGAAACGTGTTCGGGAGGGCGGGTGGCGTGGCAACGCGCATCCGCGTGGGGGCACCGGGGAGCGAAGGCACAGCCATTCGGGGGCACGGGCCCCGTCGAGGCCTTCACGGGCAGCGGGGCTCGCAGGAAGTCCGCGCCCTCCGGCACGGCCGAGCGCAGCAGCCGCGTGTACGGATGCCGGGGCGCGGAGAGGACCTCCGCGGTCCGCCCCGACTCGACGACGCTGCCCGCGTACAGCACCATGACGCGGTCCGCGAGGTGCCGGGCGCTCGCCAGGTCATGGGTGATGAAGAGGATGCCGATGCCGCGCGCCTTCGTCAGGCCGCGCAGCAACTGGAGCACCTCGCGGCGGGTGGACACGTCCAACATGGAGGTGGGCTCGTCCGCGATGATGACGTCCGGCTCCACCGCGAGGGCCCGCGCCACGGCCACGCGCTGGCGCTGGCCACCGGACAGCTCATGCGGGAAGCGCCGGGCGAAGGACTCCGCCGGCGTCAGCCCCACCGACTCGAGCAGCGCGTGGACGCGCGCCTGGAGATCCGCCCGCGTGGCCCGCCCGTGGCGCAGCAGGGGCCGCTCCAGGTGGTAGCCCACGGTGTGCACGGGGTTGAGCGAGGCGAACGGATCCTGGAACACCATCTGCACGCGGCCGCGGTAGCCGAGCGAGGCGCCCTGCTTCTCCGCCGCGAGCATGTCCTCGCCGCCCAGCCGCAGACTCCCACCGTCCGGCGCGTCCAGCCGCGCGAGCACCCGGGCCAGCGTGCTCTTGCCGCTTCCGGACTCGCCCACGAGCGCGAGGATCTCCCCGCGCTCCAGGGTGAATGACACGCCGTTGAGCAGCGTGCGCCGGGAGCGGGACAGGAAGCCTCCCACCTGGACGCTGCGCGACAGCCCGGTGACCTCCAGCAGGGGAGGGCTCATTGGTGACCTCCACGGAGCGCGGTCCGCACGGGGGCCGGCGCGTTGGCCGCGAGCGCGAGCTCCGGCGGCGGCTCGGCCGCGTCGTCGGCGCTGAGATGGGGGAAGGACGACAGCAGCAGGCGCGTGTACGGGTGACGGGCCCCCGCGCGCAGGCGCTCCGAGGTGTCCACCTCCACCAGCTTGCCGCCCTGGAGGACGCCCACGCGGTGGGAGATGGCCAGCAGCAACGGCAGGTCATGGGTGATGAAGAGCACCGCGAAGCCCAGCCGCTCCTTCAGCTCGAGCATGCGCTGGAGCAGCTCCTTCTGCACCACCACGTCCAGCGCGGTGGTGGGCTCGTCCATCACCACCAGCTTGGGCTCCAGCGCGAGCGCGAGCGCGATGCCCACCCGCTGGCGCATGCCGCCCGAGAGCTGGTGCGGCCAGGCATTCACCAGCTCCGGCGACAGCCCCACCATGGCCAGCAGCTCCCGGGCCCGCGCGTAGGAGGCCGTCCGCGAGGCACGCCCGTGCGCCGCCAGCGTGTCGTGGAACTGCTCGCCCAGGGTGAGCACGGGGTTGAGCGCGCTCATGGCGCTCTGGAACACCATGGACACCTGGGACCAGCGGAAGGCGCGCAGCGCGTTGGCGTCCAGGGCCGTGACGTCCGTGCCGTTGAACAGGATGCGTCCCTGGCTGATGCGCGCGGCGGGAGGCAGCAGGCGCAGCAGCCCGAAGCCGATGGTGGACTTGCCGCTGCCGGACTCGCCGGCCAGACCGAACACCTCGCCGGGCGCGATGTCGAACGACACGTTGTCCACCACGCGGGAGGGGCCGCGCTCCGTCGCGTAGTCGATGCACAGCTCGCGCACGCTCAACAGGACACCGGGGGCCTGGGGCTCGGCCTGCGCGGCCGTCACCACCGGGGTGATGGGAGCCACCGCCGGAGGGGCCTTGAGCGCCGGGTTGGTCAGCTCGTCGATGGCGGAGCTGAGCAGCGTCAGCGAGAAGCCGACCAGCGCGATGCACACGCCGGTGGGGACGAAGATCCACCACGAGCGCGTCAGCAGCGCCGCGTCGTTGGAGGCCCAGTAGAGGTTGGTGCCCCACGTCACCGAGCCCACGTCGCCCAGGCCGAGGAACTCGAGGCCCACCTGGGCGCCCACCGCGTAGAGCGTGTTGCCGATGAACGAGGAGCCGAGCAGCGACGCCATGTTGGGCAGCAGCTCCCGGGCGATGATGCGGGCCCGGCTCTCGCCCGTCACCAGCGCGGCGGCCACGAAGTCGCGGTTGCGCAGGGACAGCGCCTCGGCGCGGAAGACGCGGGCGTTCCACGCCCAACCCGCCACCGTCAGCACGGCCACCATTCGCAGCGGCCCGGACGGCAGGTACGCGCCCAGGACGATGGCCAGCGGCAGGCCGGGGATGACGAGGAACACGTTGGTGGTGAGCGACAGCGCGTCATCCACCCGGCGGCCCAGGTAGCCGGCCGTCACGCCGATGAGCGCGCCCACCAGGGTGACGAGCAGGCCCACCGCGAAGCCCACCGCGAGCGTCTCGCGCGCGCCCACCACCGTCTGCGCGAGCACGTCCTGTCCCTGGCCCGTGGTTCCGAAGAGGTGGGCGCTGGAGGGCGGCTGGTGGGGGCGGCCCACGAGGTCGCTCGGGTCCATCACCAGCCAGGGCCCCACCAGGGCCAGGACGAGGAAGAACAGCAGGATGCTCCCGCCCACCGCGGCCTTCCGGTGGCGGAGCAGGCGTCGGATGGAATCAAGCATGGGCGCGGGTCCTCGGGTCCAGCCAGAGGCAGAGCATGTCCACGGCGAAGTTGGCGGCGAGCACCGCCAGGGTGATGACCAGGAAGAGCCCCTGCATGAGCGGGTAGTCCTGGTTGCGCACCGCGAGGATGAGCAGGTAGCCGGTGCCGGGGTACGAGAAGACGATCTCCGTCAGCAGCGAGCCGCTGAGCACGAAGCCCAGGGCCATGCCGAAGCTGGTGACGTTGGGCAGCAGCGCGTTGCGCGCGGCGTAGCGGAACATCACCTGGCGCGGAGGCAGTCCCTTGGCGTGGGCCAGCCGGAGGGTGTCCGTGCCCAGCGTGGCCACCATGGTGTTGCGCATGCCCAGCATCCACCCGCCGAGCGTGGCCACCACGATGGAGGCGGCCGGGAGCACCGCGTGCCGGACCACGTCCGCCGCGAAGGTGAAGGACAGCCCCGGCTCCAGGTCATGCGAGTACGCGTGGCGCAGGGGGAACCAGCCGAGCCCGAAGCCGAAGAGGTACAGGGCCAGCATGGCCAGCCAGAAGTAGGGGAAGGCCCCGAGGAAGGCGAACGCGGGCGCGGCCACCGAGTCCAGCCACCCGCCGCGGTTCCACGCGGCGAACACCCCGAGCAGGCAGCCCACCGCGAAGCTGATGATGACCGCGCACCCGGCCAGCCCCAGCGTCCACACCAGCCCCGTGCCGATGACCTCCGACACGCGGGACGGGTAGTAGGCGTAGGACAGCCCGAGGTCTCCGGTGAGCAGGTGCTTCAGGTAGGTGAAGTACTGCTGGTGGAGCGGGGCATCCGTGAAGCCGAAGGCGGCGCGCAGGGCCTCCATGGCCTCGGGCTGCACCCGGCCCTCGAAGCGCGCGAACATCGCGGAGGCGGGGTCGCCCGGAGCCAGCCGGGGGATGACGAAGTTCAGCGTGAGCGAGGCCCACGCGGCGATGAGGTAGAAGCCGAGCCGCCGGAGGAGGTAGTGCATCTCAGGGCTCCCTCGGGGCGAGCCGCGTCAGCACCAGCAGGCTGTCGGGCTCGGCATGGGGGGACAGGCGCGCGTAGGGATTCCGCGCGTCCGGGAAACCGGTGAAGCGCCTGGTGCTGGCCTCGCCCCAGGACGGGTTGGGGAAGAGGGGAATGGCCGGCGCCAGCTCGGAGAAGCGCCGCTGCACCCCGGCCATCAGCTCCTTCTGCTTCTCGGGCGAGCTCTCCGTCTCGAAGCGCGTCAGCAGCGCGTCCGCCTCCACGTCGCCGAAGCGGTGCCAGTTGGCCGCGGCCACCTCGCCCACCGGGCGCACCGTGCGCGGCGACAGCAGCCACTTGTAGAAGGTGTACGGCGTGGGACCGTCCAGCGACCAGGCGATGGCGAGCTGGAACTCCCCCTTCTGCAGGCGCGCGTACCAGGCGCTGAACTCGTACGTCTTGAGGTGCGCCTGGATGCCCAGCTTGCGCAGGTCACGGACCAGCACCTGCCCCGCGCGTACCCAGTCCGACCAGCCGCCCACCACTTCCAGCTCCAGCTCCAGCGGCTGTCCGTCCGGCATGCGCCGCAGGCCATCCGGGCCGCGCGCGAGGCCCGCCTCGTCCATCAGCCGGTTGGCGGCCTCCTCGTCATGGCGCACCCACGCGCCGTTGGCGGCCTCGGCGTCCCGCCAGCCCGTATAGGAGTCATTGAGGGCCGTGGCGTCCGCCGGGCGCGTGTAGCCGTACATGGCGATGTCCACCAGCCGCTCCCGGTCCAACGCCATGCTCAGCGCCTTGCGCACGCGCACATCGTTGAAGGGCGGCCGCGTGGTGTTGGGGTAGAGGAAGACCGTGCTGCCGTAGAGCGGGAACCAGCGCGAGTGGTGCTCCGGATCCTTCGAGACGAAGGTGCGGTCCACCGCGGGCACGAAGTTGCCGGCCCAGTCCACCTCGCCCTCCACCAGGGCCAGGTTGGCCTGGTCATTGGTGGGGAAGGCGAGGAAGCGCAACGCGGAGACGGCCGGCTTGCCGGGCTGCCAGTAGTGGGGGTTGCGCCCCATCTCGTACACCTGGTTGCGGAAGACGTTCACCTGGGTGAAGGGCCCCGTGCCCACCGGCTCCGGGTTGGTGAACGTCACCGGATCCGCCACCTTCTCCCAGACGTGGCGCGGGACGATGGGCTGGTGGGCCAGCTCCGAGAAGCCGGGGATGTAGACGCGCGAGAACCGGAACGCCACCGCGTGCGTCCCCTCCGCGCGCACCTCCTCCAGGAAGCGCCACGCGCCACCCGAGTCCAGCGCGGGGTGCTTCTCGAGCAGCTCGAAGGTGTACGCCACGTCCTCGGCCGTGAAGGGCCGGCCGTCGCTCCAGCGCACGCCCTCGCGCAGGGTGAAGCGCAGCGTCCGGTGGTCCTCGGACCAGGTGTGCGCCGTGGCCAGCCAGGGCGTCCACTCGCCGGAGGAGGGGAGGAACACCTCCATGCACTCGTAGACGCCGGCCCGCGTGGGCCAGCGCGCGCCCGCCCCGGTGAAGAGCGGGTTGAAGTTGCGCACCCACGCGCTCTGCTGCTCCACGGAGACGAACAGCGTGCCCGGCTGCCGCGGACGGGGCTCCGAGGAGGAGGAGGTACAGGCCACCAGCAGCACCACCACCAGCACCAGGACGGGCACCAGCAGGAGCGCGGGTTTCACGGGGCCCTCGTGTAGACGCGGACGTAGTCCACCTTCATCTGCTGCGGGAACACCGTGGTGCTGTCCGGCGGCCCCAGGTAGTTTCCGCCCACCGCCACGTTGAGGATGATGAAGTGCGGCTTGTCGAACACCCACCGCGTCCCGGCGGGCAGGCGCGCGGGCGTCGTCTCGAAGAAGGCCTTGCCGTCCAGCAGCCAGCGGATGCGGTTGGGCTCCCACTCCACGGCGTAGACGTGGAAGTCCTCGTTGAGCTTCCCTCCGCTCACGACGAACTCGGAGCCGATGTTGCCTCCGCCGGAGTAGCCCGGGCCGTGCAGCGAGCCGCGGGTGATGGCCGGCAGCTGGCCCCGGTACTCCATGATGTCGATCTCCCCGCACTCCGGCCAGCCCACCTCGCCGATGTTCGCCCCCAGCAGCCAGAACGCCGGCCAGATGCCGCGTCCCACCGGTTGCTGGATGCGCGCCTCGAAACGGCCGTACGTCTGTTCGAAGCGCCCGCTCGTGTTGATGCGCGCGGACGTGTAGTTCCGGCCGCTGTAGCTCTCCTTGCGCGCGGTGATGACCAGGTTGCCGGTGCCGTCCAGCGAGGCGTTCTCCGGCCTGTCCGTGTCGAACTCCAGCTGCTCGTTGCCCCAGCCGTGTCCTCCCACGTCGTGCACCCAGCGCTCGGGGGAGGGCGGGGTACCGGCCGGACCGTCGAACTCGTCCTGCCACACCAGCTGCCATTCCGGGCCAGGCTGCCCGGGGGTGTTCGGCACGTCGGGCTTGATGCTCCGGTTGGCCGCCGGATCACATGCGAGCGTGCAGAGGGCGGCGAGCCACGGGAGGAGACGGAGTCGGGTCATGCTGTCTTCCGGACGTGTTGGAGGGGAAAGAGGGAGCGGTCGCGCAGCGCCGCCTGGAGCACGAGGGTGGCCGCGCCGACCGCGATGGCCCGGTCTCCCAGCGCGGAGGTGACGATGCGCGTCTCCGCCATGGAGGTGGACAGCGCCCGCTTGCGCACCGAGGCGCGCAACGGATCCAGCAGCAAGTCACCCACCGAGGAGATCTCACCGCCGAGCACGACGATGGCCGGGTTGAGCAGGTTGAGCAGGCCCGCCACGGCGATGCCCAGGTAGTGCCCCAGGCTGTCGATGACCTGCCGGGCGGCCGCCTCGCCCGAGCGCGCGCCTTCCACCAGCTCACGCACCGTGGGCGCACGGCGGCCCCGCGGGCCCATCAGCTCCCGCGCCCGCTCCAGCAGCGGCCCGGTGCCGATGAGGGTGACGAGGCACCCGCGCAGCCCGCACACGCACTGCTGGCCGGCCGGGTCCACGGCGATGTGGCTGATCTCCCCGGCGGTGCCGCCCGAGCCCCGGTAGACGTCGCCGTGGATGATGAAGCCGGCGCCAATACCGGTGCCCAGCTTGATGTACGTCAGGTCCTCGCCCCCCACGCCCGCGCCCCAGTAGCGCTCCGACAGCGCGCCCAGGTTGGCGTCGTTGTCCACGAACACCGGCATGTTGAAGGCGGACTTGAGCGACTCCTGCACGTCGTAGTCGCGCCACGCCGGCACGATGAGCGGGGACAGCTTGCCCGGGGTGGACGGGTGCACGGGGCTCGGCACGGCCACGCCCATGCCCAGCACGGAGCGGCGCGGCACGCGCTCGGCGTCCAGGCACTCCTGCACCAGCTCCCGCACCTTCTGGAGCGTGCCCTTGGGATCCTCGCGCACCGCGTGGGGGGAGTGCCGGTGCGCGCGCACGCGCCCGCGCAGATCCGTGAGCACGACCGTCACGTGCGTGGCGCCCATCTCCACGCCGATGATGCTGAAGGCGTCATCACAGAAGCCGATGAGGGTCGGGCGGCGGCCACCCCGCGACACCCCGGCGCCGATGTTGCGCACCAGTCCGGAGTGCTCCAGGTCCGCGACGATGGCGGACACGGTGGACGGGCTCAGCTCCGTGCGCCGGGCGATCTCCGCCCGCGACAGCTGCTGCTCGCGCCAGATCATGTTCAGCAACAGGCTGCTGTTCTGCGCGCGCATGCCCGCCGCGTCGACCGTCGTCGCCGTATCCGCCGTTCCCACTTTCATCGTACCCTCACGCTCCATTCGGCCGCGCGGGAGCGGGGGTGCAGCCCATGCCATCCCCCCTCTTCCCGTCCGAGACGCGGCTGGCGCCGATTGTGTACCGCTTCGGCTCCGTCGTGAGCGGGACTTCCTCCAATTTCAGCCCGAAGCCTTCGACGGCTGGCCCCATGCCCTCCAGCGGGGTGGCCTGCTCGCCACCCGTTGCGCCCCGGGCAGAGAAAGACACCGGGGATGCACCTGAGGGGACCTCGAACCCGTACAGCCCCAGCACCGAGAGCGCTCCCGCCGCCGCCCATGTCCACGCGAATCGCTCGTGCCGGTGCATCGCGCCCCTCCGCCACTGAATGGCTTCGTCCGTACAACGAAGAAACGGGATGCCGCCGGAAACCTGTCTGGCATTGCGCGCCGCGTCAACCTGGACGCTCCGCGTCAGGAAAACACCCCCAGCCCGGCCCCTCTCCACGGCACCCGAGTTCGTTCGAGTGATGAAGAAAGTACCAGCGACTTGCTAGCCATTGCAAGTATCCCGGTGGTTGCAGGTGGGGGGAGGGCACGCATCCGCGCATGACGCGCCGCGCTGTGCCGTCAGCCACGAAATGAAACTTCTGTTGAGAACCCAACAATATTAGGTGGGTTTACTGAACTCTATAGGAATCCGAGACTTCGAGTCTAACATGGGTACTTCCTTCGGACGGTGGAGTTTCTCGTGTTCCCGTGCGGAGGACTCGACCGGAGAGAAAAACCATATGCGAAACAAAGCTGCAGGATTGGCAGTGGGACTCGTGTTCGCCACGCTGTTGGCGGGAGGTGCCCTCGCCGCGGCCACCTTCGGGGTCCAGCCCTCGGGCTCGTCGGCGATCTTCTACGTGAACACCACGTCGTGGGCGGACATCCACTACAAGGTCAACAACGGTGGCCAGCTCAACGTGCGGATGACGGTCGCCAATGGCCGCAACGAGTTCACGGTGACGGGCCTGGCCGCGGGCCACTTCGTCGACTACTTCTTCACCTACTGGGACACGGCATGTAACTGCGCCGTGGACACGGCCTGGACGCGCTACACGCACAGCGGCACGGGCGGTGGCACGGACGCGGGTACGGGCGGTGGCACCGACGCCGGCACGGGCGGTGGCACCGACGCCGGCACGGGCGGCAACCCGGGCAACATCGTGCCCCTGTTCAACAGCGGCACGGCGCTGGAGCCGGCCACGGTGCAGGACACGGGCTCGGCCATCGTCACCCGCGTGGGTGACCGCGTCCGTGACCGCCATGCGCGCGAGGACCAGTACCAGGCGTACGACCACTACCTGTCGCTCTACTTCGAGAACCGCACGCACTGGATCGAGATCGTGGATCAGGTGGCCAAGGGTGGCAGCCAGATCATCGTCAACCTCTACTCGATCTACCCGTATGACAGCCCGGACTTCCGCGCGTTCTTCCGCGGCCTCAACACGGAGGCCGAGTACTTCCACAACGCGGACTTCATTCGGGTGAACGACTATCAGCACACCGCCAGCGTCAACTTCAACGCCAAGGAGGGCCGCGCCATCCGCATCGGTGACCGGATGGAGCTGGAGATCGGTGTCTTCCTGCGCCAGCCCGTGAACGGCCGCTTCAACTACTACTCCACCATCATGCTGTACATGGTGGGCACCGGCGGCATCGTGCCGCTCGAGGTCTCCGGCGCCATCCAGGACTCCTACCCGATGCCGGCCATTGGCCAGAGCGGCGGCCGCACCACCGGCAACCAGCACCTGTCCAACGAGGCGGACAACCACTTCCTGCAGATGGCGCTGAACATGGCGCCCACGAACGCGCAGCCCTTCGTCGAGGGCCGCCGCATCCACCACACCGACTTCGGTGATGGCAGCCACTCCGAGCCGGGCAACCCCGCCCTCACGGCTCATGCGAACAAGCTCGGGCCCAACTACATCGCGCGCTCCTGCATCGCCTGCCACAAGCAGAACGGCCGCGGCCTGCCGCCCGCCGTCAACACCTCGCTGACCAACTACACGGTGAAGGTGGGCCGCGTCAGTGGGACCACGGTGACCGCGGATCCTTCTCTCGGCTTCCGCATCCAGCCGCGCAGCACCAGCGGCACGCCCGAGGGCGACGTGCGCATCTCGGGTTGGACCACCACCAGCGGCACGTTCACCGACGGCACGGCCTACCAGCTGCGCAAGCCGACCTACAGCTTCCTGAACGTCACGCCCACGAACTACTCGGCGCGCATCACGCCGCAACTGGTGGGCATGGGCCTGCTGGAGGCGGTGCCCGAGACGACCATCGCCGCCCTGGCGGACCCCAACGACAGCAACGGTGACGGCATCTCCGGCCGCATGCAGACGGTGACGGATCCGGAGACGGGCGCCGTGCGCCTGGGCCGCTTCGGCTGGAAGGCGGGCGCGGCGAAGGTGCGCCACCAGGTCGCCGATGCGTTCCGCAACGACATGGGCGTCACCAGCCCCGTCTTCACGACGCTGGACTGCGGCACGTCGCAGGCGGGTTGCGGGGGCACCAGCACGGAGCTGAACAACACGGACCTGGACAAGATCACCCGCTACATCGCCCTGCTCGGTGTCCCGGCGCGCCGTGACTACCGCGACACCCAGGCCCTCCAGGGCGAGACGCTGTTCCGCAACGCGGGCTGCACGAAGTGCCACACGGAGTCGCTGACCACGAGCGCCTACCACCCGAACGCGGAGCTGCGCAACCAGGCCATCCGCCCGTACACGGACCTGCTGCTGCACGACATGGGCACGGGCCTCGCGGACAACCTGCCGGAAGGCCAGGCCTCCGGCGCCGAGTGGCGCACGCCTCCGCTGTGGGGCATCGGCCTGACGGCGGGCATCAGCGGTGGCGAGGCCTACCTGCACGACGGCCGCGCGCGCAACCTGACCGAGGCCATCCTGTGGCACGGCGGTGAGGCGCAGGCCGCGCAGCAGTCCTTCGTCCGGATGACCAGCGCCGAGCGCGCCGCGCTGTTGCGGTTCCTGCAGTCGCTGTAAGCGGTACGAATAGCGTTGTCCGGGGGACCGTGCCGCTGGTGGCGCGGTCCCCCTCGTCAGATGTTAAAGGGAGGCCCGCGGGTTCGCACCATGGGGCGGCATTCATGAGCGGCAGGCAGGTCTACCAGGACGAGTACTTCACCGTGCTCGTCGATGATCGCACGGGCATCGTCCGCACCGTTCGCAGCGAGAAGCCGCTCGATGTGCTCGAGGAGCTCGAGGGCATCTTCGCCCGGCTCGGTGCCGTCCTGGATGAGCTGGGGCGCTCGAAGTATGGGCTCCTCGCCGATCTCCGGGCCACGCCCGGCCGGAATGATCCCCAGTTCGAAGCGGCCATGGGGCGGCTCCGCCCCCTGTGGGTTGGCGGCTTCCGGAGGGTCGGTGTGCTCGTGCGGAGCACCGTGGGCATGATGCAGATCCAGCGTCATGCCCGGCACGACGGCGTCGAGCGGCTGATCTCGAAGGATGAGGACGAGTTGCTGAAGTACCTCGTCCAGGACGGCTAGTCAGGCGAGCGGGCGAGCACCCGACGCGGCGTTTCGTGGCAATCTGCGCGGCCCGTGCCGACGTCCCCCGCTCCGATGAATCCTTCTTCAACCCCGAAGCCCGTCGCGTGGGAACGGAGAATCGCCGTCCTGGGCGCGCTGCTCGCCGTCGCGGTGGTGGCGCTCAAGCGAGGCCGGCAGCACCCGGACGAGGTCTTCCAGTTCCTGGAGCCGGCCCATGGGCTGGCCTTCGGGTATTGGCTCCCGGCCTGGGAGTGGGTGGAGGGTCTGCGCAACTGGGCCGTCCCCGGGGTGCTCGGGGGCGTGCTCGCGGTGTGTGGGCGGATGGGACTCGAGCACCCGTGGGCGATGGCCGCGGTGGTGTGGGCCTGCTGTGCCGCCGCGCAGGCGTGGGGCACCGTGGCGCTGTTCCGGCTCGTCGAGGAGCGGGATGGCCGCGAGCCCGCGCTCCTGGCGGCGGCCGTCCACGTCACCTGGGGTGGGTGGCTCCTCTACGCCGCGAGGCCCCTGGCGGATTCGCTGAGCGTGGCCCCATTGCTCGGCTCACTCCTGTGGGCCTGGCGCGCCCGCGCCCGGGACGGCCTGCGCGAGGGCTTCTGGAGTGGTGTGCTGTTGGGCCTGGCCTTCGTGGTGCGCTACCCCTCGGCGGTGTTCGGCGTGCCCATCGCCGTGAGCCTGCTGATGGCGCGGCGCTGGCGCTCGCTGGCGGGCGGCGCGCTGGGCGTGGGCGGAGTGCTCCTGGCGCTCGGCCTGCTCGACTGGCTCACCTGGGGCGCGCCGTGGCACACGCTCTGGAAGTACTTCGAGTTCAACATCCTCAGCGGAGGCTCGGAGAAGTTCGGCACGCAGCCCGCGTGGTGGTACCTGCCCAAGCTGGTGGGCATGGTGCCGCTGCTGCTCGCCTGGCACTTCGGGCGCGGGCTGGCCCGGAGGGATCTGCTCGGGGGCTCCTTCCTCTTCTACCTCGGGGTGATGTCGCTGCTCGCGCACAAGGAGCTCCGCTTCCTGGCGCCGCTGCTGCCGCTCTTCGTGCTCCTCGCCGCTGGACCGGCCTGGCGCACCCTCTCGCAGCGGGTCCGCACCCGATGGGCTATGGGCGGACTCGTGGGGGCGTATGCGCTCTCCTCGCTGGCGGCGGCCACCGTGCAGATGCCGAAGGGGTTGGCCACGGAGCAGATCGACGCGCTCGTCTTCGCCGGGCGGGATGACTCACTCACCGGGCTCATCGTCGCGGGCCAGCAGGAATGGAACATCAGCGGCCGCTTCTACCTGCACCGCGACGTGCCCCTGCTCGTGCGTCCCGAGCATCAGGTGGGGGAACTGCTCGGCCCGCTCACGGAGACACGGTTCTCCCACGTGCTCGTGAATGGAACGGCGCTCGGGGAGCGGCAGGTCGAGGCCGCCGGGTTCTGCGTCCTGCGGCGGTGGGGCGGGGCGGTGCTCTGGAAGCGCTGCCCCTCCGGGCGCGGCTCCGGGGAGCTGCTCACGACTCCTTCCGGGCCGTGAAGGTGACGCAGGCGCTCCGAGCATGGGAACGGAGCGCCTGGGTCTGTCTCACTGCACGAAGGTGAGCGCGCCCGCGGGCAGGCTGGAGCCCGAGGGCCACAACACGTACGCCGAGCGGCGGGAGTGGTCCCACGCCTTCAGCAGCTCCTCGCGCTTGTACGTCACGTTCACGAGCTCGTCGTTGGGGAAGGCGGGGTCGTTGCAGATGACATCCCCCTCCGGCGTGAAGCCCTTCACCACGATGAGGTGCCCGTCCGAGCGCTGGACGGGCGAGCCGCTCAGCTCCCCCTTCTCGTAGGCGATGCTGATGCTGACGGGAATCCCCTCGGCGATGAGCCGCTCCAGCTGCGCGAACGAGTCGAAGCGTGCCACCAGCCCGTGCAGCGCTCCGTCCCCGATGGCCGAGCCGTACGCGGTGTTGAAGGGCCAGTTGCCCGTGCCGTCATACACCGTGTCATACGTGTACTCGGCCGCCACGGGCACCGGCACCACGAGCTCGTTGCGGCCCAGCTTCTGGCCCCAGTACGCGAGAATCATCGACACCGAGGTGGGCGAGCACCAGACGCCGCCCTTGGGCGGGTAGAGCATCTGCGAGCGGCCCGGCACCTCCAGCACCGTGCCCCAGGCGCGCTTGTCCGAGGGCTCGTCCGCGGCCCTGCGGGCCGAGTCCGTCATCGCCGCCGTCAGCGCACGCACGCGCGGGCTCACCCCGGGCTTGGAGGAGAAGAGCCACACCTTCATCCGCAGCCCGTCCGCCTTCTTCTTGAGCACCAGCGTGTCGGTGAAGACCTTGCCGCGCTCGTCCTCCTGCCGGTCCTTGCTGTGGCGCACCACGGTGCCGTTGTCGAAGGCCCAGACGCCGAAGTCGTAGTCCTTCGTCCACTCGCCCTCGACGCGCGCCGCGAGCGTCAGCCGCACCCACGTGCCCGGAGGCGTCAGCACGTCGAACGAGGGCACCACGTTGTCGAAGCCGCCCGTGATGGTGTGCTCCTCCGAGGCGGCACTGCCGAAGACGTAGCTGCCCGCGGGCAGCGGCGTCTGCGCGTTGGGCGGCGTGTGGCTGGGGAACGGATCGGCCTCGGAGCGGGCCGTGGCCGTGTCGAGCTCGAGCGTCCCGTCCGGGGTGAGCGCGGTGCCCTCGCGGGTGAAGCGCTCGAAGTCACGCGTCTGCGCGCTCTTCCTCCAGATCTTCGCCACCGGGCCTTGCTCCTCGGGTGTGGGCCGGGCCTGCCACGTGCAGGCCGTCAGCGTGGATGCCAATAGGACCAGAAACAGCGGATGCCGGGTCTTCGTCGGGGTTGTCATGAGGCTCGCTCGGATGCTGCCGGGGAAGGGGGACGGGGGGTTACTTCGCCAGCTCGGACACGAGTTGGTAGACGAACTCGGCGCCGGGCTGGAGCGAGGCCGAGGGGATGCGCTCGTTGGGCGCGTGGGCCGTGCGCGCGTCGTCCGGCGTGAGGGCGAACAGATCGATTCCGTAGGCGTGGATGCCCGCGCGGCGCAGGGTGGTGGACTCGGTGGTGCCGGTGGACATGCGCGGGAAGACGGGGGCGCCCGGCCACACCTTCTTCGCGGCGGCCGTGGCGGCCCGGAACATCGCGTTGTCCCCCACCGGCGAGGCGGGCGAGTCCGGCGGCGTCATGTTCAGCTCCACCTGGATGTCCTTGTCCCCCACCGCCTCGACGAGCCGGGCGCGGAACGCCTGGATGTCCTCGTCCGGGAGCAGCCGGCAGTTGATGGTGGCCTCGGCGGTGGCGGGGATGACGTTGGGCCGGGTGCCGGCGTTGAAGACGGTGGGCACGCAGGTGGTGCGCAGTACGGCGGCCAGGGCCGGCTCCAACCGGGCAATGGCATCCACCGCCTCCTGGGGCGGGTTGTCCGGCGAGGCCGCGAGCCGCTTCAGGGCCTCGCCCAGCTCGCCGCCCGTCACCTTCACGCGGCCCTCCACGTTCAGCCGGGTGACGGGCGTGAGCCGGGTGGGGAAGGTGAGCGAGCCGACGCGGGCCACCGCCGCCGCCAGTCGCACCATCGGATTGGGCGCGGCCGGCGGGACGGAGGAGTGGCCGCCAGGGCCCGTGGCCTTCAGCGTCACGTTGCGCGACACCCGCTCCGCGGCCTGGAGGTTGACGAAGCGCACCCGGCCGCGGTCCTCGGACAGCTCCGTGAGGCCGCCCTCGTTGATGGCGAGCTCCGCCTCGCGCAGCTCGGGGTGGGCCTCCAACAGCTTGTCGATGCCGGCCTTGCCACCCGCCTCCTCGTCCGCGCTGAGCACCAGCACCACGTCGCGCTTCAGCTTCACCTTGTCACTCTTGAGCCTGCGCAACGCCAGCACGCTGGCCGCGGCCATGCCCTTGTTGTCCTGGACGCCGCGTCCATAGAGGAAGCCATCGCGCTCGGTGAGCGTCCACGGCTCCGACGCCCACTCCTCGCGTTTCGCGGGGACCGTGTCCAGGTGGGCGAGCACCAGCACGGGGCGAGCGGCGCCGCTGCCCTTCAGCCGGGCGATCAGGTGGGCGCGTCCGGGCACGGGTTCGAAGAGCTGGGACTCGATGCCCGCCTCGCGCAGCCACCGCGCGGCCACCTGGGCGGCGGCGGTCTCGTTGCCCGGCGGGTTGGAGGTGTCCACGGCGATGAGCTCGGAGAGCAGCGTGCGCATCTCCTCGGCCGCGCGGGGCGGGGCGCTTCGGGACGGGGCGGCGGCGTGGCCGCAACCCGGCACGGCCAGGAGGGCGAGAGCGAAGAACAGGGGGCGCATATTCTCAGTCTATGGTAATGGCCGCTCGCCCTGGGAGGCTCATCGCATGTCACTTCCGATGGATGTCCGAGTCATCGAGCTGCCCCTCCGCCACGCCTGGACGATCGCGCGGGGGACCAGCACGTCGAAGCGCAATGTCATCGTCGAGCTGCGTGAGGGTAACCTCGTAGGCCGCGGCGAGGCCGCCCCCAACGTGCGCTACGGAGAGTCCGCCGAGACGGTGACGGCCGCGCTCGCGAAGCTCGCCCCGGCGCTCGATGGCGACCCGCGTCATTTCCGCGTCCTGTCCGAGCGCATCGAGGAGGCCCTGCCGGGAAACCACGCGGCGAAGGCGGCGCTGGATATCGCGCTGCACGACCTGGCGGGCAAGCGCCTCGGGGTGCCGCTCTACCGGATGCTCGGGTTGGATCCGGCGCGCATGCCCATCACGTCGTTCTCCATTGGCATCGACGACCCGGCGACCATGGCCCAGAAGGTGCGTGAGGCCGAGCCGTACCCGGTGTTGAAGATCAAGCTCGGCGCGCAGTCGGTGCGCGAGATGTTCGGGGCGGTGCGGGCCGCCACGTCCAAGACGGTGCGGGTGGATGCCAACGAGGCGTGGAAGCCGGACGAGGCGTTGAAGCACATCGAGTGGCTGGCGACGCAGGGCGTGGAGCTGGTGGAGCAGCCGCTGCCGGCGGCGGATGTCGAGGGCGCGAAGTGGCTGCGTCAGCGCTCGCCGCTGCCGCTGGTGGCCGACGAGGCGTTGATGATGGCCTCGGACGTGCCGAAGCTGGCCGAGGGCTACCACGGCATCAACGTGAAGCTGCAGAAGTGCGGCGGCATCCGCGAGGCGCTGCGCATCATCGAGACGGCGCGCTCCTGTGGGCTGAAGATCATGCTGGGGTGCATGGTGGAGACGTCGGTGGGCATCGCCGCTGGCGCGCACCTGGGGCCCCTGGTGGACTGGCTGGACCTGGACGGCAACCTGCTCATCTCGGAGGACCCCTTCCAGGGGCACCCGGTGGTGGACGGGCGCATCCGCCTGGGTGACGGACCCGGACTCGGCGTGGAGCCGCGCTCCACTCCATGACCGAGCCGCTCATCCAGAGTCCCATGGCGGTGCTCGCGGTGCTGCTGGCCGTGCTGGCGCTGCTCTTCTACGCCGAGCGGCACCCGGTGGTGGGGCGCGTCTTCAAGGTCGTGCCCATCCTGGTGTTCGTCTATTTCGTGCCCACGCTGCTGTCGAACACGGGCCTCATCCCCACGAAGTCGGAGCTCTACGGCTTCGTGTCGGCGTACCTGCTGCCCACGAGCCTGGTGCTCCAGGTGCTGTCGATGGATCTGCCGGCCATCTCCCGGCTGGGGCGCAGCGCGGTGTGGCTCTTCCTGGCGGGGACGGCGGGTATCGTCCTCGGGGGGCCCATTGCCTACCTGCTGCTGGGCTGGCTGGTGCCGGCGGACCTCGGCGAGCAGGCTTGGAAGGGGCTGGCGGCGCTCAGTGGCTCCTGGATTGGTGGCAGCGCCAACTTCGTGGCCATCGGGAAGAGCGTCGGGACGCAGGACAGCACGCTGAGCATGATGGTGGTGGTGGACGTGGGCGTGTCGAACATGTGGACGGCCGTGCTGCTCTACTTCGCGGGCCGCGAGCTGGCCATGGACACGCGCATGGGCGCGGACCGGCGGGCCATCGACGTGGTGCGCGAGCAGGTGGAGCGCTTCCAGGCCTCGGTGCTGCGGCCCGCGAGCCTGACGGATCTGGTGTGGATCCTCACCCTGGGGTTTGGCACCACGGTGGCGTGCACGGCGGTGGCGAAGCACCTGCCGGACATCGGCACCATCATCACGGGCTTCACCTGGGTGGTGCTCCTGGTGACGACGGTGGGCGTGGCGATGTCCTTCACCCCGCTGCGCAAGCTGGAGGGCGCTGGAGCCAGCCGGGTGGGCATGCTGTTCCTCTACGTGCTGGTGATGACCATTGGCGCCAAGGCTGATTTCCGGCGGCTGCTGGACGCGCCCGCGCTGGTGGCGGTGGGCATGGTGTGGATGGTCATCCACGCGGCCTTCATCATGGGGACGCGGCGGCTGTTGCGAGCGCCCATCTTCTTCGCGGCCGTGGGCTCACAGGCCAACGTGGGCGGAGCAGCCTCGGCGTCCGTGGTGGCGGCGGCCTTCCACCCGTCGCTCGCGCCGGTGGGCGTCATGCTGGCGGTGGCCGGCTACGTGCTGGGCACCTACGGTGGATTGGTGTGCGCGGTGCTGCTGGAGCAGGTGCACCGGATCATCCACTGAGACTCGTCTCGATGAGCCGCACCGCCTCATGGGTCCCGTTGACGTAGGTGGGCACGGGCCGCTCGGGGCATGACGTGGAGCCGCTCCGCAGCAGCTCCCTCACACGCTCGAGGGCTTCGTCGAGCGTGGAGATCCGCTCGGAATCCCGGAGCCGCAGCGCCTGCCGGTCATAGAGCCGGGGCCGGGCGATGGCCACCAGCGGTGTCCCCGTGGCGCGCGCCTCCTGGACGGTGTTGTAGCCGCCCGCGCCCACCAGGACGTCGATGCCTCGCATGACCGACAGCGCGGGCCAGAGCTTTCGTGGCGCGCTGGGAGACAACAGCCGGACGAAGGCGTGCGGGCCGGGCATACGCTGGAGCCTCTCCGCGAGCGCCGAGGACTCGTCCACTTCCTCGGGCCTGCCACAGGCGAGCACGGCCACCACGGGCACCGTCTCCTCTCCGGCGGGCACGCCCAGTGTCCTCCGCGCGGTGGGGACATCCAGCAACTCCCCGGCATCGAGCAGCAGCCACGGCGGTGTGCTCACCGCGCGCGGGTGGTGGGCGAAGGGCGCGGGCTCGCCGGGGACGAGCAGCCGGTCGAAGGTGTCGATGAACCGCTCCAGCCCGAAGCGCTCGACGTAGTCCGGGTGCAGATCCCGGTGCACGAGCACCTTGTGCGCCTTCATCCCGGGCAGCAGCGGCGCGAGCTCCCCGCCGAGCCCGCGCGGGAAGGTGTCCACGACGAGCACCTCGGGGCGGACACGGTCGAGCAGCCGCTCGATGGATTCGCGCACGGCGTGCTTGTCGAGCTCCGCGCCGAGCCGGTGGACATTGCCCTCGCCCAGCTCTGACTCCAGCGGCAGCCGGGGAGCGAAGGGACTGTTCGTGACGACTTCCACCCGGTGGCCCCGCCTCCGGGCCGCGCGCCCGAGTGCCACGGCGCGCGTGAGGTGCCCCATGCCTCCGCCGAGCGCGTACAGGAGCCAGCGTTCCCCGCTCATGGCTCAGCTTCCGCCCATGTCCTCCTCGAACTCGCGCTGCTCCCGGGCGCGTTGGCGCAGGGCCTGGCCATCGGCTTCGGTGAAGTCGTTGGGGTCGTTGAAGAGCTCATGGCCCCAGTGGCCGTGGCCGTAGTAGCCGTAGCCCCGGTAGTAGTAGCTGGAATAGAGGTAGGGGTCGTCGTCCGCGCCCGCGGGGGCGCGACGGAACTTCGAGGACTGGGCCTCCTCCCGGCGGGTGGCCTTGAAGCACTCGGTGCAGGCCTGCTGCCCGTTCCACGGATGGCCGTGCTCGGCGCAGATGGGCTTGTCGCACTGCGCGCACCGCTGGATGGCGGGCCGGGGGCAGTCATGCGCGAAGAGGAACCCGGCTCTCTCCTGACAGGCACCGAGCATCTCGCGAGGGGAAGGGGACATGGGTGCTTGCGATTTCCTGGCGGCGCCGCGTGGCTCAGCCCGCGCGCGCGTGCACGGCCTTCTTGTCGAGGGCACGTGACAGGTTGAGGATCTGGTAGAGGCTCAGCAACGCCATCGCCACCACCCGTTGGCCGTTCAGCGGCCTGGGTCCGGGGCTCCTGTTGCCAGGGTTGCTCTCGGGGCCCGGAGGGGGCTCGTTGCTCGCGGCCCACGGCGAGGCCAGGTGGAGCGTCATGTCGACGCGGTCCGCCTCCACGGTGAGCCCCTTGAGCTGGGTGCCCTTGAGGAGCTGCACGGCCCCCTCGGCCTGGGCTCCGAGCCGGTCGAGGTGCTGGTAGCGCTCGGGCTTCACCCGAAGCCGTACGCGCAGCAACGCATCCGACTTCTGCTTGCTCTGGAACTTCGTCTTCCGGCCGGTGTGCTTCGTCCGTTTGCGCAACTGGACGCGCTCGGTCATCTCCAGGCGGACGTGCGTCCCATCCAGCAGCCGTGCCTGCAGGGAGAGCCACGGGTCCAGGTAGTGCTTCACGTTCCAGCCGCTCGGGGTCCGGCTCTCGTTCTGGTACTTGTCCGGGTGCGTCTCCGGGCGCAGGTCGAGCTCGAGCGTCACCGGCTCGCCTGGAGCGATATCGGCCTGGAGCAGCCCCACCAGGCGCGAGGCCAGCTCGTAGCGCCGGTTCTCCAGGTTGAGCCGCTGGTGGTTGGCGCGCACGATGAATGCGCCGATGCCCACGATCGCCAGCGCCGTTCCGGCCCAGGCCAGCGGCATTCCGGCTCCTTCACCGTCCATCATCATGAAGCCCACGAACAGGCACAGCACGCCCGCGGCCAGCATGAGGGTGCCCACTTTCGTGGCCCGGGCCTGCTGCTTCTCCTTGAGGGCATCGATCTCCTTCAACTGCTGGAGGTCTTCGATGATCTGGGGGCAGGGGACGGTGGCGCGGTAGATGGGCTCGTTGCTGAACTGAGTGACGTCGACGGCCAAGGTCCGCTCTCGGAGTGAAAGGGAGGAGGAGCGTAGGAGTCCACCCTCCCACGGGTCAATCAGGGGGTTGGTGCCGTGCTCCCCAGGCGGGATACTGCATGGGCCGTGTCCTCCTCCGGAATCATTTACGCGTCCTTCGACCGCTTTCCCGCGCCCAAGGGAGCGGCGGTCCACATCCGCGCCTTCGTCGAGGCGCTCGGCCAGGCCTTTGGCGGGTTGGATCTGCTGGCCATCGGAGGCGAGGCAGGAGAGCCGCCCCCCGAGGGCGTCCGCTTCCATCCGATGCGGGCCCAGGGGCCGGACCTCATCCAGCAGGCCATGTGCTTCCGGGGTGAGCTCGCGGCGTGGTGGCGCGGACGGGAGCGGGCGTCCGTGGTGCACGTGCGCTCCATCTTCGAGGGCTACCCCATCGCCCGGCGCAAGGAGCAGCTCACCGAGCACCTGGTGTTCGAGGTGAATGGCCTGCCCTCCATCGAGCTGAAGTACCACGCGCCCGCGGTGGCCGAGGACGACGAGCTGCTGCGCAAGCTGGTGGCGCAGGAGGACGTGTGTCTGGAGAAGGCGGACCTGCTCCTCACTCCGAGCGCGGTGACGGCGCGCCACCTGGAGTCACGCGGCGTGGCGCCGGGCCGCATCCGTGTCATCCCCAACGGAGTGGACACCGGACTCTTCACGTACCAGCCGCCGCGGCCCTGGGCGGAGCGGCCCGTGCGCCTGCTCTACAGCGGGACGATGACCTCGTGGCAGGGCGTGCACCACGCCATCGAAGCGTGCCGGCTGCTGCGCCGTGACATTCCGGTACTGCTCACCCTGGTGGGTCCCACGCGCCGGGAGCAGCGCCGCGAGCTGCTGGACATGTGTGGAGAGCTGGTGGGCGAGGGCGCGGTGGAGCTGCTCGACGCGCTGCCTCAGGCGGAGCTGGCCAGGCTCCACCATGCCTGTGACGTGGTGCTGGTGCCGCTGCCGCCCAATGATCGCAACCTCGTGCAGGGGTGCTGCCCGCTGAAGCTGCTGGAGGCGATGGCCTCGGGCACGCCGGTGGTGGCGAGTGACATGCCCGTGGTGCGCGCGGTGGCGGAGCACGGGGTGCACGCGTTCCTCGTGCGCCCGGGCTCGCCCAAGGCCATCGCCGAGGCGGTGCGCTCGTTGAGGGCGGACCCGGCGCTCGGTCTCCGCATGAGTCAGCAGGGGCGGGCCCACGTCGAGCGCGACTTCACCTGGGCGCGGGCGCAGGAGTCGTTGGTGGTGGCCTACGAGGAGGCCTTCGGGATGGTGCGGTCCAGCACGCGCTGGAGCGCCGCGGCCTCGGCCTGAGCCTGAAAGCGCTCCTCGATGCGGGCGCGGGCCGCGGCGCCGATGGCGGCCTTTCGCTCCTCGGGCAGGCTCAGCACGTCGACGAGCGCCTGTCCCAGGTGGTTGAGGAGCGCCTTGGGCACGAGGAAGCCGTTGTGCCCGGTGTCGATGGCCTCGGGGATGCCGCCCGCGTCGCTGGCGACGACGAGGCGAGCACACGCCATGGCCTCGAGCATCGCGTTGGGCATGCCATCCCAGAGAGAGGGCTGGAGGTAGACGTCGCACAGCCGCAGGTGGGCGGCCACGTCCTCGGGCGCATCGAGCCGGCCGGTGACGAGGATGCGCGCGGCGGCCTCGGGGTGCTCGGCGCGGAAGGCGGTGAGGTGCTCCTGCTCGCGCGAGCGCACCTCGCCGATGACGAGCAGACAGGCGGGCCGCACCTTGCGCACCTCGGTGAGGGCGGACAGGAGGAAGGGAACGCCCTTCTTGTGGCGCAGCTCCCCGGAGAAGCAGAGCACGAGCTCACCGGGTTGGATGCCGAGCCGCTCGCGCAGCGCGGGGTCCGCCGGGCCGGGGTGGAAGACGGTGGTGTCCACGGCGTTGGGGATGACCTCGACGCCCGGGTCTCGCCCGAGCAGCATGGCCATCTTGCGTCCGAGGTCCCCCGAGGCGGCGGTGAGGACGGTGGCGCGCTGGAGCGTCCAGAGGAGGCGGGCGAAGTCACCCGGGGGGAACATGGCCTGGTCCACGTCGTTGCCGCGGGCGCTGACGGTGGAGGGAATGCCAGCGAGCCCGGCGAAGGTGACGGCCATGAAGCCCGGGGGCGAGAGGTAGTGCCCCCAGACGAGCTGGTAGCGGCGCCGCGAGTGCAGATGGTCGAGCACGTCGAGCGTGTGCTGCATGGAGGTGTCTGTCTGGCCGAAGAGTCCGAGCCGGTGCAGCGTGGCCCCGCGCGCGGAGGCGGCGACCTCGCCCCCGTCGAGCGACTGGAGGGCGCCGGGGGGCAGGGTCCGGGTCCAGGTGAGGACGTCCACCTGGGCGTTCAATCGGGCCAGGGAGCCCGCTGTTCGGGCGCCGCTGCGCGCGAGTCCTCCCAGGTCAGGAGGAAACCGTTCCGCGATGAGGAGGATGCGTGGGCCGCTCGGCATGGGGCGGCATCCTATTCGTGGCTTCGGGTGGGCAGGGGCCGGAAGACCACGCCGTCCAGGCCCAGGCGCTTGCAGGCGTCGGCGAAGCGCTCGGTGCTGACGATGACGGAGGAGTAGTCCTCCAGGCGGAACAGGTCCAGGTGGCTGGGAAGCGTGAAGGCGTCCAGCAGGGGCTCAGCAGGCAGGGGGACGCGGTGGTGGCCACAACGAGCGCAGGGAGGCTTGCGATTCGAGGGCAGACAGTGCGGGTGCACCTTGCCGACGGGGAGTATTTCCAACTCGAGCAGATCGGGTGATGCGCGCTGCCGGAAACGTAGGGAGGTGGGACACCCCTTGAGCCCACGCAGGCCCTCGGCATGGAGCTTTTCCAGCGCCTCGCGCTGTATCAACAGGACCCAGGGAACGGGAGAGACGAACTGCCCGAATCGGCCCTGGGCCTTGCCCTCGATGGGCCCAAACCCGGCTCCGGGCTCGAGCATGGCTCCCGGAGGGAGTAGGGGACGTATCAACCCACACAACCGGTCATACTCGTCTACGGGCTCGGGCCGGGCTTCCTCGAAGTCAGCCAGGGATTCCACTGGGGTCAGATCCACTGAGGGGTATGCCTTGGAGCCAGAACTCCAGATGGCCTTGCAGGCAGGGCAGATGATGCCCGGAAGCCCCCACTTGTGCGTGCCGTCGATGTAGCCCGTGTATCCCGCGGCCCTGTCTTCCTCGATTTTGAAATAGCGCATGTGTGGGCGTCTTGCCTGTCTCAGCCGCAGTAATAGGAGGCGAGAGCACCATTCAGATAGAACCGGTTCATGAGCTCGAAAGCATGCCGCCAGATGTCTTCCTGGGTGGCAGTGTCCTTGTTCTGTATCACGAATTGCCGCCAGGCCTCATTCCATTGACCTCCTCTGGGTCCACCGCTGTGCAGCCAGGAATGAACGCTTTTGGGGAGCCGCATGGTGAAGGCATGAATTTTGATGCCCTTGCGGTCAAACCATTCGGCCAGGAACTTCTCCTGCGGAAAGATGTGATGCTTTTCGAGGGGCTCCCGAGAGGGGATGCACGGGGCACGCAGCGCCTTGGGCGCGTACTGGCCGCGGATGTTCCAGTTGTGCCAGGGGATTTCGAAGATGGCCTCCTTGCCGCCGGGAGCGGCCAGCGGGCGTCCCCACCAGCGGGTGGGATTGGGAGGCGGATGCAGAGTGCCATGCGCGAAGGCCAGCAGTACCGGGCGGTCCTCCACCTCCACCACGTCCTGACACCACCAGAGAGCACAGCGCTCCTCTTCACACAACGGCACCACGCAGCTCGGGTCCGCGCGGGCCTCCTCCCACGAGGATACAGCGTCGAGCGTTGCGCCGTCCTCGTGTACGGGGGGCGCGGTAACACAGGCGTTCAGCAGCACCCCGAAGAGCGCCAGCCATTTCACGGAAGTCAGAAGGCTCATTTAGCCGATGCTGCTCTCTTGAGAATGCCAGTTCAGGCCATGGGCGCGGGGGTGCTCACCTGGGGCTCCCCGGCCTTGGGTTTGCGCAGCACCGAGGCCGCCACGCCGCTCAAGCCAATCAGTCCCACGAGGTTGGGGAACACCTGCAAGCCATTCATCAGGTCTCCCCAGGCCCAGATGGTCTCCACCTTGCCCATGGCCCCGAAGACGACCAGGCCGCAGTAGATCCACCGGTAGGGTTTGGTGATGCGCAGGCCGAAGGCGTACTCGAGGAACTGCTCGCCGTAGTAGGCCCAGCCGATCAGCGTGGTGTAGCCGAACAGGAAGGCGCAGAAGGCCACCACCCATCCACCCACCGTGGGAATCGCCGTGTTGAAGGCCTGAGCCACCACCGCCGTGCTCGTGAGCCCGGACGTCCACGCGCCGCTCGCCAGGATCACCAGCGCGCTGATGGTCGAGGTGACGCACGAAACGATGAATACCTCCATCACCGCCTGGAGCCCCTGCTTCACCGGGGCATCCGTCCGCGCCGTGCCGTACGCCACCGCCGCCGTGCCGTACCCCGCCTCGTTGGCGTAGATGCCCCGGGCGATTCCATACCGCATCGCCGTCATCATCCCCACCCCGAGCACACCGCCTCCCGCGGCCTCCATGGAGAACGCCTCGCGCACGATGAGCGCGAACACCGACGGCAACTGCGCGGCGTGCGTGAGGATGACGATGAGCCCTCCGGCCAGGTACAGCACCACCTTCAGCGGCGCGAGCTTCTCGGCCGCGCGGCCAATGCTCTTCACGCCGCCAATCACCACCAGCCATGTGAGGATCGCGAGCGCCACGCCCGAGGCCCACGGCGGAATGGCGAACTGGCTCTGCCACACCACGGCGATGGAGTTGGGCTGGGTGAAGGGCGTCGTCGTGAGCGCCGCCACGCCCGCGATGACCGCGTAGAGCCACGCCAGCTTCGGCGAGCCGAGCCCGTCCTTCAGGTAGTGCATGGGCCCCGCCGACAGCCGGTCCCCGTGCACCTTGCGATACTGGATGCCCAACACCGCCTCGCAGAACTTGATGGTCGTGGCGAAGAAGCCGTACACCCAGATCCAGAACAGCGCGCCCGGTCCGCCGCTCACGATGGCCGTGGCCACACCCGCGATGTTGCCCGTACCAATCGACGCGCCGAGCGCCGTCATGAAGGCCTGGAAGGGGCTCAGCGTCCCGGCGCCGCTCGCCTGGGCCGGCACCATGGCCCGCAGCCCTTCCCGGAAGCGCATGACCTGGACGAAGCGCAGCCGGATCGTCAGGAACACACCAGTTCCCAGCAAGAGGGCCATCGTCCAGGGGCCCCAGACGGCATTACTGGCTACGTCGATCGCGTTGCGGATGGGTTCGGGCAGCATGGAGTCCCGTCATAATCCCATCCGCGCCTCCGGGGCACCCACCGGATAAAGAGAGGATCATCGTGACCGCCCCCGCCACTCCTCAGGAGCTCTTCGCCCTCTGGGCCGACGTCCGCCTCCAGGGCCTCCCGACCCCCGCGCTCGTCCGCCACCCCCACGTGCAGGCTCAGCTCCGCCGGCTCGCCCAGTCGGCGCCGGACCTCTTCACTGTGGAAGAGGTAGGACGCTCCGTGGAAGGACGCCCGCTCCACCTCGTCCGCGTGGGCTCCGGCCCCCGCCACATCCTCCTCTGGTCCCAGATGCACGGGGACGAGCCCACCGCCACCACCGCCCTGTTGGACCTCTTCGAGTACCTCCGTCTCCACCGCCAGCACCCCCGCGTGGCCCGGTTGCTCTCCGCGCTCACCCTGCACGCCGTGCCCATGCTCAACCCCGACGGCGCCGAGCGCTTCCAGCGGCGCAACGCCCAGGGCATCGACGTCAACCGCGACGCGCTCGCGCTCCAGACGCCCGAGGGCCGCACCCTCAAGGCGCTCCGCGACAGGCTCCAGCCGTCGCTCGGCTTCAACCTCCACAACCAGAGCTGGCGCACGGCCGTGGGGGATGGCTCGCGCCGGCCCGCCTCCATCTCCCTGCTCGCGCCTCCCTTCGACGCGTCGCGTAGCGACAACCCGGGCCGGGTGCTCGCCAAGAAGGTCTGCGCCGTCATCCGGGACGCCCTCGAGCCGCTCGCCCCCGGGCAGATCGGCCGCTACGACGACTCCTTCGAGGTCCGCGCCTTCGGCGACAACCTGGTGCGCTGGGGCACTCCCACCGTGCTCATCGAGACCGGCCCCTGGCCCTCGGCCGAGCCCGACGAGCCGCTGCTCCGGCTCAACTTCGTGGCCCTGGTGTCCGCCCTGGAAGCCCTCTCCACGGGGGCGGTGGAGCACGCGGACCTCGAGCGCTACGAGTCCATCCCCCTCAATGACAGCAAGGGCATGCTGCACCTCGTCATCCGCGGCGCCTACATCCATGGAGAGGCGGGAGACGCCTTCCTCGCGGACGTGGGCGTGGCCGCGGCGCAGGCGGTGCGCACCCGCGAGGGCTCGGCCTCCGTCGTGCTCTCGGGCTCCCTCGAGGAGCTGGGCGACCTGCGCGTCTACGGCGCCGTGGAGGAGGTGGATGGCACCGGCCTCACCGCCGTGCCGCTGCCTTCCCGGGACGTGAGGGTAGGGGACACGCTGCCCCTGCCGCCCCGCGGTGAGCTCTCGCTTCGGGTGGGCCTGCCCGCGGAGCTCATGCTGCTGCGGCCGGTGGAGCCGCCAGGGAATTACCGCGTGGAGCGAATCATTCGATACGAGCGTTGAATTCCCAAGTTTCGAAAATGTGACTAATGTGCGCCCCACTTCCCAGGAGGGGTCAGCATCTTGTCTTCGCACGTTCGACTTGCTCGCGCGTGGTGTGTCCTGCTGTTGCTGCTCGGGTCCAGCGCATGGGCCCAGGGCACGGCGGTCATCACCGGCAAAATCATCAACTCGGCCGACAAGAAGCCACTGCAGGACGCGGTGGTGACGGTCACGTCTCCGAGCCTTCAGGGCGAGCAGACGGTGCTCTCCGACGCCAGCGGCCAGTACCGGATTCCGCAGCTGCCGTCGGGCAACTACACCATCCGGGTGGATGCCGATGGCTTCCGTCCCTATTCGCGCGGTGACATCCAGCTGCGCATCGACCGCACCATCCGCTTCAACGTGGAGATGCTGCCCGAGGGCGGCCTGAGCGAGGACATCACCGTCACGGCGGCTCCGCCCACGGTGGATGTGGCCTCGAGCGCGTCGGGCCTGAACATCGACGCCGCCATCCTGAGGAACCTCGCGGTGAGCCGGCCGGGCTCGAAGGGCTCGGCCTCGCGCTCCTTCGAGTCGCTGGCCGAGATGGCGCCGGGCGCGCAGGAGGACACCTACGGCGTGAGCATCAACGGTGGCACCTCGCCGGAGAACCAGTTCGTGGTGGATGGCCTGTCGGTGAACGACCCGGCCGTGGGCACCATCGGCACGCCGCTCTCGGTGGAGTTCGTCAAGGAGGTCAACGTCATCACCGGTGGCTACATGCCCGAGTACGGCCGCTCCACGGGCGGCGTGATGAACGTGGTCACCAAGTCCGGCTCCAACGAGTTCCACGGCTCGGTGTTCGGCAACTTCGCCCCGGGCTTCCTGCAGTCGGCCGGTCCGGCCATCCAGCAGGCTGGCAGCGTCATCTCCGCCCAGGGCACGCCGTGGAACCAGGGCGACTTCGGCTTCGAGGTCGGTGGCCCCATCCTCAAGGACAAGCTGTGGTTCTACGCCGGCGCGGCGCCCTCCTTCACCCGCATCCAGGTGTCGCGGCAGCTCAGCACCCTGGACATCTGCACCGCGGTGGATGCGGCGAACGGTTGCAGCGCCGTGGGTGCCGCCCGCATCGACCCGGAGACGCGCTTCCAGGTCGCCACGCCCATCCCGGGCGCCCGGACGGATCGCTTCGCGGACGAGCGGACCGTGCAGTACATCGGCAAGCTCACCTATCTCTTCAACCCGGACCACAACCTGTCGCTGTCCGTGTATGGCACGCCCACCTGGTCGGGCGGCGAGGGCCGGTACTCCTTCAGCCGCGATGGCGCGCCCGAGGTGTGCAGCGGGCTGTCCTGCACCGCGTACGTCCAGGGCGCCTATGAGGCCATCGCCACCCGCCGCACCGGTGGCGCGATGGACATCGTGGCCAAGCAGACCTCCTCCTTCTTCGACAAGAAGCTGCTGCTGGACGCGACGGTCGGCTGGCACCACCAGAACGCCTCCATCCTTCCGTCGGACGGCTCGGGGCTCGGCACCGGCCAGGGGCTCTCCGCGCAGTCCAACATCGCCTGGCGGCGCACGCGCAGCGTGAGCGGCGGCAGGACGGTGCGCGACTACCACAGCATCACCGAGTTCGAGCAGCTCGCGGACCCCTCCGTTTGTGACTCGCCCGCGGGGATGCCCGCGGATATGTCCGCGACCCGCTGCCCCGTCGCCTCGTACGCCAGCGGTGGCCCCGGCACCATCAGCATGTCGGAGCTGGACCGCTACCAGGGCAAGGCGGTGGGCACGTTCCTGCTCGAGGCGCTCGGCCACCACGTCATCAAGGCCGGCTTCGATGCCGAGGGCGCGAGCTTCTACAACAAGCGCGCGCGCACCGGCGGCGCTCCCTGGCAGGAGTGCACCAGCGGCGCGTGCTTCTTCACGCTCAACCAGTACGGCTACCTGAGCGGCCCGGACACCATCGTGCCGCTGCCCTTCAAGGAGGGCACCACCGCCTCGGCGACGGTGGGCGGCTTCGTGCAGGACAGCTGGTCCATCATGGACAAGGTGACGGTCAACGTGGGCGTGCGCTACGACACGCAGACCATCTGGGGCCTGGACGGCAAGATGGGCCTGAACCTGCCCAACCAGTGGTCGCCCCGCGTCGGCGTCATCTACGACTTCACCCAGCAGGGCCGCTCGAAGCTCTACGCCAACTACGCGCGCTTCTACGAGAACGTCCCGCTGGACATGGCGGACCTGTCCTTCCCCCAGCAGCAGCTGCTGACGGCCACGTACAACGCGCCCCGGTGTGACCCGCGCGACCCCGCGGACCTCGTCGAGGGCGGCGACTGCAACGTGAACTCCAACCGTCAGGCCATCGGCAACCCGGAGAACCCCAACCAGTTCTGGGGCGGCGAGGGCGGTGACCGGGTGTCGGTGGATCCGAACATCCGCGCCCAGTCCAGCGACGAGTTCGTCCTGGGTGCCGAGTACGAGGTGCTGCTCGGGCGCGTGGGCCTCCAGTACACCCGGCGCTACCTCAACGACGTCATCGAGGACATGAGCCGCGACGACGGCACCACCTTCTTCCTGGGCAACCCGGGCAAGGGCTTCGCCACGGACTTCCCGCTGGCCCGCCGCGACTACGACGCGGTGAACGCCTACTACACCAAGAGCTTCTCGGACGGCTGGCTGGCGCAGGTCAGCTACACGTGGTCCTCGCTGCGCGGCAACTACTCGGGCCTCTTCCGCGCGGACACCGGGCAGATCTCCCCCAACCTGACGCGCGACTTCGACCTGAAGTCGCTCACCATCAACCGCGATGGTCCGCTGCCGGGTGACCGCACGCACGCCATCAAGATCTTCGGCGCCAAGGAGTTCCGGCTGGCCAAGGACCTGAGCCTCGACATCGGCGGCGGTTGGCGCAGCCGCTCGGGTGCTCCGCTCAACTACCTGGGCTTCCACCCCCGCCGCAGTGGCGCGGAGACGTTCATCCTGCCGCGTGGCAGCGCGGGCCGGCTGCCCTGGGTCCACAACACGGATGGTCACCTGGGCGTCACCAAGAAGCTCGCGGGCAACTACGCGCTCAGCCTCTCCCTGGACGTCTTCAACATCTTCAACTTCCAGGAGGTGACGGCGAGGGATCAGGTCTTCACCACCACGCGCGTGCACCCCATCGAGGTGAATGGCAAGCCGGCGGACCTCGAGGCCTGCCGCACGGACTCGCCCAGCCCCGACTGCCGCGTCTACGTCACCACCGCTCCGCTGGACAGCCCGCAGGCCATCACCAACGCGGACATCAACCCCAACTTCAAGAAGCCCATCGCGTATCAGGCGCCCCGCTCCATCCGCTTCGGCATGAAGCTGAGCTTCTGAGACACGCTCCTGGGAGAAACATCATGACTCTTCGACTGATTGGATTGGGTACCGGGGCGGTGCTGCTCGTCTCCACCCTGAGCGCCTGTGATCCCCTGCAGCAGGACCCGCAGTGTGTGGTGGCGCGCGCCGTGTCGGACGGCTCCACCGGCTCGTTCGCCACCAGCTTCACGCTGGCGCAGGGCGAGGACGCGACGGCCTCGTGCGCGCAGCTCAAGCCGGAGGTGGTGGGCCTGCAGAAGTACTTCAGCCAGGACCCGAACGCGCGGGACAGGGACCCGAACGTGAAGGACCGGGTGGGCCTCCGCTCCCAGCCCTGGTGGTTGGCGATGCCGGCGGTGGTGGCGGCGGAGCGGCCGTACGTGGTGGATCCGGACGCGCCGGTCCAGCGCCACGCCGTGGGCGACCTGACGACGGACGCCCCGGGACCGGACAACTATTGCGAGGTCCCCCAGCTCGACAACCCGACCCGGTTGGAGTTGCGCTCGACCGTGAGTGGCCAGCCGGGCCTGAGCCTCACCTACGCCTGGTCCAACGTGCGCATCTACAACACGCCGGACATCCCGGGCACGTTGTTCGTCGCGGACCTGACCTACACGGAGAACGGCTGCGAGGCCCAATACAAGGTGAAGGGCATCTGGCCGGTGGTGTCCTGCGCGACCAACAGGAAGCCGGATGAGTCGAAGTGCGACCCGAAGGCGGATCCCTCCGTGGGCCGCCTGCGTGGCTCGGGCATCAACCCGAACTTCGACGTGAAGTGCGATCCGGACGCCCTCATCTGCGTGCTGAAGGAGCCCTCCGCCGCGTTCCCGTAGCCGCGGAACGGTGCCTCCGCGTCCTCCTCTCGACAGGTGGGGACGCGGGGGGCCTGGGGGGACTCGCCTTTTGATGTGGGATGGTGTAGGGTTTTTGGTGCCATGCACGCCTACGCCGTCGAACTGTCGAAGGAACTGGGCCTCAAGCCCGAGCAGGTGGATCGGACCCTGGCGCTGAGCGAGGAGGGGGCGACCGTCCCCTTCATCGCCCGCTACCGCAAGGAGGCCACGGGGGGCCTGGACGAGGTGCAGATCCAGACCATCCTGGACCGGGCCGCCGAGCGCGCCGAGCTGGACTCGCGCCGGGAAACCATCCTCCGCACCATCGAGGGGCAGGGGAAGCTGACCCCGGAGCTGGCCCAGGCGCTCCAGCGGGCCCGGACGCGCACGGAGCTGGAGGACCTGTACCTCCCCTACAAGCCCAAGCGCCGCACCCGCGCGGCCATCGCCCGGGAGCGGGGCCTGGAGCCGCTCGCGGATCTGCTCTGGAAGCAGGAGGCGGGGAAGAAGGACGACGTGGCCGCCCGTGCGCGCGCGTTCGTCGACGCGGGCAAGGAGGTGCCGGACCTGGAGACGGCGCTCGCCGGGGCGCGGGACATCTGCGCCGAGCGCGTGGCGGATGACGCCGGGCTGCGCCGCACCGCCCGGGAGATGTGCGTGCAGAAGGGCCGCCTGCGCTCGGCCGTGGTGGCCAAGAAGAAGGGCGAGGCCACCAAGTTCGACAACTACGCGGACCACGAGGAGGACCTGTCCAAGGCGCCCTCGCACCGGATTCTGGCGCTGCTGCGCGGCGAGGCCGAGGAGGTGCTGCGCATCCAGCTGGCCCTCCCGGATGACGAGGTGAAGGGCACGCTGTCCTCGCGCGTGGTGACGAAGCCCCAGTCCCCGTTCGCCCCCGAGCTGCGGGCGGCGGTGGAGGACTCGTGGGACCGGCTCATGGGGCCCTCGCTGGAGTCCGAGCTGCGCAACGAGCTCAAGGAGCGCGCGGACCGCGAGGCCATCACCGTCTTCGGGCAGAACCTGCGCCACCTGCTGCTCACCGCGCCCGCGGGCAGCCGGCCCGTGCTCGCGCTGGACCCGGGCCTGCGCACCGGCGTCAAGGCGGCCATGATGGATGGCACCGGCAAGGTGGTGGACACCGCCACGCTCTATACGGAGAAGAGCGGCAGTGAGCGCGCGGCGGCCGCCAGGCAGTGCGGGGCCATCATCCTCAAGCACAAGCCCGAGCTCATCGCCGTGGGCAACGGCACCGGCAGCCGCGAGGCGGAGACGTTCGTGCGCGAGGTGCTCAAGGCGCTCGGCTCGCAGGTGCCCGTGGTGTCCGTGAGCGAGCAGGGCGCCTCCATCTACTCGGCCTCCGAGGTGGCGCGCGAGGAGTTCCCCGACCTGGACGTGTCGCTGCGCGGCGCGGTGTCCATCGGCCGCCGGTTGCAGGATCCGCTCGCCGAGCTGGTGAAGATCGATCCCAAGAGCATCGGCGTGGGCCAGTACCAGCACGACGTGGACCAGGGCATGCTCAAGAAGAAGCTGGGCGAGGTGGTGGACTCGTGCGTCAACGCGGTGGGCGTGGACGTGAACACCGCGTCCCCCCAGTTGCTGGAGCACGTGTCCGGCATCGGCCCCACGCTGGCCAAGAAGATCGTCTCCCACCGCGCCGCCAAGGGCCGCTTCACCACGCGCCGGGAGATCCTCAAGGTGAGCGGGCTGGGCCCGAAGACCTTCGAGCAGGCCGCTGGCTTCCTGCGCGTCCATGGCCCCGAGCCGCTCGACGCGAGCGCCGTGCACCCCGAGCGCTACGGCGTCGTGGAGCGCATGGCGAAGGACCTGGGCGTGGACGTGAAGCAACTGGTGGGCAACGCCGCGCTGGTGCGGAAGATCGACCCCAAGCGCTACCTGGGGCCGGACCTGGGCGAGATGACGCTCAAGGACATCCTCGCCGAGTTGGAGAAGCCCAGCCGCGATCCGCGCGGTGACTTCACGGCGCCCTCCTACCGCGAGGACCTGCAGAAGCTGGAGGACGTGAAGGAGGGGATGGTGCTCCAGGGCGTCGTCACCAACGTCACCGCCTTCGGGGCCTTCGTGGACGTGGGCGTGCACCAGGACGGGCTCGTCCACGTGTCCCAGCTCTCCACCCGCTTCATCAAGGACCCCAGCGAGGCGGTGAAGGTGGGGGACCGGCTGACCGTGAAGGTGTTGAGCGTGGACCTCGCCCGCAAGCGCCTCGCCCTGTCCGTGCGCGCCGTCACCGAGGGCACCTCGGGCGCGACCGGGGGGCCCTCCCGCTCCTCGCGCCCCGAGCCTGCTCCGTCGGCCAGCAAGCCAGGGAGCGGGGGGGGCAAGGCGGCCGAGCCCTTCAACAACCCCTTCCGCAATCTCAAGCGCTGAGAGGGGTCCCACCGCCGGGCTCACAAGAGGGCCGGGCTCGTATATCCTGGGCTCCCAGGGTTTCCGGGAGCGCCATCGTGAACCTGCTCCGGAGCTTCCAAGGCAAGCTCCTCCTCTTCTTCCTGCTCATCGACGTGGTCATGGTGGGCGTCCTCGTCACCACCGTGTCTCGTGGCGCGCATGACGCGCTCGAGACGGCGAACCGGGAGCATCTGCTCGAGCTGGCCCGCTTCGCCTCGGACGGCATCGACGAGCAGCTCCAGTTGCGGTGGAACGCGGTGCAGTCGCTCGCCTCCAACCCGTTCATGACCAACAGCGTCATCGATACGCTGGGCCGCAGCGACTACCTCGAGCCCCTCATGCAGCGGCTGAGCCTGCCGGGCAAGGGCGGCGAGGAGAGCGATCTCTGGCTGCTCGACTTCATGGGGCGTGTCATCGCCCGCAACGGCCGGAGCGCGAGCGTGGGCTCCTTCGCGCAGGAGCCCTGGTGGTCCAAGGTCCGCGATGGCCAGCCCCAGGCCCTGGTCGTCTCCGAGGCGGGGGTGCCGCACGTGCTCTTCGCCTTTCCCGTCATCTACCAGCGGCACACGGAGGGCGCCCTGGTGGCCCGGTTCGACCTGTCCTTCGTGGGCGGAGGCGCCGCGCGTCAGGGGCTGGAAGTGGTGCTGATGGATGGGGATCGGCTGCTGGACGGCCACCTGTCGCCCCAGGTGGTGGGGGCGCTGAAGTCCTTGTCCTCTGGCGCCGGCGTGCGCAACACCGCCCTCATCGACGGGACATACCTCCTGGTGGTCCCGGTGGAGGGCTTCGCGCGGGAGCATGGCTTCGGCTGGTCCCTGGTCCTCTCCGTGCCGGCCGAGCGCATCTCCGGTCCGGTGGAGGTGTTGCGCCAGCGGATCATCCAGGGCGGCGTGGTGACGGCGGTGCTGCTCCTCCTGCTGATCTTCTGGCGCACCCGGTTGCTGTTGCGTCCGCTGCAGCAGCTCCAGCGCTCCATGCGGCGCATCATCGACGGAGGGGACCTGTGCGAGCGCATCCAGGTGCGCACCGGGGACGAGCTGGATGCCATCGCGGGCACCTTCAACCTGATGCTCGAGCGGCTGGCCCACCGGGGCGCCGAGCTGGAGCGCTCGCGGGAGCACCTGTCGCTTCAGGCGCAGATCACCTCCTCCTCGCCCAACGCCATCCTGATGGTGGGTGGAGAGGGCTGGGTGCTCGTGTGCAACGAGGCGGCGGAGAAGCTCTTCGGGTGGCCGCGGCTGGAGATGCTGGGGGCCTCCTTCCTGGAGCGGATGGTGCCCGAGGACTCACGCGAGCTCGTCCTCGGGTTGTTCGACCGCGCGAAGGGGGGCGAGCCCGTGGAGGCGGAGCTCTCGCTCGTCACGCGGCAGGCGGGCACCATTCCCGTGCAGCTGACGTTGTCGCGCATCCTCGACGCGGCGGGGTCGGTGCTGGGGCACGTCTGCATCGCGAGGGACCTGCGCGAGGTGAAGCGGCTGCGCGAGTCGCTGGTGCAGTCGGAGAAGATGGCGGCGGTGGGCACGCTCGTGGCCGGCCTGTCGCACGAGCTGAACAATCCGCTCGGCATCATCCTCGGTTTCGCGCAGGCGCAGTTGATGAGGCCCTCGCTGGACAGCGGATCTCGCACGGCGTTCGAGTGCATCGAGTCGCACACCCAGCGCTGTGCCCGGCTGGTGCGTACACTTCTGGACTTCTCGCGCAGGAGCGGTCCGGTGCGCGAGCGCATCGAGGTGGGGCGCATGCTCGAGCGCGTGTACGAGCTGGCCAGTGGCCAGGCCGAGCGGAGCCAGGTTCAGTTGAAGATCATCGAATCCCCGGCGGACCTTCCCGGGTTGGAGGCCAACGTGCCGGAGATGGAGTCGGCGTTGCTGAATCTGGTGGGCAACGCGTTGGATGCGACGCCGCCGGGGGGGACGGTGTCCATCGGGGCGCACCTCTCTCCGGCGCGCGATGGCATGGAGTTGGTCGTGACGGACACCGGGAGCGGCATGGCGCCGGACGTGCGCCAGCGCATCTTCGATCCCTTCTTCACCACCAAGCCGGTGGGACAGGGGACGGGCCTGGGGCTGTCCATCACCCGCAGCATCGTCGAGTCGTACGGTGGCCGTATCGACGTGGAGACGGCCCCCGGTGCCGGCACCACGATGCGGTTGTGGTTCCCGGTGGCGCCGGCGCACCCCACGGAGGTGTCCGCGTGAGTTCCCCCATGAATGAGCAGATCCTCGTCGTGGACGATGAGCGGGACATGCGCCTGCTGCTGCGCTACCAGTTGGAGCAGGAGGGCTACGCCGTCACCGAGGCGTCCGACGGCAAGGCCGCCCTGAAGCTGCTGCGCGAGTGCTCGCCCGGGTTGATCATCACCGACGTGCGCATGCCCTTCATGAGCGGGCTCGAGCTGCTGCGCGAGGCCAAGCAGATCCTTCCCGCCACCGAGGTCATCGTCGCCACCGGCTATGCCGAGGTGGAGACGGCCATCGAGTGCATGCGGGCCGGGGCGTTCGATCTCATCCGCAAGCCGTTCAACATCCATGAGATGTACGCGTGCGTCACGCGCGCGCTGGACCGGTACCGGCTCAACGCCTCGGCGGACATGGTGCGGGCCAGCCAGTCCTTCTTCGAGACGAACGAGTTCGATCGGATTCCCCAGGCCATCGTGGAGGGGAGCCGGACGCTGATGGTGGCGGACGCGGTGGTGCTGCTGATGCAGGAGTCGCAGGGGCGGCTCCAGGTGGCGCACGCGTGCGGCCTGTCCTCGGAGGAGGAAGGGGGCGTGCTGCGCGAGCTGGGCGAGCGGGTGGTGCAGACGCTGGCCTCGGACAGGACGCCGGCCCTGGCGGCGCCCGGCCTGGAGGATCGGCGGCTCGGCTCCATCCAGGCGTTGGGGAAGGGGGCCTCGGTCATCCTCCACCCGTTGACGGTGGGGGAGCGGGTGCTGGGCGTGCTGGGGCTGCTGCGCAGGGACGGGCTGCGCATGTTCGGCAGGAAGGAGTTGGATCGCGCGGCGATGCTGGCGAGCCATGTGGTGCTGGCGCTGGAGAACTGGCGCCTGGCGTGCCAGCTCGCGTCCTCCGAGCGGCTGGCGACGCTGGGGCAGGTGGCGGCCGGCATCGGGCATGAGATCAACAACCCGACGGCCTACGTGCTGAGCAACCTGGGCTACATCCAGGAGCAGGTGGTGGCGTTGCGCCAGGGCGAGCCGGTGGACCTGGAGGAGCTGGAGCAGGCCGTGCAGGACGCGCGGGAGGGCTCGCTGCGCATCAGCGACATCGTCCGGGACATGCGCTCGCTGGCGAAGACGGATGCGGAGGCGGGGGGGTGGTTCGAGCTCGACGAGGCCATCCGCTCGGCGCTGCGCATCGCCCGGCTCGAGACGATGCGGCAGGCGAGCGTCGAGACGCAGCTGCCGGGAGGGTTGGAGGTGAAGGGGAGCCCGGGCCCGGTGTCTCAGGTCTTCGTGAACCTGCTCGTCAACGCGGCGCAGGCGCTCGAGGCGGGGGAGGGGCCGCGCAAGGAGATTCGCGTCACCGCCCGGCGCGAGGCGGACATGGCCGTCATCGAGGTCAGCGACACGGGGCCCGGCATCCCGGCCGAGGTGCTGTCCCGGCTCTTCCAGCCCTTCTTCACCACGAAGGGCTCGACGGGAACGGGACTGGGATTGTCCATCAGCCGGAACATCGTGCGCCGGCTCGGGGGAGACATCTCCGTGCGCAGTGCTCCGGGGGATGGGACCGTGTTCATCGTTTCATTGCCGGCACGTCCCGTGGAGGGCGAGGTCCCGGTTCCGGTGGTGCCCTCGCGCTCAACGGGCTGAGCCCTCTCCCTCGCCCTCCGGCGGTTCCTGGAAGACGGCCTACGCGGGGGGAGAGCTGTCGATGGGGAAGGGGACCACCTCACCGCCGAGCCGCTTCGTGCGCGCGAGCAGTTGGTGGAAGCGGTCCGTGCCGTTGCGCGAGTCGAACTTCACCGCGATGCCCTCGGCCTGGGAGGAGAGCCAGCCGCGCAGCGTCCGGATTTCATAGGTGTCCCCGGGCGAGTACAGCGCGAAGGCGCGTGGCAGGGAGAGCACCACCTTCTCCCGTCCCTCCTCCACGGCCCGCTCCATGAGGGCGAGCGCGGCCGAGTGGAAGGTGAAGCGGTCCCGGTGGCTGGCGTGCTCCAGCGCCCACCCCACGTGGCGCTCGAAGAGCTTCAACCCGCGCTCCACGTTGCCGGTGAGCGCGAGGAACTCCAGGTGCTCGCCCACGGTGGCGAGGAACTCGCGGTTGCGCTGCACCAGGGCATAGCCGCGCAGGTGGTTGTCTCTGGCCTGCTCCAGCCGTCCCAGCTTGAAGAGCGGGTAGAGCACGCTGCCCAGCGTCAGGTGGGGCACCTCCGCGCACGCGTTGCGCCCCTCGAGCAGGGGCCGGGCCTTCTCCAGCGCCACGGCGTGCTCGCCCCGGTCGATGTGGTGATCCAACTCGTCATCCAGCTCGCAGGCGCGGCAGTCCGTGAGGTGGTCGCGGGGCTCGCGCACCCACCGGGTCCAGAAGTCCTCCGCCACCTCCGTGTCACCCATGTCCCGGGCGGCCTGGTAGCGCAGCTTCAGCACCGCGCGCCGTCCCGCGCCGGCCTTCGCGAAGCACTGCTCCACGTCGTCCAGCGCGCTGGCGATCTGCTTGCGGCTGATGTGGGGGAACTCGTCGAGCCGGCCCACCACCCACTTCTGCTTCCAGAGCAGCGGCTCCGGCGGGTAGCGCACCGGGTCGCGCTGCTGCTGGCCCCGGCACCAGGCGAAGGCCACCAGGGCCCGGTCCGGGAAGCCCCCGAAGGTGGCCGCGTCGATGAGCGCGTCCCGCACCTCGTAGGCGAGTGGTCCGTCCGCGTGTGCGTCCGCGAGCCGGGCGGCTTCCTCGAGTGCCATCACCTTGGCCTCGCCCGGCTCCAGCCTCTCCGCGCGTCCGAGCAGGTGTTTCACCTGCTCGCGCCAGTCCCGCTCCATCAATGCATGCCCCCAGTGCCTTCGTCGTCATCCAGCCGCGCGGCGATGAGGCCGAGCAGCCCGCGGTTCAGCAACCCCATCTCCCGCGCGTTGAGCGGGCGGTGTCCCAGCAGCAGCGCCTGCACGTACAGCATCTCCACCGACAGCTTGAGCTGCGCGGTGTCCCGCACCCGCGTCAGCCGCCGCACCACGGGGTTGCGGAGGTTGAAGCACAGCTGCGGCCGCTCCTCCTCGTGGGAACCCGTCAGCGCTCCCTCCAGCACCGAGGCGTACAGCTCGTCCGTCTCCTCGCGGGCGCGCTGCGCGTCGCGCCGGAAGGCCCCGTCGTCCACGTCCCCGTAGAGCGTGGGCACCTCGGGCGGGAGGAACTTCTTGATGCTCACCTCGCAGCGGAACGGCTCCAGCGCCTCCGTGGCCACCTGCCGCAGCCGCGCCACCGTCTCGCGCTCCTCGTGCGTCAGCTCCTCGAAGTCCTGGGGGAGCTGCGTCGCGGAGAAGAGCTCCACCTGGGCGCCCGGCATGACGCGCGGCAGCTTCTCCAGCAGCGCGGTGTCATGCGTGTAGGCGCCGTTGAGGATGCACAGCCCTTGCGCCGCCGCCACGCGCGCCACCTGCCGGAAGGCGTCCAGCGTGTTGACGTAGCGCACCGAGGGAAAGGACTGACGGTAGTGCCCCAGCGTCATCATCCCCAGCGTCGTCTCGAAGGGCAGCCAGTGGATGACGAGCCGGTAGAAGTCGTCATCGTCCAGCGCGAGCGCCTTCACCGACAGGCCATGCAGGGCGATGAGCCGCTGCAGGGTGCGAGGGTCATCGTGGGCCAGGTCCACGAGGTACTGGCGCAGGCACTGGCCGAGCGAGTCGCGGGCGCGCGCCAGCGTGGTGTCCTCGTAGAAGGCCTCGCGGCTGGCGGTGGGGCGCAGGCCCTGGGCATTCACCACGCACCTGACGAAGAAGGCCCACTCGGGGAGCAGGTTCTCCGCGCTCTCGGACAGCAACATGTCCTTGAGGTAGACGCGGTGCTTCTGGCGCGCGTTGAAGTGGGGCGAGAAGGGCAGCACGAAGGCCACCCCCTCCACCTGGCCCGCCTCGGCGCGCAGGGGGATGCAGTCCACGAAGTCCTGGCCGAACACCTCGCGCCCGTAGGCCAGCAGCGCCGCACGGCGCTCTCCCGCGCTCTCGTACTCGCGGCGCCAGGGAGGTGGGGCCGGGTTGAGGTGCACGGCGCGGCCCTCCACGGTGAGGTGGATGGGGAAGGGCAACAGGCCCCCATAGTGCACCGCGAGTTGCCGCACCCGCTCCGCGGTGAAGTACTCGGCCGCGTCCGTCCGGGCGACGAGGAACACCTGGGTGCCCGGATGCGCCAGCGGGTGCTCGGAAGGCCGTACGGAGTAGGTGCCGTCATGCCGGCCCCGCCATTCCATGGTGCGCCCGTCCCCCTTCGCCGAGCGCGTCACCACCAGCAGCTCGTCGCACACCATGAAGCAGGACAGCAGGCCGATGCCGAACTGGCCGATGAAGTCGTTGCGGCGGGCCTCCAGCGTCTCGCGCTTGGAGCTCTCCCCGATGGTGGCCAGGAAGCGGTGCAGCTCCTCTTCCGTCAGCCCCACGCCATCGTCGCTGAAGAGCAGGGTGGGCGGCCCGCCGTCCTGCTTCTCGATGAGCTCCATCCGCACCGAGCCCGGGTGGCCCGGCTCCAGGTGCCGCCGGGCGCGGATGGCGTCGGTGGCGTTCTGCAGCAGCTCGCGCACGAACACGCCGGGCGTGCTGTAGAGGTGGTGGGAGAGGAGGTCGATGACCCCCCGGAGGTTGACCTGGAAGCGATGGTCCACGGGCGGCGCAGCCTATAGCGGGTATGCCGCGAGCCGTACGCCCTCACTGGTAGTGCTGTCCACCGGACTATGAGCCGCCAGATTTGCCGCTGGACGATTGCCCGCCCGCCGAATATGCGGCCCCTCGACCGCGGGGTGCCCGGGTGGCACCGCGGGAGACCTGACTCGTTTCGAGAGGAGTACGCAATGCGCAACAAGCTCATGGCAGTGACGGTGGGAGCGCTCCTGGGGTTGTCCGGTATGGCCGCCGCGCAGCCGCCCGCCGGGAAGGGTCCGGCGAAGAAGGAGGCCGCGGCCACGGCCGGCAAGGCGGAGCTCACCTGGTGGGGCCACGCGGCCTTCGTCATCCGCACCCCCGGCGGTGCCACGATTGCCATCGACCCCTGGTTCTCCAACCCCAAGGCCCCGCAGGGCGCCCAGTGGCCGGAGCAGGTGGACGCCATCCTCGTCTCCCACGGGCACTTCGATCACGTGGGCGAGACCAAGGCGCTGCAGCAGAAGACGGGCGCCCAGGTGTTCGGCTGCTACGAGCTCGTCAACCTCCTGGGCATTCCCCAGGACAAGGCGATGGGCGGCAACGTCGGCGGCACCTTCAAGGTGAAGGACGCCACCATCCACTTCGTGGAGGCGGTGCACTCCAGCAGCTACGCCGCGGACGAGAAGAGCCCCGCCCAGTACGCGGGCGCGCCCATGGGCTTCGTCATCCAGATCGACAACGGCCCCACGCTGTACCACGGCGGTGATACCGGCCTGTTCGGCGGGATGAGCCAGATTGGCGAGCGCTTCAAGCCCACGTACGCCCTGCTGCCCATCGGCGGTCACTTCACCCTGGACCCGGCGGGCGCCGCCCAGGCCGCCCGGATGCTCGGCAACCCCACGGTGGTGCCCATGCACTACGGCACGTTCCCCCTGCTGGCCGGCACGCCCGACAAGCTGGAGGCGGACCTGAAGAAGGCGAAGAGCAAGGCGAAGGTGAAGGCGCTCGAGGTCGGCAAGGCCACCGCGCTGTAGTCCGTTGTGCCGGCCCCGCCTCCTCGTGGGGTAGGGCCGTTGGCGCCGGGCCGGGAAGTGGGGTATTTCCCGGCTGTCTGTCTGGTGCGCGGCACCCGGGGTGGACTTCCCATGGATCTAGGCAAGGCGGGTTGGCTCTCCTCGATGCTCGAGGAGTCGGTCGCGGCCCACATGCGTGCACCCGCTCCGGTGGTGCCCCCGGGACTCTCCGACTCCAGCTCTGGCCGCGCCCACGCCCGCTCGTACCTGCGCCGGATGCTGCGCGCCAGTGGGTTGCTCTACGGCACGCCCGCCGACGGTGGGGTGTCCTCGGAGGCGGTGTCCTCCGAGTCCGCTGGGACGGCGGCTCCCGAGGAGGTGCTCTTCCGCGCGGTGGTGCGGACCTTCGCGCGCATGGCCCTGGACATCGCGGTCCTGGCCGGTGCGCCCCTGGGACCTCGCCGCGAGCAACTGTTGCTCCTCTTCGCCGTCCTCACCGGCCAGCTCGAGGAGGCCCAGGCCATCGAGGAGAAGCTGCGGCAGGGGCACGAGGCGCCGAAGCGGCTGTGGGGCAGGGTGGAGGACGCGCTGGAGCGCCGTGCCCTGTCGCTGTCCGGGGATCCGGCGTATGGGCTCGTCCTGCACAACGGGGCGCTCTACGCGGATGGGCACATGTTCGGCCGGCAGGCGCTCGACTACTTCTCCCGCGGGGGGTTGAACCGCGAGATGGCCCGGCGGCGCATCGACTTCGCGGCGCGGCAGAAGGCGCTGCTCGTGGAGGTGCTCACGGGCCTGGCCTGCGTGGACCGGCAGCCCTCGTTCTCCGCGCGCCGCGCCATTCTCCGGCAGGTGGAGGACCTGGGGCTTCCGGATGCGCTCGAGAGCGAGCTGCGGACCGCGGTGAGGCAGTCCTTCGAGCGCCGCCGCTCGTTGAGCATGGCGGTGAAGGACGTGCGCAGCGTGGACCTGCGGCGGTTCATCCTGGAGCAGACGCTGCTGGCCTCGCTGGTGGATGGCCGGCGGACCCGGGGCGAGCGGGCCTTCATCGATCAGCTCTCGCATGCGCTCCGGGTGCCGGAGAGCACGGTGCACCAGTTGGAGCTGGAGGTGGCCGAGTTCTACGCGAAGAACCGCTCGGTGGTGGATGTGTTCACGGTGTCCTCCGCGGCGAATCTGCTGGGCGAGGACATGGTGTCCCGCATGCAGAACACGCTGGAGCGGAACTTCCACCGGTTGATGCAGGAGGTCCGCGAGACGGGCGAGCTGTATCACCTGCTCACGAAGGCCGCGCGAGGACAGACGCTGACGGCCGGGGAGCGCCAGCGGATGCGGGCGCAATTGATTGACGTGGCGAAGGCGATTCCGGCGCTCGCCATCTTCGCGGCGCCGGGAGGGATGTTGTTGCTGGTGGCCCTGGCGAAGGTGCTCCCCTTCAATCTATTGCCGAGTTCCTTCCAGGATGAGCCCGAGCCCGCGGGCCCCGAGGGGGATGGCACGGGCGGCGGCGGCGAGCCCCCGGTCCGCGAGGTGGGTTGACAGCGGCTCGGAGTGAGTGTCTTCCTTCCTCCCTCCCTGGAATCATGGCTCCGCGTTCAGTGCGCGCGGCTCGAAGGGGAGGTGTGGCTTGTTCACCTGTTTCGTTGGCTCGCGCCTGACCCACGCGCGTCCCGTCGCTCACATCATCGTGTTGGCGCTCGTGGCGCTGTTGCTGTCACTCGCCGGGTGTGGCACGGCCACGCATGTGGTGCGCCTGGACACGGGACGGGACAGGCCGCTCGTCTTCACTCCACATGGCGGCGAGCCACCGGTGCAACTGAGCGAGGGCGAGCTCGAGGAGTCATTGGCCGTACTGGCGCGGGATGTGCGGCCCGCCGCCAACCCCCTGCAAAACGCCCGGCGGCTGATGTTCGACTCGCCACGGCAGGAGGAGGTCTACCTGGAGTGGACGGGGCGGCGCCCGAAGTTGGACTTTGCGGAGGAGGCGGCGCGGCGAGCGGCTCGGGAGTGCCTCGCGCTGACGCATGACTACGGCCGCTGGTGTGAGCGCCAGGAGCGTTGCCGGGACTGCCTCTCTCTGCTGAAGGAGGGACCGATTCTCGATGTGGATGGCCGGTACGCCCTGGCCATGGAGTTCGCCCTCGGCACGGTGTGGAACGAGACGATGGATGCCTTCAAGGGCATGGCCGACCCGGACGCGGTGCGAGCCACCCTCGTATCCGGGATGGCGCTCTACATGACGCTCTGGTTGCTGCCCGAGCCAGCAAGCAAGGGCCTGGCTGCCACATTGACGGCCGGGCTCATCGCCTACCTGGGGGTGGACACCGTCTGGAGCCTCATCCAGGGCTGGAGGCTGTTGGTGGCGGAGGTGGAACGAGCCACCACCTTCGACGAGCTGCGCGCGGCGGGCGAGCGCTTCGGTCGGGTGATGGGGAAGAACGCGGCGCGAGTCTTCCTCCTGCTGACGACGGCGGCGATGGGGAACACGGCGGGGCTGGCGGTGAAGGGGCCGGGCCTGCCAGGCGCCTCTCGGGCGGCGGTGTTGGCGCAGTCCCAGGCGGGCTTCCGGTGGGCCGCGGTGGGCGAGGTGCGCTCCGTGGCAGTGTCCGCTGAGGGCGCTTTCACCATTGCCCTCGCGCCGGGCGCGGTGGCCATGTCGGCCCAGGGGCCGGGTGGTGGGAATGGTTCTTCGGGGAAGACATCCGTTTACATTTCCAGGGACAAGGTGACCCAAGAGGTGGATTATGTGGGTATTACCGATAAGATGGCGAGGCGCTCCGCGGAGCAATTCAGACAAAGGGGCCTCCACATCGATGCGCTCATGGAAAGGCTGTCAAGAGAGGATGCGCGGGCTGTCGAGCAGGCGTTGATTGAAATCCATGGGTTGAGCAAGAACGGAGGGACGCTGATGAACCGCATCAACAGCATCGCCCGTTCCAACCCGAAGCATGCCGCCGCGCTGCGCCGGGGGCTGGAGCTTCTCGAATCCATCGGCTACACGGGGCCGTGATATGACGAAGCGGCGCAAGCGGGCACGGCTCGGAGATGTCCTGGAGGTCGGCACGCCTCGTGGGTTGGCTTATATTCACTACACCTATTTCACCGAGGAGCCGTATCGAGAGGTCATCCGCATCCTGCCCGGCTTCTTCACCGCGCGTCCGACAGAATTCACGGAGTTGGTCCATCACCCGAAGGCCTTCTTCGCCTTCTACCCGGCGCGAGTGGCGGTCTCTCAGGGCACTGTCGAGGTTGTTGCCCACCACCCAGTGTCACCCGACAAGGCGTTCCCGGCCGTGTACCGGTGGGCGGGAGCCAGGAGTCGGGAAGGCAGGGTGCTAGCCTGGCGGATATGCGAGGGCTCGAAGGAGACGTTGGTTCGAGACCTCAGTGAGGAGCAGCGTTACCTGCCCATCTTCTCCATTTTCCTTCATGACTCCCTGGTGTCCGCTTTGACGAACGAATGGCGGCCCGAGCATGACATCGGCATTCCCCCAGCGCTGAGGGAATCGTCCCCGGTACCCGAGACACCCAAGCTTCCGGATGATTCATCCCTGCGGCGTGTGCGGCACTTCCTGTACCTTCCGAAGGCGAAGGACAGCAAGTCGGTGGCGGACCAACTCTCCGCGCAAGGCTTCACGGTGGAGCGCCGCAAGAGCGCCGAGGGGAAGAACTGGCTCGTCCTCGTCACGCACACGGTGAGCCCGGATGTGGACCTGGACTCCGTGCGTGAGACCCTCGAGCGCCTCGCCCAGGCGCACTCCGGGGAGTACGACGGTCACGAGATGGACGTCACCCCCGCTCCAGGGTGACCATCCCTCTCATGTCTTCTGCCGCTGAAGCCTCGCCACCAGCCGCCGCAGGTCCTCGTTCGCCCTCACGTACTCCGTGCTGCTCTTCTCCTCGGTGAGTTGCTTCTCCAGCGTGGGCAGTGCGTTGCGCGCCAGCGCCGCCGCGTCCTTCGTGTCCTCCGCCAGCCACTCCGCCCCGAGGATGAGGGCCATCCGCGTGTCCGGGTCCTTCTCCGTCAGTCGTGCCAGCAGCGCCCCCACGTGTGCCGCCGCCTTGCCGCGCCCCACCTCCATCGCCGCGCGCGCCACCACACCCTTGTCCGCGTCCTCCAGCTTCTTCACCCAGCAGCCCGTGTCCGTCCCGCACGCCTTCGCCGCCTCCAGCCGCTTGCCGTGCCGCGCGATCGTCTCCACCCGCTTCTTCCCCAGCGCCACCGGGTCTCCACATCCCTCGCCTCCCAACGCCTCGCATTCGGCCGCCGTCTTCGCCGGCTCCGCCGCCGCCAGCTTCTCCAGCACCGGCATCTCCCGCGCGTCTCCCAGCATCGTCAGCGCCTCGAGCGCCGCTTCGCGTGCGTACCAGTCCCCCTGGCCCGCCGCCTTCTCCAGCGCCGGCAGCGCGTCGCGTCCGCCCATCCGAGCCAGTGCATGCGTGTACTCCCCGCGCACCCCCGCATCCGGTTCGGACACCAGTGCCGCGATGGGTTTCACCGCCGCCGTCGAGCGCATCCTCGCCAGCGCGTCCGCCGCCCGTGTCCGCACGATGGCCTGGATTCGCGGATCCTCGTGCTTGAACTCGAGCTGCTTCAGCAGCGCCGCCTCCGCCCGGCGCTCCCTCAGGTCTCCCAGCAACTGCGCCGCCTTGAAGGAGTAGCTCGCCGGGTTGATGCCGTTGCGCTGAGCCCAGCTCGACAGCTCCGTGTCCTTGCCCTCCAGCACCGCGAGCAGTGCGTCTGACGCCGGCTGGCCCAGCTGGAAGAGCGAGAACGAGCTCTCCACGTAGAAGGACACCCCCCGGCGCTCCTTCGTCAGCATCCGCACCAGCGTCGGCACCGCTCGCGCGTCCCCGATACGGCCCAGCGCTTCAATGGCCTTCTTGTTCAGGAAGAGCTCCGCGCTCTCATCCGTGGCCAGCGCCATGAGCGGCTCCACCGCTTCCTTCACGCGCATCTGCCCCAACGCCTCCACGGCCTCGATTCGCGTGTAGTTGTCCCGTGCCTTCAGCAGCTTCATCAGCATGGGCACGGCCTTGGGGTCGCCAATCTCTCCCAGCGCCGAGGCCAGCTCCTTGTTCAACAGATTGCCGGCCGAGTCCGTCGCGGTCAGGTCCACCGCGTTGCCCAAGGGCTCCACCGAGGCGGGGTTCTTCACGTCGGCGAGCGCCCGCACCACCGCGGCCTTCACCTCGGGCTTCTCGTCCGATGCGAGCTGCCCGTGCAGGAAGGGCAGGAAGCTCGCGTTGAGCTGGCCCGAGCTCCGCAGCGTCTCGAGCACCCGCACCTTGTCCTGGGCGCGCCGTGCCTTGCCCAGCGTCTTTTCCCAGTACTCCGGGGAGGTCGGGTCCACCTTGCACCCGGAGAGAAGGAGCACGAGCGCCAGGCTCGTTGCGGCAAGTAGGCGAGACATGGGACCCCCCAATGGGTTGTAGGCGCTTTTCCTGTAAACCCATCCTGTCGGAAGGAGCAAACCGACCCGGGAGATTGGAGTACGCTGCTCAACGCCATGTCCGTCGATAATCAACCTTCCACCCGTCCTCATGTCGTGCGCCGGAAATACCTGGTCGATCCCGGGTTCCAGCTCCGGTACATGCTCCGGCTCGCCGCGCTCGGCGGAGGCGGGGTGTTGCTCGTGGGGGTGCTGGCGTACCGGGCGCACCGGGCCGCGGTGGACAGCGGCGCCTCTCCCCTGGACCTGGCCACCAGTGGAGAGACCATCCTCTGGCTCACCGGGCTCGGCGCGCTGTGCATGGCGGGGCTGATGGTCCTCATGGGGCTCGTGCTCACCCACCGCGTGGCCGGCCCCGTGTATGTGATGAGCCTCTACATCGCGACGCTCGCCGCCGGCCGCTACCCGCGCATGCGTCCGCTGCGCAAGAAGGACGAGCTGCGCGGCTTCTTCGACCGCTTCAGCGAGGCCGTGGACCGAATCCGCGAGCGCGAGGCCGAGGAGGCCCGGCTCCTCTCCGAGGTCATCGAGACCCTGCAGCCCCTGGCCACCACGCAGGAGACCCAGGCCGCGCTCAGCATCCTCGGCTCCCTCCGCGCCCGGAAACGTCAGGCCACCGAAGGTCCCACCTCGGGGGCGCTGAAGACCGTTGCCTGAAGCCTCCCAGTCCAGCAGAAGGCTCTCTCCTATGACCCGCCCCCGCATCGTCTTCATGGGCACGCCCGAGTTCGCCGTGTCCTCCCTGGCCGCCCTCTTCGACATCGGAGACGTGGTGGCCGTCGTCACCCAGCCGGACAAGCCCAAGGGCCGTGGTCAGGCGCTCGCTGTTTCTCCGGTGAAGGCCTACGCGCTCGAGCGCGGCGTCCCCGTGCTCCAGCCCCAGAAGCTGCGCACCCCTCCCTTCTCCGAGGAGCTGCGCAAGCTCGCCCCGGACGTCGCCGTGGTGACGGCCTACGGGAAGATCCTCCCCAAGGACGTGCTGGAGACGCCCGTGAAGGGGTGCCTCAACGTGCACGCCTCGCTGCTGCCGCGCTTCCGGGGCGCCGCCCCCATCCAGTGGGCCATCGCCCATGGCGACCCGGAGACGGGCGTGGCGTTGATGGTGATGGACGAGGGCCTGGACACCGGCCCGGTGCTGGCCGAGAAGCGCCTGCCCATCGCCCCGGACGAGACGAGCGCGACGCTGCACGACAAGCTCTCCAAGCTGGGCGGAGCGCTGCTGCGCGAGCACCTCCCCGCGTACCTGCGCGGCGAGCTGAAGCCGAAGCCGCAGCCCTCGGAGGGCGTGGTGCTCGCCCCCATCATCGAGAAGGAGGAGGGGAAGCTCGACTTCACGCGGCCGGCGGTGGAGCTGGAGCGGCGTCTGCGCGCCTTCACTCCGTGGCCCGGAGCCTTCACCACGCTGGAGGGCAAGCTGTTCAAGGTGCACCGGGCGAAGGTGGGGCAGGGCAGTGGGGCGCCGGGCACGGTGGTGTCCGCGGGGCCGCAGGGGCTGGAGGTGGCGTGTGGCGAGGGCTCCCTGGTGCTGCTGGAGGTGCAGCCCGAGGGCAAGCGGGTGATGACGGCGGGGGATTTTCTCGCGGGCCGCAAACTGGCGCCGGGCAGCCGGCCCTTCGAGACATAGGAAGAAGAGGACACGCGACATGGGCAAGAGGCTGCTGGTCCTGCACGGGCCGAACCTGAACCTGTTGGGCGAGCGGGAGGGAGGGCAGGGCGGGCGGCTCGCGGACCTCGATGCCGCGCTGACGGCCCGGGCCACGGAGCTGGGGCTGGAGTTGAAGGTGGTGCAGTCCAACCACGAGGGCGTCCTCCTCGACACCCTGCATGCCGAGCGTTCCCGGCTGGATGGCGTGGTGGTGAGCCCCGCGGGGCTCTTCGGCTCCTACCCCCTCATGGAGGCGCTCGAGCTGGTGGGCGTGCCCGCCATCGAGGTGTACCTGGAGCGGCTCGGCGAGCGCGAGTCCGTGGTGGCCGAGGCCTGTGCCGCCACCATCGAGGGCCAGGGCTTCCACTCGTACCTCGAGGCGCTCGAGCGCTTCGCCAGCGGCGACCTCACCGGGGAGCTGACGGAGGAGGACGAGGAAGAAGAGGACGAGGAGGCGGAGGACGAGGGCGCGGAGGACGAAGTGGAGGATGCGGGCGCGGAGGACGATGACGGCGTGGTGGATGCCGCCTGGTCCGGGGAGGACGGCGAGGCCGCGGAGCCGGAGGGGAAGGGCAAGACGCTCGGCCGCCGCGAGAAGGACATTCCCCGGGAGAAGTCCCTGGCGGTGAGGCCGCCGGGGGCCCTGGCGCGTGCCTCCGATGCACCGGTGAAGGCCCTGGCTCCCTCGGGCGGGAGCCGCAAGACGCTGGGCCGCAAGGTGGAGGCGTCGGCCGCGCCGAGCACGTCCTCGAAGACGCTGGGCCGCAAGGTGAAGGGCGCGGAGGGGACTCCCGCGGCGAACGTCCTGTCCCGGGCCCTGGTGCGGCAGAAGATCGCCGACCGGCTGGCGGGCAGGCTGACTGCGGCGGAGCTGGCGGCGTGGGCGCGCTCGAAGTGGGCGGAGGTACAGCGCGGAGCTTCGGCGGAGACTGGCTACGAGGACATGCTGGAGGATCTGCTGCTCTCCCTTTCCTCCCTGCCCGCCAGCAAGCTGTCGGATTCGGAGCTCGTGAACATGATGACCCGGTTGGACAGGTGAGCTGCTCCCCTCTGGAGTGGCTCCCAGGGCGCTCCAGTGGTAGACGTCTACCATTGGCTGTACACACCGGCCTACATCACTGGTAGACGTCTACCAGTGAGAGGGTCTCCCGGGTACGCGCTCACGCCGCGAAGAAGGCCCGCGCGCGGCCGATCTTCTCCCTCGGCGCCTCCTGTCGGGTTGTGCCCAGACATGTTCTTCCGGGGTGCCGGGCCCTGGTTTCCAGGTTCCACGCCTTGCTTTGATGTGTGCCATGTCCACTCGCCGAGGCCATGCGTGCTCGTCAGGCGCGGCGCGGCCTCGGCCCTTGTGGGTGGCATGGGTGCTCCTCGTGTTCGTGTTGCAGGCCGGGTGCGCCACGGGTGTCCCCGGACGTGGCTCGCTGATGGGCCTGGGCCATCGTCCGCCCACCCCCCCGTTCTTCAACGCGGCGGCGCCCGCGCGCAGTCCCACGGCCTCCGCCACCGGGAGGGGAGCGGGAGTGCCGCCCGCTTCAGCGGACACCTCGGCGGAGGCGTGGGCGCACGGGCCGGAGGGCATGGCCACTTCCGAGGAGGTGAGGGCGCGGGCGCGCCGGTTGGAAGAGGAGAGGGCGGAGGCGCTGGTGTGGGCGGCGCAGCGGGAAGGCAGGGAGCCGACGGCGGCGCGGGAGGCGGAGGCGGAGAGGGCACTGGCGCGCGTGGTGGGCCTGTGCAGCGGGGTGGAGGATGTGGGAGCGGTGCTGGCCTTCACCTTCTGGGTGGAAGACGGCGCGCTGACGCTGGTGGGCTACCAGGAGGAGCGAGGCAGCGGAAGCGAGGGGCGGCCGGTGGAGGCGCCAGAGCTGACGCGGGTGCTGCGCCTCGTCCTCACCGAGTACGTGGGAGGGCGGACCGGAGAGGTGGTGTTGCGGCTGCGGCGTGAGGCGGCGCGCTGGGCGGTGGACTACGACGCCTCCCGCACGGCGGCCCGGCCGCCCGAGGCCCGGAGGCTGCCGATGCGCATGCCGGGCACGCCGGCCGGCACCTTCCTCACCTTCCACGAGGTGGCCGGCAAGTGGATGCGTGCCGTGCAGGTCCCGGCGGGTGGCGCGTCACGGGTGGAGCTCGAAGTGTGGCTGGAGGACGGCCGGCTCACCGGAGGGCAGCTGCGGGAGGTGCGGCGCACACGAGAGGGGCCGGGAGGCAGCCCGCTCGCGCTGTCACCGGAGGTGGCGGGGCGCCTCGTCCAGGTGTTGCTGCCCTTCACCGAGGGGTTGGGCGCGCGCACGGTGCGGGTGGTGTTGCGGGCCGAGCATCAGCCGGGAGAGGCGCGGGCGCGGGGCCGGGTGGAGTCCGCGCGGGTGGAGCGTCCGCCGCCACAACCGGGGCAGAGCTGGTACCTGTCCATGCACGAGGCCACCCTGCTGCGTTGGCGGGAGGGCGTGGTGGAGGGCACGGCCTGGCTGGCGCAGCGGGGCGTGGAGGAGCTGGCGCTGTGGTTCGCGTTGGGAATCATCGCCAAGGGCCTGGGCTTCTTCGCCACGGAGGGGCTGGAGTGGGTGACGAAGGCGCTGGGGCGCGAGCCCGAGGTGGTGGCCGGGTGGCTGCGCACCGCGCTCAGACGGTTGACTCCAGAAGAGAAGGCCGCCTTCGAGCGACTCTGGGCGAAGGTGCTGCTGGAGGGCGAGCAGGCCCTGGGCCACAGCGAGCGCAAGAAGCTGCGAGGCCTCTTCGTCCGCCTCGAGCAGGCCATCCAGGAGCCGTTGGATGTCGATCTGAAGAAGGAGCTTCGAAAGGATGCCCGTGCATATTACGCCAAGCTGTACCCGCGGTTCGCCAAAATCCTGCAGGAGCAAAACAAGGATCTTCCCATCCACCATCGGCGGCCACTTCAATACGCGCACCTCTTCCCGGATGAGAACGTCAATGCCGGGGAAAACCTCGTGATGTTGAAAGAGCACGTCCATCAAAGAGTCAATTTCCTATGGGGGAGGTTTCGAACCGCTCGCCCCAACCCGACAACGGATGAAGCGAGGCGAGCAGCCGAAATCATTGATAGACATTTCGAGCCCTGGTACCACCGCGCCGACGAGCCTCCAGGGATGTTGAAGACCGTGGACGACGCGAGGGAGGCCGCGTTGCGCGAGTTGCGGAGCCGATTCCCTGGCCTCGAATAGACAAGAGAGAACGATGGAGGTGCTCATGCCCCTGCCTGGATTGGAGCGGCTGTTTGATGTCTGCCTGCGATTGAAGCTCAGTGTGGAGACCTTGCCGCCTGCTCGCGAACCGCCGCGTGCTGGATGCTCCTTGGAGGGGCTGCCCTTCGATCCGGTTCTGGCGGATGTCTATGCTCGCCTGGGTTATGCGGCTTTTGCCACGGAATTGATAGGAGCCGGGTGGACCCTCGATCGGTCGGATGACCAGGTGCATAAACTCAAGGAGAACAACAGGTGGTGGCGGGAGAATTGGTGGGAAGGGCTGGGGGAGCCTGTGATTGTCTTCGGCGGTGATATCTATACCTATGCCACCGTGCCGAGCCTCGCGGATGCATTGGGAAGGCAGCCTGTGGTAGAGGTGGATACCTATGAGCCTGAGGCTCACGTCATGCCCGTGGCATCGAACGTGGACCGTTTTTTCGACAGTTACTCACACTATCTGGAAGCGCTGGCCGCACATCCTCGCTATCAGAAGTCGGGTGATAGGGAACTCTTGTTCCCTTGGGATATGGCCGAAGTTCTCGCACGGGATGAGCAATTGGTGGAGTTGATTCGAGCAGGGCGCTTCGAGTCGTTGATGAAGAACATGCAAGAAAGCAACGCGACACGCCGCTGGCTCGCCAAGGTGACCGGGAGATGACGCCCCGTGACAAGATCGGGAGGCGCAGGAATGACAATGGAGCTCATGGCCTTGTCCGGGCTGGAGCGGTTGATGGAAGTATGCCGACGGTCATTGATGAAGAACGCGGATGACTCGACGCGCCGCTGGGCCGCCAAGGTGATGGGCAGGTAGTGCGCGCGGGGCAGGAGAAGTGTGGTACGGGGAGGGAAGGATGAACGCACGTGCCATCGCCATCCAGGTTCTGAGCCGCGTCCGGGCCACGGATGCGTACCTCAATGTCGTCCTCGACACGGTGCTCTCGGAGTCGCCGCCGGCCGATCCCCGGGACACGGGGCTCATCACCGAGCTGACCTACGGGACCACCCGCCGTCAGCTCGCGCTGGACTACGCCATCACCCGCTTCGCCGACCGGAAGCTGGACGCGCTCGAGGACAAGGTCCTGGCCGCGCTGCGCGTGGGGGCCTATCAAATCTTCTACACCCGCGTCCCGGCCCGCGCCGCCGTGGCCGAGACGGTGCAGGCGCTCAAGGAGGTGGGGCTGACTCGCGCGGCGGGCTTCGTCAACGCCATCCTGCGCAAGCTGTCCTCGCTGCCCTCGCCGCCGCTGCCGCCGGAGACGGAGGCCATCGAGCACCTGTCGGTCCGCGAGAGCCACCCCAAGTGGATGGTGGAGCGCTGGGTGCGCCAGTTCGGCCGTGAGCGTGCCGAGTCGATCCTCGTCGCCAACAACCAGACGCCCGCGGTGGTCATCCGCGCCAACAGCTCGAAGGTGACGCGCGACGCGCTGCTGGAGCAGCTGCGCGAGACGGGGCTCGAGGTGCGGCCCACGGCGGTGTCTCCGGTGGGCATCGTCCTGCCGCCCGTGGGACGGCTGGAGGACATCTACGGCTACGCCGAGGGCCTGTGGCAGGTGCAGGACGAGGCCGCTCAATTGGTGGGGGTGTACGGGGACATCCCGGAGACGGCGCGGGTGCTGGATGCGTGCGCGGCGCCCGGCGGCAAGGCGTGCCATCAGGCCGAGAAGCACGAGGTGGTGGCCACGGACCTCCACGCCAACAAGCTGCGGAAGATCGAATCCGAGGCGAAGCGGCTGGGTCTCTCCGGGCGCCTGCGGGCCGAGGCGCATGACGCGTCCCAGCCCTGGCCGGAGGAGTGGGGCGAGTTCCACGCGTTCGTGGTGGATGCGCCGTGCTCGGGCCTGGGGACGCTGCGGCGGCACCCGGAGCTGCGCTACCGGCGCAAGCCGGAGGACATCGGGCGGCTGGCGGTGTTGCAGCGGCGCATCCTGGAGAACTGCCAGGAGGCGGTGCCGCCCGGAGGCCTGCTGGTGTACGCGGTGTGCACCCTGGAGCCGCAGGAGGGGCAGGATCAGGTGGAGATGTTCCTGCGCAGCCATCCCGAGTGGACGGCGGAGCCGCCGGTGCTGCACGAGTCGGTGAAACTCCCGCTCACCCAGGCCTACCTGCGCACGCTCCCGGGCCCCGAGAGCTGGGACGGCTTCTTCGCCGCGCGCCTGCGCAAGATGTACTGAGGCCTACGCGCTGGGGATGCCGGGCTCGTAGTTCGGCGGCGGGGGCGGTGGCTCATCCGGCAGGGCCCTCAGCACCGGCAGCAGGGCCCTCAGGGCCTCGGTGACGCTGCTGAACCGCCTGCCCGCCACGGCCGTGGCCCGCTCTACCCAGTGCTCCCAGCGTCCACACCACGCCCCGTCCCGCCGCGTGGCCAGCATGTCCCGGACGATGAGCCCGAAGGAGAAGACATCGGCCGAAGTGGGCACGGGACCCGTCTCTCCCAACTCGGGCGCCACGTAGGCCGTGCCCACCTGGGGGGGCCGCAGCCAGCCAGCCGCGTGGGTGCGGCGGAAGACCTCCAGCCCCAGATCGAGCAGGCACAACCTCACTCCCTTGCCCCCGGGCGCGACGAGCAACCGCGTGGGCCGCAGCCGGCCATGGGCGATGCCCGCGGCCTGGGCGGCGGTGAGCGCCTGCGCCAGTTGATCCGCCAGCGCATGCAGGTAGGGCAGCTCCAGGCCCACCGGATGGAGTCCTCCCAACATCGAGGGCAGCGACTCGCCATTCCACCAGGGGCGCACCATCCACAGGGCCTCGCGGGCCACGTCGTACCCCACGGCCTCCACGGGCTGGAAGGCGGGGTGCTGCGTCCGCTCCCCCGAGTGCATGAGCTCCTCGAAGCGTTTCAGCTCGGCGGAGGTGGGAGACCGCAACGTGCGGCACAGGGTGAGCCGCCGGGCACTTCCTCCTTCGACGGGCTCCACCCGGTACTCCGAGCCGGGCTCGTCTCCGAAGGCCGGTCGGACGATGCGCCACTCTCCTCCGAGGATGTCACCTGCGGTCAGCGCGCTCATGAACGAAGAGTGTAGACGGGATGGCCCCCTGTCACGGCAGGGGGGCCCGTCACGGGACGTCCATCCTCGAACACGAGGCTGCTCCCCTGGGTCACCCCATCCCATACGTTCCCCATTCTGGGATTACCTCGCGCACCCTGGCTTCTCCGCGTGTTCGTCTCCTCGCGCGACGCGTCTTGATTCCATCCCGGCAGGCCCAATACTCGGGCTTGTCACAGGGGACCGGGCGGGAGTCCCCCCGCTCGCCGGGGATGTAATGGAGAAGGGCTCACTGCAGGAATTGGAGCAACGGTTGGCGCTGTGCAGGCCGGAAGACACCCTGCGCGGCTTCTTCTTCACGGGCGCGCTGGATGTGGTGCGCGGCCTCGATGACGAAGTGCTCCTGCGGCGCTGCGTCGACGCGGCCGGAGGCAGCCGCTTCATGGCCTTCTTCAGCTATCCCGTCGGGGCGCTGAACCGGTTGCTCTACGCCGCGGCGTGGGCCCTGAGCGAGCACCACGGAGGCTTCGAGGGCGCGATGTGGCGCCTGGGGCACCAGGTGGCGCCGGAGTACCTGGAGTCCGGGGCGGGGCGGGTGCTGCTGATGCTGGCCGGGGGAGAGCCGAGGCGGATGCTCAACGGCTTCCCCTCGGCGTGGCGGACGTCCGTTCGGCATGGCGAGTGCTCGGTGCAATGGACCGGGCCGGGCAGCGGCATCGTCTCCATCAAGGGCAGCACCCTGCCGTGCGACTACCTGGTGGGCGCGGTGCGGGGCCTCTTCGAGGCGGCGCGGGTGGCGGACGTGAAGGCCACCGGACGGCAGGTGAGCCTGAACGAGACGGAGGTCGAGGTCTCCTGGTAGGCAGGGAGGCGGGCACGGGCAGAAGCGGCGTGCGAGCGGTGTTCGGAGCGCGTTCGCGAAGGAGGCACATGCGCCGGGTCGTTGAGCTGACGGAGATGGGTCGAGGCACGGGTCCCCGGGTGCTGTTGCTGCCCGGGTTGGGTGCGCGGGGCGCCGGCTTCCGGGCCCTGGCCGAGCGGCTCTCCTTCGTGGCCCGGCCCGTCCTCGTCGAGTACCCGGAAGGCGGCCTCGCCGCCTGTGGGGCAGGGGAGCTGGCGCGTCAGGTGCTGACGGCGGCGGGGCGGATGGACGCGGTGGTGGCCAGCTCCTACGGGGGCATGGTGGCCGGACACCTGGCGGCGGCGGGTGCGGTGCGCGGGGTGGCCTTCATGGGCTCCTTCACCCGGCCCGAGCACCTGGGGTTGCGCGGCCACCTCATCCCCCTGATGGGACCCATCGCCGTCCTGGGCCGCCCCGGTCCGTTCACCGCCTGTGTGGCCTCGTGGAAGCGCGTTCCGGCCGAACGGGTGGCGGACGTGGTGCCCACCACGACGCTGGAGCGGATGACCACGCTCCACCGCGCCTTCGCCTGCCGCCGCGAGCCGCCTCCTCCCGAGCTGCGCCCACTGCCCGTCTCGTGCCTGTGCATCCAGGGGGACCGGGACGTGCTGGTGCCCGCGTCCACCCTGGCGCGGCTCGCGGCCTCGCTGCCTCCGGGCACACCGCAGCACCTGCTGCGCGGCGCGGGCCACGTGCCCTACTTCACCCACCCCGAGGAGTGCGCCCGGCTGCTGACGCCCTGGCTGCACGCGCTGGCGCCCGCCACGGGGGTCGAGACCGCCGCCTGAGCAAACGAAAGACCCCGTGCCTCCCACGCGGGGTGGCACGGGGCCGGAGCTGCTTCAACCCGGGACGCGCTCAGTGCTCCTCGCTGGTGGCCTCGGCCAGCTTGAAGGCCTCGAGCACCGCGGCCGACGCCCGGTCCAGGTACTTGCCCTTGCGGATGAGCAGCCCGATGGGGCGCGACACCGGGCCCTCGGCGAAGGGCTTGGAGACGACCGAGCCCTGCGCCACCTCGGCCGACACCGTGGCCATGGGGAGGATGGCCACGCCGATGCCCATCTCCACCGCGCGCTTGATGGTCTCGACGTTGTCGATCTCCATCACCGGGTTGAGGTCCAGGTTCTTCTCGCGGAAGAGCCGGTCCAGCGCCTTGCGCGTGGGTGCCTCGCGATCGAAGGCGATGAAGGGCACGCCGGAGAGCGCCGTGAGGCTCACCTTCGTCTTGGTGGCGAACGGGTGGGTGGGCGAGCACACCACCGCCAGCTTGTCGTCCCGGAACGGGTGGATGTCCACGCCCGCGCGCGGCTGCGGGTACGCCACGATTCCAATCTCCGCCGCCCCGAGGATCACGTCGTCGTAGACCTGATCATTGCGCCGGTAGTTCAGGCGCATGTTCACCTTGGGGTGCGTCTTCAGGAGCTGCTTCTGCACGTTGCGCAGCTCGTGCAGACCCACCGAGTAGATGGTGGACACCGTCGTGGTGCCCTGCACCTCGGTGGACTGCTCGCGGATCTCGTTCTCCACCTCGGCGAACCGGGCGAGGATCTCCTTGCACCCGCGGAACAGGCGCTCGCCCGCCGGCGTCGGCGTCACCTGGCGGGCGCTGCGCGACAGGAGCTTCTGCTCGTAGCGGTTCTCCAGGGCGCGGATCTGCTGGCTCACCGCGGACTGCGTCACGTGGTTGAGCTGCGCGGCCCTCGAGAAGGAGCCCGTCTCCACCACGTCACAAAACATCTTCAGGGATTCAAGCTGCATAAGAGGGGGCCTCTCCTAACCGAAGCCTAATGTCGAGGCTAGAGCTAATTAGCCGGTCTACGCCGCACCGGCAAAAGCGCTTACCCCGCTCGACCGTCCGGCTGCTTGACGGAGGAGGCGATGAACCCTTGGAGGTCGAAGGGCCCTCAGCTGGAGGCCGCGCGGACCCGCGAGCGCATCAGCACCACCACGGCCGCTCCGAGTGCCAGCAGGCCGGAGCCCATGATGACCTGCATGCGGCCCATCTCCTGCTCGGCGTCCCGCTTGAAGCTGCACTCCATCTCGGACAGGCCGGTGCAGTCCGCTGGGGACAGGCGCGTCTTGAATCCCACCCCCAACAGGAAGAGGCCGCCCAGGAGGATGCCGCCACACAGCCCCAGCAGGGCCGCCCGGGTCAATCCCTCCGCGCTCTTCTGGACCTTGCTCTCCGGGGCCTTGGTGTCCGTTCCCTCATGTTGCATGACGGGGACGCTACCGCCGCATGGGCTCGTGCGCCACATCCCGCGTATGCTCCCAGCCCATGAGAATCCTCTACGGTGTCGTTGGCGAAGGCATGGGACACGCCACCCGCTCCCGCGTGCTCCTCGAGGAGCTGGCCAAGGAGCACGAGGTCCATATCGTCGTCTCGGGGCGCGCCAAGGACTACCTGGCCAAACGCTTCGAGAACGTGCATGGCATCTGGGGCTTCACCATCGCCTACGAGGGCAACTCGGTGAAGAAGTGGCAGACGGTGCTGCAGAACCTCTCCGGGGCCGTGAAGGGCTGGCCGCAGAACGTGCGCCAGTACTTCGAGCTGGTGGAGGAGTTCCAGCCGGACGTGGTGGTGAGCGACTTCGAGAGCTTCAGCTACCTCTTCGCCCGCAACCACCGCCTGCCCGTCATCAGCGTGGACAACATGCAGATCATCAACCGCGCGAAGCACGATGCGTCGCTGCTCGCCGGTTTCGAGGATGACTTCGAGGCCACCCGCGCCCTGGTGAAGTCCAAGCTGCCCGGGTGCTTCCACTACCTCGTCACCACCTTCTTCTACCCGCCCGTCCGCAAGGAGCGCACCACGCTGCTGCCCTCCATCCTGCGGCCGGAGATCCTCTCCGCGAAGTCCGAGCCCGGGGAGCACCTGCTCGTCTACCAGACGTCCACCACCAACACGCAGCTGCCGGAGATCCTCGAGCAGAGCGGGCTGCCCTGCCACATCTACGGCATGCGCCGCGACATCACCGAGGACGTGAAGGACGGCAACCTCCTCTACCGCCCCTTCAGCGAGAAGGGCTTCATCGACGACCTGCGCACCGCCCGCGCCGTCATCGCCGGTGGCGGCTACACGCTCATGAGCGAGGCCGTCTACCTCCACAAGCCCCTGCTCTCCCTGCCCGTGAAGGGCCAGTTCGAGCAGGTGCTCAACGCCCTCTACCTGGAGAAGCTCGGCTACGGCATGTACGCGCCCGAGCTCACCCTCGAGCGCCTGCGCGACTTCCTCCAGCGTGTCCCCAGCTGCCAGGAGGCGCTGAAGGGCTATGAGCAGGACGGCAACGAGAAGATGCTCGCCGCTCTGCGCGAGCAGCTCGCCCGCGCCGCCGAGTACAAGGGCCGCTGGTGGGAAGAGGGGGGTCCCGCCGAGCCCTCCAAGGCGTGAGCCTCGCCCCCCTGGCCGCCGGGAGACCAGGCGGCCGGGCGGCGAAGCGTTGGCTGGTCATCGAAGTGCGCGGCTGGCGGGAGCCCGTCGGGAAAATGCTCCGCCGGCTGCCGAGCTGAGGGGGCGGTCCCATGTTAGGAGGCGCGTTCCGGCACCTGCGGCCGGGGCCTGTTCTCCAGTAGGCGTGCCTTCTCCAGGGCCCGTCCATGGTTTCCCCTCACTCTGGCCCGAGCTTCTCCTGATGGACAGCCGCAACACCCCGAAGTTGTTCGCGACCGGCATCCCGAGCTTCGATCTCCTGCTGGGCGGTGGCATCCCCCGGCGCCAGACGCTCATCGTGGCGGGCAATCCCGGCAGCGGGAAGACGATCCTCTGCAGCCAGCTGGCCTTCCTCGCCGCCTCGCGCGGGTTGCCGGTGGTGCTCGCCACCGTCACCTCCGAGCCTCACGACAAGCTGGTGGACGCGCTCTCCGGCTTCTCCTTCTTCCGCCGTGAGCTGTTGGGCGACAAGCTCATCCTCGTCAGCACCTACGCCTCGCTGAAGAAGGGCGCCAGGGAGGCGCGCGACACCCTCCTGCACACCGTGCGCGAGCGCGGCGCGAAGCTGCTCTTCCTCGACGGGCTGCGCTCCATTCGTGACCTGTGGCAGGACGAGGCCCGGCTGCGCGAGTTCCTGTACGAGCTGGGCATCGGGCTGTCCGCCACGGACTGCATCGGGCTCTTCACCACCGAGTACCCCATCGAGAAGCTGATGACGCTGCCGGAGGCCACGACGGTGGATGGCATCGTCTCGCTGTGGGTGAGCCAGCAGGGGGGGCGCCGTCATCGCCGTGTGGAGGTCGTCAAGCTGCGCGGCCGGCCCCACCTGCCGGGGGCGCACCTGTTCCAGATTGGTGCCGAGGGGGTGGAGATCATCCCGCGGCTCGAGGCCCGTATCCCCCCCGACAAGGACTTCGTCCCACCACCTGCCCGGGCCAGCTTCGGTCTGCCCGAGTTCGACGGACTGATGGATGGAGGCCTGCCGCTGCGGAGCACCACCCTGCTGGCGGGCAGCATGGGGATTGGCAAGACGCTGCTCGCCGCGCACTTCGCGGCGGAGGGGGCCCGCCGTGAGGAGAAGACGCTCTTCGTCTCCTTCTTCGAGCCTCCCTCGATGCTGTTGGCCCGGGCCCAGCGCATCGGTCTGGACGTGCGGGATGCGCTGGCGAGCGGGATGCTGACGTTGATGCACCAGCCTCCCTCCGAGCGGGAGGCGGATGTCCTGGCCGACCGCATCCTGGCGGAGGTGGCCCGGCTGGGCGTCCGGAGGCTGGTGCTCGACGGGCTGACGGAGCTCGAGCTCTCCATCGCGGACCCGGAGCGGCGGCGGACCTTCCTGGCCGCCTTCAGCGTGCACCTGCGGGCCGCGGGGGTGACGTCCCTGTTCACCAAGGAGGTGTCGAAGGTCGCCGGCACCGAGCTGGACTTCAACGACACGCCCATCGCCATCCTCGGCGAGAACCTGATGCTGCTGCGCTACGTGGAGCTGCGCGGGCGCATCCACCGCGTCATGTCCATCCTCAAGATGCGTGACAGCAAGTACGACGGAGACCTGCGCGAGTTCGAGATCAACGACTCGGGGATTCGTGTGCTCAACCCCCTGCGTTCGGCCGTGGGACTGCTGACGGGCCAGGCCCAGCCCATCGGTTCCCGCATCGGTGGGGATGAGGAATGAGCCTCGTCCTCATCGCGGAGGACGAGGAGGCGATGCTCGAGATCTTCGCCCAGGTGGTGGAGGAGCTGGGGCACAGGGCCCTGCGGGCGCACAACGGGGAAGAGGCCCTGATGCTGGCCCGGACCGAGCGGCCGGACCTGGTGGTGAGCGACCACATGATGCCCCGGCGCACCGGCGTGGAGTTGCTGCGCATGCTGCGGGCCGACCCTCGCCTCGAGAAGGTCCCCTTCCTGCTGCTGAGCGCCGCGCAACCCAAGGGATTGGAGGAGGCCGATGCCTTCCTCTCCAAGCCGGTGGACCTCGACACCTTCGAGGCCGCGGTGCAGCAGGTGCTGGGCTCGCGCCCCGTTGCTCCGGAGCCACGCGAGGAGGCCATGCCCGCGGAGGCGCGCGCGGGCCACTCCAGCGGCGCCGTGCGCGAGGAGATGCTCAACTGGGTGGCGCATGAGATCAAGACACCCTTGAGCTCCGCGCGGCTCAACGCCCAGATGTTGCTGCGCAAGCAGGGAGAGCGGGGCTCCGACGAGGAGCGGAAGTGCTCCGAGGCCATCCTCCGTCAGCTCGACCGGATGAACGCACTCGTCACCTCCATCCTCGACGCGGCACGCCTGTCCGAGGGCAAGGTGGCGCTGCGGCGTGAGCCCGGCGAGCTCGCCGCCTTCCTCCAGGAGGTGGTCCAGGAATGGCGCGAGCTCCAGCCCCAGGTGGACTTCTCCCTGAGCGGAGCGGTCCAGCGGGTGGCGCTGTCCTTCGACGCCGAGCGCGTGCGGTACATCCTCAACAACCTGCTCTCCAATGCGGTGAAGTACGGCGGAGCGCAGCGGCGCGTCGAGGTGTCGCTCTTGCGCACGCCTGGCCTGGCCCTCGTCCAGGTGCGCGACTGGGGTGTGGGCATCCCCGCCTCGGAGCTGCGCAACATCTTCGAGCGCTTCCATCGCGCGGACGGCGCGGGCGGCAACGGGCATGGACTGGGGCTGTACATCGCCGCGGCGCTCGCGAGGCTCCACGGCGGCTCGCTCACCGCGCAGTCGGAGCTGGGCCACGGCTCCACCTTCAGCCTCCGGCTTCCCCTTCCGGCCTAGGGTCACGGCCTGGTATCCACCCGGGGTCCGAGATACCCTCACCCCGTCCCTCTCCCGAGGGGAGAGGGGAGAGTGGGGAGCAGTGGAGCAGTGGTCGGGAGGGCAGGTTGCTGCTCAGTGCAGCAGATCCTCGTTGTTCTTCTGCGCCGCCTGCCTCGTCAGCTTCGTCACCCAGGAGCGTGTGAGCGGCGTCTCGCTGTCCCGGCCCCGGTACCGGTCCGTGCTGCCGTCCTGCGGCATCATCCGGTTCACCTGGGCCAGCACCGCCGCCGTCACGCCCGGCGCCAGCGTCCTCGCCAGCGCCGCCACCTTCGCCGGCCAGCCCACCATCGCCTCCGCGTCACCCCGGCGGCAGGCCTCGAGGATCTTCCTCGCCGCCCTCTCCGCCTTCATCGACATCCCCGGCAACGAGTCCCCCAGCATGAACCACGCGTACTCCGCCTCGTGGTCGCCCTTGAAGAACGCGTTGGGCGGGCTGCCCGTGCGCATCAACCCCGGGCACACCGTTGTCACCAGGATGCCGTCCTGCGCCAGCTCCGCCCTCATCCCGTCCGACAGGCCCACCAGCGCGAACTTGCTCGCGCTGTAGGGCACCAGGTGCGGGATGCTCACCCTCCCGCCAATGGACGAGACGTTCACGATGCGCCCCCAGCCCCGCCGCTTCATCTCCGGCAGCACCGCCAGCGACGTGTAGAGCGCCGCCCAGAAGTGCACCTTCATCGCCTCGACGAAGTCCTCCTCGGCCATCGACTCGAGCGGACCCACCTGGATGCCACCGGCGTTGTTCACCAGCACGTCCACCGCGCCAAAGCGCTCGTGCACCTGGGCCACCATCGCCTCCACCTGCACCCGGTCACTCACGTCGCAGGGGATGGCCAGCACCTCGCCGCCCTGGCCCTCCAGCTCGTCGCGCGCCCGGGACAGCTCCACCTCCTCCCGGGCGCAGATGATGACGCGCGCCCCCTCCGCCAGGAACTGACGGGCCATCACCAATCCCAGGCCCCTCGAGCCGCCCGTCAGCAACACGGTGCGGCCCTCGAAGCTCACCTTCTCCCGCAGCATCGCCCTCAGCCCCATCACCGCCCCCATTCCCGCGGCGGTCAGGGCCCCCAGCGACAGACGGGAGGCCTCCTTCTTGTTCCGGCCTGCCATGTCGTTCCTCGTGCGCGGGGGGTCAGGGCGCGAACGCGCCGGAGGTGGCCTCGGGGCCGGTGAGCCGCTCCAACAGCCGCCTCAACTCGGGGTTCGTCGCCGCCTCTCCCGCCACCCGCAGGCGCAGGATGCCGAAGGCGTCGTACACCAGGAACGTGGGCACTTCCTCCACCCCGTACGCCTGCTCCATCGAGCCGTCGTCCACCGCCACCGGGTGCCGGAAGCCCATCCGCTTCACGATGGCCTCGATGTCGTTGGTGTCCAGCGCATGGCCCAGATCCTCGCCCTCCATCGGGACGTGGACGCCAATCACCTGGAGCCCCTTGGGGATGAACTCGTCCAGCAGCGTCTTCACCAGCGGCAACTGCTCCTGGTTCGTCTTGCTCAGCTCGGACCAGAAGTACAGCAGCGTGGGCCGGCCCCTCAGGTCGTGCACGTGCACGGGGGCATTGATCCAACCGCCTTCGGGATCCAACAGCGTCAGGGGAACATCCATCGAGGACATGGGCAGGGCCTCCTCAAAGGGTGGAGAGGACGGGATTCAAGCTAGGCATCCGCGCCCCGCGTCCCGGACCTGCCCCCCCACCCGTCCCCTCCCCACCCGGCACACACGGCGCCCGCTCTCCTGTCCGGCGCCCCTCCCTCATTGACGCGGCGTGTCGAGGAATCCCGCTCTGACTCGTTGAGTCAGGAATCTCTCGTTTCATGGGAATGGAAGGTTTTCGTTTTTTGAGAATGCACGAGTAGAATGGCCTTGCCTGCCTGGCACTCAGCCGGGCGGGTACCCCCTTGGAAGCAAGAGCAGGAGGCGCTCTCTCATGAAGAAGCTTTTGAGCACGGCCATCATCGCCGCCACCGCCCTGGTGGGCGCGGAGGCGTCGGCCACCAACTACACGCTGTGGATCCACGGCCGGAACGGCGGCAGCACGAAGGCGGGCAACTACACCGACTTCAGCTACTGGGGCCCGAGCAGCACCGCGGCCGGCATCAACAAGAAGGCCGTGAACTGGAACGGCACGCAGAAGATCTCCGTGGAGAACTACCGCGTCCGTGACGCGCTCGACTGCTTCTGCACCGGCAGCAACTGGTGCTACATCGCGGCGCACAGCGCGGGCAACCTGCAGATCGGCTACGCGCTGTCCATGTACGGCGGCTCCACGCGCAACAAGAAGAACGCCGTCCCCAACTCCTCTGGCGTGTGCGGTAACGCCGGTGGCACCCAGGTGGGCTGGAACATCAAGTGGGTGGACGTGGCCTCGGGCGCCGGCGGCGGCAGCGAGCTGGCCAACTACGGCGACTGGGCCACGAGCGAGCCGCTCACCAGCGACCTGGTCACCTCCACGGCGCGCGGCATGTACAACCACAACACCACGCGCTCCATCTGGTTCTACATGTTCGCCGGCGCCAGGGGCACGGCCTACTCCGGCGTGCTCCCCGGCCAGGATGACGAGGCCGTGTCGTACCACTCCACTGGCGGCGTCTCCGCGACCGGCGGCTTCTGCAACCCGGGCGATTGGTTCTGCGACGGCACGCTGAACACCGGCACCACGGCCACCAGCAACGGCAAGGCCAAGTGGAGCTACCACACGGTCGAGCTGCGCGATGACGGCGAGTCCTACGATCACTACGCCGCCGGCAACTGGGCGGGCATCGTCGGGCCCGTGCGCACCGACATGGTCAACTACGCCAAGTAGGCCGTTTCTGGCAGCATTGGATGTATCCCCATGAATCAGCCCCCTTCCCGCCGTGGCCGTTGGCTCCTCTTGCTCGTTCCTCTCGTGCTGGGAGTGGGGGGGGTGTTGCTCTCCGTGGGGCTCATTCGTCCCGGGCCGGGTGCGGCGGACTCGTCCGCGCCCGGTCCCGAGGTCTCCAGCGGTACCCAGGCCGAGCCACCGTCGCGCGGGCCGGCACGGCCGTCCGCGGTCTCCGCCCAGCGCCCTGTCCAGCCCGCCCTGTCGCCCGAGGAGCTCGAGCGCGAGGCGCAGCGGCAGTTGTGGGAGAAGCGTCTGGAGCGGGCCCGCTTCACCCTGGACTCCTACCGGAAGTCCACGCGCTACCCGCATGAGTCGCGGCCCATCGAGGAGCACCCGGACCTGGTGTATCCGCAGTCGCCCGAGCGCAAGCAGCCCCTGGACAAGGACAAGGGAGACATCGCGCTGAAGTTGAAGCAGGAGAAGGTCTACGTCGTGGGCGACGAGGTGGTGCGCTTCTTCGTGGGCTGCGAGAACGCGAGCTCCGGCCAGCCGCTGCCGTGCGAGGTGCACTCCGCCGTGGCCCGAGAGGCCCCGCACATGGCGGGCGCCGGGCAGGCCACCCCCGTCCCCCTGGACTTCAACGACACCGGCCGCAATGGCGACGACGTGGCCGGGGACGGCATGTGGACGGGCAGCTTCCAGCCCTCGCGCCAGGGCTTCGCCATGTTCGAGGGCACGCTGCGCGTCGAGTTCCGCGTGCGCGCCAACGGCAGTGCCGAGGGGGGCGCCTTCTTCGACATCGTCTTCACCCCCGCCGCGCCCGCCACCTTCACCGGCCGGGTGCGCGAGGTCATCGAGAAGGGCTCGCTCCAGCTCTACGTGGGCCTGCAGGTGCGCAAGCCCGGCCGCTACGTGATGGCGGGCCGCGTGGATGACGAGGCGGGCATTCCCTTGGCTTATCTGGAGTTCAACGAGGAGTTGGAGGCCGGCGCCCGCGAGGTGCGCTTCGAGCTCTTCGGGTTGCTGCTCCACGACAAGAAGCCCGACTTCCCCCTGCGGCTGCGCGACGTGGAGGGCTTCCTCCTCCGGGAGCAGGGAGATCCGGATCGCGAGCTGGTGAAGGGGCTCTACGGTTCCGTGCACACCACCCAGCCATACGCGTTGGAGCGTTTCTCCGAGGCCGAGTGGGACAGCGAGCAGCGCCGGCGCTACCTGGAGGAGTACGCCCGGGACGTGGCCGAGGCCGAGGGGGTCCTGGGTGGCCTGTCCGGACAGCCGGCGGCCCCCAGGGCTCCGTAGAAGCGGGACTGTTCGGAGGGGTTTCCCCGGAGCATGGGGACGGCGCACGATTTGCGGTCGTGTGCCGCGCGGCCGCGCAGCGGTTGCGTCCACGGGAGGACAGCGCACTCCGACGCCGGGGCGGCCCACGCCTTGCTACGGGAGGGGTGTTCCCGCCCCTTCCCCGGGGGCCCCACATCCCCACGAGTCGAGTGCCCGTATGAGCAGCGTCCAGGCGTTCCCGAATCGCAATCCCCCGCCGAGTAACGTCAGTCCCTCCGACAGCCAGAGCAACGACCTGCGGCTCGTTCCCGTGGAGATCGCTCCGGACACCTTCTGGGTGGGCAAGCGCGACCCCGGCAACATCTTCTACGCCAACCCGTACCTGCGCCGCTTCCGGGGCACGGACCCGAAGACGGGCCGCCCCAACGAGTTCAACCTGCTCATCGACCCGGGCTCGAGCAGTGACTTCGCCCAGGTGTCCACCAAGGTGACGTCGCTCATCGGCGGGTTGGATCGGATCAGCGCCGTCTTCATCAACCACCAGGATCCGGACGTGGGCTCGTCGGCGAGCATCATCTCGGCGCGCTACGCGCCCAAGGCCGGCATCCTCTGCTCGGAGGACACCTGGCGGCTCATCGTCCACCAGAACCTGCCGCGCGGCCGCTTCATCGCCACGGAGAAGTTCAGCCACGGGCTCAACGTGCCCACCGGCCACCGGCTGATGCCCGTGCCCTCGCCCTTCTGCCACTTCCGCGGCGCGGTGATGCTGTACGACCCGGAGACCCGCGTGCTCTTCACGGGCGATCTGTTCGGCGGTGTCACGGACGTCAACGCGCAGGGCCTGTGGGCGGATGAGTCGGATTGGAATGGCATCCGCGCCTTCCATCAAATCTATATGCCGGTGAACCTGGCACTGCAGCGCGCGGTGGCCGTCATCCGCGCTCTGGAGCCGGCGGTGGAGATCATCGCGCCGCAGCACGGGCGCCTCATCCGTGGGCCGCTCATCCAGACGTTCCTGGACCGGATGGAGAAGCTGCCGGTGGGCCTGGACATCATGGACGAGGCGCAGGATCGCTCGCACCTGCAGGCGTGGAACGCGGTGCTGGAGCGGGTGATGACGCTGGCGCGCGGCTACCTGGGCCAGTCGGTGGACGAGAAGCTGATGGGCAGCACGGAGCTGGCCGAGACGGCGAAGGTACAGAACGGACAGATCTCCATCCAGCGGCTGGGGCGTTGGACGGTGGAGCACGTGGTGGATCTGCTGTGCCACGGGGAGCCACCGGAGATCGCCGGTCCCATCATGATGGAGGCCACCACGGCCGCCGCCGAGTACAACCTGCCCACGCCCCACCTGGACATCGAGGGCAATGGCGTGCCTTCCAACGTGTCGCTGCTCGCGGGCTGAGGCCGCGCGAGGGGAGGGGAGGCTGCCGTGACGGACGAGGAGCACGACAGCGGGGTGGCGTACCTGAATCCCGAGGAGGGGGCGGTGGTGCCGCCTCCCGTGGCCGTACCGCCGCCCTCGCGCGAGTCGCGGGGGAGCGGACCCGCGCGCACGCTGTTGCTCGGTAGCAGTGAGCATCCGGTGGATGCGCAGCCACAGGGGCAGCCGGTGGTGCGCGGGCTCATCCCGGGGCAGGTGGTGGCCGGGCGCTACCAGGTGGAGCGTTGGTTGGGCTCCGGAGGGAGCGCCATGGTGCACGAGGTGATTGAGCTCACCTCGGGAGCGCACCTGGCGCTCAAGGTGCTGGCCGTGCCGGGCGCGGACGCGTCGCAGATCGCCCGCTTCCGCCAGGAGGTGGAGCACGTGCGGGGGTTGGCTCATCCCAACATCGTGCGGGTGTATGACGTGGGAATGGATGGGGACCGGCACTTCCTCACCACGGAGTTGCTGGTGGGGATGGATCTCAAGCGCCGCTTGATGGGCACCCGGCCCACGCTGGCCGAGTCGCTGCGGTGGCTCACCCACGCGGCGGCGGCGCTGGAGCATGCGCACGGGCGCGGCGTGCTGCACCGAGACGTCAAGCCGGGCAACCTCTTCCTCACGAAGCCGGGCATCCTCAAGCTGATGGACTTCGGGCTCGCGAAGAGCTCGCACGTGGCGGGAGTGACGGCGCAGGGCGCGGTGCTCGGGACTCCCGAGTACATGGCTCCCGAGCAGATCTCCGGCGCGCACCCGGTGACACCCGCGACGGATCTCTATTCGCTGGGCGTGGTGGCGTATGAGCTGCTCACCGGGCAGTTGCCCTTCCGTCACCCGCAGCCGGTGCCGCTCATGTTCCTGCACGTGCAACAGCCGCCCGTGCCTCCGCGCACCCTCACCCCGAGCCTGCCCGAGCCCTTCGAGCACGTGGTGCTCAAGCTGATGCAGAAGCATCCGGAGCAGCGCTATCCGAGCGCCGCCGCGCTGCGGAGTGACCTGGCCCAGCTGTGGCCCCTGGCGCTGCCACCGAGGGCGACGTCGAGATGAGCCTGCTCCGGTTTTCTGGCGCTCCTGCACTTCGGTAGTGACAGATGGCTCGAAGGGCTGCCATTCCCTCCGCGCCAGGTGTCCGCGAGCTCCCGTGATTGACGGGCATATCCTGGCTCCCCTGTAATGGCCCTGGCCAGGAGGCTCCATATGCCGCGCTCTGGGGTGCTGCTGCTGTTCGTGTTGCTCTCGGGGTGCAGCGCCTCAACGAGGGCCGTCGTCCGCTTGGACACGGGCCTGGGCGAACCCATTGTCCACACGCCTCGCCGCAACGCGGAGCCGGTGGCGGTGAGCGAAAAGGAGTTCAAGAAGGCCGTCGCGCAACATGGCCCCGCTGTGCCTTCAGTCGAGCGGCCCCTGGAGAATGCTCGGCGGGTGTTTGGAATTCCCGAGCGCAGCGGCTGGTACCGGTACGAAGGCGGGAGCCAACGCCTCATTGCCTCGGCGCCGGGGAACAACAGGAACCTGCGCCTGTTGCCCGAGGACGAGGAACTCAAGCGCTGCTACCTGCTGTGGTGTGAGCACACGTGGGGGGGTGGAGATTGCCTGCGCCTGCTGGTGGACAAGCCATTCCTGGATGGGGATGCCAGGTATGCGCTGGCCATGGCGATTGCTCACCGCGAGGTACTGAGGGCGATGAAGGAGGAACTGGCCAGGCTGGTGAACCCCCAGGCGGTGGTGGCCACGGTCGTGGGCGGCCTGACGATGTACGCCATCTTGCTCGCACTGCCCGAGCCGGTGAGCAAGGGCATCGCCGCGCTGATGACGCTGGGGGCCATGGCCTACCTGGGCTGGGACACGGTGTGGCGCCTCATTGATGGGTGGCTGGTACTTATGAAGGAAGTGGATGAGGCCACTACTTTCGAGGGCATCTCCGCGTCCGGAGAGAAGTTTGGGAACACGATGGGGGAGAAGGCGGCACGAGCCTTCGTCATGCTGGGCACGGTGGCCCTGGGGAACACGGCTTCGGGGATGGCGGCGGCCCTGCCGAAGTTGACTGGGACCGGGCAGGCTGAGGTGTTGGCCGAGACGCAGATGAACATCCGCTTCACGGCCCCAGCGCTGGCTCAGGTGGAGTCGGTCGCCATCACTGCCGAGGGCGTCACCATCGCGCTGGCCCCCAACGCAGTCGCCATGGCGGCTCGCGACAGTTCGAGCAGCAGCGCCGTAGGAAGATTCAGAGCAGGAACCTACGGTGAGCTCAAGAATGCTGGCATCAAGGACTCTCACCATGTGATTCAAGATGCCGCCGTTCGAGAGCTGCCCGGATATGACAGTCGTTCAGCTCCAGCCGTTGAGCTGAATGGTCCATCGACGCGCGTTGGCACTGCACACTATGAGGCGACTCAGGCTCAGCGTCAGGCCGGGGGAGGGACCTACGCTGACGAGCGCAGGATCGCCTATGAGGCCCTGCGACGCGCAGGGCTGTCTCCTGAGGAGGCACAAACGCTCATTGGCCGCGCCGATGACTACTTCAAATCGATCGGCGTCACGCCATCAACACCGACCAGAATCCCCGGCAATCGGTAGGAGGCTGCACTGTGGACGTGAAATTGATGGGTCAGGTTCGGCGCCTGATAGAGGATCTGGCGGCAGGACGGTATGCGGCGATCGCAGCGGATGGCCGAGCAGGGCGCCTGACCGAAGCGGAGTTGAGAACTGCTGTCGAGCAGTATGGGCGGACTCTTGTTCCCATGCCATCTGACGGTGAGAGGCTTGTAGCTATCCATGAGCAGACATCTCAGCCGGATGCGGTCACCCTTGATGTACCTTTGTGGACCCGGGAGGAAGGCCGCAGCGACCTGACACTTTCGGTGACGGCGATCAAACAGGGCGAAGCCTACACCGTTGAAGTGGACGATCTGCACGTTCTTTAGAACGCCCAACAAACGTCAGCCCAGAATTGCGCGTCTGGTCATCCGATGGCGGATCTGTGAGCCATGTCGAAAGAACTCCTCGCGGCGCTCGAACAGCACGATGCATCCCGGGTCAAGGCGCTGCTGGCCGGTGGTGCCGATCCGGACGAGCCGCAAGCGCAGTTGCCGGGTTTGCGTCCGCAGCATGTGGCCATCAACGAACTCTCAATTGTTGAGCTGCCTTGCCACTGCGCTCACGGCTGATGCAGCAGGCGTCCATCCAGGCCCAACTGGACGCGGCTGAGGCCCAGCTGCGGCGGGCGACGCTCCTCCAGGCCACATACAATGACTGGGCCCTCCGGCACCGGGACGCCACCAGCCTCGGCGATCGGCGCGGCTACTCGGCGTGGACGTCGGGGGTATGCGCTCACAGCTCGAGCGGGAGCTCTTCCTTGCCCGCAGGACCGCCGCCACGAGCGTGGAGCGATGCCGGATCTGCGGCAGCACTGGGGATGGCGAACTGCTCGACGGGGGCATATGCTTGGTCCCCACGTCGTGTGACCCATGCGCTGGCACCGGCCAAGTCCGCCGCGCCACACCAGCCATCACCTGACGTTGCTCCCCTTCTCGCCTCCAGACCGGCCGCATCCCCCTGTGCTTCTTGCGAGACAGATGACGGACGAGGAGACATCACGGTATGCTGCCGTACATGGCCCATGTGTTCCTTAGCCACTCTCATAATGACAAGCCTTTCGCTCGGCGGCTCGCCGCCGATCTCCGGAATGCTGGCCACTCCGTGTGGATAGACGAGGCCGAGATAAACATCGGCGATTCATTGCTCGGAAAGATCAGGGCAGGCTTGGATCAAGTCGACTTTGTCGCTGCCATCCTCTCGGCTACTTCGGTAAAAAGCCCTTGGGTTGAAAAGGAGCTTGAGATTGCATCAACCAGAGAAATAGACGAAAAGAGAGTGGTTGTTTTACCGTTGCTTGTCGAAGATGTTGAGCTGCCTGGCTTCCTTCGTGGGAAACTTTACGGAGACTTCCGCGACAAGAGCGCATACGAGCAAACTTTTGCCCTGCTTCTGCGCGCGCTTGGTCCTTCTACGGCGGTCCCGCCCGTCGGAGAGAAGGAGCTTAAGGAACTCCGCAAGGAACTCGCCCTCGCTCGACGATTGGCAGCGCAGCACGAGGCGGATGCGAGACGAGCAGGAGAAGCAGCGTTTAAAGCAAAGAGCAAGGAACTCCAAGCAGCGATCAACAAGGCAAACAAGAACCACCCACAGCACGCGCCAATCAATAAGACATATGCATTTCAGATTGGCAGCGTTATGGTTACGCTTGATTATGCTCTGTGGGTCATTGCGAAGTCGGAGCGTGAGGGGTCGCATCCACTTGCTATTCTCTTGAGCATCGAAAATCGGTGGGGCGATATAGAGCGCATGCTTGAGGCCTATGAGGAAATGCTGTCTCGACAGGGATCTGCTGATAGAACCTGACGAAATCCATTCCGAATCATTCAGGGCGCGACGGCGGCCACGGTGGGAGGAGGGCCGCGCACCGTCACCCTTGGGAACGTGACTTTCCCGGTGAACCTGAAGGCGGAACCTTGAGCACGGCCACTTCAAGCGGTGCCGGTCTCAATGGGTGGAGCGTCCGCCGATCTCCGGGAAGCGCTCGTAGGCCCGCTTGAGAGCGTCCAGGTGGGCGGGGTTGTCCAGGTCGAGCGGCGCATCGGTGAGCCGGACAACCCACCCGCTCGTCGCGGTACGCCGTGCGCGCGAGAGCAGAGCCGCGTCGCGGGCGGGGTCCGGAAAGCCGATGGCTCGTGCGGCAGGGGCCGACCAGTAGTTGAGCCACCCGAGGTAATGCGGAATCTCAGGTGCGGGGTTGTACCGAGGGAGTTTGAGCGATGGCAATCCGTGGGGAGGAACATGCGGCTCATCACCCGGGCGGCAAAACTGCTGCGCCACTATCTGGCCATGTCCGCTCGGTGACGCATGCCCCCAAACCGCGCGCGCGCCCTCTCCTATCGCATCCAGCACATCCGCTGCCGCCGCGATGCCGACTGCGTCCAGTGGCAGCGTCGCATGGACTTCAAAGCGCGGCGGACTCCCTACGGCAAGGCCGCTTGGGTTTTCCCACCCGGTAAGCGTCACGGGGCGGCTTTCGTCATCGTTGCAAAGGAATGGAAACCCGCCGTCTGTTCTGTCTGCCGCAACCCACTCGTCGCGGTGAGTCAATGCAAGGAAGCTTCCCTTTTCAGAAAGGGTCCACGCCAGTCGCAAGCCGGGAAGCGCGCGCTCCATTCCATGGACGATGGCGAGAGGGCGCCCATCGTCGCCCACAAGCGCGGGCGCGTAAACGGTAAGGGTGAGAGACCTTGGCGCGGCTGTCATTTCAGCACCAATCCATGACGACGACTGTGAGTTCAGGGTCTAGCTCGAGCAGTGCGGCTTTGTGTGCGGCGCTTCGCACGCCAACGACAAAGTTATACCCACACGCTTCTGCGAGTCTCTTCTCGCGCTGTATTTCCGGCAGTTTCACTTTGGCAAAGAACCTCTGGGAGTGAAGGGTGTGTAAGTCGAAATCATCAGTCTTGACTTCCCACAACGTGCGCGCGGCGAGTTGCAGTGCGTCGAAGTTCTTGCCATTGACGAGCACATCCCAGCCGGGGAAACTGTTGTTCGGAATTCTGTCGGCGCACTTGTTGTGTGGGCCATTACTGCCAAGGTGCGGCACCGGGATGGGCTGGCATTTCGGGTCGTCTTCCTGCGTGAGGGCGGACGCAGGCTGCTTCTGCGGCGCGGGCTCCCGGGCCGCTGCTTTCGCCGGACGAGGCTGGACCTCAAGCTCCGCCATGAGCTGCCGCGAGGACTCCGCGACGTCCCGCAGCCGTGCCTCGAACTCCAGTTGAGCGTCGACCCAGGGCGGGCGTCTGTCAGACTCCGGCCCGGCGGTGCTGGAGGGCCAGAGCAGGACGAGGGTCACGAGCATCGGGCCCACCCTGGAGAGCGCTAAAGGGGCCTCGCTTGCGCGCCCAGCTTGAGCGAGGCCTTCGACTCCCCTCGCCACCCCAGCGGCTTGCCCGCTCGTCCTCGCGGCGCGGGAGAAGCGATCGAAGGCCCGTTCCGCTGCGGTGAGCTTGCGGTCCAGCTGTTCCCACTTACGCGGCTCCAGGTCCCTGCGCGCCCGAGAGAGCAGTGCCCTGGCCTTGTCCAGGTCCGCCTTTCCAATCCACGACCGTTCCGGCACCGGCTCCATTGGCGCGGAAACGAGCCGGATGCGCGGGCCCGAAGTGGGAGTCGACGCCAAGGCGTGGGGCCGTAGGAGCGACCGCGGGGCGGGCGCGCTCGCGCAGGCGGTGAGCAGCAACAGGAGAGCGCTCCAGGTTCGGAAGCGCATCGTCACGTCCTTTCGTCAAGCGCGGGTGCTGCGCGGGTCAAGACTGGCCTGACGTCCATTGGAGTATGCCAGCACGCTCTCACAGCGACGACGCTCGGAACGTGCCGTCAACCCGGGTTACTCGTTCGCGGTGACGGTGTTGTAGGCCGTCGCTCGGACGACAGCGCTCGGGTGCTGGCGTAGGGCCTTCAGCCGGCGGGTCGCGTCCTCCCGCCAGTGCAGCCGTTGCCCCGCCACCGAGACGAGCACCACCGCCGTCAGTGGCAATTCGGCCTCCACCGTGTCCGCCACCTCCAGCAATGTCTCGGGTTCCCACCCGGCACTCTCGTCCTGCACCTCCGTGGCCACCGCGGCCGAGAGGCTCCAGGCGAAGAGCGGCTCCTCCCGTGCCTCCGTCGCCAGCACCCGCAGCACCTCCGCGACGGCCCGCGCTTCGCGCCACTCCACGCTGGCCAGCCGCAGCGTGGCGCTCTCGGGCCACAGCGACGCATCCAGGGAGAGCACTCGCGCCACCTCGTCGAGCCGCGCCCTCAGGCCCAGGCGCACCGGCCGTGGCAACTCGAGCAGCGTCTGGTGGAGCCCCTTCAACCGCTGGCGCGCGGGCACGTCCCGCTCGGGAGTGGCATCGGGCGTCAGCGGCGCGGAGGCGAGCTGCTCGGCGCAGGCCACCACCTGCTCGAATGCCTTGCCCTCACGCGTGACTTCCACCAGCGCCCACGCCGCCTCCCGCCACTCGGCCCCGCCGGACAGGTCCAACACCCTCGCGGCCGACTCCCGGGCCACCTGCTCCTCCACCCCCGCCGCCCAGCCCGGGAGCACCGTGAAGGCCCTCCGGCGCACGGTGAGCTCCGGGTGACGCGACACCTGGATCACGAGCGCCGCGTAGCGAGGCCTCGCCTCCAGGGGCAACTGCGAGGGATGTGGGTCGAGCAGGCTCGTGGCCACGTACTCGTCCGGGCTCCGGGCCATGGCGTCCAGCAGCTCCCAGGCCGCCGGGTCGTCGAGAAGCTGGCGCGCGGCGTGGCCCACGGCGATGCGCACGTCCCGGTGCAACTGGGGCCTGTCCCACTGCTGGCGCAGCAGGGCCACGCTGCGCGCCGAGCGGAAGGTGCCGAGCAGCCGCAGGGCCTCCTTGTGCACCGTCACCTTGAGCTTCTCGCGCGAGAGGAGCGCGCCCAGCGTGGAGGCGAGCGTCTCCGGAGAGACGAGCTTCGCCACGCGGGGGATCGCGTACATGGCCACCCGGGCCCGGTCTCCGTCGAGGTGCTCCAGCAGAATCGGGAGCGCCGGCTCCGGCCTGTCCAGCCACACGAGCGCCCCGAGCGCGGCCTCCACCGTGGGCACGTCCGGCGAGTCGAGGAAGGGCGTGAGGGTGTCCACTTCCACCGCGGGCAGGTGGGGGAGGATGTGCAGCACGCTCATCCGCTCCCAGGCGCTGCGAGAGGTGTCCCGGGCCATGTGCAGCAGCAGCTCCCTGAAGCGGAGCTGTTGGCGCGGCAGCCAGCGCTGGAAGCCGCGGCGGGCCGGGGGCACCCAGCCCGTCTTCCCCGTGCTGAAGCGTCCTTTCAGGCGCCGCCCCTGGAGGAACGGGTCCAACCACTCCTGCCGGCGCCGGTGGAGGTGCTCGAAGACGATGCTCAGGGTGATGGTGCTCTCGTCCCGGTCGAGCAGCTTGCGCACCCGCGCATCGCGCGTGCGCGGCGGGGCGAGCCACAGCTGGGTGGCCTGCTGCGCGACCCAGTCGGGTGTGGCCTCGGTGAGGGGCTCGAGCATCGCCTGGAGCATGTCCACGTTCCACGCACGCCGGCCGAGGGCCTGGGTGAGCGTGAGGATGAGGCCATGGCTCTCGCGCTGCGCGGCCGAGCGGATCATCGGCAGCAGGGCCGCGAAGAGGTGGTGCTCGGTGCCCCGCGGCAGATTCTGCTCCAGCGGGGGCAGGACGAGCGTGCCGGACTGGCCGGCCAGCCGCTTCAGCGTGTCGAGCGCGAAGCGGAACAGGGGATTCTCGGGCGCGGTGGCGTGGGCGCGGATGAGCCGGAAGGCCAGCTCCTGCAGTGCCATCTGCGTGCCGCGCGAGGTGTCCCGCGCCTCGACGACGTACGTCACCAGCGACTCGAGGGCCGGGATGTGCCCGGGCTCGAAGAGGGACGGAGGCACCCGGGAGAGCTCGGTCAGGGCCTCCAGGCGCACCGGATCCTGATCGTTCTTCAGCCGGGAGAGGTACGTGAGCGTCTCCGCGAGGCCCCGGCGGGACAGGCCCGTGCAGGACACCAGCAGCGAGAGCGCCCGGGCCCGATCCTCCGCCTTGCTGGCGAAGGCCGCCTTCTGGAGGGGCTCGCGCGCGTGCTCGATGGTGCGCAGGGCCTGCATGGCGAGCCGCCGCTCCGGGTTCTCCCGCACCTCGCGCAGGCCGAGATGGCGCACGGCCTCGGCGTCCCGTAGCTCATGGGGGAGGACCTGGAGCAGGGCCTCGGGCAGCTCGCGGGGCGGCGCTCCCTCGAAGGCGTGGGCGAAGAGCCCGGCGCGCTGGGAGGGGGGCAGGGCCTCCAGGAAGCGGGCGAGGTCGGACGGGGACTCCGCCAGGGCCCGCGCGAGGCCGCGGCGCTGGGCATCCGAGAAGAAGCGGAGCTGGCGCAACATGCCCGCCGTCAGCTCCCGGCCGAGGTGGGCCGCGCGCCAGCCGGGGCGGGTGAGGAGCGTGAAGACCTGCTCCGGGTGGCGCCGCGTGAGCCGCGGGAACGTCTCCCGCACGAAGTACGGAAGCACCTCTGGAGGCGCGAGATCCCTCACGAGGTGGAGCACCGCCTCGCCATGAGACAGCGTCAGCTCGGAGAGGGGCACGCGATAGGAGGCGAAGAGGTAGTGGCGCTCGCGCTCCGGCGCGTGGGTGAGGCGCGAGCCGATGAAGGCGAGCACCACGTCCGGGTGGCGGCGCACCAGCGTGCGCCAGGCGCGGAACGTGTGCTCGAGCTGGGGCAGCAGCCCGCGCACCGTGTCCGCGTCGAGCGCGGGCAGGAGCAGGGCCGCTTCCGCCGCGCCGTGGCGTCCGAGGACGATGGGGAGGAGCCGGGCCGCGAGCGCGCTCCGCTGGGCCCGGGCCACGTCCTTGAGGAACCGGCGGCGGACGAAGGGCGACATCTCCGGAAGGAGCCGCTCGAGTGCGGCGTCGTCCTGGACATGGCTTCCAGCCAGGGCGGCGGCCCGCGCGCGCACGAGGCTGGAGGGGTGGGTGAGGCCTCGCAACACGCGGGATTCGTCCCGAGCGCTCCGGGCCAGCTCGAGCGCGAGGCTCGCCTCGTACGCATCGCCGGACAGGAGCTCGTCCATGAGCTGCGTCAGCGCGGGGCTGCCCTGGCTCTCATGCCCCAGCCTGGAGACCCGCGCGATGCGTGCGCCGTAGCCCAACGAGTCCAGTTCCGACAGCAGTGCCTTGCGCGACGGTACCTTCATGGGTGCTCCCTCCCCGGAATCGGAGACGTTAGACCAGACCGGGTAGGAGCATGCCCCCGAAGTCATGGGCTTTCACGGGCACGCGGGCGGCGGGGCTCTTGGGGTACTCGCTCGCCAGCAGGGAGAAGCACCACGTGTCCTCCGCGGGGCCGCCGTCCCCGCGAGCCCGCTGCCGCAGCGTCCCCTCCAGTATGAAGCCCAGCTTGCGTGCCACCGCGGCACTGGCCTCGTTGCCCACCGCCACCTGGATGTCCATGCGCTCGAGCCCGTCCAACTCGAAGCCCACCCGCACCAGCGCCGAGACCATCTCGGTGGCCACTCCCTTCCCCGTGTGACGCGAGTGCACCCAGTACCCCAGCTCCCGTGCCTTCTCTTCCCCCCGCGCCAGCAACGCCAGCTCGCCCACCAACTCCCGCTGCTCCGCATCGAGCACCGCGTGGATGCGGTTCTGATCCAGATCGAACTTGCCCCGGAATTGGCGCACGCGCTGGAGGTGCTCCGCCACGGGACGGGGCTCGTCCCTGGCCCAGGTGAACCACGGCAGGAGGGCTTCCCGGGTGGCCGCGACGGCTGCCTGACGCAGGGGCGCCAGCTCGGGTGAGTAGCAGCGCAGCACGAGGCGCTCGGTGCGGATGAGGTAGGCGGGAGAGGTGGCCATGGCTCGCGACCCTACCGGAGCCCTGTCCCGGGGTGGGGTCCGGAGTCCCCGGTGCGTGGACTCCCAGGCGGGAGGGTGGGGACGGGAGACCCCAGGCGGCCGAGTCCTTTCGCGGGGTTGGCGTCGGCCCTCGTCTTGCTCCTGTCCGGGGCAGGGAGGAAGAGCCGATGCGAATCGACAGCGCGGGATGGACGCACGTGGGACGCCGCTCCCACAACGAGGATGCCTGGATGGCCCGGTCGGACCTGGGCCTGTTCGTGGTGGCCGACGGGCTCGGCGGCTACGAGGGCGGTGAGGTGGCCAGCCAGTGCGTGGTGGACGCCTTCTCCGGCTTCTGCGAGCGCGTGGCGAGGGACCCCGAGGCCACCTGGCCCCGTCGTCCGCGGCGGGGCCTCTGCCGAGAGGAGGACCTGCTGCTCAACTGCACCCTGCTCGCCCAGCGGGCCGTGCTCTCGCGCCGCGTGGGGCGGTTGCGTGAGATGGGCTCGACCGTGGTGGCTCTCGTGCTGGGGGCTCGGGGCGCGGCCGTGGCCCACGTGGGCGACAGCCGGCTCTACCGGCTGCGTGACGGACGATTGGAGGCGCTGACCCGCGACCACTCCATTCTGGAGGAGATGCGGGAGGCCGGCGTCGAGACGCCCGGACGTGGGGAGAGTCCCTATGGGCACGTCATCACCCGCGCCCTGGGAACCCAGCACGCGGAGCCCACCGTGCGACGGCTCGAGGTGCGGGCGGGGGATGTGTTCCTGCTGTGCTCGGATGGGCTGTATGAGCCGCTCGGGCCGGAGCGGCTCGCTTCACGGTTGGGGCAGGGGAGTGCCGCGGGGACGGCCGAGGCCCTCGTGCAGGAGGCCTACGCGGCGGGCGGCCGGGACAACATCACCGCCATCGTGGTGGGCGTGGGCGCGGAGTAGGGGGCACGGGAGCAACCCAGGGGACCCGATACCCTCACCCTGTCCCTCTCCCGGGGGGAGAGGGGATGTATTCGAGGGGGGTGGGCAAGGGGCGTGGCGAGGAGCTCAGTCGGGCTCCTCGGGGAGCAGGCCATGGCGCCGGGCCAGCGCTCGCAAGTGTTTGCGATCCACTCCCGCCTGCCGCGCCGCTTCCGAGAGGTTTCCGCCCGCGCGCGCCAGCACGTCACGCAGGTAGTGGCGCTCGAAGGCCTCCACCAGCGCCTGCTTCGCCTCCGAGAAGGGCAGATCCGTGCGCAACGGCACCTCGGGCCCCGTCCCCTGCGGCTGGAGCGACAGGCGCAACTCCTCGAAGCCGTGGGCCCCGCGCGAGAGCACCAGCGCCCGCTCCAGCACGTTGCGCAACTCGCGCACGTTGCCCGGCCAGTCGTGCCCCGACAGCAGCTCCAGCCCGGGGCCTCGGATGGCTCCAGGCTCGAAGCCCCGGCGGCGCAGCAGCTCCGCCACCAGCAGGGGCAGATCCTCCCGGCGCTGCCGCAACGGCGGCAGGGGCAGCGTCACCACCGCCAGCCGGTAGTAGAGGTCCGGACGGAAGGTGCCCTCGGCCACCGCCAGCGACAGGTCCACCCGCGAGGCCGCCACCACCCGCACGTCCACGGCCTGCTCGGCGTCTCCTCCCACCGGGCGCACCCGGCGCTCCTCCAGCACGCGCAACAGCCGCGCCTGCACCGAGGGCGCAATGCCCGCCAGCTCGTCGAGGAAGAGCGTGCCCCCGTGGGCCCGCACGAAGGCGCCCGAGCGCGCCGCCAGCGCCCCCGTGAAGGCTCCGCGCACATGTCCGAAGAGCTCGCTCTCCACCAGCCCCTCCGGCAGCGCGCCGCAGTCCACCGCCACCAAGGGCCCCTTGCGCCGGGCACTCGCCTCGTGGAGCGCGTGCGCCACCACCTCCTTGCCCGTCCCCGTCTCTCCCTGGATGAGCACCGTGGTGTCCGAGGGCGCCACGTGCTCCAGCACCGCGAACAGCTCGCGCATGGCGAGGCTCTCACCCACCAGCTCCCCGAAGCGCCGCGCCTGGCTCGGGGCCACCTCCCACGGCTGGCTTTCGGCCTGGATGCGCAGGAAGCTCCGCCCCACCTTGAGCGTGGCGCCCACGCGCACCCGCGCCTCGCCAATCCGCGAGCCCTCGTACAGCGTGCCATTGCGGCTGCCGAGATCCCTCACCACGAAGTCCCCTCCCTCCGCGTGGACCTCCAGGTGCTCGCCCGAGACGCGCGGGTCGCTCAGCCGCAGCGCGCAGCCCTCGCGCGTGCCCACCCGGACGGGAGACCTTCCGAGTGCCACCGCGCGCCCCGCGTCGGGCCCATCGATGACGACGAGCTGACAGCGCCGGGGCGGGATGCTCCCCGAGGACTCATTCTGGGTGGCGAGGGCGGTCTTGGACACGGTGGCCGCGCCAGTCTATCCCACCCTCCAGGGCATGGCCCTCGTGGGTCGGGCGGAGAACCGCTCCGCCGATGTCTCGTCTGGCCGGGAGAGGGGCGGTGACGGCGGTTGCCTCGCGGAAAGCCGCTCATCAGATTCTGGACACACGAGGGAGGATTCCATGAAACGGAGACGGCTCACTGGAAACACCACGGTCCTGAGGCGGTGGGCCGGTTCGATCGCGGTGCTCGCCGCGTTCGCTGGCCAGACCGCCCTGGCAGCACCCGAGGAGGCGGACAGCGCCCAGAAGTCCGGTGTCTCGCCCAAGGCCCGCTCGATGCTCGAGAAGATGAGCGACTTCCTCGGCGGCCAGCGGCAGTTCACCGTCCAGGTGGATGGCTCGACGGAGGTCGTGCTCCAGAGTGGAGAGAAGGTGGAGTTCAACCACTCGAGTGAAGTCCGGCTCAAGCGCCCCGACAAGCTCAGGAGCGACCGGCGCGGCGAGAAGGCGGAGATGGAGTTCTACTACGACGGACGCAGCTTCACCCTGTACGGCGAGAACAATCACTACTACGCCACCGCTCGCGCCCCGGCCAACATCGACGAGGCGATCGACGCGGCACGCGAGCGGCTGGGCATCGAGGCGCCCGCGGCGGATCTGCTCTACAGCAAGCCCTACGACATCCTGATGGAGGATGTCGTTTCGGGGACCTACCTGGGGACGGCCTTCGTGCGCGGCGCTACCTGCCACCACCTGGCGTTCCGCGGAAACGAGACCGACTGGCAGATCTGGATCGACGACGGGCCCAGGCCCGTGCCGTGCAAGTTCGTGATCACCTCGAAGAAGATCGAGGGCTCGCCCGAGTTCACGGCCGAGTTCTCCCGGTGGAACTTCTCACCCAGGCTCGGCGACGAGGTGTTCCATTTCTCGCCGCCCAGCGATGCCAAACGTATCGACTTCCTCGCGGAAGAGGTTGCCCAGAGGAAGCAAGGAGACAAGAAATGAAACGCAGGCATCTCTCAGCCCTCTCTCTGATGTTCGTGTTCGTCGCGGGCGATGCCCTGGCGGTGATCGGCAGGCCCGCGACCCCCATGAGCTATGCGGGAGTGGCTCGCCGCACCACGCGTCGCGTGGCCTATGCGGGAGCGGCGACGGCAGCGGCGGTGGGGACGGCCGCCGTGGTGGGAACGGCGGCCGCGGTGGGCACGGCCGCGGTGTTGTCCACGTTGCCCGCTGGCTGTGTCGAGGTCGTCAGCGCGGGCGTCATGTATCAGAGGTGCGGGAGCACCTATTACCGGCCGACCTACAACGGCCCCAACCTCGTGTACGTCCCCACGCCGATGTGAGGCCCGGTCAGGGGGGTGGTGCCGCGAGCCGCTCGGGCTTCGAGCAGGTCGGTGTCCAGCGTGAGGTGCATCGCTCCGCTGGCGTGCTCGGAGTCACGGTGGCCCGTGGCCTTCAGCGTGGCGCTGCCGGAGTCCACGCGGAATGTCTCTCCCGTCCAGGTGTTGAGCAGCCGCAGGTCCACCGGCCTGCTGGGCGCCACGTGCAGCTCGCTCTGGACCGAGGGGGCCGGCGGCTCCAGACGGGGTTCCACATGGAAGGTGAGCACCACCTCGGGGAGCTCCAGTACCCGCTTCGCCGGGCCCTCCACCCGCACGGACTCGAAGGTGAGCTGGAGCCGGCCGTGCGGCGTGCCCTGGGCGTCCGGCTCCACCACGCCGAGGGCATGCCAGGGGGTGTGTGCCCGGGCCGGGCCGAGGCTCAGCGTCAGGGGGGGCACCCCGGGCCTCCACACGGCTGCCCGGCTCCACACGGCCCCGCTGGATGCGCACGTCCGCCTCCAGCGTGCCAGCGCCCTCCTGGAGGCTCACCTCCGCGTGCCGGGACAGCCGGGCCCCGAGCCAATCCAGGGGGAGGAGGTCTGCCTTGGCCTGGAGCCGCCCTCATGCTGTTGCCGCGGGCGGAACCCCGGGGACGGCGGGCGGCGTGAGCCTTCGCGCCGGTGCGCCCGGGCAAGCAGCGTGCCCCCGGGCGCGAGGGCTCCATCCTCCAGTGCCCAATGGGTCTGGATGCCCTCGGGTTCATCCGTCTTGAAAGCGGCGCGAAGGCGTCCCCCCCGGGCACGGTGGTCTGGAGTACGAGGAGTCCTAGCTTGGTGCGAGCAGGACTTCACGGAGCTGGCACACCCATGAAAAAGACGGGTCGACGGCAGGCAGGCAACGCCTCTTCCACTTCCGACACCCTCCAACGAGAGGTGCTTCCCATCCCGGATCAGCCCTACCAGGGCGTCCGGCCCTTCAGTGCAAGCGATCCGAGCGCGAAGTTCCCCCCCATCAAGCCACTGCGGCCCCCGCGGGGCGCCCCCAACGTCCTGGTCGTCCTGTTGGACGACGTGGGTTTCGGCGCCTCGAGCGCCTTTGGCGGCGTCATCCATACGCCCACCGCGGAGCGCCTGGCGAAGGGGGGGCTCAAATACAACCGCTTCCACACCACCGCGCTCTGCTCACCCACGCGCGCCGCGCTGCTCACCGGCCGCAACCATCACGCGGTGGGGTTCGGTGGCATCACCGAGATCGCCACCTCCTCGCCAGGCTACACCTGCGTCCGGCCGAACCACTGCGCGCCGGTGGCGGAGATCCTCAAGCTCAACGGCTATAGCACCGCGCAGTTCGGCAAGTGCCACGAGGTGCCGGTCTGGGAGACGAGCCCGGTGGGGCCGTTCGACCGGTGGCCCACCGGCTCGGGCTTCGAGTACTTCTTCGGCTTCATCGGCGGGGAGACGAACCAGTACTACCCGGCGCTCTATGAGAACACCACGCCCCTCGAGCCGGAGCGCACGCCGGAAGAGGGCTATCACTTCATGGCGGACATGACGGAGCGCGCCATCGGGTGGGTGCGGCAGCAGAAGGCGCTCGTGCCGGACAAGCCGTTCTTCATGTACTTCGCGCCGGGTGCCACGCACGCGCCCCACCATGTGCCCACCGAGTGGGCGGACAAGTACAAGGGCCGCTTCGATGCTGGCTGGGACAAACTGCGCGAGGAGATCTTCGCCCGGCAGAAGAAGCTCGGCGTCATTCCCAGGAACTGCGAGCTCACGCAACGGCCCCAGGAGATACCGGCCTGGGAGGACATGCCGGAGAAGCTCAAGCCGGTGCTCGCGCGGCAGATGGAGGTCTACGCCGGGTTCCTCGAGTACGCGGACCACCACGTGGGGCTGCTCATCGACGCGCTGGAGCAGATGGGCGCGCTGGAGGACACGCTCGTCTATTACATCATCGGGGACAATGGCGCCTCCGCCGAGGGCACCCTCAACGGCACGCTGAACGAGGGGTTCATCTTCAACAACATCTTCGGCGTGGAGACGCCCGAGTACCTCATCCAGAACCAGGACAAGATGGGCACGCCGGAGGCCTACAACCACTACGCGGTGGGCTGGGCGCATGCCATGGATACGCCCTACCAGTGGACCAAGCAGGTGGCCTCGCACTTCGGCGGTACGCGCAATGGCACCATCGTCCATTGGCCCAATGGCATCCGGGCCAGGGGGGAGGTCCGCGAGCAGTTCTCCCATGTCATCGACGTGGGGCCCACCGTCCTCGAGGCCGCGCACCTTCCCCAGCCGGTGATGGTCCATGGCGTGCAGCAGACCCCGATGCAGGGAACGAGCATGCTCTACGGCTTCGACGACGCGGAGGCTCCGGAGCGGCACGAAACGCAGTACTTCGAGATGTTCGGCAATCGCGGCATCTACCACCAGGGCTGGACGGCGGTGACCAAACACCGCACGCCGTGGGAGACCGAGTCGAAGGTGCGTCTCGAGGATGATGTCTGGGAGCTGTACGACACGACGAAGGACTGGAGCCAGGCGAGGAATCTCGCCGCCGAGATGCCGGAGCGGTTGAAGCAGTTGCAGGAGCTCTTCCTCATCGAGGCCGCGAAGTTCTACGTGCTGCCGCTGGACGTCCGTAGCGTCGAGCGCTTCAACTCGGAGCTCGCTGGCCGGCCCGAGCTCATCCACGGCGACTCGCAGCTCCTCTCCGGCGGCATGAGACGGATCAGCGAGAACTCGATCCTCAACATCAAGAACAAGTCGCACTCGGTGACGGCGGAGGTGGAGATACCGGAGGGCGGCGCGCACGGGGTCATCATCACCCAGGGAGGCAGGTTCGGCGGCTGGTGCCTCTACGCGTACAAGAACCGGCTCCTCTACTGCTACAACTACGGCGGGCTGCGCCGGTTCTACATCGAGTCCGGGCGTGAGCTGCCCAAGGGCACGCACCAGGTGCGCATGGAGTTCAAGTACGACGGGGGCGGCGTGGGCAAGGGCGGCGACGTGACCCTGTACGTCGACGGCGAGAAGGTGGGGGAGGGCCGGGTGGAGGCGACCCTGGCCAACTCGATGTCTCTCGACGAGACCGCGGACGTGGGCCGCGAGATGGGCTCGTTCGTGGCGGAAGGCTTCACCAACGGGGACAGCATCTTCAACGGCCGGGTGAAGTGGGTGCAGCTGGACAAGGGCAAGGAGGACTTCGACCACTTCGTCTCGCCGGAGGAGCGCTTCAGGCTGGCGATGGCGCGGCAGTAGCACCGGGCCTCGGACACCGGCTGGGCAGGCTGGGAACTGGCCGGAGGCAGGGCCGCCTCGGGATGACAACCATGACGAAGACGAACGAGCGGGAATTCAGCGAGCCGGCCTACTGGCAGCAGTTGCTGGCCACCCTCCTGCTCTCCTTGGCGGCCGTGGGCTCGGCCTTCAGTGCCTGGCAGTCCTCTCGCTGGGGGGGAGTGCAGGCGGTGCACTTCGCCAGCGCGTCCGCCTCGCGTGTCGAGGCGGTACGCGCCTTCGGCAACGCCAACGTCCAGATGTCCTATGACGCCAACACCTTCGTCCAGCTCGTGCTCTCCTCCCAGATGGGAGAGCAGCGGGTGGCGCGGCTGGTGGGCGAGCGCTTCCTGCGCAAGGAGTTCCGTCCCTTCGCGGAGGAGTGGCTGGCGATGAAGCCGCTGGAGAATCCCGATGCACCTCCCACCCCCTTCGAGCTGAAGTCCTATACCAACGCCCAGCACCAGGAAGGCCTCGAGCTGGAGCGGACGGCCATGCGGTATACGGAGGAGGCGAAGCGCGCGAACCAACACTCGGACGACTACATCCTCGCCACCGTCTTCTTCGCCCTGGGCCTCTTCTTTGGTGGACTTTCCACCAAGCTGCGCAACCAGCGGCTCGTCACGGTGCTGCTCGTCTTCGGTGTGTTGGGGAGCCTGTTGGGGCTGCGCCAGCTGCTCGTCCTCCCCTTCCACTGAGCATGGACGGGCAGGACGCCCCTCCCTGTCGGACAGGGCACGAGTAGGGCCATGCCGCCGCCCGCCACCTCGTTGCCTGGCGGCACCCCGGATGGACACGGATTGTCCTGTTGGACACACCCGCGGGCATCGGCTGAGGGAGGACTCGACACATGCCGCACAGCAAGAAGACGGGCAATGGCCACTCGAAGTCAGGCAATGGCCACGACAAGAAGGCGGAGCGCAGGCAGCCCAACATCCTCGTCATCTGGGGAGATGACATCGGGTTCTGGAACGTCAGCGCCTACAACCAGGGGATGATGGGCTACCGCACCCCGAACATCGACCGCCTCGCGAAGGAGGGGGCGCTGCTCACCGACTGCTACGGGCAGCAGAGCTGCACGGCGGGCCGGGCCGCCTTCATCACCGGCATGAATCCGCTGCGCACGGGGCTCACCACCATCGGCATGCCGGGCGCGAAATACGGACTGCAGGACTCGGATCCCACCATCGCCGAGATGCTCAAGCCGCTGGGCTACGTGTGCGGCCAGTTCGGCAAGAACCACCTGGGTGACTCCAATCCCTACCTGCCCACCGTGCACGGCTTCGACGAGTTCCACGGCAACCTCTACCACCTCAACGCCGAGAACGAGCCGGAGTGCCCCGACTACCCGAAGGATCCGGCGTTCAAGGAGAAGTTCGGGCCGCGAGGGGTGCTCCACTGCTGGGCGACGGACCGGGACGACCCGACCGAGGATCCCCGCTGGGGCCGCGTGGGCAGACAGCGCATCGAGGACACCGGGCCGCTCACGAAGAAGCGCATGGAGACCGTGGACGACGAATTCCTGGCCTCCTCGCTGAGCTTCATCGAGCGGGCGGCCAAGGAGGGCAAGCCCTTCTTCCTCTGGCACAACACCACGCGCACCCACGTGTGGACGTACCTCAGCGACAAGTACAAGGGCAAGACGGGCAAGGGCCTCTATGCCGACGCCATGACCCAGCTCGACGATATCGTGGGCGCGCTGCTCGCCAGGCTCGAGGAGCTGGGCATCGCGGACAACACCCTCGTCGTCTTCTCCACCGACAATGGCGTGGAGAAGATGGGCTGGCCCGATGGCGGCAACGCGCCATTCCGGGGGGAGAAGGGCTCCACCTGGGAGGGCGGCGTCCGGGTCCCCTGTGTGGTTCGCTGGCCGGGCGTCATCGAGCCGGGCACCGTCATCAACGACATCTTCGCGCACGAGGACTGGATGCCCACCTTCGTGGCGGCCGCGGGCGGTCCCGAGGACCTCGCCGAGCGGTGCAAGAAGGGTTTCCAGGTGGGCCAGAAGAAGTTCCGCGTGTACCTGGACGGGTACGACCAGCGCGAGCTGCTCGCCGGCAAGGGGCCGGGCAGACGCCATGAATACATCTACGTGCTCGACAGTGGAGATCTCGCCGCCGTCCGCTACGACGACTGGAAGCTCATCTTCTCCTACCAGGATGGAGAGGGGCCGGACATGTGGTTCAGCGGCAAGCGTTTCAACCCCGCCTGGCCGTACATCATCAACCTGCGCTCGGATCCGTTCGAATACGCCACGCACTCGGGGCTCTACACCTCGTGGTACGGGGAGCGGATGTTCCTCTTCGTGCCAGGGCAGATGGTCGTCCGGCGCTTCGCCGAGAGCCTCATCGAATACCCACCCAGTCAGGCGCCGGGCAGCCTCAGCATCGGGCCCCTCAAGGAGAGGGTGCGGGAGAAGATGAAGGAGAAGGCGGCGCAGCGGAAGGCGCGGCATCAGGAAGACGAGGAGGGCGAGACCACGAACATTGGCGAGACGCTCCACCACTTCGCCGATGAGGTCGAGCGGGCCATTGCCCGCTTCCGGCAAGCACACGCCTGATGACGCCAGGTCAGGCGATGCCATGCCCGGGAGTACTTCCAGAGACTCCCGGGCGTCCTGCTTCGACTACTTCCGCCCGGCCCCGTCGCGGAACTCCCGAGGACTGCGCAGGCGGCGCCTGCGGTGGAAGACCTTGCGCTCCAGCAGGCCCACCAGCCAGTTCGTCAGGGCGATGACGGGCGCCACCACGGCGGCGAGCACCGGGCTGCCCAGCGCCGCCTCGCACCCCACGGCCGCGGCAATCCAGATGGAAGCGGCCGTCGTGATGCCGAGGATGTAGGTGCCCTTCTTGAGGACGCTCGCCGCGCCCACGAACCCGATGCCGGACGCGATGCCCTGGATGATGCGGAGCACTTCGTCCTCCCGCCCCGCCACGTTCGCCGCGGTCGTGCAGAAGAGGGCGGCGCCCAACGTCACCATGTAGTGGGTGCGAACGCCGCCCGGCCGCCGGCGATAGGGCAGTCCCAGGACGAAGCCGGAGAACGCCGCCACGAGCAGCCGCAACAGCAGCTCCCCCAGCCCGGACCCTCCCACCACCATACGGGGCTCCTCTCTCTCCCCCTCCCGGCAAGCCGTCCCGCCAGGAAGGCGGTCTCAGAAGGCGTGTGCGGGCAGTGGCGGGAGCCATCCTCCCGCCCGGGCCCGCTCCAGGGTCTCGGCGTGCCGGCGGAGTGGCTCGAGCCACGGGGCGCCCGCCTGGGCCCGCTCCGCCTCCGCCAGGAGCCGGTGGAGCGTCTCACGCGCCGCCCGCCGGTCCTCCGCGCTCCGCGCGCGCTGTCCGACGGCCCCCGCCATCCGCAGCAACCGGAGCACCACCGCGGGCTCGCTGGCGCCATAGCGGAGGATCTGATCCGTGGCCAGCTCCAGGTAGTCCCGCAGCGCGAGGGCATGCAGGAAGACGCGGGCACTGCCCGCCTCATCCTCCAGCACCCGGGGGCCCAGGTGCAGCCGGCTCAGCTCGCACAGCAGGAAGGTGAGCTGATCCACCACTTCCACGGCCGTATAGGGGTCGTTGATACCGGGTGACAGCGCCTTGATGGCCACGTCCACGAGCTGCCGCACACCCAGGGCCACGTCGGCGTCCTCGTCCCGCCAGCGGTCCAGGAGGATGGCGCGGGTGAGGAGGGCCTCGGAGGCCGCGCGCGAGGCGGGTGACGCGTGGCCCGTGGCCTCCACCCAGCCCACCTCCGCGCCCTGAATCACGGGCTCGCCGATGGCATGGCTCACATGGACGACGAGCCCCCGCGCCGTGGCCGCCGCCAGCAGCGCCCGCTCATCCACGGCGACGATGAAGCCGTTCGCGGGGGCGCGCAGCGGCCAGGCCCCCTCCGGGCGAGCCGGCACCACGGCCGGCATGTCCGCGTCCCACCTCCGGAACCGCTCCTGCGTCCGCGCGACACGCAGCGTTTCCCGGCGGATCCACCGGACGAGCTTCTCCACGCGCATGATCTGGAGGGTGTGGAGCACCTGGAAGACGAGCGCTCCCTCACAGGCGACGAGCAGCAGCATGGCCAGGCCGAGCGCCGGGCGCGGCGCGCGCCCGGTGCCGGACACGAAGCCGAACTCCTGCGCGGCCACCAGGCAGAAGACGCTGGTGGCGACGAACATCGGGATGACCACGCGAATGCCCGCGCTGTGCAGGAACAAGCGCAGCAGCCGTGGCGAGTACTGCCCGGCGGCGTTCTGCACCACGAGCATGGACAGCGACAGGACGATGCTCAGCGAGGTCAGCGTGATCCCCAGCACCGTGGAGAGCATGTTCCTCGCCTCGGCCGCCGTGGCCTGCCAGGCCACCCCGCGAAGCACCCGGGCCATGGGGGAGGGGTACTCCACGAACAAGATGCCCAGGCAGGCGCCCGCCAACGCGGCCAGGACGGGGGGCAGCCACACCCTGCGCCGCACCCACCAACGGATCGGGTGGACTTCTCCCGGCCGCGCGCGCCTCGGGGCGGCGAGCCCCGCCTCCATGCGTGCCTGTGCCTGGGTGCCCCTCATGTTCGTCACCTCCACCGTGCGCGCCCCGCATGCATGGACATGGCCCCGCGTCGAGACCTTCGGCGGGAGCCTCCTCGGAGGGTGGCAATGCACGAGCGTCACGGCAATGAAGTGGCCCCCCGAGGAGCGAGCGCGGGTGGACCTGCCCCATGGGGAGGAGCGGACGGACGGAGCGGGACACCCAGCGGGGAATGGGCCGCCGCTGCTTGCCATCGAGCGCCGGGACGCCAACCGTTGGAGGTGTCCCGTGGGCCGTGAGCGGAGGACGATATGGGAACGGAACGCCTGGGAGCCTGGCGGGCGGTGCGACGCTTCGCCCCGGGTCTGCGGCTGGTGCGCACGTATCAGCGCCGGTGGCTGCGCGCGGACGTCCTCTCCGCGCTGACCCTCAGCGCGATGCTCATTCCCCAGGGACTCGCCTATGCGCAGATCGCCGGCGTGCGGCCGGCGGCGGGGCTCTACGCGGGCATCTTCGCCATGCTGGCCTACGCGCTGTTCGGCGCCTCCCGCCACCTCATCCTCGGGCCGGAAGCGGGGGCCGCCATCCTCACCGCCACCGCCCTGGGACATGTGGTCTCGGGCGGGGACCCCGCCCGCCATGCCTCGCTGGCCGCGCTGCTGGCGCTCATGGTGGGCGTCCTCAGCCTCGTGGGCGGCCTGGTCAAGGCGGGGGGGCTCGCGGACTTCCTCTCCAAGCCCATCCTCCTGGGCTACCTCAACGGCGCGGCGCTCATCATCATCGGCAGCCAGCTCGCGCGGCTCTTCGGCCTGGAGCGCAAGTCCAACACCTTCCCCGGCCAGGTGTGGGAGGTGGGCTCCAACCTCCAGCGGATGCACCTGCCCACCCTGCTGCTCGGGCTGGGAGTCATCCTGGCGCTCGTGCTGCTGCGGCGCTTGCTGCCCCGGGTGCCCGGTCCGCTCGTCCTGGTGGTCCTCACCACCGCGGCGGCCGCGCTCCTCGAGCTCCGCCAGGGAGGCCTCCAGGTGGTGGGCTCCATCTCCGCGCAGCCGCCGTCCCTCGCGCTGCCCGCGCTGGGCTTCAGCGACCTCCGCGCCCTGCTGCCCGCGGCCTTCAGCCTCGCGCTCGTCAACTACGCCAGCTCCGTGCTCACCGGCCGCTTCTACGCCGACAAGCAGCGCTACCGCTTCGAGCCCAACCAGGAGTTCTTCGGCCAGGCCGCCGGCAACCTCGTCAACGCCTTCACCCAGGGCTTTCCGGTGACGGGCAGCGACTCGCGCACCGCCGTCAACTTCGCCATGGGCGGACGCTCGCAGCTGGTGAGCGTCCTCTCCGCCGCCGTGGTGCTGCTCTTCGCGCTCTTCCTCACGCCCCTGCTGGAGCACCTGCCCATGGTGACGCTGGGGGGGATCGTCATCGTGGCCGCCGTGTACCTCATGGACTTCGGCTCCATCGCCATGATGTGGCGCGTGCGGCGCGTGGAGGCGCTCCTCGCCCTGGTGACGATGCTGGGCGTGGTGGGGCTGGGCATCCTCCAGGGCATCCTCATCGCCGTGGCGCTGGCGCTGGGAGACCTCATCCGCCGCGCCGCCCATCCCCATGACGCGGTGCTCGGCGAGCGCGAGGGCGTCCCTGGCTACCACGACATCGAGCGGGACGAGGGCGCCGAGACGGTCCCCGGCCTCATCATCTACCGCTTCGACGCGCCGCTCTTCTTCGCCAACGTGCGGCACTTGCGCGAGCAGGCCCGCGCCCTGGTGGCCGGTGCGCGGGCCCCGGTGAAGTGGTTCCTGGTGGATGCCGCGGCCGTCTTCGACCTGGACGTCACCGCGGCCGAGGGACTGGAGCACCTCCGGGTGGAGCTGGAGGAGCAGGGGGTGGTGCTGGCCATCGCCCAGGCCAAGGCCCCGCTGAGGGCGTTGTTGCGGCGTACGGGGTTGATGGAGCGGCTCGGCCCGGAGAACGTCCACCCCACCGTGGGCGAGGCGGTGCGCCGCTTCCTGTCCACCGAGGTGGGAGCCACCGGCCAGCCACCGGAGGGCGCGCCCTCGTCGCCTCCCGCGGTGCATTAGGGGAGCGCGCGTGCTCCCTCTCCCTCTGGGAGAGGGTGGGGGGGAGGGTCGTGTCCTGCCGTCATGAAGCGCCGTGCACAGCGTGACCCGTGGGACGCATTGGGTGGAAGGATGAGGCTGACCATGAACAAGGTCGAGGTGAAGTCCGCTGCTCCCTCCGGTGGAACGGAGGCGATGCGGCGCTATGGAGCGGAGCTCGTCGGGACGTTCACCCTGGTGGTCGGTGGCGTGGGAGCCGCCGTGCTCGCGGGGGAGCGCATCGGCTTCCTCGGGGTGTCCTTCGCCTTCGGGCTGTCCGTGCTAGCGATGGTGTATGCCATGGGTCCCATCTCGGGCTGTCACCTGAATCCCGCGGTGACGCTCGGCCTGTTGCTCAGCGGGAAGTTCGAGCGCCGCGACGCCCTGGGGTACGTGGTGGCCCAGTGCGTGGGGGCCCTCGTGGGCGCGGGCGTGGTGCTGCTGCTGGCCAGGGGCGGACCGGAGGGCTACTCGGCGGCCACCCAGGGACTGGCGGCCAACGGTTTCGGAGCCCACTCGCCGGAAGGCTATGGCATGGGCGCGGCCTTCCTGGCCGAGGTGGTGCTCACCTTCTTCCTGGTGCTGACGGTGCTGGGCGCCACCGACGCCCGCGCGCCCGTGGGCTTCGCCGGCGTGGCGATCGGCCTGGTGCTGACGCTCGTGCACCTGGTGGGCATTCCCCTCACCAACACCTCCGTCAATCCGGCGCGCAGCCTGGGGCCGGCGCTGTTCGTCGGAGGCTGGGCGCTGAGCCAGCTCTGGGTGTTCATCGTGGCGCCGCTGCTGGGCGGGGCCACGGCGGCGGCCGTGTACCGCACGGTGCATCGCCCCTCGGCGGCCATCACCGCCCCCGGTGCCGAGCAGGCCCTGGAGAGCGAGCGCGCCGAGCGGCTGGCCACCCGGCGTCCGGTGGATACGCCCTCGTGAGGGGAGCTCCCTTCGTGCGGCTCACTGGAAGGGGGGCCGCACGATGCAGCGGAAGCCGATATGGCCGGAGCCGCTGTCCACCGCCTGGGGGGAGCGCGCGGCGGGGCGGTAGCGCTGGCAGTAGTTGGGAGCGCACAGGTGGCTCCCGCCCTTGAGCACGCGGCGCGGAATGGTCACCTGGGGCGTGCGCGGGTCCTGGGTTCCTTCCGGATTGGCCGGCCCGCGCGGGTTCACCGGGATGCAGCAGGCCTTGCCCCGGTTGCCCTGGTGCCGCTCCTGGTACCAGTCCGTGGTCCATTCCCAGACGTTGCCGATCATGTCGAACAGGCCGTAGCCGTTGGCGGGGAAGGTGCCCACGGGCGAGGTCCCCGCGTAGCCGTCCTCGAGCAGGTTCTGCATGGGGAACTGCCCCTGCCAGGTGTTGGCCATCATCCGCCCCTCGGGCGAGAGCAGGTCTCCCCAGGCGTAGCTCTTGCGATCCAGGCCTCCGCGCGCGGCGCGCTCCCACTCGGCCTCGGTGGGCAGCTCCTTGCCGGCCCAGCGTGAGTAGGCCTCCACGTCCTCGAAGGACACGTGGACGACCGGGTACTGCTCGCGGCCCTCCCACGTGCTGTCGGGCCCCTCGGGGCGCTTCCAGCAGGCGCCTGGCACGTAGGCCCACCACTGCGTGAAGTCATCGAGACTCACGCGCCGCTCCGGCTGACGGAAGACGAGCGAGCCGGGGACGAGCAGCGTGGGAGCCGCTCCGGGGTAGTCCTGGGGGTCGAGCGGGCGCTCGGCCACGGTGACGTAGCCGGTGGCCTCCACGAAGCGGGCGAAGCGCGCGTTCGTCACCAGGTGGATGTCCATCCAGAAGCCGCTCACCGTCACCTGATGGGCGGGCCTCTCCTCGAGGTAGTGCGTGTCCGAGCCCATCCAGTAGGTACCACCGGGAATCCACACCATGTCTGGAAAGGGGGCCTCGTACGGCGCGGGCTGCTCCGGGAGCCTGGTCTCCGGGGTGGTTCCACCAAGGATGTCCGTCATGGTTACTCTCCTATCGGGTGGAGGCGAAGGCGCTCCTCGCACGGGCGCAAGCTTGGGTATCGCCAGCCCTCGGGACCACCCAACACCTTGGGACGGGGTCTGTGTCGCCCCCGCGCCGCCCGCCCCTCCCCGCGGGGCAGGGCGCGGGCGGCGCCGCCGTTGCCCCTACAAGCGCAGTCCGAGCACGAGGGGCAGGTACTGGCCATCCGCCTTCTGGGGGCCCGCCGCCGTGTCGATGTCACCGCTGAAGATGAAGTGGTAGCGGCCTTCCGCGTAGAGCCGGAGGGGACCTCCGAAGAGTCTCAGGCTGATGCCAACACCCGCGTTGAGCCCGAAGTCCGTCCTGCTCCGCGAGCCGAGGACCTCTTCGACCGGCACGGCGGTGTTGTAACAGACATACAGCCAGGGGTCGCAGTACGGCACCACGCCTACCCCGGCGAACTCGGTGACCTCCACCCGCCGGTAGTAGATGCCGGGTCCGCCCAGCACGTAGATGCCGAGGGGGCGGGCGGGGAGCACGTTGTAGACGACGTTGAGGTCTCCGTACTGCATGACGTGGGTGCCATTGGTACCGGTCGAGTTCAGGACGTCGGCCTGGATGTTGTAGCCGCTGTAGAGGTACTCGGCCTGGATGCCCAGGCGCTGGTTGAAGTTGAAGCTCACCCCGGCCTGGAAGGCGCCGCCCAGCTCGAAGCGGTCGCCGGCGTCGGTGATGGGGATGCTCAGCCCACCTCCGATGTTGAAGCCCACGTGCGGAATGAGTGTTTCCTGCTCGTCCGTGCTGACGAAGTTGGCGGGCACGTCCGAGTCGGCGGCCAGCGCCGGGCGTGCGCTCGCGAGCAGCGCCAGGCCCACGACCACTCCGGAAATCAATCGCATGGTGTTCCTCCTGTTCCGCCGAGGATAGGTACCGGGTGGGACGCGCTCCCAGTGGACCCTGAGGGGGGAGGTGGGTCGGAGACAGGACTGCGCATCCCGGCTCGGGAGGAGGGGGGATGTTGCCTGCCTGCCTCGAGCTGTCTCCTCCACCACCGGGAAGGCACCCGAGGGGCCGCCCGCGCCGCCTGGTTGATGGGCCATGTGCGAAGCCCGCATGGCAAGGCCCCACGGGGATGGTCACGATGAGAGGTGCGGCCCGGGAGGGGTCCGCCCCATGATCGATTTCGATATGAGGCTGCTGGAAATGAGGGAGCCCCTCGTGGTCGTCCTGGACCGGGAGGGGCGGGTCCTCCTCTGGAATCGGGCGTGCTCGGAGTTCCTCGGGTATGACTTCGAGGAGGTCCGGGGAAAGAAGGTCGGGTCGCTCAGGCCCGCTTCGGAGTCGGCTGAGCTCACCAGTCGCACGCTCGCCCAGATCCTGGAGGGAAAGGCTCCGCCCCAGGAATCACTCGCGGTCACGAAGTCCGGGGAGCACAGGTGGATTGCCTGGTCGGCGCAGGTGTCGAGGGCCCCCGACGGAAAGCCGGAGTTCGTCTATCTGGTGGGCGTTGACCGGACGGGTGCCAAGCTCGCGGAGGCGGCGCTCCGCGCGTCGGAGGCGAAGTTCGCGGGGATCATCTCCATCGCCTCGGACGCCATCATCTCGGTGGATGGGGCGCACGACATCGTCATCTACAACGAAGGAGCCGAGCGCATCTTCGGCTGGCGGCGTGACGAGATCCTCGGGAAGCCGCTCGAGCTCCTGCTCCCAGAGCGATTCCGGGAACTCCACCGGAAGCACCTGCGTGATTTCGCGGCCGGGAGCGCGAAATCGCGGAGCATGGGCGATCATCGTCCCTCCATCTTCGGTCTCCGGAAGAACGGCCAGGAGTTCCCCGCGGAGGCCGCCATCTCGAAGCTGGAAATCGGGGGAGCGGTGTTGTTCAACGTCGTGCTGCGCGACGTCACCGTCCGCACCCGTCTCGAGCGCGACCAGCAGTTCCTGGCGGAGGTGGGAGCCGACCTCTCCGAGACCCTGGACTACCAGGAGGTCCTCACCCGTATTGCCCAGCTCGCGGTCCGTTTCCTGGCGGACGTCTGCATCGTCGGCATCGTGGAGGAAGAGGGACGGATCCGCCGGTTCCGTGTCGTTCATCGGGACCCCGCCCGGGAGCAGATCGCGGCCGCGCTCGAACGGCTCTCCCTGGAGCAGGACAGGCGCACGCTCTTCTCGCGGATCCTCGAGATGAAACAGCCGGTGCTGATGTCCAGCGTCTCCGAGGAATTCATCCAGTCCGTGGCCCAGGGGCCCGAGTCCCTCGAGCTGCTCCGCCAGTTGAACCCCACTTCCCTCATGGGGTTCCCGCTCCTGGCCCATGGGCGCTTGTTGGGGGCCCTCGTCCTCGTTTCCTCCGAGCCGCGCTGCTGCTACGCGCCGGAGGACCTCCGGCTTGGCAAGGAGCTGGCCCACCGTGCTGCCCTGGCGGTGGACAACGCGCGCCTCTATCAGGCCGCACAGAAGGCCATCGCCGCGAGGGACGAGGTGCTCGGTATCGTCGCGCACGACCTTCGCAACCCGCTCAACGCGGTCGGGCTCGCCGCGGCGTCGCTCCGGCGGATGGGGCCGCCAGGTGGTCCGGAGAGAAACACCCGCGGCACGGCGGAGTCGATCGAACGGCACATCCACCAGGCGACTCGCCTCATCGATGATCTGCTGGACGTGGCGCGAATCGAGAAGGAAGGGCTTCACATCGAGCGTCACGCCGTGGCGCCGGGGGAGTTGGTGGCCGAGGCACTCCCGTTGTTCACCGCGGCGGCGTCCAATGCCTCCCTCGAGCTGCGGACCGACCTGCCCGAGGCACTTCCTCCGGTCATGGCCGACAGGGCCAGGATTCTGCAGGTCTTCTCCAACCTCCTCGGCAACGCCGTGAAGTTCACGTGTCCGGGCGGATTCATCCGTATGGGCGCCGAGCACCGCGACCGCGAGGTCTGCTTCCAGGTCTCGGACACGGGCCGGGGAATAGAACCGGTACACCTCTCTCGGCTCTTCGAGCGCTTCTGGCAGGAGCGGCCCACGGACCGGCGGGGCGCCGGCCTGGGGCTCTACATCTCCAAGGGCATCGTCGAGGCCCATGGGGGGCGCATCTGGGCGGAGAGTACGCTGGGGCGGGGGAGCACGTTCTTCTTCACCCTTCCCGTGGCACCTGTGAAGACACCTCAGTGAGTGGCCCGGCGGTGGAGCAGGCCTCGGGTGAGCCGGTTCACCGGGCCTCGGAGCAGCGCGTACGGCACGATGGCCAGGAGCACGGCCACGAGCAGACCCTGGATGGGCCGCAGCTCCTTGAACACGATGAACTGATAGATGAGATCAATCACCACGGCGAGGATGAAGACATTGCGGACCGAGCTCCATCCGGAGCGCACCAGCTCGCGCCGGTGTGGCCTGTCCGTGAAGAGCGCCCAGAAATAGGCGGGCCGTCCCGTGTGCGCGTCCTTGATGCCGTCGCGCAGGGCGAACAGCATCGCCATCACCGGTTGGAGGTAGAAGCGGAAGGCCATCGGCCCATCGGGGCGCTCGACGATCTCCCGCCACAGCTGGGTGAGCACGTCTGTCATGGTGTACCTCTACTCCTTCGTCGGGAAGAGCAACGAGAACACGAACCGGAGCTGGTTCGCGGCCGCGTCATCGGGCCGGACGACGTTGTGGTAGTACTGCACGGCGAGCGACAGGGGTTGGCGGCGGAACACGGTGGTCTTCGAGACACCGAGGCCGACCGGAACCGTCCACCGCTCGCCTCGCGTGGCCTCCCAGTCCGCCATGAGGACCGGCGCGGCCGTCAACGCCCAGCCCCCGCTGAAGTTGTAGTTGATGAAATACTGGAACGAGAGCTGGTTGATTCTGGGCGCACCCCCCTCGTCCTCGAAGGTCCAGAGCTGGCTCGCCAGGCCGCCGAGGACCCAGGGCCCCGTCATCACGAGGAGCACTCCGCTCGGACCCGCCGCCCAGCTTCCTGTCCGGACGCTGTCCACGGTGGCCGTGGGCAGCGAGAGCACGGGCCCGAGGCCCCAGATGAACCCGCCCGACTTCGCGGGCGCGAAGAAGAGCTGCTCCTGGACGTCTCCCAGTCCCCGGAACCGGGTGCTCTCCGGGCCCGGTGCGTCGATCACCGGCACGATGGTGCGGGCGATGAGGTTCCAATTCGAGGAGAGCTTGATGGGAATCACGGGCTGGAAGTTCAGCAGGAGGAAGGTCCGGTCCTCGAGGCCACCGCCGGTGTTGAAGTTGAACTGGAACGGCACGCTGAGCAGGTCTCCCACGGGGTTCTGGGTGGCCTTCGACAGCTCGGTCGCATCGTGCTCGGGGCTCGCTTCCGTCTGCGCGACGGCCCCGGCGGAGAGCAGCAGGAGGACGGAGACGCTCATCGCCGTGAGTGGGCGTATTCTCATTCGCGGGACCTCTCGGGTGGAACGAGGTTCGAGGGGACGTGAGCACCGGGGACCCGCCCCCTGGAATGGCACACAGGGGGCGGGTCGCTTCGTTACCGTCAATGGGACTGGGCCGGCGCGCTCTCCAGCTTCTCCATCACCTGATCGATGGTGAAGCTCCCCGGCTTCTGACGCGGTGGGAATGTCTTGAAGCTCTCGAGGAACCGAGCCACCGCCTGTTGGGCCGGGAGGAGCATGAAGGAATGGTCGAGCAGCCAGGTGTGGTAGCCCACTCCGTCTTCCCCGCGCTCGAAGGGATCCGCTTCCAGGTCGTAGATGAGCGGCGCCCGGCGCATCACGAAGGGCGTGGACCAGACATCGAAGCCCGTGGCCTTCTGCTCGGCGAAGACCACCTTGATACGCCCATGGCGTATGGCGAGCAGCTCGCCATCATCGCCGAAGTAGAAGAACTCCTGGCGCTGGGACGGTCCCCGCCCCGCGAGCAGCCCGGTCTGATCGTAGCCGTCCAGGTGCACCTTGAAGGTCTTGTCGTTGGCTTCGTGGCCCTTGAGGAGCTTGTCCTTGATGTCCGGGTCGCCCGCGGCCGACACCAGCGTGGGCAGCCAGTCCTCGGACGAGAAGAGGGCGTTGAGGCGGGTGCCCGGCTCGATGACGCCTGGCCAGCGCACGAGGCACGGCACGCGGAACGCGCCCTCCCAGTTGGTGTCCTTCTCGCCACGGAAGGGAGTCGAGCCGCCATCCGGCCACATGTTGACCATGGCGCCGTTGTCCGTGGAGTAGATGACGAGGGTGTTCTCCCGCAGCTCCAGCTCGTCGAGTTTGGCCAGGAGCCGTCCGATATGATCGTCGTGCTCGACCATGCCGTCCGCATAGACGCCGCTGCCCGTCTTGCCCTGGGACTCCGGCTTCAGGTGCGTGTGGATGTGCATGCGCGTGGTGTTGAACCAGATGAAGAAGGGTTTGTCGGAGTCCGCCACCCGCTCGAGGTAGTCGAGGGTCGCGGCGAGGAACTCCTCATCCACCGTCTCCATGCGCTTCTTGGTGAGGGGTCCGGTGTCCTCGATGCGGCCGTCCGCGTACGAGTGGATGACGCCGCGCGGACCGAAGCGCTTCCGGAACCGGGGATCCTTCGGGTAGTCCGGGTTCTCTGGCTCCTCTTCCGCGTTGAGGTGGTACAGGTTGCCGAAGAACTCGTCGAAGCCGTGGTGGGTGGGCAGGTACTCGTCCCGGTCCCCGAGGTGATTCTTGCCGAACTGGGCCGTGTGGTAGCCCAGCGGCTTGAGCAGCTCGGCGATGGTCGGGTCCTCCTCGCTCAGGCCCACCTTGGCTCCCGGCATGCCCACCTTCGTCAGGCCCGTGCGGAACGGGCACTGGCCGGTGATGAAGGCCGCGCGGCCCGCGGTGCAGCTCTGCTGCCCGTAGTAGTTGGTGAGGAGTGCTCCCTCCTTCGCCAGGCGATCGATGTGGGGCGTCTCGTAGCCCAGCATTCCCTGGTTGTACGCGCTGATGTTCCAGTAGCCGATGTCATCTCCGAAGATGACGAGGATGTTGGGCGCCTTCACTGCTCTGGCCATGGGTGTCTCCCTCTTGTAATCGAATTGCGCCGTAGAAGATGTGCATGTACCGGCGGGAGGCAGTCCGGGTCTGGCTGCCCGGTCAGCCCGGAAGGGCGAGGTCCTGGCGCCGGACTCCACCCGTCACGGGAAGACGCTCTTCCAGTCCTTCTGGATGCTCACGACCGTCCAGCCGTGTGCCCGGGCGGCGTTGGCGGCGCGAAGGGTGGGGGATGCCATCATGGCTCACTCCCTCCGTGTCAGTGGGGCCCGGTGTCCCGAGGCGCTCGCAGCGCGGACTCGGCCTGGCGCAGCAGCCGCCGCATCTGTTCCAGTTGCTCCCGCTCCTCCTCCGGCATGGAGTCCTCGAGCTCCTCCGCCAGGGTGCCCAGCCGCTGCAGGCCGTCGTGGAAGAGCTCCCGCTCGTCCCGGGCCTGGGGCGAGTGCCGGGCCAGGTAGTCCACCACTCCGCCCAGCACGTGCGGGTAGAGGTGCTCCCGGCCCACCTTCTCCAGCACGCCGGTGTGCTCCATCATCTGCTGCGTGGGGGCGAGTGCCCGCGCCAGCAGCAGTGTCACTCCCAGGTTCTCCAGGTCCTCGTGGAGGCCGGCGAGCATGTCGGCCCCGGGCACGTCCAGATCCGTCGTCACCTCGAGATCCAACAGCAGGGCCTTGACCGGGCGGGGGTTGCGCTGGATGCGCTCCAGGAGCTCCTCGCGGAGGGATTCGGCGTTGGCGAAGAAGATGCCCTCGTTGGGGCGGAGGACCATCAGTCCGGGCAGGGGCCGCGCCGAGGGCTGGTGCCGCATGTCGACGAAGTCCAGGGTGCCGGCGGCCCGTCCCAGCTCGCTCAGGCGGGGGAGGCTGGCGCGGTAGAGGGTGAGGAACAGGGAGAGGCCCACCGCGAGGAGCAGGCCCGGCAGCACGTCGAAGACGAGCACGCCCAGCAGGGCGGCCATGGCCACGAGGAAATCCGCGCGGCGCATCCGGAACAGCCGCCGCAGCTCGCCCACCTCCATCATCCCCGAGACGGCCACCACCACGATGGCGCCCAGGGTGGCCTCTGGCAGGGCGCGGAAGAGGGGCGTGAAGAAGAGCGCCACCAGCAGCGTGAGGCCGGCGGCCACCAGGGAGGAGACCTGGCTGCGGGCTCCGGCCTGGTCGTTGGCCGCGGACTTGGACAGGCTGCAGCCGATGGAGAAGCCCTGGAAGAGACCGGCGCCCATGTTGGCGCAGCCCAGGCCGATCAGCTCCCGGTTGGCGTTCACCGGGTAGCCATGCCGGGCCCCCAGCATGCGCGCCGGGCCGATGGCCTCCGCGAAGGCCACCAGCGCGATGCCGAACGCTCCCGGCAGCAGGGCCAGCACGTCACTCCACTTCATGTCTGGCAGTCGTGGCGCCGCGAGCCCGGCCGGGATGTCTCCCACCACCTCCACCCGCCGCGCCTGGAGGCCAAGCAGATGGGAGGCGAGGATGGCCAGCACCAGGACCACCAGGGCCGCGGGGAGCCGCTCCGAGACGCGCTCGAGGGCCACCAGCAGCACCAGGCAGCTCGCGCCCACCAGGAGCGTGGGCAGGTGGGCCTCCGGGAGATGGGTGAGCAGGAACCACAGTTGCTCGAAGAAGCCTTCGCCGGTGCCCTTCAGCCCGAAGAGCTTGGGCACCTGCTTCATGGCGATGACGAGCGCCAGTCCGAAGACGAAGCCGGTGAGCACGGACGGGGAGAAGAACTGGGCGATGCGCCCGAGCCGCAGCACGCCCGCGAGCAGGGAGATGAGGCCCGCCAACACGGCCAGTCCGGCGGTGAGGGCGAGGTAGTGGGCCGAGCCGGAGGGTGCCAGCGCGCTCACGGTGGCGGCGGAGAGGACGGCCACCGTGGCGGAGACGGCCACCACGAGCTGCCGGGAGCTGCCCAGCAGGGCATAGAGCACCAGGGCCGCCGGGCACGCATAGAAGGCCGCCTGGGGGGGTGCACCGGCGAGCTGTGCGTAGGCCATGCCCTCGGGGATGAGGAGGGCCGTGATGGTGAGCGCTCCGACCAGGTCTCGTTTCAGCCAGCCTGGCTGGTAGCCCCGGAGCGAGGCCAGGAACGGAATGAAGGAGGCGCGTCTGGCCGTGGTCGTGCTCCGTTGTCCCATGCGCGGCTCCGAGGCGGGGTGTTTCTGGCCGTGAACATGAGGTGGGCCTCCACCCGTGAGTACCCGGGTGTGCCCATCCAGGGAGTCCAGGGGTGACTCGCCTGTTCCCGCTCCCTCGCGGGTTTCCAGCCCTTCAGGGCAGTGGGGTGTCGCGGCACGCACGGGCGATGCCTGCCGTGGGGCTGGGCATGCTTCCGCCGGCGTTCATCACTTCGCCTTGTTCCTGGTCCCGTGAGCAGATGTTTCCATTCTCTCCGGGGCTCATATCCGAGCCCTATGAGCCTGACTGCGATCATGTTGCTTCTGTCCTTGAGCGCGGCTTCCCCGGAGACCGCGTCCACCGAAGAGCACCCGGCGTGTGAGCAGTGTGGTGGTGGTGGCCGCTCACGCCAGCTCGGGGGCCACACCTTCCTCTTTCCCATCCTCCAGCGGAGCGCCTTCGTCGCCAGTTACGTGGGCATCAACGAGGGCGTGGCGTGGTACGACGTGCCGGACCTGCCCATCGGCGAGCTGGGGACGCAGGACGTGTCGCTCGTGGGCTACCAGCAGACGCTGGACCTGGGCGTGCGGCTCACCCGCTGGCTGGGCCTGTGGGGCGAGGCACGCGGCACCCTCTACACCGGCCTGACGGTGGGCTCGTTCGTGTCGGATGGCGCCAACTTCCGGGCCAGCGGTACCGGCGGTGCCGTGGTGCGGTTGCTGCACCTCGACTCGAGCGGTACGCAATTGTCGCTGCGGGCGGGCGGCGGTTACGAAGGGGGCACCGAGATCGCCCTGCTGCCGCTGCTGAACGCCATCGTGGACACTCCGGGAGTGACACTGGTGAGCATCCTGCGCGGCAATCTGGGCGAGTTGCTCACCGTGAAGGTCTCGGAGAGCTCGGTGAATGGCGGCTTGTTCTTCGCCCAGGCGCTCGGCGGCTCCTTCCTGGGGCTCCAGGCCTCGGCCTCGGCGGTGCACATCTGGCGCACGCGCAGGCCCTTCGATCCCACCGTGGCCGCTCGCGTGGAGCAGGAGACCACCGCCCTCCGCCTCAACCTGGCGGCCGCGCTCACCGCGGACTTCAAGTCGCTCGGCGTTCCCCTGGCACTGATGGGCGAGTACCTCTTCACCGGGGGCAGTCAGTCGGAGGTGGAGCTGGCGCGCACGGACCTGCGCTCCAGCTCGGTGGCGCTCGGCCTGTACTACACGGGGCGGCCCAATCTGCAGCTCGGCCTGGGCGGCGTGGCCGTTCTCAACGCCGAGCCCCGCATCGGCCGGGATGCGGACGGCAACCCCGCGAGGTCCGGCGAGCCCTCCCTCTTCTATGGCCAGCTCCTCCTCCGCTACATCTGGTGAGCCTCCGACTGGAGGGAGGGGCAAGCGGGCTCGTGGCGCCCGGTCGTGGAGGACCGCCGATGCCTATCGTGGGGAAGTGAACCGCCCCGCGGGGGCTCGAGGGAGATCGCCATGTCCTTGCCGTCACGTCTGGCCGGTGCCTTGCTGGTGCTGGGGCTCGCCGCCTGCACGAGCATCAAGACGAACACGAACTACGACCCCAACTCGGTGCAGAAGGTGGACGCGTACCGCACGTATTCCTGGTTGCCCATGAAGGAGGGCGCGAACCCACGCGTCTACAACCCCATCATCCAGGCGCGCGTCCAGCAGGCGGTGGACCAGGAGCTGCAATCGCGTGGCTACCAGAAGGTGGAGGAAGGACAGAATCCCGACTTCAAGGTGGGCTGGCACGGCGCCATCGATCAGAAGGTAGACGTGGACTACGTCAACTCCTATTACGGCTACGGGTGGGACCCCTGGTACGACCCCTTCTACGGTCCGGTCGCGTACGGAGGTGCCGGCATCTCCCATCCTGTCGTGCGCGAGTACCAGCAGGGCACGCTCATCCTCGACGTGGTGGACGCCGACACGAACAAGCTCGTCTGGCGTGGCACGGCGCAGGCCGAGCTGTCCGAGAACATTGATGCGCAGAAGAGCCAGAAGCTCATCAACCAGGCCACCGGCGAGCTGCTGGAGAAGTTCCCGCCCCAGCCCAAGAAGCAGTGACAGCGGGCCGCCGGGCGTCCGGCGCGTGACGTGGCCTTGCCCCCAGGGGCGGCTTGGCGGGGCGGGGAGGGGTGCGCATCCTGGGGGGCCGGTCCTCCCATGCGCACCTCTCTCCGGTTTCTGGTACTCCTCCTCACGGCGCTGCTGACGGCCTGTGCCGCGGTGAAGGCGGAGCCGCGCTCGGCCCTCTATGAGCGCGTGGGGAAGTCGGAGCTGAGCGTGGGGGTGCTGCGCATCCGCGTGCGCGACATGGCCCGCCGCTTCCCGGGCGTCCTCGAGACCACCGCGGATGAGATCTCCGCGCGCTCCCCCTCTCCCGCGGTCCGCGAGGCGATGATCCGCTTCAAGAGCAACGCGGTGACCGCCATGCAGGGGGCGCTGCTCCAGCCGGATCCGGTGGCGGCGCTGATCGACGCCTGGGCGCTGCTGGCCCAGCTGCAGCAGTTCCTTCCGGAGTCGGTGGCGGGGACGTCACCCGAGCTGCTGGACATCGCCCGGCGCTCGTTGGGGACGCTGGAGTCGGAGGTGGAGGCACTCTGGCGGGAGCTGTCGGGCCGCGAGGATGTCTCCCAGCTGCACCAGCTCGTGCACGGGTGGGCCGCCGAGCACCCCTTGACCGGACCGCTCATCACGCGCGAGTCCACGGTGCCCCTGCTGGCCGCCTTCACGGACCGCTCCGGAGTGGGCCTGCTGGGCTCGACGGCCGCGCTCCTCGCGGACACGCAGGACCTGGTCACCCGGGTGGACCTGTATGCCGGCACGCTGCCCCGGCAGGCCCGTTGGCAGGCGGAGCTCGCCGTCCAGGACATGGTGGAGGGGACTCCGGTGCTGACCTCGGCCATGGCCGAGATGGGACGGACGGTGGACGTGCTCGTGCGCATGGGCGCGCTGGCGGACGGGACTCCCCGGTGGGCAACGGGCGAGCGCGAGGCACTTCAGGACTTCATCTCGAACCTCATCTCCTCCGAGCGTCTGGCGGTGCTGGAGGGCGTCCGTGGCGAGCGCCAGGCGGTGTTGGACGCGCTCCACGCGGAGCGGGTGCAGGCGATGCAGCAGGCGGACACGATGGGCCAGGGCTGGGTGGACCACGCCTTCGATCGGGCCGAGGCCCTGGTGGACCACCTCTTCCTGTGGCTGCTGGGGTTGACGGCCCTGGTCGTGGTGGGGGCGCTCGGGGTCGCGGCGTTGCTGATGCGGGGACGGCGCCCGGGCGAGGGGCCTCGCTGGCTCCGCCGGAGCAGGGCAGGGGAGCCGTCGAGTGACAGAGCGCCCGGGGGGCCCGGGCCGGGAGGGGAGCAGGGCCCACCCGGCGAGCACCCGGGCGAACCCCACCATTAGTGGGTCTGTCCGGGAGGGCGGGAGGTGCCCATCGTCTCCTCCAGGAGGAGCGATGAGCAAGGAATCGCGCCTGTTCCCGGTCGAGCTGCTGCGGCAACTCACCCTGTCGGTCGAGCGCCTCGCGGCCCAGGGCCTCGCCAGCGGCGCGGTGCGCGGGGCCACGGAGGAGTTGCGGGCGGGGCTTCCGGCGCTCGACGGGCAGCTCCAGGACGTCTTCCAGGATGTGTTGACGCTGCTCGGCCGCATGGCGCACGAGGCCGCCGAGCGCCAGGCCCGGCCTTCCGAGGAGTGGTCGCGCCTGGTCGCCGCGGGAGCGGTGCGGGGCGCGGTGGAGGAGCTGCGGCGCTCGATGCCCGGCCTGGATGCGTTCTCCCAGGAGGTGGTGGCTCGGCTGAATCATCTGCTCGAGCGCTCCACGCGGGTCGTGGCGAGCCGGGAGAAGGAGCTTCGCAAGCCCGGGACGCGAGCCCGGCTCGCCGCGGCTGGAGCGGTGCGGGGCGCGGTGGGAGAGCTCCGCGGCTCGATGCCGCAACTGGCGCCGATGGCGGCGGAGCTCTCGTCACAAGTGGGACGCGGCTTCGTCGAGGGACTCGGCGCGCAGGTGGAAGAGCATCATGGGGCATTCGCCGCCTTCCTCGAGCATGCGGGCCGGAGTTTCGTTCACGCGTTCGTGGAGCAGCTCGACCTGGAGGTGCGGGCCCGGTGGGGCGAGGGCGTGGGGAAGGTGGGCCCGGCCATGGAGGACACGGCGGAGCAGGTGGCTGCGGCATGTGTACGGGGCGCCGCCGGGGAGCTGGTCCGCCAGGTGCGTTCCCTGCGTGAAGCCACCTCCGGAAGGGGCGTCCTCCGCCGGGCGGGCCAGGAGGTGTCCAGCGGCATCCTGTCCGCCCTGAACGAGGGGCTGCGCAAGCCTTTCGTCGTCGCGGCGGGGACGGGCAGCGCGCTTGTGCTCGCCATGCTCCTCGTCACGAAGTTCCGCTGATTGGCCGGTGGTGGTGCACCCGCGCCGGAGCGCTCCATCCTCCAGTGCGCAAAGGGTTGGACCGCCGTCCGGGTCCCGGTCTCGAATGCGGTGCGAGGCCCGCCCCCCGGTGCAGTGGCCGGAAGTACGAGAGGTCCTACCTTGTGGGGTGGCGATGGCGAAGCAGTAGCACCGGGCCTCGGACCCCGGGTCTGTCCATGGCTCCGGGGTCCGAGACCTTCTTTCCCGAGGCGGCGCGCGCCTCAGAGCAGGTACTGGACGAGTTGCAGCAAGAGCGAGAGGAACTGCCGGTTCAGGATGAGCAGCGGCACCATGGGCGCCATCGCCGCGGCGGCGACGAGCAGGAATGGCCAGCGGCTCCATGGGAAGAACCGCATCCGGTGCGTGACCTCGAACGCCGTTCCCAGATCCGCGAGCGAGGAGAACTCGGGGGCACCCAGGAGGGGGAGCCTGGCCTGGCCCGCGAACCACCTGCGCTCGAAGTCTCGCGAGTGTTGGGCCGCCAGCGCGGAGAATTGAAGCTCTCCGCGCCGCTTCGCCTTCACGAGCGGGCTCCAGAAGGGCAACAGCGGACCGAAGACGATCACGAGGGCGACGAGCGCGAGGGCGAGCAGGGGGCTGGCGTATCTCAGCGGGTCCTCGGTGGGGCTCACGGGGTTGAGGCGGCGCGCGGCACTGGCGGAAGAGCAGGCCAGGGCGAAGATGATGGGGGCGAAGCTGCCCTGGCAGACACACAGGAACCGCAAGCCGCCCGTCATATCCGGGTGGGTCGGCTTCAGGGCGAGGGGGAGCCGTGAGACGCGGAAGAGGAACAGGGCCCATACGGCTCCGCGCCACAGCCACCAGAGCACCAGGAACCGGAAGAGGGGCAGGCTCACCGCCGCGTACCACGTGCCAGCCGGGGAGAGCTGTTCCCCGCCCTTCGCGAAGAGCCACTCCGGGAGCTGCGCGGAGAACCGTTTCAGGAAGGAGAGCGCGTAGCTGAAGAGCAGCAACCCGGCCTCGATGAACCCCTGGCTCCGGAGCCGCTTCGCCTCCCGCGCGGCGGCGTCGAGGGCTCCCAGGCTCCCCGCTTCGATCAGCTCCGAGGTCACGAGCTGGCGCACGGCCACCGAGAGCCGCTGGTCGACATAGCGCTCGGCGGCGATGAGCACGGGCAGGGAGATCAGCAACTGGGTGTGGACGTGGTAGTCGAGCAGGAAGGCGCGGAGCCCCGCGGGCCCCGCTCCCAGGAGCGTGAGGAGCAGGAGGGGGAGCCAGCTCAGGAGCGTGAGGGCGAGCAGGCGCCAGAGCAGGGGGGGACGTCCCGGCTGGAGGAGACGGCGCCGCCGTCGCAACAGGAGGAACGGGCCTCCCTGGAACAGCGAGAAGTCATGTAATGACGCGGGCACGTCCATGGGTGTTCCCACTGAGGAGCCCCATCCGTCGAGGCGCCCCGTTCGCGTCCAGGTGCGCTCAGTCGCCGATGAGGCCCTTCAACACCTCGGCCCGTTGCTGGTGGCTGTTGACGACGGGCGAGGTCCTGCTGAGGAACAGGGCCAGGGAGGTGTCGTCGCTGTAGTTCTTCAGGCCCTTGTCGATGAGCTTTTCACCGTCCTCCTGCGCCTCCCTCACCTGCCCCACGAAGGCCTTGTCGAACTCGTTGCCACTCAGGCCCGTCATCGCATCACGCAGCTCGCGGAACGCGGTCACCTGCTCGTCGAATTTCTTCTCGTACTTCTCCTTGTCCTTCTCGACGCCCTGGCTGGCGCCCTCGAGTCCCGCGCCACCGACGGCCTGGTCCTCCGTGTCCAGGTTCACGGTGACCAGTGCCATGGCCTTGGCGTCCGCCAGCGTCTCCAGGTCGTCCTGGCTCTTCTGGTGGTCGCGGATGAGGTCCTGGGCGAAGGTCCGCACCTCGGGGTTCGTGGACTTCTCGAGGGCGAGCTGGGCCAGGGAGATCTGCTTCTGGTTGAACAGGGAGAGCTGGTCCGCGAAGCGGGTCTTCTGCGCGAAGGCCTCGCCGACCTTCTCACCCTGGCTGCGCGCTTGTTTCGCTTCGTCATGGGCACAACCCGCGCCCATGCCGATGACAGCCAACACGCCCGCACCCCACAGCAGTCGCCGCATGCTCATGGTTCCAGCCTCCTTGTCCTGGGGGACGAGGCAAAGCTGGGACGCGGAGTGTTGAGCCACAAGCGCCAGGGACAGGTGGTTCCGCGAGGACCGGGCTCGCGCACCCCCGCTCCCCCCACCCCGTGGGACGGGGTGACCGGACATGAAGAGAGCCCGGCCGGTTTCACCGGGCCCCCGCGGGTGCGCTAGCCTGCGCCGGGTGAGGGAGTTGCCGCGACAGCTGGGCCCCTATCGCCTCGTGCGCCGGTTGGGGGCGGGGGGCATGGCCGAGGTGTTCCTCGCGCTGGCCTTTGGCGCCAGTGGCTTCGAGAAGCGCGTGGTGCTCAAGGTGCTGCGCCCCGAGCACGTGGGCAATCCCACCTATGAGCGCATGTTCCTCGAGGAGGGCCGGCTGGGCGCGAGGCTGAGCCATCGCAACCTCGTGGGGGTGCACGACCTGGGGTGCGCGGATGGCGCGTACTACGTGCGGCTGGACTACGTGGAGGGCGCGGACCTGGCGAGCCTCCTGGTGCGTGGGAGGCCCGGGCCGGCGCTGGCGCTCTTCGTGGCGGACGAGCTCGCGCTGGCGCTCGCCGCGGTGCACGGGCTGGAGGACGAGGCGGGCCGGCCGCTCGGGCTGGTGCACCGGGACGTCACGCCGTCCAACGTGCTGGTGTCCCGGTTGGGCGAGGTGAAGCTGGCCGACTTCGGCATCGCCAAGGCCACGCTGCTGCGGGAGCAGACGCGCTCCGGGGTGCGGAAGGGCACGTACGCGTACATGTCCCCCGAGCAGGTGCGCGGTGGCGCGCTGGGCCCGGCGAGCGATCTCTTCTCCCTGGGCACCACGCTGCACGAGCTGCTCACCGGGCGCCGGCCCTTCGACGGGGAGACGCCCTTCGAGACGATGGAGCGCATCCGCGAGGCGGACGTGGGGCCGCTCACGGACGTGGAGGAGGAGCTGCGGCCAGTGCTCCGGGCCTGTCTGGCGCGGAGGCCGGAGGACAGGCCGGGCTCGGCCGAGGTGCTGCGCCAGATGCTCTCCCCGCTGCGCCGCGCGCGTGCCGAGGCCGGGCCTCCCGAACTGGCCCGGTGGGTCCGCGAGGGGTTGGGGCAGGGCGGGGCGGGTGGCTCCTCGAGCGGGACGGTGCTGGAAGACACGTGAGGCCCGGTCCGCGCCGGTGCTCACTCCACCCGGATGACGACCTTGCCGAAGTGCGCTCCGCTCTTGAGGTGCTCGAAGGCGGCGCGTGTCTCGGCGAACGGGAAGACGCGGTCCACCACCGGGCGCACGCCGTGCAGCGTCAGCGCGCGGTTGAGGGCCTCGAAGGACTGCCGGTGGCCCACGAAGACGCCCTGCACGCGCAGGTTCCCCATGAGGATGGGGGTGAGCGCCATGGCGCCCGCGCCACCACTGAGCACGCCGATGACCGACACCGTGCCCCCGAGCCGCACCGCGCGCAGCGACTTCTCGAAGGTGCCCGCGCCGCCCACCTCGACGACGTGGTCCACTCCGGTACCGCCGGTGAGGGTGCGCGCCGTCTTGTCCCAGTCCGGCGTCGTCACGTAGTTGATGCCCTCGTGGGCGCCCAGCGCTCGGGCGCGCTCCAGCTTGTCGTCCCGGCTGGAGGTGAGGATGACGCGCGCGCCCATCATCCGGGCGATCTGCAGCGCGAAGATGGAGACGCCCCCGGTGCCCTGCAGCAGCACGGTGTCACCCGCCTTGATGCCGCCCTGGGTGACGAGCGCGCTCCACGCGGTGACGGCCGCGCAGGGCAGCGTGGAGGCCTCCTCGTCCGTCAGGTGCGCGGGCGTGGGGATGGCACCGTCCTCGTGCAGCAGCATCGTGTCCGCGAGCGCCCCATCCAGCGGCCCGCCCAGCGTGCTGCCCTGCACCTGGCGCGAGGGCTCTCCGGCGAGCCACGCCTGCGCGAAGAGGCCCATCACCCGGTCTCCCACCTTCACGCGGGTGACGCCCGGTCCCACCGCGTCCACCACGCCCGCCCCATCCGAGTTGGGCACGAGCGGCAGCTTCTGCCGCGGGTTGTAGCGGCCCTCCACCATCATCAGGTCGCGGTAGTTGAGGCTCGTGGCCTTCACCCGCACCCGCACCTGCATGGGCCCCGGCTCGGGGTCCGGCCGCTCGGCGTACACCAGCTTGTCCAGCCCGAATCCGCTTCGAATCTCGTAGACCTTCATGGGGCCCGGGTTCTAGCGCGCCTCGTGCTTCGCGGAGAACGGTTTCACGGGCCCGGGGCGGAAGCGTTGAATGCCCTGCGGTAGACTCCCGGGTATGACGCGGAGACTCTGGGCCCGGAGCGGTGTGGTGATGCTGTTGTGGATGGGGATGCAGGGGTGCGCCCACGTCCCCGCCTCCGAGGAGGCGGATGTCGACGCGCTCGCCGACTGGCCCGAGCCCGCTCCCGAGCACGAGAAGGACATCGGGTCCTCCGAGCAGGGGACACCTCTCGAGCCGCTCCGCGCTCCTCCCCGCGCTTCCAACCTCCTGGTGCTGGGCGGAGGGGGCGAGCCCTCCAGCAATGAGATCGCCCTGGAGAAGAACGTCCGCTACTTCCAGCGGACGCTCGAGGCGCACGGGCTCGCGCCCGCTTCCGCCACCGTCTACTTCGCCAACGGGAACGATGGGCAGGCCACGGTGCGCTACCTCGGGGAAAAGGCGCGCGAGCAGTTCAAGGCCCCGGAGATTCCCCACGTGAAGGGACCGGCCACCCTGGAGCGTTTCCTGGAGTGGGTGGAGCAGAGCGCCCGGGAGACGCCTCATCAACCGGCCTTCATCTACTTCACGGGGCACGGAGGATTGAACAGCCGGCATCGCAACAACAACCACCTGGCGCTCTGGGAAGGGGACACGCTGACGGTGCGGGCCTTTGGTCTCTTCCTGAACCGGCTCCCGAGCACCACGCCCGTGGTCACCGTGATGTCCCAGTGCTACGCCGGCTCGTTCGCCAACTTCATCTACCAGGACGCCAATCCCAAACGGCCGGTGGTGGCCCAGCCCCGCTGTGGCTTCTTCGCCACCGTGGACTTCCTGCCCTCGGTGGGATGCACACCGGAGGTGGATGAGGCGGACTACAAGGATTACAGCTCCAGCTTCTTCGCGGGCCTCAGCGGGCTGGGCCGGACGGGGAAGGCGGTGGTCTCGGCTGATTATGACACGGATGGCCGGGTGAGCTACGCGGAGGCCCACGCGTTCGCCAAGGTGGATGGCGAGACCACGGACCTGCCGATCTCCACCTCGGAGGCCTGGTTGCAGCGGCGCGCCACGCGGGGGGACCGGCGCCGCTTCCTGTCCTCGCCCATCGTCGAGGTGCTGCGCGGCGGACGCCCGGAGCAGCGGTATGTCGTGGAGTCGCTCGTCGCCAGGTTGGGCTTCCTTCCCGAGCTGTCCGTGCGCGACAACCTCAAGACCGCGACACTCCGGTCGGCGGAGGCCGTGGCCTATGTCGAGCGCCTCTACATGGAGCTGATCAACATCGGCATGCGGGAGAAGCTTCGTGCCTCGGGCTCGCCCCAGGCGCTCGCCGTGTTCGAGCGTCTGTTGCAGTGCGAGAGCGGCTCCTGGGACAGGCCGGCGGGGACGGCTCCGGTGCCGGTGCGGGTGGAGGCTTCCGAGGCTGACGCGACGGGTCCGTGAGTTTTTCCCACACCCTCACCCCAGCCCTCTCCCAGAGGGAGAGGGGGCATTCACGGTAGGGAACCCGGGGGTCTCGATACCCTCACCCCGTCCCTCTCCCGGCGGGAGAGGGGAGATTGGCTCAGCCCGCCTCTCCTCCGTCGATGCTGTAGGCCGCTCCCGTGATGCTCGCCGCCGCCTCCGAGCTCAGGAACAGGCACAGCGCCGCCACCTCCTCCGGCTGGATGACCCGCCCCAACGCGTTCATGGCCGCCAATGCCGCGTGCGCCTCCTGCTCCGTCCGGCCCGTGCTCTTCGAGATCGCCGCCTTCGCGTTCGTGAGCATGTCCGTCTCCGTCCAGCCCGGATTCACGATGTTCACCGTCACGTTCTTGCGTGCCCACTCCACCGCCAACGAGCGCGTCAGCCCCAGCAGCGCGTGTTTCGAGGCGCAGTACGCCGACGTGTATTTCGCTCCCCGTGTCGCCGTGATGCTCCCGATGTTGATCACCCGCCCCCCTCCCGCCGCCGCCATCGCCGGTATCAACTCCCGGCAGAACAGGAACGGCGCCATCACGTTCACCGCCATCACCTTCTGAAAATCCTGCGTCGTCGTCTTGTGCAGCGGCGCCGATACCGAAATCCCCGCGTTGTTCACCAGCACCCGCGGCGTCCCCCCTTCCAATATCCGCTTGCTCGCCGCCAGCACCGCCGCCTCGTCCGCCACGTCCACCGCCAGCGGCTTCACCGCCCCTCCCGATTCGCGCGCCAGCTCCTCCAGCGCCTCCGCCGCTCGCGCCAGCGCCCACACCTGGTAGCCCTCCTTCACGTACGCCTGCACCAGCGCCTTGCCGATTCCCCGGCTCGCGCCCGTCACCACCGCTGTCTTCTGGGTCGTCGTCATGGCTCCCGACCATACCCGGACCTCGTTCCCCGGGTCCCCCCGGTGATACAAGCCCCCCAGCTCCCGCCCCTCCTGGAGGACCCCCATGTCTCGCGCGGACATCACCGATCTCTTCCGCATCGACGATCTCCTCTCCCCAGAGGAAAAGGCCGCCCGCGATACCGTCGCCCGCTTCGTCGACTCCGAGGTCCTCCCCATCATCGGAAAGCACTTCCGCGAGGGCTCCTTCCCCTCCCACCTCGTGCCCCGTCTCGGCGAGATGGGCGTGTTCGGCGCCAACCTCCAGGGTTACGGCTGTGCTGGCATGAACACCGTCAGCTACGGCCTCATCCTCCAGGAGCTCGAGCGCGGGGACTCCGGGCTGCGCTCCTTCGCCTCCGTGCAGGGCTCGCTCTGCATGTTCCCCATCCACGCCTACGGCACCGAGGAGCAGAAGCAGCGCTTCCTCCCCGCCATGGCTCGCGGTGAGCTCATCGGCTGCTTCGGTCTCACCGAGGCCGACTTCGGCTCCAATCCCGCCGGCATGCGCTCCCGCGCCCGCCGCGATGGCGACTCCTGGGTCCTCAATGGCTCCAAGACGTGGATTACGAATGGCTCCATCGCCGACGTGGCCATCGTCTGGGCCAAGACGGACGAGGGCGGCCCCGAGTCCATCCGCGGCTTCCTCGTGGAGAAGGGCATGCCCGGCTTCACCGCCCGTGAGATTCCCGGGAAGTTCTCCATGCGCGCCTCCACCACCAGTGAGCTGTTCTTCCAGGACGTGCGCGTGCCCGATTCCCACATGCTGCCCGGTGTCACCGGTCTTCGCGGTCCCCTGTCCTGTCTCAACAACGCGCGGATGACCATCGCCTTCGCCGTCACCGGCGCCGCCATCGCCTGCTTCGAGGGCGCTCGCGAGTACTCCCTCTCCCGTGGCCAGTTCGACAAGCCCATCGCCGCCTACCAGCTCACCCAGGAGAAGCTGGCGGACATGCTCCAGGAGATCGTCAAGGCGCAGCTCCTCTCCCTCCGCCTGGCGCGCCTCAAGGACGAGGGCAAGGTCACCCCCGCCATGGTGAGCCTCGCCAAGCGCAACAACGTGAAGGCCGCCCTGGAGATCGCCCGTGTGGCCCGCGGCATCTATGGCGCCAATGGCATCACCGATGCCTGGCCGCCCATCCGCCACATGCTCAACCTCGAGAGCGTCTACACCTACGAGGGCACCCACGAGGTGCATACCCTCGTGCTCGGCAAGGCCATCACCGGCTACGACGCCTTCGGTTGAGACTCCTCTCCGGGTGGGCGCCCGGCGGGCCACCCTCCTGCGGAGGGGGTACGGCCCTGTCCCTGGCCGGGAACAGGATTTCCAGGGTTGGGAAGCGAGCGGCCTACCTGCCGTGCCGCCTTGCGTCATGGCGAGGTCCGCCCATTGTTGCCCGGGGTGGTGTAGATGGAAGTGCCTTCCGTTTGAACCCGGAGCCATTTCGCATGAGCACCAGCCCCCGGCTGAATCCCACCACCGCCGCCAACTCGTCCGAGCGCATCTGGGAGGAGGAGATCCTCCCCAGGCTGCACGAGTACATCCGCATCCCCAACAAGTCCCCGGCCTTCGAGCCGGATTGGGCGAAGAAGGGGCACATGGACAAGGCGGTGAAGCTCATCGCCGGCTGGTGCGAGTCCCAGGCGAAGCACATCCCCGGGCTGAAGGTGGAGGTGGTGACGCTCAAGAACGAGAAGGGCGAGGAGCGCACCCCTGTCATCTACATGGACATCCCCGGCACCGGGGATGACACCGTGGTGCTCTACGGCCACCTGGACAAGCAGCCCGAGATGACCGGCTGGCGCGCGGGCCTCTCCCCCTGGGAGCCCGTTCGCGAGGGCGACAAGCTCTACGGCCGCGGTGGCGCCGATGACGGCTACTCGGCGTTCGGCTCGCTCGCCGCCATCCGCCTGCTCAAGGAGCAGGGGATTCCGCACTCGCGCTGCGTGGTGCTCATCGAGGCCTGCGAGGAGAGCGGCAGCTATGACCTGCCCGCGTACATCGAGCACCTCGCCCCGCGCATCGGCAAGGCGTCGCTCGTGGTGTGCCTGGACTCCGGCTGCGCCAACTACGAGCAGCTGTGGATGACCACCTCGCTGCGCGGGCTCATCTCCGGCAACCTGCGCGTGGACATCCTCAGCGAGGGCGTGCACTCGGGTGATGCGAGCGGCATCGTGCCCTCGTCGTTCCGGATTTTGCGGCAGGTCCTCTCGCGCGTGGAGGACGAGCAGACGGGCCGCATCCGCATCGACGGCCTCCAGGTCCACATCCCCCAGGCGCGCCGCGAGCAGGCCGCCGCCGTGGCCGAGGTGCTGGGCGAGGAGGTGTACTCCAAGTTCCCCTGGGTGCCCGGCTCCCGTCCGGTGACGGTGGACCGCGCCGAGCAGATCCTCAACCGCACCTGGCGCCCGGCGCTCTCCGTCACGGCCGTGGAGGGCATGCCGGCCCTGGGCAGCGCGGGCAACGTGCTGCGCCCCTACACCGCGGTGAAGCTGTCCATGCGCATCCCTCCGCGGGTGGAGCCCAAGGCGGCCATCCAGGCCCTCAAGCAGACGCTGGAGGCGGATCCTCCCTACGGCGCGAAGGTGACGTTCGAGGGTGAGAAGGCCAGCGCCGGCTGGGACGCGCCGCCGCTCGAGAAGTGGCTGGAGCAGGCCACGCACGACGCCTCGCGCGCCTTCTTCGGCAAGCCCTTCATGGCCATGGGCGAGGGCGGCACCATCCCGTTCATGGAGATGCTCGGCAAGCGCTTCCCCGAGGCCCAGTTCCTCATCACCGGCGTGCTCGGCCCCAACAGCAACGCCCACGGGCCCAACGAGTACCTCCACATCCCCACCGGCAAGAAGCTCACCTGCTGCGTGGCCAGTGTCATCGCCTCGCACTTCAACCGGTAGGCACTGCCTTCACACGCGGGCCCTGGTCCTCTCCGGGCCAGGGCCTTCGTGTGTCCGGGCCTTCATCGGAGCCCACCCGGTGATGACATGGTCACCACCCGGTGGGCCGGACGCGAGGTCAGGACGGCGTGGGCTCGGAGCCACCCTCGGGGCTCGGCGTGCCCTCGGCGGCGGCCTCGGCGGGAGCGGACTCCTCGCCCTCGGTGACTTCGTCGTCGCCCTCGTCCACCGGAGCGTCGCCGCGAGCCTCCGCCGCCTGCTGCTCCTTCACCTGGTCATCGCTCATGAAGCCGATGGGCAAGTCCTGGCGGTTGAGGAAGCGCACCGACTTCTTCGAGATGGCGTACATCTGCTCGGCCACCGCGGCGGGCACCAGCGAGTGCTCGATCTGCGCCGGCTCCGGACGCTCCACCACGCCGAGCGTGCCGTCCTCGAGCTGCTTCGCCTGCGTCTCGGTCAGCTCCAGGCGGCGCAGCTTCCCCTTGCGCGTCATGAAGTAGAAGACGGTGGCGCCCACGTCCACGGGCACCTGGCCGCCGAGCACCAGCTCGCGCAGCTTGCGGTCCAGCTCCACCTGCTTCTTGGACTCCATCCGCTGGGCGGCCTTGGAGCCCGGCAGCGGGGGCAGCTTGGGGACGATGCCGCCCGACGGCTCACCGCCCGGCCGCCCGCCCTGGGGACGTCCACCCTGGGGGCGCCCACCCGGGCCACGGGGAGGGCCACCCTGGGGCCGGCCACCCTGTCCCTGAGGACGGCCACCCTGTCCCTGGGGACGGCCACCCGCCTGGGGAGGACGTCCACCCTCACGGCCCTCGCGGCGCGGCGGACGCTCGTCGCGCCCCCGGTCCTCACGAGGCTCCCTCTCCTGGCGGCCAGGAGGGCCCTCGCGCCGGGCCTCCTGCGACGGGGCGGGACGGCGGGTCGGGGCGGTGGTCTCCGCCTTCTTGGCCTGGTCCTCGGAGACCAGGCCAGCCTTCAAGAGCTTGTCACGCAGGTTCTGCATAGGTGGCGTTCTATCCCGTACATTGGCGCGCGCAAGCCGTCCCTTGCCGCTCCAGCACCCACCCCGTAATTTGGGCAACCCCCGCATGGAGCCGGAGGAGTCGTGACCCGTTTCCCGAAGTTCGCCCTCGCCGCCACCCTGGCCCTCGCCACCGTGGCCTGCCAGGACCCTGTCGACAAGGCGGCCAAGGCTCGCATCTTCTCGCCCGAGGACCCGCCCAAGGTGGTGGCCTCGGCCGCCGAGAAGCTTCCGCCCGAGGACGTGGCGGACAATCCCCGCGTGGCCCGCCGCATCCTTTCCATGGACGCCGCCGAGGTGACGGAGCGTCTGGGACCCCACGCCTTCAAGGCCACCGTCACCTACGAGTGGACGGGCGCCCCGGGCACCGTCCCCACCAAACTGACGGAGACGCGCACCTTCCGCGCCGGCCCGGGTGGTGTGAGCGGAGATTTCCACGGTGTGCTGGAGAACAGCCGGGACCAGGGCCTGGAGGTGATGCGCGTGGGGGGCAAGGTGTACGCCCGCAACCGCTACGGCACCTTCCGCCAGCGTCTGCGCGACCGCGGCATGGCCGAGCGCACCCGCACCGAGCTCACCGCCGCCATCCGCGACCTGGACGCGCTCTTCCGGGGCCGGATGCTGCTGTCCCCGCAGGGCACCGTCACCCACGAGGGCCGCACCGCGTGGCGCTACAACGTGACGTTGGGTCCAGAAGGCAACACGGGCACCACACGGGCCGTGCTGCCCGCGCTCTCCGAGCCCAAGGGCGGCCGGGATGACACCACCAAGCGCCGCCTGGCCTTCTTCGAGAACCGCACGCCCAAGTCGCTGACGGGCGAGGTGCTGGTGGACGCGGAGACCTCCGTCGTCCTCAAGACGCGCCTGGATGGGCGCATCACCGTGCCCGCCAATGACGCCGGGGGCGCCGCCGAGCTGCGCATGGTGCTCGAGTCCGCGCTGAGTGAAATCGGCCAGGACCCGAAGTTGCAGCCGCCGGAGAACTTCCTGCCGGACGCGGACAAGCCGCAGGGCATCGCGGACGCGCTGGACCGCTTCGGCATCCCTCGCAACAAGCCCGAGGGCACCACTCCGGGAGCAGGGGCCGCCCAGCCCGCGGACGAGCCCGCGGACGAAGAGGGCAACTGACCTGGCAGGTGTTGCGCGGGAGTCAGGCCGCTACAGGGAGGCAGCGGCCTGTTGGAAGAAAATTTGACCCTCCTCTTGCGATCTCTAGAATCCTCGACGGTTGCGCACCGGACGCGTCCGACATGAGCGGATGTTCAGGTGCCCACTGCAAGGGAGCGGAGATGGAGCGCAAGGTCGGCAGTAGCACGACGGTGACGTCCAAGGAGGTCAAGGCCGCGTTGGAGAAGACGCAGACCCTGACGGCCGAGGAGGAGAAGGTGCTGCGGCTCCGGCACGGTGCCGGTGCCCCCAGCAAGAGCGCGCCGCTTCCCCGTGCCGCGGGCAACAACGAGCAGCTGGGTGACGAGCTGCTCCTCATCGAGATGCAGCTGATGAAGGCCATGCGCGAGCGCACGGGCCAGGCGCGCTCGGCGAGCAAGCCCAAGGCCGCGGCCACCGGCACCAACGCGACGAAGGACAAGATCGTCCGCGCGTTGCGCAAGAAGAAGTAGTCCCCCGGCACCCCGCCAGGGGACGGCGCTCATCGGTCGAGCAGAGCCACGAGGCGGGTTCCCGCCTCGGGGAGCGTCAGCTCTTTTCCCGAAATCTCCTGGGCGAGCGCCTCGGCGTCGTCGGTACCGCCCCGGGCGAAGAGGCCCTGGAGCCAACGGCCGGCGGTGGGGTTGCGCCACCAGTCCTCGTTGAAACGCCCGGTGAGGTGCGCGGTGAGCCGCGTCTCCAGGGCCCAGGCGCGCAGGTAGCGCGTCACGTAGAGCTGGGGGTCCACGTCGAAGAGGAAGAAGCCCGGGTGTGCCTCGACGAAGAGCGCGCGCCGCTGGGCATCCGCGTACTCCTCGGCCCGCTCGGGCGAGGGGCCGTGCTCGTACAGGGACAGCTCGTAGGGCAGCTTCGCGCAGTGCCGGCGCAGGACGGTGAGGGCCTGGAAGGCGGCCATGCGCGAGGCGTCGCGCGCGGTGGCCGAGGGCTGGCGCAGGTAGCGCTTGAGCCATTCCTCGTCGGTGAGGAGCCGCTCGAAGAGGGTGGCGAAGGCCTCCGTCACCGAGGCGTCCCCCAGCCGGCGCAGCTCCAGCGGCAACTGGTCGGACACATGGGCGTGGTGCAGCGCGTGGCCATACTCGTGCAGGAGGCTGCCCAGGGCATCGAGGCCCGCGCGGCGCTGAAGGACGAGGCGCACCTCGCCGGGCACGCGCACCGAGACGGTGAAGGGACGGGAGGCCTTGCCGGGACGCTCCTCGTCATCCAGGCGGATGCGGCCCTCGGCGGACGGGTGGAAGCCCCACTCGCCGAGCCAGCGGACGACGGCGGGCAACGTGTCCTCGCGCCGGAAGAAGCCGCCGAGCCAGGACACCTGGGTGGCGGCCTGCAAATCATGCCGGCGCGCGTGGCCCGAGGGCAGGGGACGCAGCGTGGGCTCCACCTTCTTGAGGACGTAGGCGAGCACGTCTCGGTAGGCGTCCTCGGTGAGGCGCAGCGTCTGCTCGGCGGCCTCGACGAGGGGCTCGAGCTTGATGCCGGAGACGTCCGCGCGCAGGGCGGTGTAGCTGGGGGCGCGGAGCTGCTCGGTGACGCGGAAGGCGGCCTCGCGGCGCTCGCCGTAGCGGCCCTTGTTGTCCCAGAGGAAGCCGCCGGTGGCGCTCTCGAGCAGGGCGCGCCGGCCGCGCTCGGGCTCATGCGGGAGCTGGCCGAGCGCCTCGCCGAGGGAGAGGGTCTGGTCGTCCACGGAGAGACGGGAGCGGGCCTCGAGTTGGGCGAGGGCCTGGGCGGCGGGGGCGGCGAGGGCTTCTTCTATCTGGGTGGCGATGAAGTCGCGCAGCAGCCGGAGGCGGCGCACGCCGAGCGAGTCGCCCTTGGCCTGGGCCTTGGGGACGGACTCGGTGACGGCGGCGAAGGCCTCGGGGGAGGCGATTTCGGGCGAGTGTTCGTAGAGCTCGCGGAGGGGGAGATCCTGGGCGAAGCCGGCGGCGTGGCGGTACTGGAGGGTGGCCAGCTCGGCGAGGAAATCGTCCAGGCTCGCGCGCAGGGCAGGAAGGGGGCGGTCCATGGGGAGGCGGACGGTAGACACTTCGGCCACGGGGGAAAAGAGCCGAGTCGGTGGAGCGTGCCGCGCTGGACCCTCTCCCTCCGGGAAAGGGCTGGCGGGCGGGGCTTCACGATGCGGACGGCTTGGGTATGGCCCCCAGCTCGAGAAACATCGGTCTTGGTTCGGGCCTGTCGCCGAGATGGCCGGCCCTGGCTTCGAGGTCGATGAACCCGAGCTTCTCGTAGAACGGGACGGCTTCTGGCTTCGCGTCGACGACGACGCCGAGGCAACCGAACTCGTCCGCCATGCGGTGGGCGAGCACGAAGACGGCGCGCAGCAGCGTGCTGCCGATGCCTCGCCCTCGCGCCCGTTCATCGACGGCGAGCCGCGCCAGACGGAGCACGGGAAGCGGGTATTGCGGCAACTTCCTGCGCCGCGGCACGGGGAGCTCCGCCACGGTGATTTCAGAAGGCGTGACGGTCACGAAGCCGGCGATCGTTCCGTTCTCGAGCGCGACATACGTCGTGCCGATGTGATGGCGGAATTGGTTCTGTCCGGCGTAACGCTGGAAGAACCGGTCGAGGTCGACGTTGCCCGAGCGGAAATCCGAGCGGTCGTCTTCCTGGAGCAGCCTGCGGATGTCGATGGCCACGGGAAGCTAGCGCGGCTTCTTGCCATCCATCAGTGCGCGGAGCGCCTTCGTGGGTTTGCGTGGGCGCCGGGTCAGGGCCGCGACGCGCTCGAAGGTCTTCTGCTCCACCACGATTCGAGGCGGGATGATCAGGTCCGCCGGCAGCTCGCGGAGGGCCTGGAGGTGGTGCAGGAGCGCCTCCTCGATGAGGCGGCCCTTCTTCATCCCATGTGCTTCCACGTAACGCTCGACGAGCTCCTTGGTGGTCTCGGAGACATACGCGGAAATCTGGGTCTCGGCCATGGCGGTACCTCTCTACGAAAACGTAGAACGGAGTGGGGCCTGTCACAAGTCCGGGGCCGGAGGTCTCCTCCGGCCGGGGTTTCCTGGTCAGCAGGCGAGCGACGGACGTGGTCTCTGCAAGGCCATGGCCAGGTGCGGTCCCCGCGGGGAGCCAGGTCCCGGCCGTCTCCCGTGGGCGACGGCCGTCCACGCTTCGTCCGGAGGGCCCTAGGCGGTCTCGCCCTTCACGGGCAGCTCGAGCGTGAAGGTGGCGCCCTGGCCGGGCCCGGGGCTGGTACAGGACAGCTTCCCCTTCATCTCCTCGGCGGCCAGGGCGCTGATGTGCAGGCCGAAGCCGTGCCCCGTCTTCTTGGTGGTGAAGCCCTGGGTGAACAGCCTCGCCACGTTCTCCGGCGCGATGCCCACCCCGTTGTCCGTCACGTCGATGCGCAGCCGCTCTCCGTCGTCCGAGCGCTCGACGCGGATGCGCAGGCACTTGTCCTCCTGCTCGCTGTCCACCAGCGCGTGGCGCGCGTTGCTCAGCAGGTTGATGAGGATCTGCAGCAGCTTGTGCCGATCCACGAAGATGAGGGGCACATCCGCGTAGTCCCGCACGATGCGGATGGCCAGCCGCTCGAAGGAGACGGCGTGCAGGCGCAGCGCCTCGTCGATGAGCTGCGGCACGTCCACCTGCTCCACCGCCCCCGCCGAGCGCGCGTGCTTCTGCTGCATGCTGACGATGGACTTGATGTGCTCGACGCTCTGGGCGAGCGCCTGCATCTCCTTGAGCATGCTCTCCCGCTCCTCCACCAGCTCGTCGGACACCGCGATGAGGTAGGGCGGCAACTGCTTGCCCTGCGAGTCGCGGGTGAGGAAGGTGGGGAGCTCCGGGAGGTTGTCGCGCAGCAGGCCGACGGCCTTGGCCAGGCCCGTGACGCGGGAGCGGCGCAGCCGGTCCGTGACGAGCGTGGTGGAGATGTTGACGCTGTTGAGCGTGTTGCCCACGTTGTGGAGCACGCCGGTGGCCACCTCGGCCATACCCGTCTGGCGCGACACATCCACCAGGGTGCGGTGCATCTCTCCCAGCCGCGTCTCGGCCTCCTTGCGCTGGGTGACGTCGCGGGCGAAGAGCGTCACCCCCACGGTCCGGCCGGTCTCTCCGAAGATGGGGTGCATGCTGATGTCCAGCACGACGCGGGAGCCTCCGGCCTCGTACGCCTCCTCGTAGCGCAGGCGCTGGCCCTCGCGCACCAGGGCGAGGCGGCTCCTCCAGAGCTGGACGCGCTCCGGCTTCGAGTACCGGAAGAGCGTCTGCCCCAGCTCGAGCTCCTTGCCGACCAGCAACCGGTAGAAGCGCTCCATGGCCGAGTTGGCCACGAGCAGGCGCCCCTCGGGATCCAGCGCGACCACGATGTCGTCGGTGCTCTCGATGATGCCGCTCAGCTTGAGCTCGCTGGCTCGCAGCTTCTTCAAGGCCCGCTCGAGCGAGTGGTGGGCCGCGTCCCGGGCGGTGCTGTGCAACGCGCTGATGCCCCAGATGCCCAGGAAGGCGATGCCCGCCATGCCGTGCCGGACCCAGAACCGTGCCAGCGAGAAGGACGGATCGGAGCTGTCGGCGTGCCGCAGGACGTAGAGCGGGTGGACCACGTCCATGATGACAACGAGGAAGAGGACGAAGGGCAGTGCCCGGCGAGGCCCCAGCAGGTACACGGCGAAGGCGGGGAGCAGCATGTTGGTGGCATGCACGCCCCCTTCGAGGTTGGTCTTGTTCGAGAAGGTGCCGCCCAGGAAGCCAATCGTGAGGGTCACCAGCATGATGACCGCGGGGACCACGAGCGTCCGGGCCTTGCGCGCCGCCACCAGGATGGCCAGGTACAGCACGCCCGCGATGCCGGGGAGGGGGGAGTAGGGCGTGAACAGTGTGATCGCCAGGTACAGCATGGCGAGCATGAGCATGAAGCACGCGGCGGCCACGAGCACCCGGTGACGGACGAGCTCCTCGGGAGGCGCGTTGCGCAGGGTCTCCGAGAGGAAGAAGTCCAGCCAGCGAAGGATCCGCGGGGTCCTCACGGGGCCCACGGAGGCCTTGGCCCGGATCTCCGGGGGGAGGGGGACTTCCTGGCTGGTCTCGGGAGAGGAAAGGAGCGCCATGGCTGCGAAGAGCCGTGAGAAGGAAGTCCCTCGCCGGCTCGAGGTCACATTCTAGCGGCCCCTCCGTCTAGCGGCTCCTTCGTCCTCCGCCGCCACGGCCCCGCGGGGAGGGGCCCGGCCCACGCCGCGCTCCTTCCTGACGGCCTCCCGCCTTGCCTCCAGGGCGCCCGGCGCCACGCGGGCCGCTCTTTCCCTTGCCCTTGCCCGCGGTCCGCCCCCGCCCATCCTTCGCTTTCCGTGCCATGTCACGGCCGAATGCGCCGTCCACGCGGCGCGTGGGCTTCGCCCGACGGGCGCCCTCCTCCTCGCTCCCAGGGCGAGGCGCCGGGCTCCGGCCCGGGGCCGCACGGCGGGAGTCTCCACCCCGGCGCTCCGGGCCCTCACGCCGGGGGCCCGCTCCACGCGCCTCGCGAGCCCTCCCCGGCGCACGGGGACGGGGGCGGTCCTCGAGCTTCATCAAGTCATCCACGTCCCCCTGCTCGGCCCGGAACGTCTCCCGCTCCTGGAGGAAGGCGGGGTCCTTGCGCGGCACCTCGGCGCGCGGCACCGGCATGCGGATGATGCGCTCGATGGCACGCACCGTCTCCTCGTCCCGCTCGGTGACGAAGGTGGAGGCCCGCCCGCTCGCACCCGCCCGCGCCGTGCGGCCGATGCGGTGCACGTAGTCCTCGGGCGAGTGGGGCAGGTCGAAGTTGATGACGTGGCCCACGTCCTCCACGTCCAGCCCGCGCGAGGCGATGTCGGTGGCCACCAGGCAGCGGTACTGCCCCCGCCGGAAGCCCTCGAGCGCCTGGCGGCGCTGCCCCTGCGTCCGGTCCGAGTGGATGAGGGCGGACTTGTGGCCCGAGCGCTTGAGGACCTCCTGCACCTTCTCGGCGCGCTCCCGGGTGCGGGTGAAGACGAGCGCGCTGAGTTGATCCCTCTCGAGCAGGGTGAGCAGCAGCGGGTACTTCTCGTCCGCCTCCACCTCGTACATCCGCTGTACGGCGCGCGCGGCGGGCGTGCCACTGGGGGTGACCTCCACCCGGACGGGCCGGCGCAGCAGCTCCTGCGCGAAGAGCGTCACGTTGTGGCCGAGCGTGGCGGAGAAGAGGAGCGTCTGACGCTCACGGGGCAGGGCGGCGAGGATCCGCTGGAGCTCGGGCAGGAAGCCCATCTCCAGCATCCGGTCCGCCTCGTCCAGCACCAGCGTGCGCACCGCGGAGAGGTTGACCGCGCCCGCCTGGAGGAGGTCCGCCAGCCGGCCTGGGGTGGCGAGCACCAGGGTGGGCTTCTGGCGCAGCGCCTCCACCTGGGCACTCATGTCCGTGCCGCCGATGACCACCGCCTGGGTGACACCGCGCGGCTCGCCGAAGAAGGAGGCCTCCTGGGCGATCTGCTGCACCAGCTCGCGCGTGGGGGCGAGCACCAGCCCGGTGGGGCCGGGCTCACCGGCCAGGCGCTCGATGAGGGGCAGCAGGTAGGCGGCCGTCTTGCCCGTGCCGGTGGCCGCGCAGCCGATGACGTCGCGCCCGGCGAGCGCCGGGGGAATGGCCTGGGCCTGGATGGGGGTGGGAGCGGTGAAGCGGGCGCGCCGCACCGCACCGAGTGTCTCAGGAGAGAGGCCGAGGGTCTTGAAGGAGTTGCTCACACACCGGGGGCTATCACGCCCGGGCGCGCGGGGCTACCAGCGCACGTCGAACGTCATGTCCTCGGGGCCCACCTGCTCCCAGGTGCTCTGGGGCGAGCTCACGCCCGTGGCGCGCAGGGCGGCATGGAGGATGCCGTTGTAGTAGTCGCCGGGCAGGGGGACGCCCCGGAAGTCCATCCGGTAGTGGTTGGGCCCGAGCTGCTCCACCGTGCGCGTGCCGAAGTTGCTGCTGCGGCCCACGAACTCGGGAGCCTTGCGCATCAGCCGGTCCGGCCCGAGCAGGTGCAGCGCGGCCAGTTGAATCTGCCCCAGCAGCGTCTTGCGGTAGCCCTCGAAGAGGCACGCGCCCACGCGGAAGAGCCCCTCGGACGGGTGCAGGGAGGCGAAGCGGGTACGCGCCAGGTAGTGGAGCACCTCGGCGAAGTGCTCCACCGCGATCTCCGACGGGGCATAGTCGGTCCCACCGCTCAACCGGATGATCTCCTTCATCTCGGCGGAGCGCTCCTGGATCTCCAGGCTGCGCAACAGGCCCTCCAGGGGGGCGTAACGCATCCGCCGGGGGGCGGGTTGCTGTGAAGCGGCGGCGGTGGCGGGCATGAATCACCTCGTGAGCGGCTTTCACCCGGCACGAGAGACTGGCACAGGCGTGGGCTCGAAAACCACCGGGAGACTCCTCGTGCTCACGCGCAGGCGCTGACGCACCGCGGTGTGGCCCGGGCCCTCGGGCGTGTACTCTCCGCCCACCATGAACGAGCAGCGCATCGACACGCTCCTGAACGACATGAGCCTCGAGGAGCAGGTTTCCCTGTTGGCCGGAGCCACCTTCTGGACGACCGTTCCCGTGGAGCGGCTCGGCATTCCCTCCCTCAAGGTCAGTGACGGCCCCAACGGCGCACGCGGTGCCGGCAGCCTCGTGGGCGGCGTGAAGGCCGCCTCCTTCCCCGTGGCCATCTCCCTCGCGTCCACCTGGAACACCGCGCTCGTCACGCAGGTGGGCCAGGCGCTCGGCCAGGAGGCGCAATCCAAGGGCGCCCAGGTGCTGCTCGCGCCCACCGTCAACCTGCACCGCTCCACCCAGAACGGCCGCAACTTCGAGTGCTACTCCGAGGATCCCTTCCTGTCCGCCCGGCTCTGCGTCGCGTACATCCAGGGCGTGCAGAGCCAGGGCGTGGGCGCCACCGTCAAGCACTACGTGGGCAACGAGTCGGAGTTCGAGCGCATGTCCATCAGCTCCGACATCGACGAGCGCACGCTCCGCGAGCTCTACCTCGTTCCCTTCGAGGCGGCCGTGAAGGAGGCGGGCACCTGGGCCGTCATGTGCTCCTACAACAAGCTGAACGGCACGTTCGCCAGCGAGCACAGGCGTCTGCTCACGGACATCCTCAAGCGCGAGTGGGGCTTCGACGGCGTGTTGATGTCCGACTGGTTCGCCACGCACACCACCGTGGAGTCCATGAACGCGGGCCTCGACCTGGAGATGCCCGGCCCGGCGAAGTTCCGCGGCCAGAAGCTGCTCGAGGCCGTCCGCGCGGGACAGGTGGGCACGGAGGCCATCCGGGACAGCGCCCGGCGCGTGCTGCGCCTCCTCGGCCGCGTCGGCGCCTTCGAGCATCCCGCGCCCGTGGAGGAGCAGGCCATCGACCGGCCCGAGCACCGCGCCCTCATCCGCCGGGCCGGCGCGGAAGGCACGGTGCTGCTCGAGAACAAGGGCGTGCTGCCGCTCGACCCGAAGCGGCTGAAGAAGGTCGCCCTCATCGGCCCGAACGCCAGGAGCGCGCAGATCATGGGAGGCGGCAGCGCGCAGGTGAACGCCCACTACCGCATCACCCCCTATGAGGGCATCCAGGCCCGGCTCGGCGGGAGCGTCGAGCTCGGGTACGAGGTTGGCTGCGCGAATCACAAGCTGCTGCCTCCGCTCGCGCAGACGCTCACCGCCGAGTACTTCAACAACCGAGGCTTGTCGGGGGCAGGGGTACCGGGCGCCAGCCTGCCCCAGACGGAGGTGATCTGGTCCGACGCGCCCGCACCGGGCGTCAGCGCCGACAGCTTCTCCGCGCGCCTCTCCATGCGCTTCACGCCGGAGGAGGACGGCGTGCACCACTTCGGCCTGGTCAGCGCCGGCCTCAGCCGCCTGTTCGTGGACGGGCGGCTCGTCGTGGACAACTGGAGCGCGTGGAAGCCCGGCGACACCTATTTCGGTAGCGGCAGCGACGAAGTCATCGGGACGCTCGAGCTCCAGGCCGGCCGTGCGTATGACGTGACCATCGAATACGCCACCCCGGCGGAGGGGATGCGGGCCGTGCGCGTGGGGATCACCCGGCCCCTGGGCGACGAGCACCTCGAGCGCGCCGTGCGGCTCGCCGCGGACTCCGACGTGGCCCTGGTGTTCGTCGGCCACAACGGGGAGTGGGACACGGAAGCCGTGGATCGTCCCCACATGGACCTGGTGGGCCGCCAGAACGAGCTGGTCTCCCGGGTGGCGAGCGCCAATCCCAATACCATCGTGGTGCTGCAGACGGGCGCGCCCGTCGCCCTGCCGTGGTTGGACGCGGTCGCGGGTGTCTTGCAGGCCTGGTACCCCGGTCAAGAGGCTGGCAACGCCATCGCGGATGTTCTCTTCGGAGACGCCGAGCCCTCGGGACGGCTCCCGCAGACCTTCCCCGTGCGGCTCGAGGACAACGCCGCCCATGGCAACTACCCCGGCGGCCAGGGCCGGGTGCGCTACGGCGAGGGCATCTTCGTCGGCTACCGCCACCACGACACGAAGGACCTCGCCCCGCTGTTCCCGTTCGGCTTCGGCCTCTCCTATACGACGTTCGCGTACGGGAACCTCCGCCTGAGCGCCGAGTCCCTCGCGCCGGGCGGTACGCTGACGGTGACGCTCGACGTGACGAACACCGGGCCGCGCGCGGGGCAGGAGGTCGTGCAGCTCTACGTGCGCGACGAGAAGGCGAGCCTCCCGCGCCCCGAGAAGGAGCTGAAGGGCTTCCTCAAGGTCGCCCTGGCGCCCGGCGAGACGAAGAGCGTCACCCTGACGCTCGGGATGCGGGCGCTCGCGTACTTCGATGACGCGAGGGCCGCGTGGGTCGCCGAGGCGGGCCGCTTCGAGGTGCTCGCCGGGAGCTCCTCGCGAGACATCCACGCCCGCGCCGCCTTCTCCCTCCAGCGGGACTGGGTCGGGTCCCTGGAGACGGCTCAGGCCGCCTTCTGAGGCGAGCCTCCTCGGCGTGCGGCGGCGAACTGGTGCAGTGCATCCGCCGCGCGCCGGGGGCCTCCCGCTTCCCGGAGCTCCTTCTGGAACTCCGCGAGGCGCGAGCGGTAGCCCGGGTCCGTGTCGAGCCGCTCGATGGCTTCACGCAGTGCCTTCGGATCCAGCGCGTCCTGGGGCGAGAGGGTGAGCCCCAGCCCGAGCCCGGTCACGAGCGAGGCATTGAGCGGCTGATCCGCGAACTGGGGGAAGACGGCCAGCGGCACGCCGTGCCAGAGGCCCTCCATGGTGGAGTTCATGCCGCCATGGGTGAGGAAGACGCGGGCCCGCTCGAGCACCTCGAGCTGGGGCACATGCTGGCGCACGAGGACGTTGGACGGCGCGGGGCCGAGCGTGGCCGGGTCCAGGCTCTTGCCGCAGGCCATCACCACCAGCCAGCGGGTGTCGCGGAAGGCCTCGAAGCAGGCCTTGTAGAAGTCGGGCCGCATGTTCATGGGTGTGGTGCCCAGCGAGACGAGCAGCACGGGCTTGCCCTCGAGCCGCTCCAGCGGGAAGTCTCCCCGGTCGTTGCGCGGCAGCACCGAGGGGCCCACGAAGAGGAAGCGCTCGTCGAAGTTCCCGGCATCCGGCTGGTACTTCCGGGGGACGGGGAGGATGTTCAGATCCTCGACGGTGGTGAACGCCGACCTGGGGCTGAAGCGCGGCATGCCGTGGCGCCAGTGCATCAACTCGGACGTCAGCAGCAGCCGGCCGATGGCCAGCAGGGCGCTCGGGGGCGGAAGGCCCTTCATGTTCGCGCGCAGCGCGTTCTGGATCGTGGGGGAGTGGCTCAGCCCGAAGCTCGTCTGGAAGATGGCCGCGGGCAGCCCCAGCATCTTGCCAGCGGCGCGGCCCCAGACGGCCATTGGATCATAGACGACGCAGTCGGCCCGTTCCTCCCGGGCCTGCTCCAACAGCCGGGGGGTCTCGCGCAGGCTCCGGCGCATGAGGCCCATCAGGGCCGGCATGACCTTCTTCATCTCGACGCCCGAGCTCCCTACCCCTGGCAGGCCCGCGACGCTCGAGGGAATGGCGAGCGAGTCATCGAGCAACCGGGGAGAAGCGCCGGTGTTGCGGATGGCCGCCTCGAACTCGCGCGTCACGTAGACGACGACCTCGTCCCCCCGGGAGACCAGCTCCCGGAGGAGCGGGAGCATCGGGTTGACGTGGCCATGGGCCTGCATGGGAAAGAAGAGGAATTTCATGGGGAACTCCCGCACACCGGGCGGCTTCGCCGGGTGGCGTTGATGGGGGATCGCGAATTCGTCACCCCTTCATGCACGACATCGAGACGTGAGGGAACGCCAGCGGTTGCTGTTGGAGGTTGTGGGATGTAGGAGACCGGACCCATGAAGCTTGGTGGCTACGTCATCCACGGAAACAACCGCGACACGCTCGGCGCGTGCCTGGAGAGTCTGAGCGCCGTCTGCGACGAGGTCGTGGCCCTGGACTCGCGGTCCACGGATGGCTCGGTGGAGCTCGCGCGGAGCATGGGCGCTCGTTCCGTCTCCCATTCCTGGCGTGGCTACGGTGCCGCACGGGCCGCCGCCATGGAGGCGTTGGGCCCCTGTGACTACGTCCTCTATCTCGACTCGGATGAGCGCCTGGCGCCAGAGGCCCTGTCCGTCATCCGGGCCTGGCGCGACTCCCACCCGGCGGAACCCGCCTACCGCCTGCCGTGCCGCGACTGGGCTGAAATCAATGGGCACCGCTTCCGTTACCGCACCCACTGGCGTGCGCGCCTGGTCCGCCGGGACGCCGCCATCTGGCGCCCGGAGATGATCGTCCACGAGGCACTGCCTCGGATGCGCGCTCCCCGCCTGCACGCTCCCATCGATCATCGCTTCGCCACCTCGCTCGAGGGGCGCGCGGAGAAGGAGGAGCGTTATGCCCTGCTCTGGGCCGTGCGCGCCTTCGCGGAAGGCAGGCGGCTCAAGCCCGCCGCCCTCCAGCGCCCCGCACACCTGATCCGCGACTGCCTGATGCACGGTGCGCTCTGGCGTGGAGGGCTGGACGCGTTGCGGTTGGCCTGGGCCGTGTCCAACTACCACTCCGCCAAGTACCGCCACCTCCGCGTGCTGCGGCAGGGCGGTTTCCCCGAGCTGCGGAAGGCCTTCGACGAGGGCCGCTACGGGGAGGTGTTCGCCCTCGTGCGCGAGGAGCGTACCCGGGCCCCGTAGCGGAACGTCGGGTTACAGGCGGATCAACTCCACGTCATCCGCTGCTCAGCTCACGCCCACGGCGGTCCAGCTCTCCTGGACCTTCTTCACTTCGGCCGAGTTGGCGCCGTAGAGGTCCGTGGCGGCCTGCACCGTGGCCTGGCGGGCCTGGGCGAAGGTGGTCCGGGGCGTCATGTAGTGCTCGAGGGCGCGAGAGAAGACCTTCAGGCCCTTCTCCATCCCGATGCCGTCCTTCACCTCGAGGCCGGAGGTGCGGTTCTTCCCGCCGTTGGCCAGCAGGTAGAAGGCGTTGTTGGCGATGCCGCTGGAGCCGTGGACCTCGGTCTGCTTCGGGTAGTTCTTGTAGTTGTCCACGGAGTACCCGTCCTTCGTCGGGTCATCCATGTAGCGCAGCGCGTCCCCGTTGCCGTTGGCCGGCGTCCACGCGTCCTCGCCCACCTTCCAGTCGAACTCGACGGCCTTGTTCTTCCGCGACGCGTACCACTCCACGCCCGAGCCGATGATGTCGCTCATCGCCTCGTTGAGGCCGCCGGACTCGCCCTCGTAGATGAGGCCCGCGGTGCGCTCGGTGAGGCCGTGGGCGATCTCATGCCCCGCGATGTCCAGCGTGGTGAGGGGGCCGGCCGTCTTCCCGTCGCCATCGCCGTAGTTCATCTGCGTGCCGTCCCAGTACGCGTTCACGAAGTTGTTGCTGATGTGCACGTTGGACACCAGCTTCTCGCCCTTGCCGTCCAGCGAGTCGCGGCCGAGCACGTCCTTCATGAAGTCGTACGTCATCTGCGCGCCGTAGTGCGCGTCCACCGCGGCGCGGTTGCGCGTCGGGTCCGTCGACTCGCCCCACACGTCGTTCTTGTCGGTGATCTTCACCGGCCTGCTGGCCTGCTCCTTGTTCTGCGCGTCCAGCGTCACCACGCCCTTGCCGCGGCTCGCGTCCTCCAGGCTGAAGGTGCCGTCCGCGTTCTTCGTCGTGGAGAGCTCCACCTTGCCGCTGTAGAGGCTGGTGTCATCCGCCTTGCCCGTCACGGGCTTGCCGGGCACGGGGGCCGGGGTCGTCGGCGTGGCGCCAGCCGTGGAGCCGCCCGCGCGGGCCTGGGGCAGCTCGATGCCGCCCATCTGGTTGAAGCTCGTGAGCATCTCGCCGCTGTTGGCGTCCACCAGGTAGTTCATCCGCCGGGGGCGCTCGTCGCCCTGGAGGCCCTTGGTGTGCGTGAGCTCCACGTGGAAGGCCGAGTGGTAGTTGCCGTCCTTGCCCTGGAAGACGACGCGCTCGGCGGTGGGCGCGCGGTCCGTCCGGCCCGCGAAGTCCTTCCGCGCGAGGGCCAGCGCGTCATCGGCCGTCAGCTTCACCGGCTGCGAGCCCAGGCCCGCGGGGATGGTGGAGACGTTGCCCGTGAGGCCCGACACCTTGCCCTGCGCGTCCAGGTGGCTGACGAGCTGCTCGCCGAAGACCTTCACGCCCTCGTGCGTGCGGTCCAGGCGCACGTGCGTCATGCCCAGCGCGTCGCGCTCGACGGAGCGGGGCGTGACGGCCTGGGAGATGCCGGCGCCGGGCGCCACGCCGCGGGCCAGCGAGCCCGTCTGCTGCTGGAGGAAGTCGAGCGACTTCTGGATGGCGGTCTGCGCCCGCGGGCTGTTGAGCGCCAGGGGGCCCGGGGTGGGGGCGGCCTGCTGCGCGGTGAGGGCCACCGCGGTGCGCTTGCTGGTGGGCGCGAAGCTCGAGGCCGACTCGAAGCCCGTGACGTTACGGGCCTGGCTCGTCGGCGAGCTCACCGGGAGCTCGCGGGAGGCGAGGGTGCTGGACGGGGTGGCGACGGAGGCCTTCTGGGTGCGGTTGGAGATCTGCATGGCGGGAGTCTTTCTTTGAGTGGGTCTTGTGCGCAGTGCAGAGCAGGTTGTGTGCCACGCGTCGCGTCATGGCTCCACGAACCCCAAGCCCTTGAATTCACACGCACTGCCCACGGGGCTCCCACCGGGGATGGTGACATCCGTCACCACGCCGCACCGGTCTTCCCCTGGTGACTGCTGTCACGGAATGGTGACAGCAGTCATCACCACCTCACGTCACCGCACTTCACGCGCCGCCGTCGCGGTCCTCGAGCCCGTGCTTGCGCAGCAGCTTGCGCAGGTAGACGCGGTCGATGCCGGCCTCGCGCGAGGCGCGGGAGATGTTGCCCTCGCAGCGCTCGATGAGGCCCTTGAGGTAGTCGCGCTCGAAGCCTTCGATGAGGCGCTCCTTGGCCTCCTTGAAGGGCAGCTCCATCTCGGCGGTGGCGGTGCGGGGTGCGCCCGGGCCTCCCTCGCCGCCGGGCAGTGGAGGCATCTCCGGGAGCGCCTCCTCGCCCAGGTTCACCACCTGCTCCACCACGTTGCGCAGCTCGCGCACGTTGCCGGGCCACGGGTACTGGGTGAGCAGGGCCCGCGTCTGCGCGGACAGCGCGCTGGGCGGCTTGCCCATCCGTCCGAGCACGGTGTCGACGAGCAGGGGGATGTCCTCGGGCCGCTCGCGCAGCGGGGGCAGGGTGACGCGCAGCACGGCGAGCCGGTGGAACAAGTCCCGGCGGAACTTGCCCGCCTTCACCGCGCCCTCCAGGTCCACGTGCGTCGCCGCCACCACCCGCATGTCCACCGTGCGGTAGTCGTTGGCGCCCACCCGCTTCACCTGCCGGCGCTCCAGCACGCGCAGCAGTCTCGGCTGCAGGTCTAACGGCAGCTCGCCCACCTCGTCGAGGAAGACGGTGCCGCCACTGGCCCGCTCGAAGGCTCCGGCCCGGTCGGACTGCGCGCCGGTGAAGGCGCCCTTCACGTGGCCGAAGAGCTCCGACTCGATGAGCGAGGGGGCGATGCCCGCCAGGTCCACGATGATGAAGGGCCCCTTGCCGCGCTTGCTCTCCTGGTGGAGGGCCTCGGCGCACAGCTCCTTGCCGGTGCCCGTCTCGCCCTGGATGAGCACGTCCGAGCCGCCGGGCGCCATGCGCTCCAGCAGGGTGAAGACCTCGCGCATCCTGCGGCTGCTGCCCACCAGGGCGCCGAAGCTCTCGCGCGCGGAGAGCAGCAGCGAGCGCTCCCGCGTGTCCTCCGGCACCACCTTGAGCTCGGTGGTGCCCAGGGTGACGACGCTGCCCGCGCGCAGCTCCAACTGGGAGAAGCGCAGCCCCTCGCAGAAGGAGCCGTTGCGCGATTCCAGGTCCACCGCGAGCACGTGCTCCTGGTGCACCTGCAACTTCAGGTGCTGCCGCGAGATGGTCTTGTCATTCAGGGCGATGTCACACGTGGGGGCCTTGCCCACCGTGTACTCGCCGTGCTCGAGCGAATAACTGCGCCCCGCATCCGGGCCGGAGATGACCAGCAGCTTCAGCCGCAGCTGTGCTGGACCGGCACGGTGGAGGGGCACTGTCGCGCCCATGGTCTCTTCATCTTCATGCGACGCAGCCACGGGGTGGACGCTATCACGCTCTACGTCCTCGTGACACCGCTTGTCATCGACGCTCCCTCGACGCTCCCCTCTCCCTCTGGGGAGAGGGCCGGGGTGAGGGT
>NZ_JPMI01000422.1 GCF_000733295.1 Archangium violaceum Cb vi76 | reverse complement strand
TTTTCCTCAAGAGCCCAAGTCGAATCGAAGCACTTCTATTCCTGTACTTCCTCGCGCTTCTCGTTCACTCGCTCATCGAACTTCAGCTTCGACGCCAGATGGCCGCCAGAGGCCTTGCTGACTTGCCACTCTACCCCGAGGAAAGAGCGTGCGAACGTCCCACTGCGGATAGAGTCCTGCATCTCTTTGGAGATGTACGCTGCCATCGGCTTCTGAGCCCGTCGGATGGCTCCTGCCGGATTTTCAAGGACAAGTTGAGTCAAAGGCAGACCGCTATCCTTCAAATGCTCGGAATGTCACCACCCCACTACTTCACAGGGATTCAAGATGTGCCGCAGGTGCCGCGAAAATCATGAAGCGAAAATCCATGGGAAATCAGCTTCGCGATGTGCGGAAAGTA
>NZ_JPMI01000421.1 GCF_000733295.1 Archangium violaceum Cb vi76 | reverse complement strand
ACTGGGGCGGCAGGAGGCTGGTGCTCAGCAGGCGCAGGCGGCGACGCCTGGCGCCGGGGAGGCTGGCGTCGCGCAGGGCGACCCACCTCCGTCCGAGCCGCCCAGGAAGCAGTCGCGCAAGAAGGAGCGCAAGGGACACGGGCGCCGCCCGCTGCCCTCCCACCTGCCGCGTGAGCAACGCGTGCACCAGCCTGTGCCCGAGGCGCTGCGGTGCGAGGCGTGTGGACGGGACAAGACGCGCTGTGGCGAGGAGAAGAGCGAGACGCTGGAGTGGGTGCCCGGCCACTTCAAGGTGATTGAGGAGGTGCGTCCCAAGTACGCCTGTCGGCCG
>NZ_JPMI01000420.1 GCF_000733295.1 Archangium violaceum Cb vi76 | reverse complement strand
GGACCAGCCTCTCCTCGGACAGCAGCCCACGCAGCCGCTCTCGCTGTCCGTGGACTCGATGCAGGCCGCCTACGTCATCTACACCTCGGGCTCCACGGGCAAGCCCAAGGGCGTGTGCGTTCCCCACCAGGCCGTCGTGCGCCTGGTGCGCAATACCAACTTCATCGAGCTGAAGGAGACCGACCGCATGGGTCAGGCCTCCAACGCCTCCTTCGACGCGGCCACCTTCGAGGTGTGGGGCGCTCTGCTCAATGGCGCCCGCCTGATCGGCGTTCCCAAGGAAGTCGCTCTCGATGCCAGGGTGCTCGGCGAGCATCTGGAGCGCACGCGCATCAACGTGCTGTTCATCA
>NZ_JPMI01000419.1 GCF_000733295.1 Archangium violaceum Cb vi76 | reverse complement strand
CTGTGTCTTCCTACAAGCAAGAGTTCATTTCTGGTAAACCAGTGAATTTTGGGCTCAAATGATTTTACACAGTTCAAGAACCCAACGCGATTCTCACTATTAACTAAAGAGCATTTATGTAAGAGGAGCTGTGGTTTGTATCAGTTTCATAAGCAGAGTTGAACTACATATGGTCCGTATGAGTAGGAAACACAGTTCTTTTTTCTGGGCATGCTCATGGTTCTTGCTGTATTGCAGATGCTGGAAAGAAGAGCTTGCTTCTTGCGTTAAAACAGAGTGTGTT
>NZ_JPMI01000418.1 GCF_000733295.1 Archangium violaceum Cb vi76 | reverse complement strand
TCCTACCCTCGCGGAGTTTCCTGCTCCTTTTCCGGATCATTTTTTTCCGGGGCCTCCTCCAGGGCACCGCGCACCTCGGCGCCAGTTCCAGCTTCACGGCTCCACCTGGCCCCAGCGCCACGGCGCCACGGCGCCCCCGGCGGCAGGAGCCGAGGAACCCCAAAAGCGAAACCGGCCCCGCGACACCTCTTATCGAGGAGCGCGAGACCGGTTGGGACTACCCAGCTGCAGGGGGCTCTATCAGCCGCCGATGTTGCGGATGACCGACATCGCCATCTCGTGCATCTGCTTCATCATCTGCGTGATGAGCTGGGTCAGTTCCTGCTCCTTCTGCATCTTCATCTGCGCCTCCATGAACGGCTTCATCTCCGCGGGCGCCTTGTCCAGCATGTCCTGCTGCGCGCCAGACAGCTTGCCCATTGCTCCGATGCCGGCGTTCGCGATGGAAGAGAGGCTCATTGTATTCTCCAGTATTTTCGAAGGGTTGGTAACTCGGGCGGGTGCAGCAGCGCCCTGACAACCTGATTATCGGCTCGGCCCCCGCGGAGTTTCCTGCTCCTTTTCCGGATCATT
>NZ_JPMI01000417.1 GCF_000733295.1 Archangium violaceum Cb vi76 | reverse complement strand
GCCAGGCTCTGTGTATTCCTACAAGCAAGACTTCGTTTCAGGTAAACCCACTCACTTTTCAGCTCAAAGGAAGCTACATCGTTCACGAAGCTCACACGTTTCTCGCTCTTAACTGAAAAGCATTGGATGTTAGAGGACTGTGGTTTGTATCAGTTTCAGAAGCAGAGTTGAACTAGATATGGTCCGTATGTGTAGGAAACACCGTTATTTTGTTCTGAACACAGTCACGTTTCCTGCTCTATTAGAGACTCTTAGAAAGCAAGAGCATGCTTCTTGCTCTAAAGCAGAGTGTGTTTCATGGATGAGAACTGTGCTGTGTGTTTCCCTTCAGAAATGGAGTTAAATCCCAGG
>NZ_JPMI01000416.1 GCF_000733295.1 Archangium violaceum Cb vi76 | reverse complement strand
GCCCATTTCCCCTCGCCCTCCGGGAGAGGGACGGGGTGAGGGTGCCACGCATCCCGGGTTGAACCCTCTGTCCACACTGGGGCCACGGGTTGAAGAACGGGCCCGGATACCNCNCNCNCGCGCGCGCGCGCGCGCGCGCGCGCGCGCGCGCGCGCGCGCGCGCGCGCGCGCGCGCGCGCGCGCGCGCGCGCGCGCGCGCGC
>NZ_JPMI01000415.1 GCF_000733295.1 Archangium violaceum Cb vi76 | reverse complement strand
GGATGTGCTCGGGCTTGTGCGCACCCACATTGTCCATGACGACAATGTCGCCCGGATTGAGCTTGGGGACGAGCATATGCTCGACGAATGCCTCGAAAACATCGCCCGTTGTGGCTCCTTCGATGGTCATCAGTGCCCGGATGCCGTCCAGCGCCAAAGCGCCCAGCACGGTGGTGACGGTGCCGCGGTTTCTGGGGACGTATCCCACCACGCGCTCACCTGGTGGAGCACGTCCATGAGTGCGCGTCATGCTCGTGTGGCAGCCGGTTTCGTCGAGGAAAACAAGCCGTCGCGGGTCGAGCAGGAGCATCAGGAGGAGGAAGACACGCCGCAGTGCCTGGACCCGCGGAGACCGTTGCTCCGAGGCTACGAGCGACTTTTTTTGAGTCCTAGTCCCTGCCGCCGTAGTGCCCGCGAGACCGCCGAGGAACTGGTATGCACCTGTGTCCGAGCCACCAACGCTTCGAGGTGCTCCTGCACCGTGGCATCGGGCCGTGTACGCACTTGGCCCTTGAGCGTCTCCAGTACTTCCCCCTGGATGGCCGAGAAGTTGCCGCCGCCACGTGGCCGTGGTTCCAGGCACCCCGTTTCATCCTCGAGCTTCAGCCAATGAGCGAGCGTCTTGGAACACACACTGAATTCGGCGGCCACCTCCTCCATGGTTCTGCCTCCACGCCTGTAGGCCGCAACCGCGCGCTCACGCAAGTCCA
>NZ_JPMI01000414.1 GCF_000733295.1 Archangium violaceum Cb vi76 | reverse complement strand
AACTTCGGTTGCCATAGGTCGACCAGGTCAACGTTTCGCAATCGTCTGGGCTTGCTGTTTGGTTTTGAGGGACCGAGTCAGAGCGACTCGGCTCTTTGAAAGAGAAAGTAGCTGAAGGGGTTACTCACCAACTGGGCCTATAGCTCAGCTGGCTAGAGCGCGCGCCTGATAAGCGCGAGGTCGGTGGTTCAAGTCCACCTAGGCCCACCAGTTTCCCAGCGGGGAAGACAGGTGATGCGATGACAGCCGGCAGGTGAAACACCACGACGCATTTCCGGGGCTGTAGCTCAGCTGGGAGAGCGCTAGCTTTGCAAGCTAGATGTCGTCGGTTCGATCCCGATCAGCTCCACAAGTTTCTGACAAGAGAAGTCGTCAGAGCGTTCTTTGACAAGTGCATACGAAGGGTAGAATTCAATTTCTGCTGAGAGAAGTTCGACTCACCAGCTGAAAGCGAGTCTGAGCCGAGAGGCTAGGCGCGTGGGAAGCGGGTGACTCAAGCAAATGCATTCTTCCGGGTCCGCAGCGAAGAGCTGGGGCCTGGACCTTGGTCTT
>NZ_JPMI01000413.1 GCF_000733295.1 Archangium violaceum Cb vi76 | reverse complement strand
CCCACCACCAGGCGGCCCACCCTCCACTCCCCTTCCACGAGCTCCAGTGGGCCCCGGCGTTGCAGCGGCGTGCCGTCGAGCGCGGCCACCAGGTAGCCGTCCGGACGCACCATCACCAGCCGCTCGAAGCGCTCGGCGCGCCACTTCACGTCGGCGTACTCCACGCGCTCGCCCCCCTCGTGCACCTCGCGCAGCAGCCA
>NZ_JPMI01000412.1 GCF_000733295.1 Archangium violaceum Cb vi76 | reverse complement strand
GGTGGTGCTGCCGGCGTTGATGCTCAACTACATGGGGCAGGGGGCGTTGCTGCTGAGAGACCCCAGCAAGGCCTCCAACCCCTTCTTCCATCTGGCGCCGACGTGGGCGCTCTACCCGCTGGTGGTGCTGGCCACGGGGGCGACGGTGATTGCCTCGCAGGCGCTCATCTCGGGGGCCTTCTCGCTCACGCAGCAGGCGATTCAATTGGGGTACACGCCGCGCCTGGAGGTGGTGCACACCTCGGCGGAGGAGCGGGGGCAGGTCTACCTGCCGGGCATCAACCTGGCGTTGCTGGTGGGCATCATCCTGCTGGTGCTGGGCTTCAAGTCCTCCAGCAACCTGGCGGCGGCGTACGGCATCTCGGTGACGACGACGATGACCATCACCACGGTGCTGGCGTACGTGGTGGCGCGCGAGCGGTGGAACGTGTCGCGGCTGGTGGCGTTGCCGGTGGCGGCGCTGTTCCTGGTGGTGGACG
>NZ_JPMI01000411.1 GCF_000733295.1 Archangium violaceum Cb vi76 | reverse complement strand
TGGCCGGGTCATACAGCTCGGCCGAGGCGCTCAGCGCCACGTCGATGCCCGAGCCACCGGCGACCAGCACCTTGCCGTTGGGCAGCAGGGTGGCGGTGTGCGAGGCGCGGCCCGTGCCCAGGGAGGCCACGGTCGTCCACCGGCCCGTGGCCGGGTCGTACAGCTCCGCGGAGGAGATGAGGCCATCGGCGGCGTCGTTGCCACCCGTCACCAGCACCTTGCCGTTGGGCAGCAGGGTGATGGTGTGGTAGGCGCGGGCCGTGTTCAGGCTGCCCGTGTAGGACCAGCTGTTGGTGGCCGGGTCATACAGCTCGGCCGAGGCCAGCGTGGCGCTGTCGTACTCACCCGTGCGGCCACCGGCCACGAGGACCTTGCCGTTGGGCAGCAGGACCGCGGCGTGGTGGAAGCGCTGGGTGTTGAGAGCGCCCGCGGCCTTCCACTTGCCCAGGGCCGGGAGGTACAGCTCGGCGGTGGTGCTGGTGATGGGGCACGAGCCGCCGCCCGCGATGAGCACGCGGCCGTCCGTCAGCTTGGTGGCCGTGTGGCCACGGTGCGAGCCCAGGTTGTTGCCCGTGGCGGACCAGGTCTTGGTCACCGGGTTGTACAGCTCCGAGGTGGTGTTGAAGCCACCGGCCACCAGCACCTTGCCGTCGTCCAGCAGGGTCGCCGTGTGGAGCAGGCGCGGCAGGGCCATGCTGCCCGTGAGGATCCAGCCGCCGCCGCGGTCATCGCAGGTGCCGGAGGCGCCCGGGACGACGGTGACGCTGCGGTAGGCCGTGGCCTCGTTGCCGGACGCGTCCCTCACCGAGTAGGTCAGGACGTAGGTGCCCGGAACCTTGGTGTTGACGGTGCCGGAGACGGTCAGCGCGGAGGTCAGGTCACCGTAGCACTGGTCCGTGGCCGAGGCGCCCGCCTCGACGTAGGTCGTGCGGCACTCGAGCGTCACGTCGGAGTAGCCCGCCAGGGAGATCTCGGGGGCCAGGGTGTCGACCACCGTCACCGAGTTGGAGCAGGTGGAGACGTTGCCGAAGTAGTCCGTCGCCGTGTGCGTCACGCTGGTGGTGCCCAGCCCGTAGTAACCCTCACCCGGGCTGCGAATGGTCGGCACGCCGCAGTTGTCGAAGCCGGTCGCCTCGCCGGGGTTCACGCGAGCCCTGTAACCCGTGCACTCGGCCTCGATGTTGTCCGGGCACGAGATGCTCGGAGCGCTGTCATCCACCACCGTCACCATCGCCGAGCACGAGGAGGACAGGCCGGCCCGGTCGGTGCAGGTCAGCGTCACGGGCGTGGTGCCCGGGCTGAAGATGGAGGCGGACTGCGTGCAGCCCACCAGGTCACCGTCGGGATCGGACGAGCCGTTGTTCACGGAGCCGGTGGCGCCGCAGGTGGCGTTGGCCGACAGCGTCAGGTCCTTGCACTTCGCCTCGGGAGGACGGTTGATGACGGTGGTGGTGCAGGAGGCGCTGCAGGAACCGGTGCCGTTGCCAGCGCCGTTGTCGCACTGCTCGCCGGGGTCCACCTTGCCGTCACCGCACCAGTTCAGGCGGCACGTGGAGGAGCAGGGGGTGCCGGGCTTGCCGTTGTTGGCGCCGGTGTCGCACTGCTCGGGGTACTGAATGACGCCGTCACCGCACCGCACGGGCGCCGCGCCACGCACCAGGATGTAGGGCACGCCGTGCGAGCCGTCCGCGAAGTCCCTGGAGCCCGGGAAGCGCGAGCCGTAGACCGGGTCACGCGCGATGGCCAGCGGGGTGAAGTTGGCCTCGGGGTAGGTGTCGAAGGCCTCGTGAACCGAGCAGCTCCAGTTGGAGAGGATGGCGTCCGTCAGGCCCGTCAGGGCCGAGTGGCTGGCCACGATGTGGGCGTCGTTGTAGCAGCCCACGCCCGTCACGGTGAAGGTACCGAACGGCTCCATGATGGGCAGCGGCGTCTTGGCCGCGACGCCGTCGTAGTAGCAGCTCAGGTTGATGTACATACCCGTCTTGCCTTCCTGAGCGGCGGCGAACTTGACGGAGTTGGTGGTGAGCACACCACCGTCCCGGCTCTTGTGGAACACGGGGTCGGTACCGACGAGGATGACGTTACCGTCAACCACGGGGCCCCAGACGTGGCGGTTGGCCACGGCGGCGGCGATCAGACCCACGCCGCTGCACGTGTTGTCGCCCAGAATCAGGGCACGGTAGGTGGCGAAGTCCGCGGAGGTCTTCGCGGCCCAGGCGGCGTCGGTGGCGAGCTCCACCGTGTAGCCCTGGGCCCGGGCGGCAGCGGCCTCGAGGCTGCTGGTGCCACCGGTCACCGTGTTGGCCAGGATGAGCACCTTGTTGGTGCTGCCCACGCCCTGAGCGCGCACGCTCACCGCGGACGGGGCCACCTCGGCCTTCTCACTGCCCTCTTCCGACGGCAGCTCCGTGCCGCAGGCGGCGACGAGCAGCGCGCTCATCACCATCAGCATCCGTGCCTGGATGCCACTACAGGTCCTCTTGAAGGTTTCAGTTCGCATCCGGCCCCCCTCTTCTTTCGTTCAGGCGCATCGCGTTCTCCGTTGGAGACTCGGCCTGCGACCAGGAACGGTGAAGCCACCCTCACCGCTGCGCATTCGGCAGTGCGCCCCTGGCTTCGTACTGACTGATGCAGACCGCCATTGCACTTTTACACCAGATCCACTCCAGAAATGAATCACTCTTTTAAGTGAATCAACCCGCAAAGCCCGTCCGATGCGGGCAATGCTGAGATCATGACCTTTGACGCATGTGGCATGGAAACATTCATGTCAGGCTTTGATTTCCATGGAGACTACCCAGCACGTCGTAAGTCCCGCTCCAGTTCTGCCACACGGGACTGACGCTGGGACTCGGAGGAGAAGGGCACGCGCGCCAGGTCCTCCTGAGCGGCCCGGGCGACGCGGGCCACTCCGTCCCGGGCAATCACCCCCACCTCGAAGGCCTCCACCGCGGCACCGATATAGGTGTCGAAGAAGAAGACGCGTTTGCCGCGCCACGTCATCCGGACGGACTCAGGGGTATCCACCACATCGTGGATGAACACGGCCCGCACCGCATCCGGGTGCTCTGTGAGCATCCTCTCACCAAAGGCCACATCACCCTGGCCGCTGTCGCCCGTGAAGACAAAGCCATACTCGGGGTAGAGCTGGAGATAGCGGCTGAAGTTCTCGAACTTCATGGCGGCGATGCGTGCATTGCCCAGCAGGTGGGTGAATGCCCCCGAAAGCATCACCGCCGACGACACGCCGTGCTCGCGCAGCGTGGCCAGTGTCCGGTCCTCGATGAGGCCGAGTGGATCCTGCGGCCGCGCGCTGATGAAGGTGAGGTCCCCCTCGCGCCCGGGGATGATGCCCGGCCCCCGGTCCAGCTCGCGGTAGAACTGGAGCACCCCCGGGTACACCGTCTTCGGCGGGTAGCGCGTGTCCTTCCAGTTGGCCAGGAAGGTGTCGTCGATGTCGCTCAACACCTTGTTCTCGCCGCTGGGGGCGGCCGCGGCCTCCCGCTGGATGTGTGTGAGGATGTCCTGCCGGATGCTCGCGTCGTCCACATCGTGGAAGAGCAGCTGCTGCAGATCGTGGGAGTTGCCCCGGCCATCGAGCAGGTTCTTGAACTCGGACAGCTCGCGGCCCCGCAGCCCCAGGAAGAGGGCGCGCACCATGCGCTCGGCCAGGCCGGGGGTCCTTCCCTTCTGGAGCGCGGTGATGAGCGCGGCGCGAAGGGGTAGACCCAGCTCGGGCGCGCGCTTCACGCACAGCAGCTCCAGCAGGGCGGTGAGGTTGTCCGGACCCACCACCCGGTCATCCACGTCCCCGAGCAACGCGTCCAGGTCCACGTTGAGGAGCAGGTAGTTGAGCTCGGCGGCGGTCGCGCCGGCGAACAACTCGAGGATGCGCCGCTCCTCGGTCCGGTCGGTGTGACCGGTCATCGAGGAGCGGAGCGACTGGAGCTTCCGGGCAGCGGCGGTCAGGTCCACGGACCCAGCCTACCGCGAGTCCCCCTCTCCACCGCCAGGGGTCCCCCCCGGCGCGCCCGGCCCCTGTATCGCGGTGGCGGTGGCGGTGGTGCTACCGGGTCCCCCAGGACCCTGGGGTGCCGCGGCGGCGGCGGCTCGTGCGTCCGCGACGAAGAGCTGCGCGGCCTGGGTTCCCGGCCCGCCGGGAGCTCCGGGTCCGGTGGGCGTCGAGTACGCCCCGGGGCCTCCGGGAGCTCCGGGTCCGGTGAGCGTCGCATACCCGCCGGGGCCTCCGGGGGCACCAGGGCCGACGAGACCCGGACCCGCGCCAGGGCCCACCGGGGAGGCGACGCTCACGACCTGCAGCGAGGCCACGGGCGCGTACATATAGAGGTACGCCGGCACGAGGACGGGGAGCATCGCCGGCATCTGCGGCATGGTCATGGGCAGCATCCCCCCTCCGGCCCCGGAGGCCGCCCCCGGCGCGCCCACGGGCGCCAGTGAGAGTGTGCTCAAGGGCACCTCGGTCAGGTCTCCCGCCTCCCCCAGGCGCTCCAGCTTCACCGCCGCCCCCGTCGCCGAGTCCACCGTCAGCAGGTACCTCGTCTGCTTCGACATCTCCCCTCCCTTCGTTGTCAGTGGGCCCTCGCGAGCCGTTCCGTCCGCAGTCCATCCGGAAGCATCGCCAGCGTCACCAGCAGCGAGCCCAGACTGGCGATGATGCCCCACTCGAGCAATCGGGAAAGCTCCCGTTCCAGGGCCCCCGCCTCTCCGGAGCGCGTGGCCTCCGCCGCCGTCCGCAGCGCCTGCTCGCGCGAGACAGGTGCATCACACGCCAGGAGCAGGGCCACCGTGGCCTCGGCCAGGTGCTCGCTGGCGGGCGTGAGGTTGAAGCGGCTGTCCACGAGCACGAAGCCTCCCCGCCAGTGCGGCCTCACGGCGAGCTCACCGTTCTCCCGCCGCCGGTGGCGCTCCTGCCACTGGAGGATGAAGGCCTGGAGCTCCGCGCCCCGCGCGAGCACCTCGTCGAAGCGGGGGTGCTCATAGTCGAAGTAGTAGGCCAGCTCGTGGAGCGTCTCCTCCGGCAGCGAGAAGACGTGCCGGTAGGCCGGCATGGGCCGGATGCGGGTGAAGCCCTGCTCCCGCCAGCCCGCGTGGTTGGGGCTGAAGCGATCCATGCGGATGGGCGAGCAGATGTCCGGAGGCCGCAGGTGCCCCATCTTCTGGAGGAGCGAGAGCGTGCGCGCGTAGTCGTCCACGTCCTCGCGGGGGAAGCCGTAGATGACGTTCCAGAGCGAGTCCACGCCCAGCTCCTGGCACCAGCGCAGCAGCGCCACGTTCTGCGCGCCCGACACGCCCTTGCGCATCACCTTGAGCGTCCCGTCCGCCAGCGTCTCCACGCCCGCCTGCACCCGGGTGATGCCCGCGTCCCGCAGCAGCCGCACCTGGCGGCGCTTGAGGTTGGATTTGATCTCGAAGAACTTCTCCGTGCGCACCGGCTGGCCCGCCCAGTGGGGCAGCAGGTCCTTGAAGTAGTCCATCGCCAGGATGTTGTCGGCGTACTGCACGGGCGTGGCGCCATGGCGCCGGCCTACCTCCTCCAGCTCGTCCACCACGCGCCGCCAGCTCTTGCGGCGGAAGGTCATCGCCTCGCCGTTGAGGCCGCAGAAGGTGCAGTGCGAGTGCTCTCCCCACCAGCAGCCCCGCGAGGCCTCCAGCGGCAGCCACATCCCGGCCCCCAGCTCCGGCGCGCTCGTGCGCACCAGCTGGAAGAAGTCCTCGTAGTCGGGCGTCGGCAGCGCGTCCAGGTGGGCGTAGCCCGGCTCCTTGCGCCGGGGCGACTCACGCACCTCGCCGCCCTCCCGATAGAGGAAGCCCGGAGGCACCTCGCCGCGGCCCTCGCGCAGGTTCTCGCAGAGCAGGGGAAAGGAGACATCCGCCTCGCCCGTGGCCACGTAGTCGAGGAAGCCGTACTGCTCCATGTACTGCCGGCCCATCCCCGCCTCGAAGTTGGCGCCGCCCGCCACCAGCTTCACCTTCGGGTAGCGCTCGCGAATCATCCGCGCCAGGCACAGCGAGGGCATCGTCTGCTCGAAGGTGCTGGTGAAGCCCACCAGGTCGTACTGGCCCCAGTCGCAGGACTCGAAGGCGATGCGCAGGAACGACGGCGCCACCTCCTCCAATGCCCAGACATGTCCGCGCGGAGCGAGCGGCATGCCCCACACCGGATGGTCCAACACCTCGCGCGCGTAGGCCTCCCGCGCGCCCTCGCGCCGCCCATGGAAGGCCTGCGAGAAGGCCCACTCCCCGGCCAGCGCCGTCATGGGCGCCTCATGGCAGAAGAAACGGTAGGGCTCCGCGCCCAGCATCTTCCAGAGGGTGACGTTGAAGTACTTCGTCTGGCATTCGATGCCGCGGGCCTTCAGCGCGGCCTGGAGCAGACCCGCGGCGAGACTCGGGCGGTAGACCGCCGCCAGCGGCATCACGACCAGCGCGACCTTCATCGGCCGGGCAGCATAGGGGAGCCCTCCCCGTACGCCAATGCGGGACCGCACGTATGGCAGAATCCCTGTCATGCCCGCGCCAACATCCCCGGCACTCGAATCCCTGCGCCGCCAGCTCGAGGGCCGCTGGGAGCGCATCGAGCGGGCCCGGGAGCGCTACACCCGGCTCATCCAGCAACTCTCCTCCTTCCGCTGGCGGAGCGCGCTGCGCGGCCAACCCGAGCTCCTGAAGGAGACACGGGAGCACGAGGCGGAGCTCACCGAGGTGCTCGCCTACGTGGAGCACCGCGCCCACCGGGAGCAGTGGCCCCGGGAGCACCCCGGGCTCCGCGTCCTCCAGGCGCTGCGCACCCAACGCGTGAAGCTGGAGGCCCTGGCCCACCAACGGCTCGCGCAGGCCACCCTCCAGAATGGAGCCTCCCTCGCCGAGGCGCTGAGCGGGCTGGAGACCCTGACGCTCGCACTCCCGCCACGGCCGCCTGGCGCGGAAGACCCCGTGCTCTTCGAGGACTGGATGCTCTCCTGGACCTCGCCCGGGCGCGTCTGGCTCACACCGGACCGGCTGCTCTGGCGGCCCTGGTTCGGAGAGCCGGTCCAGCTGCCCCTCGCCGCGCTCCAGCCCGAGGCCGTCACCCTGCTGCCCGGGTGGATCGGTCTCCATGTGAAGAGGATGGGGCTCACCCTCTTCTCCCTCTCCTACGCGGAGACATTGACGTCCCTGCTCCGGCTCTGCCTGCGGAGCGTGAACATGACGCACGGGCAGCCCCAGGCGAACGACGTGGCCACCAGCCCGGCGTATTGCCGTCACGTGAACCACCCGCGCCCCGAGCGGTGGGGGCTGGGCGTCTTCGGGCCCCATGGCGCCACCCTCCTCCCCGCGCGCCACCGCACCTTTCTCGGCTTCTGTCTGAGACTCGTGGGCCTCCCGGCCCGGAAGCTCCAGCCCGCGGAGCTGCGGCGGTTGGAGTCCCTGGTCGAGCACCTGCGGCAACTTCCTCCCGGCGAGCTCGAGCACGCCCTGCGGGAGCTCACCCGCGCCCGGGACGGGCGGTTCTGGCCGCTCACCGGATTCCAGCGTGGCCCGAGCACCGCACAGGAGCTCATCTTCCAGTCTGGGAAGCAGTACCTCGTGGTGCCCCAACCCCCGTCCACCCTCCACGACGTCTTCCAGCAGCATCACCCCGCGGATGACAGCCGCTCGCCCGAGCGCCATCCCCTCGGGCCTTCCCTCCCACCAGCGAGAAGCTGGTTCCAGGAGAACAAGTTCCGGCTGGGCATCGCCGGCGGAGCGGCCCTCTTCTATGCGTCCGCCCTGCTCGATGGGCCATTTCCAGGCCATCCCCTCTCGTACGTCGGGCACGCGCTCCTGACCTGGACCAGCATGAGCTACACGAGGAACAGGGGCCTCACCGTGCTGCCCGGCCTGCTGCTCTCCCTCTTGCTCTACCCGCTGACCACATGCTTCCCCATGATACTCGTCTTCATGTGGGGCAGCTTGAAGCCGGAACAGCAGTAGAGCTCGGGGAGGGCCTCCGCCCGTTCATCGCAGGTGGAATTCCACCCAGAACGTTTCCCTCCAGTCATCTGTCCGTAATGGCTCGCGATGAAGCCAACCGGAGATCGCCTCGCGGATGGCGTGTGGCACAATCCGCCACGGCTCCCCCCCGCGTCCGGAATGGCTCCGATGACCTCATCTGGTAGCGAGCGGCTCATCGTCGGCCGCTACAAGCTGCTGCGGTCCATCACCCCGACGGGACGGGACGAGACGTACGAGGCGCTCGACATGGAGCGCCAGCAACACGTCACGGTGCGGCTGGTCCGCACGGGTTCCGGAGACCCGGAGTCCCTGGAGCGCCTCGAGCACGAGCTGCACCGGGCCCGGGACGTGGTGAGTCCCCACGTGCAGCGCATCCTGGAGGTCGGCCGCCACCACGACGAGGCGTCCGGCGCGGAGCTGCCCTTCCTCACCACGGAGATGCTCGAGGGAGAGAGCCTGGAGGAACGGCTGCGCCAACGCGGCCCGCTGACCCCCCAGGAAGCCCTGCCCCTGGCGCGCCAGCTCTGCGAGGGCCTGGCCACGCTGCACGACGCGGGCCTCGTCCACGGAGACCTCCGCAGCGCCCGGGTGATGCTCATCTCCGCGCCGGAGGGAACGCGCGCCGTGCTCGCCGCGCCCGCGTGGGCCTGGGAGTCCGCGAACCCACCCGCCACCGCGCCCCACCTCGCTCCCGAGCGGCAGACGGGCTCCGCTCCCACGAGCGCCTCGGATCTCTATTCGCTGGGGCTCGTGCTGCTCGAGCTGCTCACGGGGGCGCTGTCCTCGCCGGACTCCGAGACGCTGGCCCTGCTCGAGCTGGTGCGCCGCGGCTCGGTGTCCTCGGAGGCGCTGGGCCTGCCCCATCGCTGGGTGGTGGTCATCCGCCGCTGCATGGACCCATTGCCGCGCAAGCGCTTCACCAGCGCCCGCGAGGTGGTCCGCACGCTCGTGCAGCCCAGCGGCGTGCCCCGTCCGCTCGACGAGCCGAGCGTCGCCATCCGCACCGTGCTGCTGTTGGACCTCACCGACAGCACCCGGCTCGTCGAGTCCCTGGGCGATGCCCGCGCCGCCGAGCTCTTCGCCCGGCATGATCAACTGGCCCGCGAGCTGCTGCACGTGCACGGCGGGCGGGAAATCGACAAGACCGATGGCTTCCTGCTGCTCTTCGAGCGGCCGGTGGACGCCACCCGCTACGCGCTCGCCTACCATGAACGGCTCGCCCTGCTGGAGCGGGAGCAAGGAGTGCGGCTCCAGGCGCGCGCGGGCATCCACCTGGGCGAGGTGGTGCTGCGCGAGAACCCGCCCCACCTGGTGGCCCAGGGCGCCAAGCCCGTGGACGTGGAGGGGCTCACCAAGCTGATCGCCGCGCGCATCATGCCGCTGGGCCACGGCGGACAGACGTTGATGACGCGCGCCGCCTTCGACATCGCCCGCCGCGCCGTCGTGGGCACCAGTGGAGCGGGACCCGGGCTGGCCTGGCGCTCCCACGGCTTCTACCTGCTGACCGGGGTGGAGGAGCCGGTGGAGGTGTGCGAGGTGGGCGAGGTCGGAAAGGCGCCGCTGGTGGCGCCCCAGGACACGGCCAAGGCCCGGCGCATCACCCTCTCGAGCCCCTCGCTGCCCGCCATTCCCACGCTGCCCGGACGGCCCGCGCGCGGCCGCCAGGTGCCCGCGGTGCTGCTCCTGCTGTGCGCGCTCGTGCTCGCCGCGCTGGGCGGCTACGCGGCACGGACGTGGCCCCTCCCGCCTTCCCCTGCCGGCATGGAGGCCCCCCAGGTGAAGCCGCGCCGCTCGGTGGCGGTGCTCGGCTTCAAGAACCTCTCCGGACGCGCCGACGTCGCCTGGCTGTCCACGGCCTTCTCCGAGATGCTCACCGCCGAGCTCGCCGCGCGGGGAGACCTCCGCCTGGTCTCGGGCGAGACCGTGGGGCGGATGAAGCGCGAGCTGTCCCTCGCCGAGAACGAGAGCCTCGCGAAGGACACGCTCGACCGCATCCGCACGCACCTCGGCGTGAACCTGGTGGTGCTCGGCTCCTACCTGGCGATGCCGGAGGAGATGGGCGGCGGGCTCAGCCTCGTCGTCCGGCTGCAGGACGCCTCCACCGGCGAGGAGGTGGCCATGCTCCGGGAGAACGGGACGCAGGCGGAGACCATCGAGCTCGTCACGCGCATGGGCGACCTGCTCCGGGAAAGGCTCGGCCCCATGGCGGACGCCGGACACACCACGGGCGCGCTGCCCGCCAACGCCACCGCGCTGCGCCACTACGCCGAGGGACTCGCCCGGCTGCGCGCCTACGAGCCGCAGAAGGCCCGGGACTTCTTCACCCAGGCCATCTCCGCGGACCCCCGCTTCGCCCTGGCCCACTCCGCCCTCGCGGAGACCTGGGCGGTGCTCGGCTACGACACGCGCGCGCTCGAGGCCGCCAGCCGCGCGCTCGCGCTCGCCAAGGGCCTGTCCCGCGAGGAGCAACTGCTGGTGGAGGGCCGCCTCCACGAGATGGAGAAGGACTGGGCCAAGGCGGTGGACAGCTACCGCACCCTCTCCACCCTCTTCCCGGATGACCTCGACCACGGCCTGCGGCTCGCCAGCGCCCAGGCCTCGGGCGGCCGGGGACATGACGCGCTCTCCACCCTCGCGGCGCTGCGCCAGATGGCCCCGCCCGCCCGCGAGGACGAGCGCATCGACCTGGCCGAGGCCCAGGTGCGCCACAGCCTCTCCGAGTACAAGAAAGTGCTGCCCCTGGCCGCGCGCGCGGTGCGCAAGGGCACCGAGCGGGGCTCGCGCCTGCTGGTGGGCCGCGCCCGGCTGACCCAGTGCAACGCGCTGCTGCGGCTGGGCAACCACACGGAGGCCACCGCCGCCTGCCAGCAGGCCCTGCGCATCTTCGTCGACGCCGGAGACCCGCGCTCCGAGGGCGAGACGCTCAACCGCCTGGCCAACGTCGCCTACGAGGAGGGCGACTACGAGGAGGCCAAGCGCGTCTTCTCCGAGGCGCTGCGCATCTGGAAGGACATCGACCACCGGAGCGGCGTGGCCCTGGCGCTGCAGAACATCGCCGACACCCTCCTCATGCAGGGCGAGCTGGCCCAGGCCGAGCCCCTCTTCGAGGAGGCGCTGGCCATCGAGCGGGACATCAACGACCGGCGCAACGAGGGGCTGACGCTCAGCAACCTGGCGCAGCTGCGGTTGATGCGCGGAGACGTGGCCCGGGCGCGCAAGCCCGCGGAGGAGGGCGTGCACCGGAGCCGGGAGACGGGCTACCGCTATGCCCTGATGGTGGGGCTGTGGACCCGGGGCAACCTCGCGCTGGAAGAAGGCCACCTGGACGAGGCCCGGCGGCACTACGCGGAGGGGCTCACCCTGTCGAGGCAGACGCAGGACGACCGCTACACCGCCTACCTCCTCCAGGGCTCCGGAATGGTGGCGCTGCTGGAGGGAGACCTGGAGCACGCGCGCGCCGGGTACGAGGAGGCGCTGGGCCTGCGCCGCAAGCTGGAGGGCCGCAGCGAGGTGGCCGAGACCCAGGTGTCGCTCGGACTGCTGGCGGTGGAGGAAGGCAGGCCGGAGGCCGCGCTGGAGCCGCTGACCGAGGCGGTGGAGACGCTGCGCGGCCTGAAGCTGACGGATGGAGAGGCCCAGGCCCACACCGTGCTGGCCCTGGTGCACCTGGCGCGCAACCAGCCCGCCCTGGCCCGCGAGGCGAGCGCCCGGGCTCAAGCCCTCGCGGCCCGGAGCCAGCATGTCCAGACGCGGCTCGCCTCGGCGCTGGTGGCGGCGCGGGTGCTCACCGCGGAGGGCAGGCCCGGCGAGGCGGTGAAGCGGCTGGAGGCGGTGCTCGCCGAGACACGGAGCACCGGGCTCGTCCCGCTGGAGTACGAGGCCCGGCTGGCGCTCGCCGAGGCGGAGCGGGCCTGGGGCCGGACTCCCCTGGCCTGGCAGCGGCTGAAGGTGCTGGAGGAGGACGCCCGGACGCGGGGGCTCTCGGGCTTCGTCCGCAAGGCCGAGGCCCTCGGCACCGCCCTCAGGGGCGGGGCCCCCCGCGAGGCAGCTCCACGGTGAAGGTGGAGCCCTCGCCCGGGCGGCTGTCCACGCTCACCCGTCCGCCGAGCGCCTCGATGATCTGCCGGCTGATGTAGAGCCCCAGGCCCAGGCCCCCGTAGTGCCGGACGCTCACCGCGCGCTCGAAGCGCCCGAAGAGCCGTGGCAGGGCCTCGGCGGCGATGCCGATGCCCTCGTCCCGCACGGTGAGCCGGGCCTGCTCCCGGTCCGCCTCCACGGTGACGAGGATGGGCTGGCCCTGCCCGTACTTGGCCGCGTTGGTGAGCAGGTTGACGATGACTTGATCCAACCGGAGCGCGTCCCACCGCCCCACCACCGGCCCCCACGACTGGAACGTCACGTCACAGCCGGCCTGGGCGAACACCTCGCGCAACCGCTCCAGGGCCTCGCGCACGGCGAGGACGAGGTCCACCTCGGACAGCTCCAGGCTGATGCGCCGGGTGGCGATGCGGCTCACGTCCAGCAACGTGGAGACGAGGCTGGTGAGCCGATCCACCTGGCGGTGCGCCCCCTCCAGCTTGCCGCCCACCCGCTCCAGCGCCTCCGGGCCCATGAGCCGCGCGAGCAGGGAGAGCTGCAGCCGCAGCGAGGTGAGGGGTGTCTTCAGCTCGTGGCTGGCGATGGAGAGGAACTCGTCGCGCAGGCGGATGGCTTCCTGGGCCTCCCGGTACAGCCGCGCGTTGTCCACGTTGAGGGCGGCCCGGTGCGCCAGCTCCTCGGCCAGCCGCAGGTCCGCCTCGGCGTAGTGCCGGTTGCTCTCCGTCTGGAGCAGGGAGAGACAGCCGAGCACCCGGCCCCGCGCCACCAACGGCACGCAGATGAACGAGCGGATGCCGAGCTCGCGCAGCATCGTCATCACCCGGGAGGGTCTGTCGAGGGTGGCGAGCGCCGCGTCCGAGACGTCCGGGACCCACTCCGGTTGGCCCGTGCGCAGTACCCTGCCCGCGCCATGCTCGGAGCTCAGGTCGATGGGATTGCCACGGACGACTTCCCGCGCCAGCTCCAACCGTTCGGGGACCGCATGCGCCAGCGCCAGGTGCTCCACGCGGCCCTCCTCGGTGAGCATGTCCACCGCGCACAGGTCCGCGAGCTCGGGCACCACCAGCCGCGCCAGGCTCTCCATCGTGGTGGTGTAGTCGAGCGAGCCGGCCAGCAGCGTGCTGGCCTCGGAGAGGAAGCGCTGCCGCCACGCCACGGCCTCCAGCTCCCGCCGCGCGCGCACCTGGGCCGTCACGTGGGACTCGGCCTCGGCGCGCGCCAACAGCTCGCGATCGAAGAGCCGGGCCCGGTCGAACGCGAGCGCGCCCTGGTGCGCCAGCGCCAGCATGAAGCCACGGTCCGCCTCGTCGAAGACGCGGGGCTCGAGGAAGGCGAGCGTGATGGCACCCAGGGACGTGTCCTTGGCGCGCATGGGCACATAGGCGCCCGCCTTGCTGGGCGAGGCGCGCACGAACTCCACCAGGTGCGGATAGCGGGCCTCGAAGTCCGCGATCGAGCCCAGCCACTCGGACTCCCCGCTGACGAAGGCCCGGGTGAGGGGCAGTTGCGCGTCGAGCGGGAGACGCGCGTACTGGCGCATCAGCTCGTCGGGGACACCCTCGCTGGCCACCATCCGCAGCGCCTGCCCCTCCGGCTCCACCAGGCCCACCCACCCCAAGGAGGCCCCCGTCGCCTCCTTGGCGCCGCGCACGAGGACGGCGCCCACTTCCTCGGTGGAGACCGCCGCGGACAGCTTCGCCGTCATCTCCTGCAACAGCGAGAGCCGGGAAGCGCTCTTCTCCTGGGCCGCCTCCGCCAGATGGCGCGCCGTCACGTCCCGGAGCAGCACCACCAGGTGGTGGCCGTGCGGCACCATGCTCGCCTCGAGCCAGACGTCCTGGGGGGCATAGAAGGCCTCGACGGTGATGGAGACACGCTCGATGAGGGCGCGCTGGGCCGCCGAGCCCAGGGGAGTCTCCCGGAAGTCGGGGAACACCTCGCCCACGCGCCGGCCGAGCAACTGCTCACGCGAGGCCCCGAGCACCCGCTCCGCCACGGTGTTGAGGTAGGTGAAGCGCCCGTCCGCATCGAAGACCGTCACGCCCTCGGTGATGACGTCCAGGAGGGCCTCGGGGAGCAGGGCGTCCATCGTGCTGGAATCGGCGGAAGGCATCCGGGCCCTGTTCATGGAGAAGCCCTCATGCCGCGTCCGTGCCGGACGGAGGCTCCGTGGAGACAGGCCTGCCGGCGATGAAGTCCTGGAGATCCCCGGGCAGGGGCGAGTCGAAGGTGACGGCCGCTCCGGTCTCCGGGTGGGGGAAGGAGATGCGCGCGGCGTGCAGGGCGTGGCGCGGCAGGCGCAGGCGGGCCCAGGCCTCGGGCTCCAGACAGCGCTTGCTGAAGCGGTCGAAGTAGCCGGGATCCGGGCCGTACATCTTGTCGCCCACGAGGGGGAAGCCGGCCTCGCGCAGGTGGATGCGGATTTGATGCTGGCGTCCCGTCTCCGGGTAGCAGCGCAGCAGGGAGAAGGGCTCGCCCTCGCGGGTGAAGCGCTGGAGCACCTGGAAGCGGGTACGGCTCTCCTTGCCCGCCACGGCGTCGATGCGCACGGCGATGCGGATGAGCTCGGTGCCCTCGGCGATGGGCGCGTCCACGTGGAAGGTGTCCTCCAGCGGGTGGCCCTCGCACACGGCGAGGTACTCCTTGTGGACGTCGCGGGAGACGAAGAGGCGGCCGAGGACGCGGCAGGCCTCGGTGGTGCGTCCGCAGACGACGAGGCCGCTCGTCTCCCGGTCCAGCCGGTGGGCGGGCTCGGCGAAGGCCTCGCCGAAGCGCTCGCGCAGCAGGGAGACGAGGGTGCCCTTGTGGTAGCGCGCCGTGGGGTGGATGGGGAGCCCCGCGGGCTTGTCGAGCACGAGCAGCCAGTCGTCCTGGAAGACGGTGGTCAGCTCGGTGGGTGTCTCCGGCTCGGCGCTGGCGGGCCGGCGGATGCGGAAGGAGAGGCCGGGGTAGACGGGGGTGGAGGGCTTGAGGCGGCGGCCCTCGCAGAGGACGCCGCGTTGGATGATGCCGTGGAGGCGCTCGCGCGTCAGGCGGCGGAGCTTCTCGGAGAGGTAGCGCTCGAGCCGCCAGCCGGCATAATTCGGCTCGACGACGAACGGGATGTCGACGTAGCCCTCGGGGGCCTGGCCGGACGGTGGAGGGATGGGCTCGTTCTGCGCTCTCATGCGGCAGTGTCGGCTTAACACAGCGCGCCGCGCGCTTCCTCCCCGGGTCCGACCCTGTTCACTGGGAGCACATCCCCGCCCGCCTCCGCCTACTTGCCGAGCGAGGGGTGGACGTGGAATCACCCGGCGCCACGCCCGCGATGACTGGAGATGAGAAGCACATGAAGGACTCGAGCGCCCTGCCCCACTCGCCGCCGCACGGCTCCGAGGAGGAATTGCGCGGGCTGTTGTCCGCGCTCCCGGAGAAGGCCGCGGTGCGCGGGATGCTCTTCAACGCGGTGCTGGAGGTGGTACGGCAGCGGGGAGGGGAAGCCGCGGTCCAGCAGTGCCTGGCGACGCTCGGGGAGAAGCAGTTCCTGGACTTCTTCAGCTATTCCTCCGGCAAGTACCTCGAGGTGCTCTACGCCGCGGCCCGGCTGGGAGGCGGGGAGAAGGAGGACTTCGAGACGGCGCTGCGGCACCTGGGGCAGCAGGCGGCGGAGAACTTCCTGGTGTCGGCGGCGGGCAGGACGCTGCTGGTGTTGGTGCAGGGAGATGCGCACCGGCTGCTCAACAGACTGCCGTGGGCCATCCTGGTGGGGGTGAGTGGCGTGGAGGTGGACGTGAGGACGACGGGCCCGTGGAGCGGCGTGCTCACCGTCAAGGGAGACTTCAGTCCCCGGCCGTTCGTCGAGGGCGGCTTCCTGGCGACGTTCGAGGCCGCGAAGGTGAATGGCGCGAAGGTGCGCTCGTGGCAGGCGGAGCCCGGCGTCAACGCGTACGAGTTCTCCTGGGCGTAGGAGCCACGTGTCCACCCGTCTTGTCAGCGCAGGCCCATGGAACGCATGGCCGCGCTCCCTGCTGTGCGGCTGGCTTCTGATCGTCCTCATCCTCCAGTCCGCGTGCGCCACGGGCATTCCCCGGGGCAACCGCCTGATGGGCTCCCGCTACGAGCCGCCCACGCCCCCACCGGTCCCCGGGGAGTACGTCACCCTCACGCCGGGCAGTGACTTCGCTCCCGTCCGTGTTTCAGACACGGAACTCCGCGAAGCCCTCACCCGGCTCGTCCTGGAAGTGCCTCTTCGATTGGCAACCCATCCCATCGGTCCGCCCACCAGCCGACGGCTGTTGGGCGCCTGGACGTCCTGTGGCGAGGGAGACTCCAGCATCGAAGGGGGCTACGCGCGCCTGTGCGCGCGGCGCGGGTCTCCGGGAGACTGCTTCTGGCTCCTGGGAGATGGCCCGGACGACACCACCCTCAGCCATCACGACAGGTTCGCGCTCGCCCTCTCCCTTGCGCTCACCCCTGCGGTCGAGGCCGCCACGGGAGTCCTCCGGGACTTCTCCGCGCAGGCCATGACGGCTCTGCTCACCGGCCTTTCCCTCTATCTCGTGGCGCTCATGGCACCAGAACCCATGTCGAAAAGCATTGCCCTGGCAATGACCCTCTTCCTCTGGAGCTACCTGGGCCATGAGTTCTGGGGATTGATTTCCGCCACCCGGCAGCTCTGGGACGAGGCGGACAGCGCCAGGACGTTTCACGAGTTGCGCGCATCGAGCGAGCGGTACGCCCGGGTGCTCGGGCCCAATACCCTGCGGGTCCTCATCCTCCTGGCGACGTGGAAGGCAGCGGGCAAGGAGGCGGTGACGGGGGAAGGGCTGCCGGGTTTCTCGCAGGCGGTACAGAACGCGGCCGCCGCGGGCCGCTTCCACCTGCCCACGGCCGTATCCGAGGCGACCTCGGCCTCCGTGGCCGAGGGCAGACTCGTGCTCACGCTCCCCTCCAGCTCCGGTGCCCTGCTCGCCATGCGGAAGCAGGGAGATGACGAAGCGGGTGAACTCCACCACATCGCCACCGTGGAGAACGAGAAGTCCACCTTGCGGGGCGGGCCATGGACACAGCGGCTCAAGACGTTATTCGACAAGGCCGGTATGTCGATGGAGGACCCTGCCAACAAGGTCCGAGTGCCAGGACACAAAGGTCCTCACCCCATGGAGTATCACCAGGAGGTCTTCGATCGGCTGAAGGCCGCGGTAGCGACCTGTCAGACGACAGCCCAGTGTCGGGAGTCGCTCACGCGGCAATTGAAGAGCCTGGCCGAGGAACTTCAACGTCAGGGCTCACGGCTCAACAAGATGATCACCCGGACCGATTGAGGCGAGGAGAAAGACATGACGCGCTATTTCAGGCTCACCGACGACATGACGCTGCCGGGGCGATGGGAGTTGGGCACGCCCATCAATGAGCACGGCCAGGAATTCGGGTCGCTGCTGTTCATGGCGGGCAAACCGGTTCACGTGGAAGGTCAGCTTCAGCTCCCCGTCGTGCACCCAGGCCACGCACTCGACTTCTCATTCGCGGACGCAGGAGGATTCCCCGTTGTCACCCAAAGAGTCGCCAGCGTCCTGTCCGAAATGGCGCCTGGGGACGTACAGCTATTCCCTGTGAGGGTGGACTCACGGTCCGAACCGTACTTGCTGGTCAACGTCGCGCGCACGGTGAAGTGCATCGACGACGAGGCCTCTGAAGAGGTGCAGTACTGGAAGCCGGAGGATGGTGAGCCGGAGAGGCTCGGTGACTATCGTGTTGTCGCCGGAATGCGCATCGATCCCACCCAGGTGGGTGAGGCCAAGGTGTTCCGCCCCTTGGGATGGAAGGTTGTCCTCGTCGTGTCAGAGGACATCAAGGAAGCCCTTGAGCGCACCGGCGCAACGGGCACTGAGTTCAGGGAAGTCACAGGACCCCGGCGCGCACGGGATGAGCAACAACCGTCGGCTGGGTCGCACAAGGAGTGGCTGCGGCAGGTGGACGTCGCGCGTGAAGTGGCCTGGCGCACCCTCGGCACATTGGAGGAAGAAGCCATCGTCCCCATCGCCCCGAGTGGTCCAGCGTGGCCGGGCCAACGGCAAGCGTGGCGCGTCATCCACCGGACGGGAAAGCGGCTCCTGCTGGTAACAGACGGTCTCTCCGATCCCTCCCCCAAACAGCCGGTGCCTTCCGTGGGCTTCGGCCTGGAGCTCGCCATCGAGACGGACGAGCCCGTCAAGGACGTCCAGGACAGTTGGCTCCTTCAAGTGCTCCAACGTGTCGCCAATGAACTCGCGGAGCATGAGCGGGTACGTGAGGCCGCACTGAAAGGCCAGCTGACCATGGAGGTGTCGGGGAAGGGAGTTCCCAAACCACTCGTTACCCGGGATGGCCGGGTGGGAGTGCTGTTGGGCGTGGAATCGAGCACCCTTCCCCAGCACTTCACCACGCCGGCGGGAGACGTGCGGCTGGTGACCGTCAAGGCACTGCTTCCCACCGAATTGGCCTACCGCGTACAGAATGGCAAGCAAGGACGGGAAGAGCTGGCACGGCGCTTCGCGGAGAGCGGCGAAGAGCACCTGTCTCGCGCCAGGCGTCGTGCGGTGGTGTAGCCGGCCCACGGCGTGGAACCTGGATTCAATGGCGCAGGGGCTCCTCCCCGCGCGTCACCATGTCCACCAGGAACTGGTAATCCAACTTCAACACCAGACATATCCGCTGGAGCGTTGCCTCGGTGGGCATCAGCGCCGCGCGCTCGATGCGGCCGTACATCCCGATATAGATGCCACTGGCCTCGGCGACGTGCTGCTGGGTGAGCCCCGCTCTCATCCGGGTGGTGCGCAGCCACAGCGCGAGGCTCCAGATACATCGCATGGGAACGGGAGACGAAGACATGGGCGGTTCTCCAGTGAAGAGACCCGCGGAGGTTAGCACGCGGAAGGAGACCTCGTGAGTCTTCCCTTACGGAAAAGTCACCCCGGAGAAAGTGACCACCCGGGTAGTGCCCTCCTGCCACAGCTTGAGCAGGAAGGGGCCGGAGCCCACACGCCCGGGCTTCTCCACCTCCATCAGCACCTGGCCCGCCTTGCCCGGAGACAGGGGCCGCGGCGGCCACACCTCCATCTCCCACCGCACGCCCTCACCCACGAGCAGCGCATGCGTGGGCGTCCACGGCGCGGACCCCAGGTTCCGCAGAAGCAGCTCCACCGCCAGCCGTGTCACCTCGGCATCTTTCTCTCCCCCCGTGGCGCGGTAGCTCACGGCATCCAGCACGGTGAAGGTTTCTCCGGGGCGCAGAACGATATCCTTGGTGATGCGCTTGGAGCGGATACCTTTCTCGTCCATCAGCTTCGAGGCGAGCAGACCGATGATTCCCCGGGGCCATCCCCGCTCCGCGCGCTCCCGGGCCAGCAATGTCTGGTAGTGCCGCGCCCTCGCATCTGACTCCTCCGCCTGCTGCCGGTGCGAGTCGCACGAACGCGGCTCGCGGTAGACCTCCACTTGCGGCTCGGCCCGGGGGGACACCACCAGCGTGAAATCCAGGCTCGTGGGAGAGGCCTCATCCGCGAAACGCACCGTCAGCCGCAGGCGCCTGCCCGGCTTCAACTCGTCGGAAGGCAGCAGGTTGAGCATGAGCCCGTCCTCCGACAGCGCTACCTGACGGAAACGCGCACGCTCCTCCACCACGACGCCCCCTTTCAGAACGGGTGTATCGAAGACGAACGAGAGGGTGCGATTCGGACTGATGGGCACCTCCCGGGTCTCGCCGGCCGTGTCCGCAGTCACCGTGAAGCGGGGCGCTCCCGATATATCCCAGCCAGGAGTGAGGGACTGGGCGAGTACGGGAGCGCTCGAATACAGAAGGAGCAACAAGGCGGTGATGCGGAGTGGGATGAGCATGGCGACACGACCTCCAAAGTGGCCATGTTAACAGGGACCTCCCACGTTGGCTCCACCCTTCTTCCATTCTCGTTGTACCCGGCGTCCTCTATTCGAAGCGCTCCACCGGACTGATCTTCCCCGTGGAGAAGATGATCGCGGCGTCCGGCTTGCTCCCGGGCTCCATCCACACACCGCGCTCTCCGTCCGTCGCGGAGTCGTAGAGATCGAAGCAGACGGAATACGTCTGTCCATCGGGGGTGCGCGCCTGGGTGAAACGCCCGTAGACACGCCCCTCCCCGAAGAGGAGCTGCCCGACGTATACGGTTCTGGCGGGAAGCCGCCGGATATCATCCCAGGCCTCGACCGTGACTATCTGGCCCGGGCGCACGGTGATGGGTTTGTTGATGAACTCCTTTCCGTCGATGAGGAAGTTGACGCCGAGCTTGCCACCGAAGCCTTGGAACCCCAGCACCTGCGTCATCGTCTCCACGGAACCGGCGGGGCACGCGGCGGGCGGAGGCACGCGCGGGGCAGGCGATGTGGGGCGCAGT
>NZ_JPMI01000410.1 GCF_000733295.1 Archangium violaceum Cb vi76 | reverse complement strand
TCCAGCTCCCGCCACGCCCAGTCCGGAGAGTCCAGCGAGAGGAACTTGAGGGCATACAGCCGCCCGCCGCGGCTCGCCCGGTACACCGTGCCCTGGCCGCCCTCCCCCAGCCGCCGCTCCAGCCGGTAGCCGTCCACCTCCGTCCCGAGAGCGGGCGGCCCCGCCTCCTCCCACTCCCGCTCGGCCCACCGCGGCCACTTCGCCCGCCAGGGCCGCTCCGCCTCCGACCGCCCCTCCACGGCTTCGCGCATGCACTCTACCTCCCGAGTGGGGTAGCTTAGCATGACCGCTGACAACCGGTGGCTCAGTCGCAGGAACCGGCCACGACGGCCAGCAGTTCCTCGAGCTCGAAGGGTTTGCGCAGGAGCCCCTGGGCACCGGGAGGGACGTCCCGCCCGCTCGCGGTGCAGAGGATGACCTTCACCGAGTCGTAGAGCGGGTTCTCGCGCAGCAGGTGGAGGAACTGGGCGCCATCCATCACGGGCATCATCCAGTCCAGCAGGACGAGGCACGGCCGGCCCATCGTCTCCAGCATCTCCAGCGCCATCTGGCCGTGGAAGGCGAGGGCAACGCTGTAGCCCGCGTCGTCGAGGATGTCTCGAAGGGCCTCGCGGATGTCCGGGTCGTCGTCGACCACCAGGATGGGGGTGGAAGTGGAGGTGGAGGGGAGGGGCTCGATCATGGGGGCAGCCAGGAGCGCGGGTCAGGAGCCAGAGGACGAAGGCCGCCGGGGCGGGGGCGCGGTGAAGGGGAGGCCCTCGGCGAAAGTGGAGCGTACGCCGACGCCGCCCTCCTATCCGAGGAGGATCGACCGGATGATGAAGAGGCCCGGCCTGAGGCGCCTTCCGGCCGCGCGGCGTGCCAACGGGTCCAACAATCGGACCAGTTGCTCCCCATCGCGGCCGGAACCTCCCCTCTGAACGGACTTCCTTCGGCGAGCCTGGCCGGAGGAAGACGTCCAGGGGATGACGGGAGGAGCACGGCGCCTCGCTCCCCCGGTGCAGCGGCTCGACGGCGCCTTCCTGGCGAAGACGCCGTGTGCCCGCACGCATGACTTCGGGCCGCTGAACCTCACGGAGGCCGTGTACCCGAGCCTGGCGGCCCGCTACGCCGGTTGCGCCAGGCCGTCTCCGCGCGAAGCCCCGCTCAAACGGGGTGGTGTTCCGCCGCCGGCGAGGAGGGAACGACGATGCGGTTGCCGGTCGCATGGCGAGGCGCCCTGCCCACCCCGAGGAAGTCCTCGTACAGGCGGGCGATGCGCTCGCCGGTGCGCCCATCCCAGAGGTCCGGGACGCGGCCCTTCTTCTCGTGGCCATCGAGGATGCGGTCCGCGGCCTGGCGGATGCGGGCCGGGTCGGTGCCCACCACGAGGTTGGTGCCGATGTCCACGGTGATGGGGCGCTCGGTGTTCTCGCGCACGGTGAGGCAGGGAATGCCGAGCACGGTGGTCTCCTCCTGGAGGCCGCCGGAGTCGGTGAAGACGAGCCGGGCCTGGGAGGTGAGCGCGAGGAACTCCAGGTAGCCCATGGGCTCCACCAGGCGCAGGCCCGGGGTGCGCGCCAGCGAGGCGTCCAGGCCCAGCTCCGCGATGCGCTTGCGGGTGCGCGGGTGGACGGGGAACACCACGGGCAGCCGGCTGGCCACGTGGCCCAGCGCGGAGAGCAGCCCGGTGAGCACCTGGGCGTCATCCACGTTGGAGGCGCGGTGCAGGGTGCACACGGCGTAGCCGCGCGCGTGGAGCCCCAGGTCCTCGAGCGTGGACAGCCGCAGGGCCTTCTCGCGGGCCGCCAGCAGCGAGTCGATCATCACGTTGCCCACCAACCGGATGCGCTCGGGCTCCAGACCCTCGCGGATGAGGTTGGCGTCGGCGTCGGCCGAGGGCGTCAGCAGCAGGTCGGAGATGCGGTCGGTGAGGACGCGGTTGATCTCCTCGGGCATGGAGGGGTCGAAGCTGCGCAGACCCGCCTCCACGTGGGCGATGGGGATGCCCATCTTCACGGCCACGAGCGCGGCGGCCAGGGTGCTGTTGACGTCGCCCACCACGGAGACGAGGCCGGGCTTCTCGCTGGCGAACACCTTCTCCAGCTCGAGCATGACCCTGGCGGTCTGCTCCGCATGGCTGCCCGAGCCGACGCCGAGGTGGATGTCCGGAGCGGGCATGCCCAGGTCGGTGAAGAAGACGTCACTCATCTTCACGTCGTAGTGCTGCCCGGTGTGCACCAGTTTCTGTTCGAGTGCGCCGCGCTCGGAGATGGCCCGATGGATGGGGGCCACCTTCATGAAGTTGGGACGAGCGCCGACGATATGGAGGACCTTCTTCATGGTGGCGGGAAGCTAGGCACGCCCCCCGGGGGGGCCACCCCCCTCCCCCCCTCCCCCGCCCCCCGGGGGCCTTGCAGCGTCGTGGATCTGATAGAGAGCGCCCCACCATGTCCTCGCCCCGTACCTTCGCCGTCATCCCCGCCCGCTATGCCAGCACGCGCTTCCCTGGCAAGCCGCTGGCCCTCATCGCCGGCCGGCCGATGATCGAACACGTCTGGCGCCGCTGCCAGGAGGCGCGTGCCTTCGACGAGGTGGTGGTGGCCACGGACGATGTGCGCATCCAGGAGACGGTGCGGGGCTTCGGGGGCACGGTGGTGATGACGTCGCCCGAGTGCGCCACGGGGACGGACCGGGTGGCCGAGGTGGCGCGGGCGCACCTGGACGTGGACGTCTGGGTGAACGTGCAGGGCGACGAGCCGCTGGTGGACCCGGTTTCACTGAGGGTGTTGGCGGGCCTCTTCGTTCACCCGGAGGTGGAGATGGGCACGCTGGTGCGCCCGCTGGAGGCGGCCGAGGCGGACAGCCCCCACGTGGTGAAGGCGGTGCTGGCGCTCAACGGGGACGCGCTCTACTTCAGCCGGAGCACGGTGCCCTTCATCCGCGAGCCGGGTGAGGCGGGGGCGGTGCGGCGCTGGGGGCACCTGGGGCTGTACGGCTACCGGCGCGAGACGTTGCTGCGGCTGGCGGAGCTGAGCGCCACCCCGCTGGAGCAGGCGGAGAAGTTGGAGCAGCTACGAGCGCTGGAGCACGGCATCCGCATCCGTTGCGGGAAGGTGACGGGGCGCTCGGTGGCGGTGGACGTGCCCGAGGACGTGGCCCGGGTGGAGGCGGCGATGCGGGGGAGCTGAACCCGCCCCCCCGTCCAGCAAGGAGACATGCGGTACGGGGAATCCCGCGTTAGTCTGCGCACGTGTCCGACGCCCCCCAGAAACCCGAAGCCCCCAAGAAGCCGAAGTTCTCCCGAGTGACGGTGAGCCGCATCGTGAGCCTCGCCCGCCCCCAGGCGCGGCGGATCATGGGTGGCATCGCCTTCCTGCTCATCGCCAGCGGCCTGATGCTGGTGTACCCGAAGGCCATCGGGGACATCATCGACCAGGCCATCAAGGCGGGAGACCGCTCGCGGATCGACACCATCGCCCTGACGATGGGCGTGGTCTTCATCCTCCAGGGCGTGGCGATGGCGCTGCGCTTCTACCTCTTCACCACGGCGGGCGAGCGCGTGGTGACGCAGCTGAGGCAGGACCTGTTCGCAAGCCTCATGAGCCAGGAGGTGGGCTTCTTCGACGAGCGCAAGACGGGAGAGCTCACCAACCGGCTGGCCTCGGACACCACGGTGCTGCAGAACGCGGTGAGCGTGAACATCTCCATGGGCCTGCGCAACGCGGCGCAGGCGGTGGGTGGCATCGCGCTGCTGCTCTACACCTCGCCGGTGCTCACGGGGCTGATGCTGGCCATCGTCCCGGCGGTGGCGGTGGGAGCCGTGACGTACGGCCGCAGGGTGCGTGGGCTCTCCAAGCAGACACAGGATGCGCTCGCCACCGCCAACGAGGTGGCCGAGGAGGGCCTGTCCGGCATCCGCACCGTGCGCTCCTTCGCCGCCGAGCGGCACGAGGTGGAGCGCTACCGCACGGCCACCGAGCGCGCCTATGACGTCGCGCGCCGCCGGGTGGGTCAGTCCGCCATCTTCATGGCCGCGGCCTCCGCCGCCTCCTACCTCGCCTCGGCGGTGGTGCTCTGGTACGGCGGCCGGCTGGTGCTGGACGGGAAGATGACGGTGGGCAACCTCACCTCCTTCCTCATCTATTCGCTGATGGTGGCCTTCGCGCTGGGTGCCCTGACGGACCTGTGGGCGGACTTCATGCGCGCTGTCGGTGCCGCCGAGCGCGTCTTCGAGCTCGTCGACCGCCAGCCCGCCATTCCCTCCTCGGGGGGTGAGCGCCTGGCGTCGGTGCAGGGCCGTGTCGAGTTCCAGCAGGTGCGCTTCGCCTATCCCACGCGCCCGGACGTGCCGGTGTTGCAGGGCATCGATCTGAAGCTGGACCCGGGCGAGGTGGTGGCCATCGTGGGCCCCTCGGGCGCGGGCAAGTCCACCATCGCCGGGCTGCTGGCCCGCATGTACGACCCGCAGGGCGGGCGCCTGCAGTTGGACGGCCATCCGCTGAGCGCGTTGGATCCCGAGTGGCTGCGGCAGCAGATTGGCACGGTGGCCCAGGAGCCGATGCTCTTCGCCTCCTCCATCGAGGACAACATCCGCTACGGCCGCATGGACGCCACGCAGGAGGAGATCGAGGCCGCCGCGCGCGCCGCCAACGCCCACGAGTTCATCACCCGCTTCCCCGAGGGCTACCGCACGCTGGTGGGTGAGCGCGGCGTGCAGCTGTCCGGCGGCCAGAAGCAGCGCATCGCCATCGCGCGCGCCATGCTCAAGAACCCGCGCCTGCTGGTGCTGGACGAGGCCACCAGCGCGCTCGACGCGGAGAGCGAGCACCTGGTGCAGGAGGCCCTGGACCGGCTGATGAAGGGCCGCACCACGCTCATCATCGCCCACCGCCTGTCCACGGTGATTGGCGCGGACCGCGTGCTGGTGCTCGAGGGCGGCAAGGTGGTGCAGAGTGGCAACCACGCCGCGCTCATGGGCCAGGAGGGCCTCTACCGCCGGCTGGTGGAGCGCCAGTTCGTGGCGGCCTAGTTCATGGCCTCCTGACGGGCGCTCGTCCTCCCGCCTGCCCTGTTTCCAGGCGCGAAAATCGTCCAGGCGAAAATCGTCCAGGCGGAGTGGCGCGGGGGAAATCCCGCCATTACATGAGCCGCCGCAGAAAGGAGGTGATGCCTTGACCGACAGCAAGAACAAGGCGTCCACCTCCGCTCGTCTGGCGCGCTGATGAAGCCACCAGCCGGCGGAAGTGTCGACGCCAGCAGTTCGGGCCCGCCCGTTTCGCGAACTCCACCCTGCGTGGAGCCGCGGGACGGGCGGTCCCTTTTTGTGTCCTTTTTCGCCGGATCCTCGGGAATGCGCGCGCGACAACCCTGTTGCACGCGCGAGGGGGGGAAGGCCCGTTCATCCGCCGGAGGCCCTGACCTTGTCCATCACACCGTGCCCGAGTCCCCTGCCATCCGCCCTGCGTGACGAGACGGCGGTGGAAGTCCAGCGCAACCTCTTCTGCTTCAACTACGACGCCTGTCTTCATCTCGCCGTGAAACGCGGCTGGGACGGGTGGTCCTGCCGCCACTGCCCCCTGCGCGAGCAGCGTGACCTCGAGCCCAGGGCGCGCGACTACGCCGAATCCCGCCCGAGGACCCAGAGCCAGGAGTGAAATGCGCCGCTTGCCGGACTTCCGGGACCAGGCGAGCGTCCGGTGGCGTTGACAGAATCATTGACGCCCCCGGGGTCTCTTGGCAGGAAGGGTCATGCGCTCCAAGAAGACCAAGTTCATCTTCGTGACCGGCGGGGTCGTGAGTTCGCTGGGCAAGGGGCTCGCCTCTGCTTCCATTGGCGCCCTGCTCGAGAACCGCGGGCTCGACATCACGCTGCTCAAGCTGGACCCGTACATCAACATCGATCCGGGCACGATGAGCCCGTTCCAACATGGCGAAGTCTTCGTCACCGACGACGGTGGCGAGACCGACATGGACCTGGGCCACTACGAGCGCTTCACCAACGCGCGGATGTCCCGGCTCAACAACTTCACCTCCGGGCGCATCTACCACGCCGTCATCCAGAAGGAGCGGCGGGGCGAGTACCTGGGCAAGACGGTCCAGGTGATTCCGCACATCACCGATGAGATCAAGTCCTGCATCCGCCAGGCGGCGCAAGGCATGGACGCGGTCATCGTCGAGGTGGGCGGCACCGTGGGCGACATCGAGTCGCTGCCCTTCCTCGAGGCCATCCGCCAGATGCGCTACGACGTGGGCGCCGGCAACGCCGTGTACATGCACCTCACGCTGCTGCCCTACATCGGCGCGGCTGGCGAGGTGAAGACCAAGCCCACGCAGCACTCGGTGATGAAGCTGCGGGAGATTGGTATCCAGCCCGACTTCCTCATCTGCCGCACCGACCGGGAAATCTCCCGCGAGATGAAGGACAAGATCGCCATGTTCTGCAACGTGGACCCTGGCAACGTGTTCACCTCGCCGGACGTGAAGAGCATCTACGAGCTGCCGCTGGAGCTGCACCGCCAGGGCATCGACGAGCGGCTGGCCGAGACGCTCAACATCTGGACGCGTGCCGCCCGGCTGGACCGCTGGGAGGACATCATCCGCAAGGTGTACTCGCCGGGCCGCGGCGAGGTGAAGGTGGGCATCGTCGGCAAGTACGTGGACCTCAAGGAGAGCTACAAGAGCCTCAACGAGGCGCTGCTCCACGGCGGCATCGCCAACGACGTGAAGGTGGACCTGCAGTTCGTGGACTCGCAGGACGTGGAGGAGAAGGGCGCCGAGGCGCTGCTGTCCGGCGTGGACGCCATCCTGGTGCCCGGCGGCTTCGGGGTGCGCGGCACCGAGGGGAAGATTTCCGCGGTGCGCTATGCCCGGGAGAAGCGGGTGCCCTTCTTCGGCATCTGCCTGGGCCTGCAGATGGCCGTGGTGGAGTTCAGCCGCAACGTCCTGGGCCTGGTGGACTCCAACTCCTTGGAGTTCAACGAGCACACCCCGCACCCGGTGGTGACGCTCATGGAGAGCCAGGTGAAGGTGCTGGACAAGGGTGGTACCATGCGGTTGGGCAGCTACGCCTGCGCGCTGAAGCCCGGCTCGCTGGCGCACAAGCTGTACGGGGAGGACGTCATCCAGGAGCGCCACCGCCACCGCTACGAGGTGAACAACGCCTACCGCGGCCGGCTGCAGGAGGCGGGCCTCGTCGTGTCCGGCCACAACCCCGAGCTCAACCTCGTGGAGATGATTGAACTGCCGGACCACCCCTACTTCGTGGGCTGCCAGTTCCACCCGGAGTTCAAGAGCAAGCCCTTCGCGCCCCACCCGCTCTTCTCCGGCTTCATCCGCGCGGCCCTCGCGCAACGTGACGCCGGGAGGACGCAGGCATGAGCCCGTCCATCGAGCTCTGCGGCTACAAAGTCGGCCCGGGCCAGAAGCTCTTCGTCATCGCCGGCCCGGACAGCATCGAGTCCGAGGACATGGCGCTGCGCCACGCCAAGCTCCTCAAGGAGATGACGAGCCGGCTGGGCGTGCCCTACGCCTTCAAGTGCTCCTACGACAAGGCCAACCGCACCAGTGGCAAGTCCTTCCGGGGGCCCGGCCTGAAGGAGGGCCTGCGCATCCTCGAGCGCGTCAAGCGCGAGGTGGGCGTGCCCATCCTCACGGACGTCCACGAGACGAGCCACGTGGGCCCCGCCGCCGAGGTGGTGGACATCATCCAGATTCCCGCCTTCCTCTGCCGCCAGACGGACCTGGTGGAGGCGGTGGCGCGCACGGGCAAGGGCGTCAACCTGAAGAAGGGCCAGTTCGTGGCCCCCAAGGACATCGTCCACTCGGCGCGCAAGGCGGTGGAGACGGGCAACCCCAACGTGCTCGTCACCGAGCGCGGCGCCACCTTCGGCTACAACAACCTGGTGGTGGACATGCGCGGCTTCGCCCAGATGCGCGAGGCCGGGCTCGTCGTGTGCTTCGACGCCACCCACTCCGTGCAACTGCCCTCCTCCGGCGACGGCCAGACGGGCGGGGAGCGGAAATTCGTGTCCCTGCTGGCCCGCTCCGCCGCGGCCGCCGGAATAGACGCGCTTTTCACGGAAGTGCATGAAGACCCGGACCGTGCCCTGTGCGACGGTCCCTGCTCGCTCAATCCCCAGATGTTCGAGGACGTGCTACGTCAGGTACTCGCCATCCGGCGCGCATTGGGTCACGAACCTGCGTAGTGGAAGAATTCGCGGTAAGTAGTGTGAACGAAGTCGTGGGGAGGGAGTCCAAGGGACGCGACATGACGGAGCTGCCGCCCAAACCGAGCAGGGACGAGCTGACAGAGCGCGCGGCACGCGTGCGTCTGCTCGCCTTCGACGTGGACGGCGTCCTCACGGATGGTGGCCTGTTCTACGGCGATGGCGGCGAGGTGATGAAGCGCTTCGACGTCAAGGACGGCCACGGTCTGGTGATGGCGAGGCTGGCGGGGTTGCGCACCGCCCTCCTCACCGCACGCTCCTCCTCCATCGTGGAAGTGCGCGGCCGGGAGCTGGGCCTGGCCGCCGTGCTCCAGGGCCGCAAGAACAAGGCGGCGGGTTTCCGGGAGCTGCTGTCCCAGCTGGAGGTCTCCCCCGAGGAGTGCGCGTACATGGGGGATGACGTCAACGACCTGGGCCCATTGGGCATGGCGGGCCTCTCGGCCTGCCCGGCGGATGCCGCCGCCGAGGTCCGGCAGTCGGTGCATTACGTGGCGCGGTGCCGGGGAGGTCACGGAGCCGCGCGCGAGCTGGTGGAGTTGTGTCTGAGGGCATCGGGACGGTGGGAGGCCACCGTTCAACACATGAGGGACCCTGATGCCCTACAAGCTGTCAAGTTGTGAAATCGAAGAATTTTCGCTTCCCGCTTAGGTGTCTTATCCTATGAAGGCCGGAAGCCAGCAGTGCAGAGTGAGGGGAGTTCGATGACGGATCAGCTCTACACGACCCACGACATCAGCCGGTTGCTCCAGGTGGACCCGTCCACGGTGAGCAAGTGGATCGACCGCGGCATCCTCATGGCGTTCCGGACGCCGGGCGGTCACCGGCGCGTGCGCTCGGCGGACCTTCGCACCTTCCTCATCACCCACCAGATGCCGGTGCCCGAGGAGTTGGGTAGCAGCACCGTGCGCCTGCTGGTGGTGGATGACGAGCGGCAGGTGCTCGACGCCATCAAGCGTGCCTTCAAGCCCTACGCGAACCAGGTGGAGCTGCAGACGACCACCAGCGGCGTCGAGGCCCTCCTGCTCGTGAGCGAGCAGAAGCCGCACGGCATGCTCATCGACCTGAACATGCCGGACATCGACGGTATCGAGGTGTGCCGCCGCATCCGCGCCCGCAAGCAGATGGAGGGCGTGCGGCTCATCACCATGACGTCCGCCCACTCGCCCGAGGTGGTGGAGCAGTCCAAGCAGGCCGGTGCCGTGGCGTGCCTGCCCAAGCCGCTGGACGTGCAGCAGGTGCTCGATCTGTTCCGCGTGCCGCTGGCGCTCGGCGGCACCACCACCGCCGTCAAGCGCTAGTCCGCGCCAACGCCCGAGCGGCGAAGCGTGCCCCGGGGGCCCCTTGCAAGGCCCCCGTTGAGTGCGCATCGCCGCCCGTGTGTCCTGCGCCGCCTGGAAACGGACGGGACGCGCCTGCCCAGAGGCCCGTCCCGCCGGTACCGCCGCCACTGCCCCTTCACCTCAGCCGTTGACCTTCACCTCGACCACGCGGGGGCGGGACTCCTCGCGCCGCGGCAGCGTCAGCGAGAGCACGCCATTCTCGTAGCGGGCCTCCACGCGGGACGCGTCCACGGTGCGCGGCACCACGAAGGAGCGGGCGTATACGCCGAAGCTGCGCTCCAGACGCCGCGCGCTGTCCTTCTCCGGGCGCTCGGCCACCTTGCGCTCGGACTTGAGGGTGAGGGTGTCGTTCTCCACCTTCACCTCGATGGACTTCGCATCATGCCCCGGCAGGTCCACCTGCAGGGTGATGCCCTCGGCCGTCTCGAAGATGTCCGCGGGCGGCACGAGCTCACGCGCGTTGCCCTGGCGCACGCTCAGCTCACGGAAGAGCTGGTCGAACTCCTTGGCCATGAGGGGGCCCAGCGCGACAGCACCATTGCTCATCTCGAACGGGTTCCAACGGTTCAGCATGGACGTCTCCTGTTCACGCTCCACTCCAAACGGAGCGGCGGCGCGCTTGTTGAGTTGAAACTGGGTGTTTGTTCGTTGGCGCCGGACCCGCTGTCTTCAGGGCCCGGCGTCGCTCACAACCTCAAGAGAACCATGCTTCGGAACGTGTCAAGGCGACGCGCCGCGGGCCTCTTCGGGCCGGCTCAGTCGTCCTCGCGCCCGAGGGAGACGGACACGTCCTCCTCCTCACGGGAGACATGCACCACCCACGGCCGGCAGCACACCGGGCAGTCTTCCACGTACGTCTCCGACGAGGGGCCACCCGGGTCCACCGTCACCTCCACCTCCTCACCGCAGTAGGGGCAGAGCAGCAGGGCATCGTCCGCGAAGGGTTGCATCAAAGGCCTCCTGCCTGGTGGTGGAGCAGCCGGGCGAGCAGGGGCCGGTCACAGGGGCCGCCCTCGCGCCAGCCGGCCACCTGGGGACGCAAGCCGCCCACGTCCACGCCTTCACATGCCGGGGGAAGGGCCTCGAGCCGCTCCAGGGCGCGGGAGAAGAGTGTCCAGGCACCCCGGGCGTTGCCCGCGTCGCGCTTGAGCCAGCCCGCCGCCACGAGGATGAGGCCCTGCAGCAGCAACCGGCGGGGGCCGCGCTCATGTTGCCAGGCCTCTTCCCAGACCTCGTGGGCCTCGAAGAAGCGCCCGGAATCGAAGAGCGCCACCCCTTCCGCCAGGCAGGTATCGAATCCACGTGGCATCGAACGCGACTCCGGCCTCCTTCCTCCGTAGACTGGAGGTCATGGCCGCACCTCGCAACCGTATCGGAGAGATTCTCGTCAAGGCCCGCGTCATCGACGAGATGCAGCTTCGCAGCGCGCTCGCCCAGCACGACCAGTGGGGAGGGCGCCTGTCGCGCATCATCACCGACATGGGCATCGCCAAGGAGGACACCCTCACCGAGGCCATTGCCCAGGGCCTGGGCATGCAGCGCGTCCAGTTGGGCACCGCCAAGGACATGGGGGCGCTCGCCAAGCTGGACGTGGGTCTGGCCGAGCAGAAGGGCGTCTTCCCCGTGTCCCTGCGCGACAACGGCAAGACGCTCGTGCTCGCCATGGCGGACCCCACGGACCTACAGACCATCGATCAGGTGGCGGCCCGCAGCCGCACGCGCGTCGTCCCCGTGGTGGCCGGTGACCGGGAGATCCAGAACGCCATCCTGCGCCACTACCGCAACCAGGAGCCGGGCGTCACCCACTCGTCCCACGCCGCCCAGAGCCGGAGCAGCGGCGCGTCCTCCGGTGACGAGGACGAGTTCAAGGTCGTCGACATGAGCGGCAAGACGGTGGTGAAGGCCATCGCCGACATCGCGCCGAACATGGCGAAGGAGAACGCCCGGCCCGCCATGACGCCCGCTCCCGTGCGGTCCGCCGGTGGCATCGGGAGCGCCGCGGACCTGCTCGACGAGATTCTCAGCGGCTCGCCCGCCCCGGCCGAGATGTTCTCCCCCGAGGAGATGCAGCGGCTGCAGGCGGTGCAGGCCAACCAGGAGAAGAGCTCCAAGATTCTGCGCGCCCTGCTCGAGCTGCTGCTGGAGAAGGGCATGGTGCAGCAGCGGGAGCTGGCGGCGCGCATGCGCCCCTCCTGAGGCGCCCTACCCCCAACACGTCCTATCCCAACACCTCCTGGAGCTCGCGGCCGGTGAGTCCCAGGAGGTAGAGGATGGTGTCCAGGCCGCCGGCGGAGATGGAGGTATCGGCCGCCTGGCGCAGCTTGGGCTTGGCGCGGAAGGCGATGCCCAGTCCCGCGCGCTCCAGCATCAACAGGTCATTGGCGCCATCGCCCACGGCGATGACCTGGTCGAGGAGGATGCCTTCCGCCTGGGCGATCTGCTCCAGCAGCTCGGCCTTGCGGCGCGCGTTGACGATGGGCCCCAGCGTGCGGCCGGTGAGCTTGCCGTCCACCTCCTCCAGCACGTTGGAGTGGGCCTGGTCGATGCCCAGCCGGGCCTTGAGCGCCTCGGCCGCCACGGAGAAGCCTCCGCTGAGGATGGCGGTGCGATAGCCCAGCCGTTTGAGCACGCGGATGAGCGTCTCCGCGCCCTCGGTGAGCGGGAGGTTGGCGGCGATGCCGTGCAGCACCTTGGCATCCAACCCCTTCAACAGCGCCACGCGCTGGCGCAGGGACTCGTCGTAGTCCATCTCCCCGTGCATGGCGCGCTCGGTGATGCGCACCACCTGCTCGCCCACGCCGTAGGCCCGCGCCAGCTCGTCGATGACCTCGATGCGGATGAGCGTGGAGTCCATGTCCATCACCACCAGCCGCTTGCCGCGCCGGTAGAGGCTCTCGCGCTGCAATGCCACGTCGAAGGCATTGGTGGACATGGACAGCTCCAGCAGCGAGCGCTTGAGCTCCTCGGGCTCCCGCTCCGGCGGCAGCGCGATGTGGATCTCCACCGAGCCGAGCTCCGCCTCGGACAGGCGGTTGACCCGCTCGATGTTGGCGGCGTGCCGGGCCAGACGCTCCGTCACGGCGTGCAGCTCACGGGCGCCCAGGGAGCGGCCCACCACGGTGACGACATGGCGGCTGGAAACCAAAGCGGCCGGAGTCTTCGGCGCGGCCACCGGCTGGAAGTCGAGCGACACGCCCAGCTCGCGGGCCACGAAGAGCAGCTCCTTGAGCACGTCCTGCGTCTCGGGCAGACGTACCAGCAGACACAGGGTGAGCTGCCCCTGCACCACCACCTGCTCGATGTCGAGCAGCGCGGCGCCCGCCCCGGCGAGGATGCCGGTCAGGCGGGCGGTGATGCCGGGATGGTCCTTCCCGGTGACGGTGATGAGCACGGAGTCCTGGGCGTTCGGGCTGTCGCTCATGATGAAATGAGTCTGACAGCCCGGCCCGTCCGCCGCGAGCACTCGTCACACGAGAAGCGTTACCGCGGCTCCGAGGACAGGATGAGGTCGCCCTTGGCGAGGTACTGCGCCTCCGGGAAGGACTTGTAGAAGTCCTCCAGCATGGCGTCGAGGTCCGGGTAGCGCTGGTCCACGCGGTCCTGGGTCATCTTGTCGAAGATGGCATCCAGGCCGGCGGGGACCTCGGCGTTGACCTCGGAGGGCAGCGGCGAGCGGCGGCCCGGAATCTGCCCGGTGAGCATCTCGTAGAGGAGGATGCCCAGCCCGTAGACGTCGGCGGCGGGGCCGACGTCCTTGGCGCGCTGCGGATGGATGAGCTCGGGAGCCAGGTACACCATGCCGCCGGCGCCCACGAAGACCTGGGGCAGACCCTTGGAGGCATCCTGCTCCACCACGCGCACCAGGCCGAAGTCGCCCAGCTTCGCGTTGCCGTAGACGTCGAAGAGCACGTTCTCCGGCTTGAGGTTGTGGTGGGTGAGGCCCGCGGCGTGCGCGGCGCGCAGCGCATAGGCGCACTGCAGGAAGCAGCGCAGGGCGAACGTCACCGGCACGCCCTTGCCCTCCCCCTCCTCCAGCTTGCCCTTGAGGCTGCCATGCAGCAGCTCGAGCACGAAGTAGGGCCGGGCCGTCTCCGTGTTTTGATCCAGCACCTGGACGACGCCCGGGTGACGCACCTGGGCCTGCGCGCACAGCTCCTTCTTCAGCCGCTTGAGCACCTCGCCACGATGCAGGAAGGAGAAGTAGCCGAAGATGTCCTTCAGCTCCTTGACGCAGATGTCCAGCCCGAGCGCGTTGAAGCGGCCCTTGTACGCGGTGCCGAGCGGCCCGGTGCCGAGCGACTCGAGCTTCTGGTAGCGCTGATCCAACAGCTCCACGGCCTTGCTCACGGGAGCGGCGGCGGCGGGAGCTGGAGGTGCCACGGGGGCGGGAGGCGCCATGGGAGCAACGGGGGGCACGGGCACGGCGGGCGGCGGAGGCACGGCCTCGTTGCGCACGCTGGCCACCGGGGGCGGCACCGGCACGGGAGAGGCCACCGGCACCTCGAAGCCGAACGTCCCGGACGTGCGGGCCCTCGGCAGCGAGGGAATCGGAGGCTCCGCGGGCTTCGTCACCTCCGACTCATCGAAGAGGCCCTCCGGCGGGGGCGGCGGCATCGAGGAATGGGCCCCGTCCGCCTCGCGGGCAATGGCCGGGTCCGTGCCGAGCTGCTCGGCGAAGAACTCCCCCACCTCCATGCCGAACTTGTCCTGCAGCTCGCCATCCACCACCCGCTCGCCCAGGTCGGTCAGGCGCAGCTGCGCCTCGCGGTGATCCAGGGCGATGTAGAGGTACTTGCGCAGGAAGAGGTAGTAGCTGTCGAACTCCAGCGAGACGGACGGCTCGAGCGCGGCCTTCACATCGGCCAGCTTGTTGGAGCGTCCCAGACGGCCGTTCTCCCTCAGGCTCTGGAGGATGAACAGCGCCTCGCCGCAGACGGTATCGCGGTGGATGGAGGGCTTGGGCATGTGGGCGGGACTCTACGCGTCCCGGCGTCCTGCCTCAAATCAGCCTCCCTGCTCGCCCGTCAGGGCCCGCCGTCACGGAATGTGAAGCAGCTGCTTCACCGTCTCCAGCACTTCCTGGAAACGCACCGGCTTGCGCAGGTAGATGTCCACGCCCAGTTGCATGGCGCGCTCGCGAGCCTCCGGGCCTCCCGCGGAGATGGCCACCACGGGAATGGACTTGAGCGGCTCCTCGGCGCGGATGCGCTCGATGAGCGCGAACCCATCCATCACCGGCATGTACAGGTCCGTCATCACCAGGCTGAACTGGCTGGAGCGCAGGGCCTGCAGCGCGTGGTGCCCGTCCGGCGAGAAGTGGACCTCCAGCGGCACCTTGCCCGCCAGCTCCCCGCTCGCCAGCTTCTTGAGCACGTAGCTGTACATCTCGACGATGTGCGGGTTGTCCTCGACGATGAGCACACGGTAGCCCTCGGCGGGGAGGGCCGTCCGGTCCGACGCGCGGGTCTGTCCTGCCGAGCTCAAGAGTTCACCCAATCGCTGCCGGTCCTGATCGCGCACCACCCGGATCCCGACACCACCTGGAGCATCCTCGGATGCTGGCCGGACCCAGGCCACCGTCCCCACGACTTGTACCGGATTCATGAGCCCCGGGAAAGAAAGTGCCAGTCCCAGCTCCTGCCCGGGCGTGAAGGTGCGGTCGGTCTGCACGAAGATCCCCCCCTTGGAGAGGTTCTCCGTGACCGCCACCATCCGCTCCTGATTCGGGAACTGCACCCTCAACACCAGGGGCACCCGGGGCTCGTCGCGCTTGTCGTCTGATCCCCGGTTCATAACAAGGGCTTGAAATCGCTCGGCATTTCGCTGATGGGCCTGAGTGTAGCGCCGTGGGTTTATGTTGACAACGAAGCCTTTCGAGACTTACGAAGCGCCCGCCATGGCGGAGCCCCTGTTCACCCCCGAAGAGCAGAAGAAGTTCGATGCGGAGATCGCGGAGATCCTCTCGCACTACCCGGCCGATCGTAAGAGCGCAGCGATGCTTCCCGCGCTGCGGCTCCTTCAGGAGCTGAAAGGCTGGCTGCCCCCCGAGGGACTCAAGCTGGTCGCCAGCCGGCTGGGCGTCACGCCCGAGCGCGCCTACGAGGTCGCCAGCTTCTACGTGATGTACCACCTCAAGAAGCCCGGCAAGTACGTGGTGGACGTCTGCACCAACCTCTCCTGTGCCCTGTGGGGCGCGGAGAAGATGCTCGCGTACCTGGAGCAGAAGCTCGGGCTGAAGGCCGGGGAGGCCAACGAGCGCTTCACCCTGCGCGAAACCGAGTGCCTCGCCTCGTGCGGCACGGCCCCGTGCCTGCAAATCAACGAGGACCACCACGAGAGCCTCACGAAGGCCAAGGTCGACGCGATCTTCGACAAGCTCTCCTGACCTCCTCCATCAAGGAACCTGATTCCATGGCGACAACGGCATTCGAACCGCTCATCTCGGCGGCCTGGGGGAAGCCCAACTCCTGGAAGCTCGATGAGTACAAGAAGCGCGGCGGCTACAAGGGTCTGGAGAAGGCCCTGGAGATGGCGCCGGCGCAGATCATCGACGAGGTGAAGAAGTCGAACCTCCGCGGCCGCGGCGGCGCCGGCTTCCCCACGGGCCTCAAGTGGAGCTTCGTCCCCAAGGACAGCCCCAAGCCCAAGTACCTGGCCGTCAACGGTGACGAGTCCGAGCCGGGCACCTTCAAGGACCGCTACATCCTCGAGCATGATCCGCACATGATGCTGGAGGGCATCGCCATCGCGTCCTACGCGCTGGGCGTGCACACCTGCTACGTGTACCTGCGCGGTGAGTTCAAGTTCCAGGCGGAGCGCACCAACGCGGCCATCCGCGAGGCGTACGCCGCCGGCATCTTCGGCAAGAAGGTGCTGGGCAAGGACTTCCAGCTCGACTGCTACGTGGTGCGCGGCGCGGGCGCCTACATCTGCGGCGAGGAGACGGCCTTGCTGGAGAGCCTCGAGGGCAAGAAGGGCTGGCCCCGGCTCAAGCCGCCGTTCCCCGCGGTGGTGGGCCTGTTCGGCTGCCCCACGGTGGTGAACAACGTGGAGACGCTCGCCAGCGTGCCCCACGTCTTCACCCGCGGCCCGGGCTGGTACGCCGGCCTGGGCACCGACAAGTCGGGCGGCACCCGCCTGGTGTGCCTCTCCGGCACGGTGAACCGCCCGGGCGTGTACGAGGTGCCGCTCGAGGCCACCTTCAACCAGCTCATCTTCGACGACAAGTACGGCCGCGGCCTGCCCGCGGGGCGCAAGGTGAAGGCGGTGATTCCCGGTGGCTCCTCGGCGCCCATCCTCAGCCCGGACGAGCTGGACGTGGCCATGGAGTTCGAGGCCGTCAAGGTGAAGCAGACCATGGCGGGCTCCGGTGGAGTGATCGTCATGGACGACACCACCTGCATGGTGCGCAGCCTGTGGCGCGTGGCGCGCTTCTACGCCGAGGAGTCCTGCGGCCAGTGCACCCCGTGCCGCGAGGGCACGCCCTGGCAGACCCGCCTGCTGCGGAAGATCGAAGAGGGCCGGGGCGAGCCGGGCGACGTGGAGATCCTCTCCAACGTGGCGTCCTCCATCGCGCCCTACCCGCCGATCGGCCTGGGCAACACCATCTGCGCGCTGGGCGATGCCGCGGCGCTGCCGACCCATTCCTTCCTCATGCGCTTCCGTGACGAGTTCGAGGCGCACATCCGCGAGCACCGCTGCCCGTTCGGCGACAAGCCCTGGGGCGCGTTCGGAGACTGGTCGTGAACATCGAGCTGGTTCTCTTCGGAGCCTTCGCGCTCCTGACGCTGCTGTCCGCCGGGCTGGTCATCTTCGCCAAGAGCGCCATCAGCTCGGCGATGTCGCTGGTGGCCACGTTCTTCTTCCTGGCCGGCATCTACGTGCTCTTGTGGGCCCACACCGTGGCGGTGCTGCAGGTGCTGGTCTACGCGGGCGCCATCATGGTGCTCTTCCTCTTCGTCATCATGCTGCTCAACCTGGGCGAGGAGACCTCGGCCGGGCCACGGCTGACGCTCTCGCGCATCCTGGGCGGGGCCGCGGCGGCGGGACTGCTGGTGGTGCTGGTGATGGTCATCTGGCGGATTCCGGCGCCCACGACGACGTTCACCGGCGCGCAGGCCGTCGCGAGCGGTTTCGGCACGCTGCCGGCGATTGGCCAGGTCATCTACACCCAGTGGCTGCTGCCCTTCGAGGCCGTCAGCCTCCTGCTGCTGGTGGCCATGGTGGGCGCGGTCGTGGTGGCCAAGTCGCGGATTTGAGCCCGTCCTCTTCAACCCTCTGCTAGAAGGCGGGCGGCGCTCGCCCTTCACACGGCCATGGTCCCGATCTCCTACTACCTCATCCTCGCCGCCGCCCTGTTCTGCCTCGGCATGTTCGGCGTGCTGATCCGCCGCAACGCCCTGGTGGTGTTCATGTGCGTGGAGCTCATGCTCAACGCGGCGAACCTGACGTTCCTCGCCTTCGCCAAGCAGAACGGCCACCTGACGGGGCACGTCTCCGCGTTCTTCGTGATCGCGGTCGCGGCGGCCGAGGCCTCCATCGGTCTGGCCATCGTCATCGCCGTGTTCCGCAGCCGGGGCACCGTCAGCATCGAAGAAATCCGGACGATGAAACACTGACGTCCCGGCACCTCATTCCGCCAAGCGAGCTCTCCGCCCATGGATCTCAAGCAATTCCTCCTTCAGTTGCGGCTGGATCCCTCAGCCCTGTGGCTGATCATCGCCCTGCCCCTGTTGGGCGCGTTCCTCTGCGGCGTGTTTGGCCGGATGCTCGGCCGCGCCAACGTGTACCTGGTGGCCTGCGCCGCGGTGGCGGGTTCCTTCCTGCTGTCGCTCTCGGCCTTCCTGTCGGTGAGCCCGCTGGAGGCCGCACAGGCGGTGACGATGGAGAACGCCTTCTCCTCGGGCACCATCCGCTACGCCTTCGGGTATGACTTCGGCACGTGGTTCTCGGCCGGCACCTTCCGGGTGAACTTCGGCCTGATGGTGGACCACCTGTCGGGGACGCTCCTGCTGGTCATCACCGGCGTGGGCTTCCTCATCCACCTGTACTCCACCAGCTACATGTCCCACGACGATGGGTACTGGAGGTACTTCGCGTACCTCAACCTGTTCGTCGCGGCGATGCTGACGCTGGTGCTGGCCGACAACCTCGTCCTGCTCTTCGTGGGCTGGGAGGGCGTCGGTATGGCCAGCTACCTGCTCATCGGCTTCTGGTACTCGGACACGGCCAAGGCGTGGGCGGGCCGCAAGGCCTTCGTCACCAACCGCATCGGTGACTTCGCGTTCCTGATCGCCACCTTCCTCATCGTCCTGCTGGTCAGCGCCTTCAACACCCAGGCGACCGCCGCCAACTTCAGCATGGTGGGTGGCAACCCGGAGGCGGCGCAGGTGCGCTACCGCGAGGGCCTGCAGATGAAGGGCCCCGTGGCCTTCCAGGGTCTGGAGACCATGGCCAACGCGCTGCACGTGACGCCGGAGAAGGCCCAGGGTGGTGTCAACCTGCAGACGCCCATCTCCGAGGGCCCGCTCGAGGGCCGCACCTTCGGCGGCGTGCTCACGGTGGCCCTGCTGCTGTTCCTGCTCGGCGCGGCGGGCAAGAGCGCCCAGTTCCCGCTGTACGTCTGGCTGCCGGACGCCATGGCCGGCCCCACGCCCGTCTCCGCCCTCATCCACGCGGCGACGATGGTGACCGCGGGCGTCTACCTCTTCAGCCGCATGAGCTACCTGCTGGTGCTCAGCCCCACCGCCATGGTGACGGTGGCCATCATCGGCACCATCACCTCGCTGCTGGCCGCGCTCATCGCCTTCGCGCAGGACGACATCAAGAAGGTGCTCGCCTACTCCACCGTGTCCCAGCTGGGCATCATGTTCATGGGCGTGGGCATGGGCATCTTCTGGGCGGCCGTGCTGCACCTGGTCACCCACGCCTTCTTCAAGGCCTGCCTCTTCCTGGGCGCCGGCAGCGTCATGCACGGCAACGCGGACGAGACGGACATCAAGAAGCTGGGCGGCGTGCGCCACGAGATGAAGCAGACGTGGTTCACCTTCCTGGTGGCCACGCTGGCCATCACCGGCATCGTCCCGCTCTCCGGCTTCTTCTCCAAGGACGCCATCTACCACGGCATCCACCACAACCACCTGCACGGGTACGAGTGGGCCTCGAGCGTCATCTACTACATGGGCCTGCTCATCGCCGCGAGCACCGCCTTCTACATGTCGCGCGTGTACCTGCTCACCTTCGAGGGCAAGCGCTCGCCGGAGGCGAAGATTCCCCACGCGCACGAGAGCGACTGGCGGATGACCACGCCGCTCTGGGTTCTGGCGATCCTCAGCGTCGTCGCGCTCTTCCAGGCGCTGCCGCTGATGCCGGGCCGGGGTGGCGTCATGCAGCCGGTGATGGAGAACTTCCTCGGCCCCGTGTTCTCCAGCGCCGAGCGCATCGCCGCCCGCGGCGGTGAGGTGAAGCTGGACCACAGCGTCCCGAGCATCATCGACTACCTCAAGGCGTGGCTGGTGGCGCTGGCGGGCGGCGCGGCTGCCGGCTTCATGTACCTGAAGTTCTTCCCCTCGCGGGCGGGCCAGCCGGCTCCGGCCTTCGCCCGCTCGGTGCGGCGCTTCACGCAGAACAAGTTCTATGTGGATGAGGCCTACGAGTTCCTGGTCATCCGGCCGGTGAAGAACGTGAGCGCCATCCTCTACAAGCTGGTGGACACCCTCCTCATCGACACGGTGGCGGTGCGCGGTACCGCGTGGGTCACGGCCCGCCTGGGTAGCGCCCTCCGTTACGTGCAGACGGGAGACGCACAGGCCTATGCCGCGGTGATGGCCCTGGCCCTGCTCGGCGGCGCGGTGTACGCGCTCATCCTGGTGATGAAATGAGCTTCTTCGATACCCATCTGCTCAACCTCGTCGTCTACCTGCCGCTGCTCTTCGCGGCGCTCGTCTGGATGCTGCCGGGCGCCGAGCGCGGGCAGATTCGCACCATCACGTTCATCGGCATGATGGTGGACGCGGTGTTCGGCGTCTGGGCCTACCTGCGCTTCGACCCGTCCGGCGCCGAGTTCCAGCTCGAGTACCGCACCCGGTGGCTCGAGCAGCTCGGCGTCAGCTACCACATCGGCGCGGACGGCCTGGCCATCAGCCTGCTGCTGCTCACCGTCTTCCTGGGGCCCCTGGTCGTCATGGCCTCGCAGACGTACATCACCGAGCGCGTGAAGGAGTTCCACCTCGCGCTGCTGGTGCTGCAGACGGTGATGCTCGGCGCGCTGGTGTCGCTGGACGTGCTGCTCTTCTACATCTTCTGGGAAGCGATGCTCATCCCCATGTACCTGCTGGTGGGCGTGTGGGGCGCCGAGGATCGCCAGATGGCCGCGGTGAAGTTCTTCCTCTACACCCTGGCCGGCTCGCTGCTCATGCTGGTGGCCATCGTCGCCATCTACTTCATCAGCAGCACCCCGGGGAACCGCTCCTTCGACTACGCCACCATCTTCAACAACCTGTCGACGGCCCACTCGCAGATCGCCGCGTGCACGGGTACCGGTGGCGACTGCTCGACGCTCCCGGGCATGGCCGGCATCCTGTACCGCTGGGGCCCGTGGCTGTTCGCCGCCTTCGCCATCGCGTTCGCCATCAAGGTTCCCATGTGGCCGGTGCACACCTGGTTGCCCGACGCCCACGTGCAGGCGCCCGTGGCCGGCTCGATGATCCTGGCCGGCGTCATGCTGAAGATGGGCACGTTCGGCTTCTGGCGCTTCGCCATCCCGTTCTTCCCGTCCGCCGCACACCAGGCCCGGCCCCTGCTGGCCACGCTGGCGGTGATTGGCATCGTCTACGGCGCGCTCATGTGCCTGGCGCAACGGGACATCAAGAAGCTCATCGCCTACTCGTCCGTGAGCCACCTGGGCTACTGCATGCTGGGCATCCTGGCCCTCACGGCCGAGGGCGCCACCGGGAGCGCCTACCAGATGCTCAACCACGGCGTGTCCACGGGCGCGCTGTTCCTCCTGTTCGGCTTCCTGTACGAGCGGCGCCACACCCGACTGATGTCCGACTACGGCGGCATCGCCAAGGTGGTGCCGGTGTACACGGCGTCCTTCCTCATCATCACCTTCTCGTCCGTGGCGGTGCCGGGCACCAACGGCTTCGTGGGCGAGTTCCTCGTGCTGCTGGGCACCTTCAAGAGCAGCCTGGGCCTGGGCTTCGGCGCCTTCGCCACCCTGGGCGTCATCCTCGGCGCGGCGTACATGCTGTGGATGGTGCAGAAGGTGTTCTTCGGCCCGCTCACCCACCGCGAGAACCAGGGCCTCACGGACCTGAACCTGCGCGAGTTCGCCACCGTGGCCCCCTTCCTGGTGCTGGTGCTGGTGATGGGCCTGATGCCGCAGCCCTTCCTGGACCGCATCAATCCCTCCACCGAGCGCTTCCTCCAGCGCGCCGAGCTGGGCATCCCCGGCAGCCAGGTGCGCCCGAGCGACGTGCAGATCTCGGTGATGGGCCTGCCCCCGGCCGGTCTGGCCGCTGCTCCCAACGCCCCGACGCCGGGCCCGCTCGCCGATCGGCGCTAGTCGAGAGTCTCCACCATGAACCTGCCCAACCTGACGTCGGCAGACTTCCTTCCGCTGCTGCCCGCCATCATCCTGGTGGTGGGAGCGTGCATCCTGCTCCTGTCGGAGGTGTTCCTCTCCGCCCACTCGTCGCGCGGCTACCAGGCGGTGCTCTCCACCGCCACGTCCGTCATCGCCGGCGCCGTGTCGCTGACGCTGCTCACCGAGCCGGCCCGCGCGGTGTTCCTCGGCTTCGGGGCGATGGACCCCTTCTCCAGCTTCCTGACGTTCACCGTCTGCGTGTCGCTGGCGCTGGCCTCGCTCACCGCGGCCGGATTCCTGCGCAAGCGCGGCGCCGAGCGCGGTGAGTTCTACGCCCTCATGCTCTTCGCGGGCGCGGGCATGAGCCTGCTGGGCCTGTCCAACGAGCTCATCACCCTCTTCGTCAACGTCGAGGTGCTCTCCATCGCCACCTACGCGCTGACGTCGTACCTGCGGCGCGGCACGCGGCCCAGCGAGGCGGGCTTCAAGTACTTCATCCTCGGCGCCTTCTCCTCGGCGGTGCTGCTCTACGGCTCGGCGCTGCTCTACGGCGCCACCGGCACCACCCTGCTGTCGGACATGTCGGGGCCGCTGCGCGCGGCCATGGCCAACAACAACGGGGCGCTCGTCTACGCGGGCGCGGTGCTCGTGGCCGCCGGCTTCTCCTTCAAGGTGGCCGCGGTTCCCTTCCACATGTGGACGCCGGACGTGTACGAGGGCGCTCCCACCCCCGTCACCGCGCTCATGAGCGCCGGCGTGAAGGCCGCCGCCTTCGTGGCCCTGGTCCGCGTCTTCATCAGCGTGGGCAGCGGCATCGACGCGCAGCTGCCCTTCGCCATCTTCTCCACCCTGGCGCTGCTCACCATGGTGGCGGGCAACCTGCTGGCCATCCCGCAGCGCAACGTGAAGCGCATGCTGGCCTACTCCTCCATCGCCCACGCCGGCTACCTGCTGCTGGGCGTGGCGGCCCTCTTCGTCTCCGCCCCGGGCCAGGAGTTCAAGCTGCTCGGCCCCACCGCCCTCATCGGCGCCAGCCCCGAGGACGTGGCCCGCGTCGACGCCCTGCGCGGCATCCTCTACTACCTGCTCGCCTACACCTTCACCGCGGTGGGCGCCTTCGGCGTCGTCTCCCTGCTGGAGCGCCGCGAGGACGAGGAGAAGGGCACCGCCTGGGACCTGGAGCGCTTCAGCGGCCTCGCTCAGCGCCGCCCGGGTTGGGCCTTCGCCATGGCGGCCTTCATGCTGTCGCTCGCCGGCATCCCGCCCACCATCGGCTTCATCGGAAAGCTCATCCTCTTCCGCGCCGCCGTGGACGCGGGCCTCGTCGGCCTCACCATCATCGCGGTGCTCTCCAGCGCGGCCGGCGCCTATTACTACCTGCGCGTGGTCGTCTACATGTACATGCGGCCCGTTCCCGAGGGCGCTCACACCCTCGAGCGCAGCTGGATGACCGAGCTGGCCCTGGTGGTCTCCACCGTCGCCGTGGTGCTGCTCGGCATCCTGCCCGGCCCCCTCACCGAGTGGATCGCCCAGGCCGGGACGCTGTTCACCCGCTGAGCCTCCGCTTGTCCTTATTCACCCACGCCCGGGCGGCTTCCGCCCGGGCGTTTTCATTGCGGGTCCGGCAACGGCCCCCGCATCATCAGCGTCCGCAGCACGGCCCGCGCGCCCGCCTCCCGCAGCAGGGACCCGAGCTCCACGTCCCCCGTCACCATGCGCAGTTCCTCCGCGCTCCCGAGCTCGAGGAAGGCCGCTTCCAGGAGCGCTCGCGCGTGCGCCGGAGTCGCCGAGTAGAAGGGCACCAGCACGCGCGCCTGGGGCCTCACATCCATCAGCCCCAGCCCGGCCACCTCCGGGTGCTCCGGGTCCATCAGGCGCCGCAACCGGTGCGTGCTCAGCGTGGCGAAGCGGGCCAGCTTGCCCGGCACCAGCCCGAAGGCCTGGGTGAGCGGGGCGAAGTCCGGCTCGACCATTGGCAACACCTCGAGCGCCTCGGGCGCCAATGGAAGGGCCTCCAGCTGCTCCCTCGACAGGCGCCACGTGGTCTCCAGCCACCCCGCCTTCATCCCCACCGAGCCGTACAGCGCCAGCGCCGGCTCGTTGTCCGGCTTCACGTACAGCATCCACTCGCGGCAACCCCTCGCCCGGAACCAGGCCGCGAGCTCCCGCATCACCTTCCGCCCCAACCCCTTCCCCCGCTGCTCCGGCGCCACCACCAGGTTCACCACGTAGCCGGTCTCCCCCAGGACATCGACGAGGGCGTACGCGGCCACCCCCTTCGCCCCGTCCAGGAAGAAGGCTCGCTTCACGAGGTCCGATACCCAGACGTCCAACGGCGGCGGTGACTCCTCCACCCCCAGTTCCCCGAAGAGCCGGACGAAGTCGGCGTGGTCCTCCACCCGCCCCGGCCGCAGCCCCGGCGCTTCACCGTTCGCATCGCGCATGTCGGAAGGCCCCTCCTCCGCGCCGAGCACCCGGGCGCGAATCCTGGAGCGTATAAAAAGAAGGCGGCCCGGCACCCTCAGGAAGGGAACCGGGCCGCAGGTCTTCTAAGAAGCTCACCGGAAGGTGCTGAAGCGGTGGGGGGGAACCTCTTCAGCCTCGCTTCGACGTGCTCTGTCTCTACCCTTTAGCAGCCGCCGTGCCAGCCCTTCC
>NZ_JPMI01000409.1 GCF_000733295.1 Archangium violaceum Cb vi76 | reverse complement strand
TTCTTCTCGGAAGCTCACCTGAAGGTGCTGAAGCGGTGGGGGGGAACCTCTTCAGCCTCACTTCGACGTGCTCTGTGTCTACCCTATAGCAGCCGCCGTGCCAGCCCTTCCAGCGCTCGAATCCCCAGTGATTCCAGGTGTCTGGCGTTTCGAGCCAGTCCTCGGCGCCGGAGCGGCTTGCAGCCCTGCATTGCAGCCCTGAAATGCCCTTGCAGATCTGAAAAGGCTCCGGAGCTGGAACTCGAGGCCCGAAAAGAAGGCGGCCCGGCACCCTCAAGAAGGGGGCCGGGCCGCGGGTTCTTCTAAATTAAGCTCATCGGAGACACTGAAGTGGTGGGGGGGAACCTCTTCAGCGCTACATCGACGTGCTCCGGTTATATTCCTTAGCACTCACCGTGCCAGCGCTTCTGGAATCTCAGAGTCCAGTAACTTCAAGCACTTAGCAATCCAAGTGGCTTCCGAGGCCCCGCGCTGCCCATTGCATCCCTGCAATCCGTTTGCAGAAGTGAAAATCCGCAATCATCTCAAGCACTTCTGTTTTTCAGGATTGAAGGGGCATTTCATTCCTGGCGGGGTGTCCCCTTCCGGACATCCCCCGTGCGGATTCAGTCGCGATGATCCGCCCCGGACGGACGCAGGTTGAGGCGCTTCATCTTCCGCCACAGGGTGGTGGAGGAGACGGAAAGCTCCTCGGCCACGCGGCCCAGGTCCACCCCGTGCCTTTCCAGGGCCTGGGCAATGGCCCGCCGCTCGGCCTCCTCCACCGCCTCGGCCAGCGTGGGCATCCGCATGCCGGTGTCCGGGGAGGACACCTGTGGGCTCCCCACCGGTCCACTGGCCTCCACGCGAGCGTTGGGGGGCAGCGGAAAGTCCTCGGGCAGCAACTCCACGCCCTCCGCCAGCGCCGCCGCCTGCTCCACCAGGTTCTCCAGCTCGCGCACGTTGCCCGGGAAGCTGTAGCCCGTCAGGTGCCCCACCACGGCCTCCGACAGCCGCTTCGGGTTGGGGCTGCGCGCATTGGCCCGCTTGAGGAAGTGCTCGACCAGCTCGGGCACGTCCTCCAGGCGCTCGCGCAGGGGCGGCACCCGCAGCGTCACCACGTTGAGCCGGTAGTAGAGGTCCTGCCGGAAGCGCTTCTCGCGCACCTCCAGCTCGATGTCCCGGTTGGTGGCGGCGACAATCCGCACGTCCACCTTCGTGGAGGTGGACTCGCCCACGCGCCGCACCTCGCCCTCCTGCAGCGTGCGCAGCAACTTGGACTGGAAGGCGGGCGTCGTCTCCGTCACCTCGTCGATGAAGAGGGTGCCGCCGTCCGCCTCCTCCACGAGGCCCCGCCGGGCCCGCACCGCCCCGGTGAAGGCCCCCTTGGCGTGGCCGAACAGCTCGCTCTCCAACAGCGTCTCGGAGATGGCGGCGCAGTTGACGGGGACGAAGGGCTTGTCCTTGCGCCGGCTGTGCGCATGCACCGCGCGGGCGACCAGCTCCTTGCCCGTGCCGCTCTCGCCCTGCACCAGCACCGTGGCGTCGCTCTGCGCCACGCGCGTCAGGCGCGACGTCAGCTCGCGCATCGCCGGGCTCCGGCCCACCAGCGCGCTCAGGCCGTGACGCTCGTTGAACTCGCCGGTGAGCAGGTCCACCGTCGTCTGCATCTGGGCCCGCTCCAGGGCGCGCTCCACCCGGTAGCGCAGCTCCGCCTCCTTGAAGGGCTTGGTGACGTAGTCGAACGCCCCCTCGCGCATGGCCTGCACCGCGGTCTCGATGGAGCCGAAGGCCGTCATCATGATGACCTGCAGGTGCGGGGCCACCTCCAGCGCCTTCTTCAGCAGGGTGAGCCCGTCCATGGGCTCCATCTTCAGGTCCGTCAGCATCACGTCCACCCGTGTGTTCGACAGGGTGGCGAGCGCCTCATCCCCCGTGGCGGCCTCGAGGACGGTGTAGCCATCGGTACGCAGGAGCAGCGCGGTGGTGGCGCGCATGTTCCGCTGGTCGTCCACGACCAGGATGCAATCACGAGTCAGGGGCTTGGATGCGTCGTTCACGGCGGGCTCGTCGGCTGGGAGAGGGGAAGACGGAAGGTGAAGGTGGTGCCACGGCCCGGCTTGCTCTCCAGGGCCAGCTCGCCGTGGTGCACCTCGACGTTGCGCTTGACCACGGCGAGCCCCAGGCCCGTGCCCTGGGCCTTGGTGGTGAAGAAGGGCTCGAAGACGCGGTGAGCCAACTCGGTGGGGATGCCACAGCCCTGGTCCGCCACGTCGATGCGCAGCACGTCCTTGTTGCCATGGGCCTCGCGGCGGGCGCGCACCTGCACCACCCCGCCCTGCGGCATGGCCTGGATGGCGTTGACCAGCACGTTGACGAGCGCCTGGCGGATGAGCCGCCGATCCATCGGCACGCGGGGCACGTCCTCCGCCACGTCCACCGCGAGGGTGACGTGGTGGGAGGAGCCCTGTTGCTGGGTACTCGCGAAGTCCAGCGCGTCCTGGAGCACCTGGGGCACGTCCTCGGGCTGTAAAATGGTCTCGCGCGGGCGGGTGTAATCCAACAGGTCCCCCACCATGCGGTTGAGCCGGTCGCTCTCCTCCGAGAGGATGTCCAGCAGCATGGCCGCGTCGCCCTCTGCCTTGAGCAGGCGGCGCAGCGAGGCCACGGCGTTGAAGATGACGCCCAGCGGATTGCGCACCTCGTGGGCCACGATGGCGGACAGATCGCCGAGCGCGGAGAAGCGCTCGCGCTGCACCATCTCCGCGCGCGCGGCGGCCAGCTCCGCGTACGAGGCCCAGAGCGACTCGTAGAGCCGGGCATTGGCGATGGCCAGGGAGATCTGCCCACACGTGGCCTCGGCCAGCTCGATGAAGGCGGTATCGAAGGTGCGCGGCTGGCGGGTGTCGTCCACCAGCACCACGCCGATGAGCTCCTCGCGCGAGGTGAGTGGCAGGGCCAGCAGGGCCTTCTCCTCGAAGCGGCGGACGAGCGCGCGCTTCTCCATGCCCTCGACCTTCGACAGGTCCGGAATGGAGATCGGCCGGCGCTCGCGGGCCGCGCGCGCGGCGACGCTGCCAGGGTCATCCAGCGAAATCACCACGGTGCGGAAGAAGTCGCGGTGGGTGGCGGAGGCGGCGGCGCCCCGCAGCACCCCGGCCTGCTCGTCATGCAGGAGGATGAAGCAGTTGGAGACGTCCAGCAGCTTCACGAGGGAGTCCGACGCCACGTCCAGGATGCTGGCCACCTCCAGGGTGGCGGTGGTGGTCCGCGCCAGGTCCAGCAGCAGGCGCGTGTCCGCGAGCTGCCGGGCGGACTCGGTGCGCAGGCGGCGCTGATCCAACAGCGTCATCAACAGCTCGGACAACGTGCCCAGCAGCCGCAGGTCCGCGCCGACGAAGGGGCGGCCGGGCGGACGCAGCACCTGGAGGAGCCCCCGCGCGTGGCCGCCATGCGCCAGACGCACCACCGCGCCACAGCCCAGACGGCCGCCCGTGGCCTCCAGCAACACGCGCTCCTCGGCCTCGTTGGAGAGCACGGCGCCCCGGGCCACCACCGTGGACGGCGACAGGCCGCCCAGCGGCACGGCGAACCTCACCTGCAGCTCCCCATCCAGCCCCACCTGCGCCGCGAGGACGAGCTCGCCCTCGGGCATCCGAGGCGAGTACAGCAGCACGGCCTCCGCGCCGAGCAGCGAGGCCAGGCGCGAGAGGAAGTCCTCGGGCGAGGGCGGCTCGGGCTGGGCGACGAAGCGCGCCGCCTCGGCCACCGCCACCATCTCCCACCGGCCCCGCTCCACGTCCGTCAGCAGCCGCGCGTCGGTGAGGGCCGCGCCCACCACCTTGGCGAAGAGCGCCAGCACCGAGCCGTAGGACGGGGACAACCCCACCTTGGCCACCCACAACACCTCCGACAGCGTGGTGCCCAGCGGAAGGTAGACGGGAGTGGCTTCATCCCGCGAGGGGCCGAACACGGGCCGCCCTTCGGACAAGGCCCGCAGTCCCAGCGCCCCATCCTCCGGAGGCAGGGCTCCGTCCCGGGCGAGGAAACGCTCCCCATCGCGCACCAGGAAGCTCGCGGTGAAGCCCGCGTGGGTGAGGCCCGCCAGGGCCACCCGCCGCACCGCATCCTCCGAACGTGCCGCGACGAGCTCCGCGCTCGTCTCCACCAGGCGCTCGGCCACCACCAGCTCCGCCGGCCGCTGCCCCAGCACCAGGCAGTTGATGAGCATCGCCGGGCCCACCTCCTCCACCTCCACCAACCGCACGTGGGACGCCACCTCCAGCACCCCACCGTCCGGCCTCGGCATCAGGTAGCGCGGGGGCTCCCGTTCCGTCAGCGTCCCCTCCTCCCGCTGCCGCTGGCGCACCTCCAGCCGCGCCCGGTCCTCCGGACGCACGAACTCCAGGAAGAGCTGGCCCTCCACCTGCTCCCGGCTCCGCCCCAGCATCTCCAGGTAGGCCTCGTTGGCCACCAACACCCGGCCCCCGTGCGCCACGTACATGGGGTTGCCAAAGGACTCGATGAGCTCTCGCAGTCCCGTCTCGCTGTAACGCTTCGTCCTCATGCGCGCCGCAGCACCCGTTTCTCTCCGACCCGCAGCGTTACCTTCTCGCGGTCGAAGTACTCCGAGAGGGGAATCACGAACTTCCGGCTCTGCCCCACCAGTTCCTTGAAGGCCTGGGTGGAAATCTCCTTCTTCTCGCGCAGGTGGGCAACCAGCCGCTCCTTCAGCTCCGCCAGCGCTCCCGTGTCGAAGAATAGCTCCTCGCTGACCCGCACCACCCGGCCCTCGGCCATCGCCACCTTGAGCAGCTCCTGCACCCGGGCCGCCGGCAGCCGCAGCCGCTCGGCCAGCTCGTTGAGCGTGGGGGGCGCCAGGCCCGCCGCGGAGAGGTCCGCCACCAGCCGCGTGCGCGCCGCGTCCTCGTCCAGCGACAGCGTGCGGCCACGCCCCTTGAGGCGCACCACCTCCTTGTCCACCTCCACCTTCCCCGCGTCCGTCAGCGCCTGCACCACCCGCGTGAAGAGCCGCGCGTCCAGCTCGCCCGACAGCCGCTGGCGCAGCTCCTCGCGCGACAGGCCCTCGCGCAGCGGCTCACGCTCGTGGAAGGCCGCCAGCAGCGCCAGGGCACGCGCCCGCAGGCCCTCGAACACCTCGCCCGAGACGTACAGCCGCTTCTCCCGGTCCACCAGCAACGCCGTGCCCCGCGCGCCCACCAGCTCCAGCGTCCTCGAGAGCACCTTGGGCGCGAGCGCCGAGCGGGCGAAGAGCTCCTGCTGCGTGAGGCCCCGGTAGCCCGACTGGCGCAGCAACCACGCCACCTGGCCTCCCGCGTCCGCCTCCAGCAGCGGCGCCACCACCTCGGCGCCCCCCTTGCGGCGGCGCGGCGGCATGATGGACAGCACGCGTCCACCCGCCAGCGTGGCGCCCCGGCCCGGCAACGCGCGCGAGCCCCGGAGGATGAAGCGCTGGCCCGGCAACGCCGCCAACGGCTCGGACAGCCGCAGCTGCGCGAGCGCCGTCTCTCCCGGCTCCAGCTTCTCCAGGTCCAACAGTGCCACCGTGGCCTCCACCTGCGCGGTGCCCAGGTGCAGCAACAGCTTGCGGCGCTTGGGAAGCCCCTCCTCCGCCGCGGGCAGCAGGCTCAGCTCCACGTCCAGCATGCGCGTCTCGGGCACCTCGCCGGCCTTCACCAGCACCATGCCACGAGCAATCGCCTCGGGCTCCACGCCCGTCAGGTTCACCGCGGTGCGCTGGCCCGCCGCCACCTTCCGCACCGCCTCGCCGTGCATCTGCAGCCCGCGCACGCGCAACGGGCCCGGCAGGCCCGGCAGCAGGGACACGGCGTCCTCCACCGCGAAGGTGCCCGACAGCAGCGTGCCCGTCACCACCGTGCCAAAACCCTTGATGGTGAAGGCCCGGTCCACCGGCAGGAAGGCGGGGCCCTCCGAGGGTCGCGAGGACAGTCCCCTCGCCACCCGGGTGAGCGCGGCCCGCAACGCGTCCAGCCCCTCCCCCGTCCTCGAGGACACGGGCACCACCGGCGCGCCCTCCAGGAAGGTGCCCGCCACCAGCGTGGCCAGGTCCGCCTCCACCAGCGCACGCCACTCGGCGCCCAGCTCCACCAGCAGGTCCGACTTGGTGAGCGCGATGGCCCCGGCCTTCACGCCGAGCAGCCGGCAGATGTCCAGGTGCTCGCGCGTCTGGGGCATCACCCCCTCGTCCGCCGCCACCACCAGCACCGCCAGGTCCACCCCGCCGGCGCCCGCCGCCATCGCCTTGACGAAGCGCTCGTGCCCGGGCACGTCCACCACGCCCGCCACCGTGCCATCGTCGAGCTTCAGGTGCGCGAAGCCCAGCTCGAGGGTGATCCCCCGGCGCTTCTCCTCCTTGAGCCTGTCGGTATCGATACCGGTGAGCGCCTTGACCAGTGACGTCTTGCCGTGATCGATGTGCCCCGCGGTGCCGATGATCATCTCGCCCCTGGTTCTCCCTCCCGGCTAGGCGCCCGCCTTGTCCGGGTCCACGTCGAAGCGCTCGTCCTCGGTGACGGACTCGTAGTCCCACGGGAACACGACGAGCGCCTCGGTGGGCAACGCGCAGAAGTTCGGGGTGAAGCCCCCGGGCCGGGCCACCAGCGAGGCGGTGTTCACCTCCTTGGCCCCCACCTTCTGGGCCAGCGCCGTGGCCAGCTCCAGCGTGTCGCCACTGGAGACGACATCGTCCACGATGAGCACGCGCTTGCCCTTGAGCTCGCGCGGCATCTCCCCGCTCAGCTTCGGCTTGGCCGCGCCCTTGTCCCGGCTGCGGCGGCTGATGCGCACCGGGTAGAAGTCACAGCCGAGCGCGCTCGACAGCGCCCCGCCCACGAACACCCCGCCGTGCGCCACGCCCACCACCGCCTGGGGCTTGAAGGACTGGCTGATGGTGCGCGCGAGCGACTGCACCGCGCGGTCGAACTCCGCCCAGGACAACTCCTGGACGCTCCGGTTGGAGCGGGACTGGTCCCTCCCCGTGAGCTGGCGCGGCGCCTCCACCTGAGGCGCGAGAACCATGTCCGACGGGATGGAGACGAGCTTCTCCACCTGCTGCTTCTGGGAAGGCTTGCCCTTCGTACCCTTGGTGGGCGTTACCCGCTTGGTGGCCACGGGGAGGACTCCGGTCTGGGGTGCGGGCCGCGTCATACCCCGGGCCGCGCGGTGCCGCCACTCCCGCCGGAGCCCGCCTGCCTGCCCCGGGCCCGGCTCAGCTCGTCGCCTGGGCCATCGCCGCCAGAAGCTCGCGAATCTCCTCCCCGGTGACGACGTAGTGCGTCGTACAGAAGTGGCAGTCCGCCTTGGCCTCGCCCTCGTTGGCGAGGATGTCCTCCAACTCCGCCCGGCCCATGGTCACCAGGGCCCGCTTCACCCGCTCCTTGCTGCAACTGCACGTGAAGGACAGGGGGTAGCGGGACATCACCTCCAGATCCGCTTGGGGCACCAACGCCTTGAGGAGCGCCCCCGCCCCCTGGGCCGCGTGCGCCTTCACGGCGGACTCGAAGTCCCGGGCGAGCCGGTCCCCCAGCTCCTGGAAGGCCTCCTGGTCCCCATCCGGCAGCGGCTGGAGGAACATGCCGGCCACGGTGCCCAGCGGCTCGGGGGCGCCGTCGACGACGCCCGGCAGCACGGTGAGGTAGACGCGCGTGGGCAGCTGATCCGAGGTGGTGAAGTAGTGCTGCAGATCCTTGGCCAGGTCGAAGGCCTCGAGCTCCACCGCCGAGCGGTAGTACTCGCCCCCGCCCAGGTCGCGCAGCACCGACAGGAAGCCCTTGTTCCCCAGCGCGGGACGCCAGTGGTACTCCCCCTCGGCGCCCAGGTGCGACACGAGGGGATTCTTGGCATAGCCGCGCAGCACGCCCGTGGTGTCCGCGTCCACGAAGAGGCCCCGCAGGGGACCGTCGCACTCCAGCTGCAGGTTGATGCGCGAGTCGCTCTTCTGCAGCGAGCCCAGCAGGGCGCCGGCGGTGAGCGCCTCCGCCATCAACGAGGCCGAGGCCGGCGCGGAACGGTGCAGCTCGCGCGCCCTCCGGGCGAGCTCGCTGGCGGTGACGAGCACCACGCGCAGGTCGGTTTCCTTCAACAATCCACTGACGAGTTCATCAGCCATAGCGTCTGGAAGGTAGCGTGCCCACCCGCGGGTCGCTCGCCAATGACATTCAGCGACATGGAACCCTACAAGCTCCCCCGGCCGGGCTCCGGCCAGCGGGGCCTCCTGGCACGCATCACCCCGGCTGATACCTTCGTGCGCCCCGGCTGGCCCATCTGATGGCAGAAAGTCCTACCCGCGCGTGGGACGGGCTATAACCCCCTGTCCGTCCGACTGTCTCTCCTGCGGCCCCCAACCGCGCGATGTCCGGAGTATCGATGAGCACGCACGCCGCCACCGCTACCGACCTTTCCCAGAAGACACCGCTCCTCCAGTCCCGCCTGGGCTCGTTCCTCGCCGTGGTGCCGCTGAGCATCTGGGTGGTGAACCACCTGTGGGACAACCTCGCCGCCTTCTACGGGGGCGCGGCCTGGCAGAGCGCGGTGACGGAGTACAAGAACCCGTACGCGCAGGCCTTCACGTTCCTCATCGTGATGCTGCCGCTGCTCTTCCACACCGGCTGGGGCCTGGTGCGCATGTTCAGCTTCAAGCCGAACAACCTCGCCTACCCCTACTACGGCAACGTCAAGTACCTCGTTCAGCGCGTGGCCGGCATGGGCGTGCTCTTCTTCATCGGCGCCCACGTGTGGCTGGCCTTCCTCCAGCCCCGCCTCATCTACGGCGGCGCGGAGCCCTTCGCCGCCATCGCCTACGAGATGCACTGGCACCCGCCCACCATCGGCGTCTACGTGCTGGGCGTGCTGGGCACGGCGTACCACCTGGCCAATGGCCTCCAGGGCTTCGCCATGGGCTGGGGCCTGCTGGCCTCCGAGCGCTCCATGCGCCGCTTCGAGCCCTGGTCCATCGTCATCTTCCTCGTGCTGCTCAGCATCGGCTGGGGCGCCCTCTTCGCGCTCTACAAGGCCGGTGGCACCGAGCAGGTCATGCAGGAGCGCGCGCGCATCATGCAGGAGCGTGGCGTGGTGTCGGACCACTAGTCTCCCGCCCGACGCCTGGCACCCCCGGGAGCCCGCGCGCCGGGCTCCGGTAAGACGAACGGCCGCCCCGGTCTCCCGGGAGCGGCCGTTTCACTTCCATGCGCCGGGGCGCTCGGCCCTAGAACGGGATGTCGTCGTCCCCGCCGTTGCCGCCGCCACCGCCGCCGCCACCCTCGTCCATGCCCATGGGGGGCGCACCGTAGTCGTCGTAACCGCCCTGCTGCTGGCCACCGCCACGCTGCGAGTAACCCCCGCCGCGGCCCCCCCCCCCGCCACCACCGCCCGAGCCCGCTCCAGCGCCGTCACGGCCGCCGAGGAACGTCACCGCGTTGGCCACCACCTCGGTGGTGTAGTTCTTCCGATTCTCCTTGTCGGTCCACTCCCGCGTCTGCAGGCGGCCCTCGACGTAGCACTGACGGCCCTTCTTCAGGTACTCGCCGCAGAGCTCCGCGAGCTTCCCCCACACGACGATGCGGTGCCACTCCGTGCGCTCCTGCTTCTGGCCGTTCTTGTCCGTCCAGGTGTCGCTGGTGGCGATGCGGAAGTTGGCGACCGCCTGGCCGCCCGGGGTGAAACGCACCTCCGGATCCGCGCCGAGGTTGCCGATGAGGATGACCTTGTTGACTCCTCCAGCCATGATGCCTTGCCTTTCCACGAGGACCGGTCCACCACGGACCGGTCACATTGCGTCGGGTGGGGGCCCAACACCCACCACCGGACTCGCCCTATAGCATACCGGTCGAGTCCCCACCTGAACAGGGATTCACCCGGTCATCTGTCCGCTGCTGGGACGAGGGGCGGCCGAGCGTCCAGGGGCTGGACTCACCCGCCCGGACGGGTGTCGGCGGTGCGCTCGACGGCCCCCGGGCCCACCTGGACGGCGGAGGCCGGAGCCACCACCTGCGTGGGCACCAACGGCTTGGGGGCCTTCTCCTCGGCCACCTTGCGCGACAGCGCTCCGTCCAATCCGCGGGCGAACTCCGCCAGCTTCGTGTCCGTGGAGCCCAGGCTCTTCTTCAGCGCCTTCCAGAAGGGGTGCTCCGCCTCGCCGGCCAGCACCAGCCCGCGCGCCAGCAGCGTGGTGGCCAGCTCGCGATCCTTCACCGCGGCCCCCTTGAGCGCCAGCACCAGCTCCTCGGGCGCCGTGCGCGCCACCGCGCCCAGGCCCTCGGCCATCTCCGTCTCGGAGGTGGTGTCACCCGACGCGGCCGAGGCCAGCTCGATGACGCGCGAGAGCGCCTCCGCGTTGCCGTTGGCCGCCAGCTCCACCATGCTGCCCAGGCCCGGCACGTCCACCGACAGCTCCCGCGCCACCGAGCGCAGCCGGCCGTACACGTCCGAGCCCGCCGAGTAGCTGTCCAGCAGCGTGCGCACCCCGAGGTAGTCCTGCGGGTTGGACTGGTAGAGGCTCTCGGCCACCACCGCCCGCACCGCGGGGTCTCTCTCGCTGCGCCACGCCGTGCGCAGGAAGCCGATGTTGCGCGAGTCCCGCTGGCTGCCCAGCGCCAGGTACGTCTTCACCCGGCTGACCACCTCCGCCTGGGGGCTGCTGGACTGCTCGCCGCCGGCCAGCTCCGCCACCGCGCGCCCGGGGCCCAGCGTGGAGCCCACCGAGGCCAGGCCCGCGCCCAGCGCGTCCAGCCCGCGCACCACGGGGCCCGAGCGGCCCGGGTAGTCATTCACCATCATGGAGAAGATGAACTTCTCCCCACCGGCCGCCTGCACGTAGCCGCTCAGCGCCGACACGTTCTCCAGCGTGCCCGTCTTCGCGCGCAGCCGGCCCACCGCCTCCGTCCCGTCGAAGCGGTACCTCAGCGTGCCGTCCTTGCCGGCGATGCCCAGCGAGGACAGGTACTCGGGCGCCAGCGGGAAGCGCTCGTACATGTGGCGGAGGATCCGATCCAACTGCACGGCGGAGAAGCGGTTGGCGTCGTTGAGGCCGCTGCCGTTCTTCATCACGTAGGTGCCGCGGGGGATGCCCACCTCGCGCGCGAGGAAGTCCTCCACCACGTCGATGCCCTTGGCGAAGCTGCCCGGCGCGCCCCGCGCCTCGGCCCCCATCGTCTTGAGGAGCGTCTCGGCCACGAAGTTGCTGGAGAGCTTGTTGAGCCGCTTGAGGATGAGATCGAACGTCTCCGACTGGGCCACGTACACCAGCTTCGCCTTGGACGGCGTGAGGCCCGGCTTCACCTTGCCCTTCACCTTCACGCCCCGCGCGTTCAGCATCTGCTTGAGCGTCTGGCCGAAGTACATGGGCGGGTTGTCGATCTTCTTGTACACGCTCATGTAGGAGCCGCCGAGCGGCACCTGGCCCCGCACGACAATCTTCTGCTGCGCCCCCGCGGCGTCCGAGGCCACCGAGAAGCGGCGCGCCCGGGCATTGCCGGTGGTCAGCGCGTTCTCCACCACGAAGAAGTCGCTCTGCGGCTCGACCTCCACCACGCCCTTGGCGCCCAGGGCGTCACCGGGGCGCAGGTACACGCCCACCGCGTTCCAGTTGAGGCTCAGCGCCCCCGTGGGCGCCATGTAGGCCCGGTCCGAGTCCTCCTGATCGAAGCCCGGCGGCGTGCGCTCGGCGTCGAACCACGAGTCATCCACGATGACTTCCTGCACCTCGCGCAGGCCGGTGTGGAAGAGCTCGCCCACGATGCCGTAGAGGCGCTCGGTGGTGACGGAGGGGTCCCCCTTGCCGCGCACGTAGAGCGTCTTGGCCTTGATGCCATCGGACTCGGCCTCCACGAGGAACTCGGTCTCGTAGCGGTACTCGGGCCCCAGCGTGCTGAGGGCCGCCGCCGAGGTGACCAGCTTCACGTTGGAGGCGGGGTTGAGCAGCTCGTCGGCGTTGTGGCTGAACACCACGCTGCCGTCATCGAGGCTCATCATGTGGACGGCCACGCGGCTGGCGTTGAGGGGCTCGCGCTGGAGCACCTGCATCAACGAGGCCTTGAGCGCCTCGCGCTCCGCGCGCTTCTTGTCGTCCGGCGCGGCGGCACCCGCACGCGGAAGCGTGACGAAAATGGCGACCGTCACGGCCAAGAGGATTCTGGCTCGGTGGACCTGCACGTGCTCTCCGGGAAAAGTGAGGGCCATTATGGGAGGCGGACTGGGGGGCGGCAAGGGAGACACGTCACCGGAACTGCCCTCGTGGGCGCCCGGCCTTCCACCAGGCGGCAAAGCGTTGCCCCATCTGTGGACCAGTGTTCTCTTCACGAGAGAAAACGAGCAGGCGGCCAGGCGGGTTCCCCGAGGGAGGAGCCTACCCACCCGTGCCGACATGGCGGCGGCGTTCGGGGGGAGTAAGAGGGCCTCCGACAGGCCTGTCCAGGGACGGAGACGCTCGAGGGCTTCTGACTACCAGGGGATGGATCGGCGGTTGCGGAAGAACCCGCCCGAGGGACCGTCCGGGGGAAGCGTTGCGGCCCATACGATTGAATCCGCGCCCTCCTCCACCCCCTTGGGGGCGTGCGCGCCCCCCATGCGCGTCTTCACCCAGCCCGGGCAGACGGCGTTCACGAGGAGGTGACGCGGCTTCAGCTCCTCGGCGAGCAGGCGGGTCAGCGCGTTGAGCCCCACCTTCGAGACGCGGTAGGCCGAGCCCGGCCACCCCTTCTGCGCGTACTGGCCGCCGCGCACGTCCTCGACGAAGGACCGCACCAGCGAGACCAGGTCCGCCTTCGGCGGGGGCGGGTCGAAGCGCTGGCGGAGCGCGGGGGACAGGCCCTCCAGCTCGCCCACCCCGCTGGACACCATGACGATGCGGGCGTGCTCCTCCAGGAGGGGCAGGAGGCGCTCGGTGACGTGCAGCGGGCCGAGGAAGTTCACGGCGACGGTCCGCTCGGCGACGTTCGCGTCGAAGCCCTCCATGGCGATGCCCGCGTTGTTGACGAGCGCCGCGAGCCGGGTGCCCTGGCGCTCGAGCCGGTCCACCAGCTTGTCGAGGCTCTCCGGGGAGGTGACGTTGAGCGGCTCGAAGACGACATCGAGCCCCTCGGCGTGCAGGGCCGCGGTGGCCTTGGCGCCCTCGGCGATGTCCCGGGCCGTGAGCAGCACCCGCATGCCGAGCCGCCCCAGTTGCCGGCAGACCTCGAGTCCGATTCCCCGGTTGCCCCCCGTCACCAACGCCGTGCCCGTCACCTTCTCCATGTGCCTGCCTCCTCCGCGCTGGAGGAGGTTAATGCCCACGGCCACCCGCCCGGTGACGAACCGTATGAACTTGTCCAACTGTTGGACAACTTCGTGAAGAGCGTGCCCGGAGGCCGCCCCCGGCATCCGTCAGGCGCGCGGCCTCCGGCGCGAGACGAGCAACGCCAGCCCGGCGAGTACGCCCAGCGCGAGGGCTCCCGGTCCCCCGCTGGTGACACTGGCGCCACAGGACCAGCCCAGCGCGGACAGGGGGTCCTGTTGCTCGTCCGGGTCCTCCCCCGATCCGGGCCCGGGTCCTGGCCCTGTCGGTGTAGCACTCGTATCCACGGCAAACAGGAACATGCTGTATGCGTCCGCCCCGACCCCATTCACGGTCGGGTCGAAGCCAGCGTCGGAGTACTGGAGATCGGACGAGGTCGTGGAGCCTCCGATGAAGAGGCGGTCCGGGTTCTGGTTGTCCACCTGCAGCGCGAAGACCTCATCCTTTCCGTTCCCGCCCACATAGGAAGCCCACTCGATCTCGGGCTTCGGCTCGAGCCGCACCCTCGCCACGAAACCATCGTGGTTGAATGAGTCCATGTTCAGGGAGGTGTCGAAGCCTCCATCCGCGTTCAGGTCGGGCGAATCCGTGAGTCCGCCCAGATAGACGCGTCCAGCGGAGTCGGTCGTCACGGTGCGGAGCTCATCTTTCTTCGAGCCTCCGAGAAGCGTCGTGTTCCCCAACTCCAGCCTGCTCCCGTCATCCCGGACCACGGAGACAAAGATGTCGCTCTCCCCCTTGACCGCGCCGAATTCCGGGAAGTTGGTCGAGGTCGTATAGCCCCACACCAGCACCTGAGTTCCAACCCCGCCATCGGCAACCCCGCCATCGAGCGGGGTCAACGCGATCCCATACTCGTTCCTGTCCCCTGCCATGATGACGCGCGGACCTTCCTCGGGGCTGCTCCCGTTGACTCCGGAGACCAGGGTGACAATGGCATTCGTGACGGCTCCAGGAAGATCGCTGTAGGAGCCGACGGCGTAGACGGAACTGTCGTCCCTGGGAGCGAGGCGCGTTATGGTCTCATCCGCCGATCCATCCCTGGGGCCCTTGAGGCGCAGGGTCCAGTCCATCGTGCCCTGGAGAGGATCGATTCGGGAAATCAGGGCGTCGTACTGGTCGACGGTCGAGCCGCCGTCCTCGAGAGGCACCCTGTTGGCAGTTTGCCCGGAGACCAACAACCGTCCGTCCGGGCCCCGGATCAGGTCGGAGATCTCGTCGTCATCACCACCCCAGTCAACCCGTCTGAACCAGTCGAGCTTTTTTCCAGAGGAATCGAGCCGGGCCACGAAGCCATCACTGAAGTCATCAGGCCCCCCTCCCCCATCATGACGGCTGACCGCTGTACCGCCGTCGGACAGCGTCCACTCGATGGCCGGTGACGTGGTCAAGCCCGCGACGTACAACTCACCTGATTCACCGATGAGCAACTCGCTGGCGAGGTCCTCGCCCGAGTCGCCGAGCAGGGTCCACCAGACAATCCCGCCATCCGCCTGGAACCTGGCGATGAGCACATCGGACTGCCCGCCCAGATGACCAATGGGTTGCCCCCCTGGCGGCGGGAGCACTGGGCTGCCGCCGAGAGTGCCCACGATGAAGGTGTGCCCCACGTTGTTCTGCTGGATGGCCTCGACCGCATCCGCGTAACCAGGACCGCCGAAATAGGTGTTCCAGAGCACGAGCGGATCCACCACCACCGGGCGCTCCGGGTCCTCCACGTCCACCTCGATGGCGTAGGCCCACCGCTCCGGCCCCACCGGGCGCGCATCCGTGAACCGGCAGCCCACCGGCTTCAACATCCCGTCCGCCCACTCCTGAGCGCAGTGCAGCCCCTGCTCACGCAGCACGCCCTCGCCCAGGTCCACCTCCAGCGCGCGTCCCTGCTCCACCACCCGTACCTCCCGCGCGCCGGCGTATTCCAGCGTCACCCGCCGCAAGTCCGCCCCGCGCTCGGCTCGAAAGCCGTACTCCACGCCCTCGGCACGCTCCTCGAACCACAGGTCCACTCCAGGCAGCACACCCGGGTAGCGCAACCCCTCGTAGGTGGGAACCTCCCGCTCCCAGGATTTCCTCGGCCCCGTCAGCCGATGGAGCTTCGCCTCCCGCGGCTTCTCCGCCTGGGGCGACACCGCGCGTCCCCCCGCCACACTCCAGCCCAGGGTACGGGACTGCTGGGTCCGCGACGGTAGGCTCAGCTCCACGCCCCTGTCGGTGAAAAGAGCCCGGGAGCGCAGGTGCCGCAGCTCGAACTTCCCCGCCGATCCCTTGGGCGCCGGAGCGATGCCCGGCCGGAAGACGGGCGCCATCAGATTGGCCGGCTTGTCCACGGCCGGCGCACTGGAAGACCTGGGCTGGCTCACCGCCCCCCACGACACGAGGATGATTCCGGCAGCAGCCACCGCACCGAATAGACGACGAGACACGACAGCCCCCTCTTCAGAAAAAGCGAACCAGGTCATCCACCGAGCGAGACCCCACGCCTGAACCGGACCCCTCATCCATGATGGGCCTCCCGCTTCCGGCGACGAGCAAGCAGCGCCAGACCGGCGAGCGTTCCGAACGCGAGTGCCCCCGGCCCACCGCTGCGTCCACTGACACCACAGGACCAACCCAGGGGAGATGTGGGCACGGACATGCCTCCATCCGTCCCCGCGTCCACACCGACATCCGTTCCCGCGTCCACCCCCGCGTCCACGCCCGCATCCGTCCCCGCGTCCACACCCGCATCCGTCCCCGGCTCCGGCGTGGAGGCATCCTGCTCCACGGACATGAGGAACAACTCCGTCCCTCCTTTCGGCGTCTTGGAGTAGCCAGGAGTCCCCAGGGGAACCAGGTCATCGGAGCTGGTGGTGCCACCCAGGAAGAGGCGCCCCGGGCGCTCACTGTTCAAGGCGAGCACCACGTCCTCTCCCCCACCTCCCACCAACGAGGACCACGACAGCGGAGCGCCCGCATCGACCTCCAACCGGGCCACGAACCCCTCGGTCGACCCGCCGTAATTCCTGTCGAAGGGCTGCTCGAGCGGGAAATCACCCGGCGAGGCGGTCTTCCCTCCCAGGTAGACGATGTCCCTTCCGGCGGCCGCGGGGCTTCGATCAACAGCCAGGGCCAGGCCCTCGTCATCGGCCATGGAGCCGCCGACGACACGCACCGCCTTCAGCGCGAAGGAGTCCCTGTCGAGCGTCACCACGAAGGCATCGGACACGGCGGCGGAGCCCGTCTGCAGCGGGAAGCCCGCCGAGCGGGTCGTACCGGCCACGAAGAGGTTGGCATCGCCGGCCCCCTTGAGGGCGAGCGCGCGTCCCTCGTCGTTGCCCAACCCACCCAGGTAGAGACTCCTGTCGACCCCGCCCGTCGCCGGGTTCAACCTCGCGACGAGGACATCATCCGTGCCCGCGGGCCCCGCATGGGTCCGAAGGGCACCCGGGAGCAGACCGGGCGAGGCCGACCTGCCCGTGACGTAGACCCTGCCCCCTTCATCCACCGTGACCGCGTAGAGGACGTCGTCGTGGGTCCCTCGCCCCAGGGTGGACCACTCCAGCGTGGTCGCGACGGAGCCATCCGGGGCGGTCGCGGGGTGGAGCCTGGTCACGAAGGCGTCCCTGCCCCCATCCGTGGAGGCATCGGGCGCTCCGGGAAAGTCCTGGGAGGTGGTCTCCCCCACGACGAAGAGGCCGCCATCGGCCCCGGTGGAGATGGCGTGGATGGCCTCATTCCCGCTCGGCGAGCCCACGAGGTAGATCCACCGGAACCGCCAGGCCGCCGGATTCGACACATCCAACTGGGCAACGAACCCGTCTCCCAGTCCCGCGCCCTTGTTGCTGGGGAACGTCCCGAAGGACTTCGACGTGGTCTCACCCGCGACGTACACCATGCCGTCCTTGCCAAGCGTGATGGACCGGCCGACGTCCACCCCCGAGCCATTCAGGATGCGCCAGCCCGCGAACCCACCCCCCTCGTGGAACCCGGCGACGATTACGCCCTTGCCTTCGATCTCCAACCCATCGATGCAATTGCAGGCCAGCAGGCTCGGATCGATCTCGACCGTACCGGCGACGAGAACCATCCCCGCGTCGGTGACGACCATGCCACCGAAGTCATCGGCCAGGGAGCCACCGAGATAGGTGTTCCATTGGATGACCGGATCCACCACCACCGGGCGCTCCGGTTCCTCCACGTCCACCTCGATGACATAGGCCCAGCGCTCCCGCCCCACCTGGCGCGCGTCCGTGAAGCGGCACTCCACCTCTCGCGAGACGCCACCCGGCGACTCCTGAGCGCACCACAAGCCCTCCTCGCGCAGCACCCCCTCCTCCAGATCCACCTCCAGCGCCCGCCCTTCGTCCACCACCCGCACCGCGCGCGCGCCCTCGTACTCCAGTTCCACCCGCCGCAAGTCCGCCCCGCGCTCGGCGCGGAAGCCGTACTCCACACCCTCGGCACGCTCCTCGAACCACAGGTCCACACCCGGCCGGACCCCCGGGTAGCGCAGGCCGCCATAGGAGGACACCTCGGGCGCAGCCCGCTGGAAGAACGGCGCCTCACGCGGCTTCTCCGCCTGGGGCCGCACCGCACGCGCGCCAGCCACACGCCACTCCAGCTCCCGCACCGGCCGGGTCTGGGAGGGCAGACGCAGCGCCATGCCCGTTTCGCGAAAGAGGGCACTGACACGCCCCCGCTGGAGCAGGTAGGGCCCCGGGGCTCCCTCGGGCGCCGGGATGATGCCCGGCCGGAGGGCATTGCTCAGCAATCGGGCGGGCCCGAGTGGCACCGGGGCTGGAACCGCATGGGAAGCGGGCTGGCTCACCGCCACCCACGACACGAGGATGGCTCCGGCCATGGCCACCGCACCAAACAATCGACGAGACACACGGCCCCCTCTCCAGAAAACGACGAACCAGCTGACGGACCGCCTCAACGCTCGTCCGTCCAGCGCCAGGAACCCACCACGGCGCAGCTATGAGCGCTTCGGACAGACATGCGTTCGGCGCCGCGAGGCGAACAGCCACAGCCCGGCGAGCGTGCCGAGCGCGAAGGTCACCGGCGCCCCTCCCGTGCTCGAGGAGCCACAGGACCAACCCAGCGCGGACTTCACTGGCTCCGTGTCCGGCTGCTCCGGCTCCTTGTCTGGTGGCTGCATTCCGCCATCCTGCGGCACTCCGCCGTCCTCCGGCACTCCGCCATCCTGCGGCACTCCGCCATCCTGAAGAGCCGGGTCCACCTGCATCACGAACAGGTCGTTCCCCCCATTGTGGCTCTTGAACGGGGCCACCTCGGTATTGAGGACGAGGTCGTTCGAGCTGGTGGTGCCTCCGATGAAGAGGCGCCCCTGAGGATCACCCTGCAGCGCGAGGACCGCATCCTCTTTGTTGCCGCCCACCCACGACGACCACTGCGGAACCTCCTCCCCGAGGACGACCCTGGCCACGAACCCCTCCGTCCCTCCGTCGCCGAAGACCGTGTCGAAACCACCATTCACGGGGAAGTCACGCGAGCGCGTCACTCCGCCCAGATAGATGGCGTTGTTGACGAGCGTGATGGCCCGCGCCTCGTCATCGCCGCTGGTGTTCCGCAGAACGCTCGAGCTCTTCAGGACAAACGTGTCCCGCTCGAGGCCCATGACGAAGGCCTTGGTCGTCGCGCTGGGAGTGGAGATGGGGCCCCCCGGGAACGTCATCGACCCGTACGTCCCCGCGACGAGCAGGGCGTTGGAGGACGGCTGGAAGACGAGTGCACGCCCCTCCTCGTTGCCCTGCCCACCGATGAACATGGAGAACTCCCCCTTCCCGTCCGGTTTCAGCTTCACGATGAAGGCGTCCGCCCCGCCATCACTGTGGGGGAGCGAGGGTGACGAGAACAGATCCGGCGACTCCGTCCTGCCCGTCACATACACCTGGTCGCGTTCATCCACGGTGACCGCATAGGCGATGTCCTGATTGCGTCCCCGGAACACCGTGGACCAGTCCTCGCGGGCGGCGTTGGGGCCCGCCTCGGTACCGGGCGTGAGCCGCGTGATGAAGGCATCCCAACCCCGGGCGGTGGCCGGGGGCGTCTCCTTGGGGAAATTGGACGAGTTGGTGGTTCCAACGATGAAGAGGCCCCCATCGGGTCCCACGGCGAGATCGTGAATGAGCTCATCTCCCGCATTCGTCCCCACCAGGTAGATCCACTCGAGGTCCAGCGACGAGGGATCGAGCTGGGCAACGAAGCCATCCTCTGTGTCCTCCGCACCATGGTTGGCGGGAATACCGAAGGCGGCCGAGCCGGTCACACCCGCGACGTACAGCTTCTTGTCTCCGAGCGCGATGGCATTGCCCATGTCGTCATTCGCGCCCCCGAAGACCGTCCAGTGGTCCAGGCCACCATCCGCATGGAGCCGGGCGACGACCACGCTCATTCCGCCCGGCACTCCCTGGGCTCGGGGAGCGTCGGAGGCCACTCCATGGGCGAGGGTGCCGGTGACGAAGAGCACTCCCCCGTCACCGCGGACCATGTCCCCGAACGAGTCGTCCGCCTCGACTCCGAAGTAGTCGTTCCAGAGGATGACCGGGTCCACCACCACGGGGCTCATGGGATCCGCCACGTCCACCTCGATGGCGTACTCCCAGCGATCCCCTCCCACCCGCCGCGCATCCGCGAACCGGCAGCCCACCTCGTACTGGACGCCGTCCGCGGCCTCCTGTGCGCACTTCAGGCCCCGCTCACGCAGCACCCCACTGCCCAGCTCCACCTCCAGCCCGCGTCCCTCCTCCACCACCCGCACCGCCTCCACTCCGGCGTACTCCAGCCGCACCCGGCGCAGCAGCTCTCCGCGCTCGGCGCGGAAGCCGTACTCCAGCCCTCTGGCGTGCTCCTCCACCCACAGGTCCACCCCCGGCAGCACGCCGGGGTAGCGCAGGCCTCCATAGGTGGGCACGTCCCGGACCCAGGACTCCCGTGGCCCCTCGAAGCGGTTGAGCTTCGCCTCCCAGGGCTTTTCGGCCTGGGGCGCCACCGCACGCGCGCCGGCCACTCCCCAGCCCAGCTCGCGCAACCGCTGCTCGCCCGAAGACAGGCTCAGCGTCAGGCCCGTGTCGGTGAAGAGGGCATGGGCGCTCCGGTGCCGCAGCACGAAGTGCCCTCTGGAGCCGGCCGGAACCGGGGTGATGCCCCACCGGAAGGAGGAGGACGACAGGACGCTGCCGGCCGGCCTGGAGCTGGCAGGAGAGCCGGAGAAACCGGGCTGGCTCAACGCCACCCAGGACACGAGGACGACACCAGCCGCGGCCAGTGCCCCCGATACACGACGTGACATCGAAGCCCTCCCGAAAAGGTGCATGGAGGCCCGTGCGGGCCCGTTGTTCTCACGGCCGCGTGCGACATGCTCCCGCCACCAGCCCAGGGCCACCCTTCGGCTTCCAGGGAGCGGGCGGCGGCGAACAGCAGACGCCTAGAACAGGTTGTAGCCCACGCCAGCGGAGATCACGATCAGGGTGGCATTGTACGGACTGGGCGCGTCGAGGAGGACCTCGCCCCCCACGTCCATCAGCAGGGAGACCTGGCGGGAGAGCGCCAGCCGCCCACCGACCGCCGCGCCGATTCCAAAGCGGGCGTCGCCATCGGGATTCTCGGCGGTTGCTCCGACCTTGGGGAACAGGGTTCCCCGCAGGGCCACCCGCGGCTGGAAGGCTCCGGTGCCGAAGAGATAGCCCGCCTCCAGCTCCCAGGCCCAACGCTCCCCGCCCGCCAGCGTCCGCACCGTGGCCTCCAGCGGCCCGCCTCCGATGGTGAGGCCCAACGCGCCCCCCATGGCGAGCTGGCCACCGGACAGGGCCGCCCCCACATCGCCATAACCGGTGAGCTCCGGACGCAACCGGAAGGTGGACACGGGCTCGGCAGGCGCCGGGACCTGGGGCTCGTCCACAGGCCCCACCTGCGCCTGCTGGTTCCGGGCCGCCGCCTCCTGCTCCCGCCTGCGCCGCTCGGCCTCCTCCTGCTCCCGCCTGAGCCGATCGGCCTCCTGGGCGGCGAGCCGATCACGCTCGGAGGGGTCAGGCTCCGGCGGCAACCGCTCGACCCCCAACCTGCCGCGCACCTGCTTCTCCATCTCCACCAGTTCGGGAGGAAAGAGAGCGGGATCCACCTGCGGCTCCGGGGTGGTCAGGGCCAACGCCTCGAGCTGCTGGCGCGCCTCATTCGTCTTCTTGAGCGCCAGCAGCGAGGCGGCGAGGTAGACGCGCGCACGAGCGCGATCCTCCTCGGAGCGCCGAGGGTTCTTGAGCTCCGCCTTCAGGGAGCGGCTCGCCTTGGCGTACTCGCCCCGCTCGTAGAGCCGGATGCCCGGTATCTTCGCCGCCCACGCGGACATGGGAACGAGCCACAGCAGCAGCAAGAGCGCGCGCAGGGACATGGTGATGGTGGATCCAGGAAGCAAAGCGCGTCTGAAACTCCCTACCTCGAGCGCGTGCACGGATCGGTGATCGTGAGCGACTCGCCCGCTTTGATGACGATCTTCTCGGAGTGGTCCTTGAGGGCGGAGTTGTTGATCAGATCGATCTCGTGCACGCCAGGAGGCAAGGGGATGGGTTTCTTCACGGACCTGGTGTCTCCATAGGGCATTAAATCGACGTACACCTCGTGGAAGCACCGCGAGACGATCTTCAGGGTGCCCACTTCCATCGAGAGAGAACGGGGCTTCCCGACAGAAGTCGCATTTTCCTGCGCGGAATTCGGCTCCGTCTTCTGGGACCCCGGCTCCGAGGCCGTAGCCACGGCCTGCGCGGTGGGCGGCGTCTCGGGCTGAGCGGGCGGCTCGACCTTGGGTGGGGGCTGGGCCTCCGGTTGAGTGGGCGGGGGCGGCGGGTCCTTCACGGCCACCGGCGCCTTCGTGACGGACGTCGCGGGCGCATCCGGGACGACCGGATCGCCGTCGCCCTTCTGCATGACCACCCCCACACCCGCCCCAATGAGGACCGCCGCCAGGCCCACGCCCAGCAACGGCTTCAGGAGGGACCTGGAGCCAACGGAAGCAATCTCCGCCGTATCGGGGGCCGCCTGGACCGGAATCACATCGGTGGTGGGCGGAGGAGGACGAGGAGCGGCGGCCTGCGGACGCGCCTGGGGACGTGCCGCCTGCGGGCGAGCGATGGGGGCGGGGCGGGCACCGGGCCGTTCCACCGCCGTTGCCTCGGCCTCGGGCGGAGGCGCGGCCGGGCGGGAGTGGGTGATGACCTTCGGAGCCTCCACCGTCTCGCCGGCCGGCGGGGTCGGCGTGCGCGCGGCTCGCGGAGGCACCACGGGGGCCTCCTGCCGGGGCGCGGGACGTGGGGCGGGAGTCGGCTCGGGCACCGCCCGGGCGAAGCCGGACAGTTGCGTCATGTCCACGGCCAACGCCTTGGCGATCGTCTTCAGCTCGCGCGCCACCGCCTCGGCCGAGGCGGGCCGCTGTTCGGGCTCCTTGGCCAGCAACCGCAGGACGAGCGCATCCAGTTCCGGAGGCAACCCGTCCACCAGCGAGGCCGGCGCGGGCGGCTGGGCCTGCACCTGCTGGATGGCCACGTGCATGGGCGAGTCGCCCCGGAAGGGCAGCCGACCGGTGAGCATCTCGAACAGGATGATGCCCACCGCGTACAGGTCCGTGCGCGGGCTCACCGGCTGGCCACACGCCTGCTCCGGCGCCATGTACTCCGGGGTGCCGACGATCATGCTCGCGCGCGTCTGCGGCGTGGGGCCGTTGGGCGTGGCGCCCTGCTTGGCGAGCCCGAAGTCGAGCACCTTCACGTACTCCGTGCCGTTGGACTCCAGCACCACGAAGATGTTGCCCGGCTTGAGGTCGCGGTGGATGACGCCCACGGCGTGCGCCGCCGAGAGCGCACCGAGCACCTCGATGATGAGCCGGATGGCCTCGGAGGGCGGCATCGGCGCCCGGTCCAGGATGACTTCATCCAGCGGCCGGCCGTTGAGGAACTCCATCACCAGGTACTGGCCGATACCCGGCAGCGTGCCGAAACCGAAGATGTCGATGATGCCGCGGTGGCGGATGGCGCTCACCGCACGGGCCTCGCTGACCAGGTCTCTCGAGCGAATGCCCTCGGAGGAGTCCGGGCGGATGATCTTGATGGCGACCTTGCGGCCGATGACCGGGTGCTCGCCCTCGTAGACGACGCCCATGCCGCCGCTGCCAATGCGCCGGCGCACCAGGTACTCGCCAATCTGCTGGCCCACCAGGACGTCGTCCCTGCGGACGGTGGATTCCCACTCCGCCTCCGGCTCGTCCGATGAGGGAAAACGCTCGTCCAGCGGCACGAGGGGCGCTGCCCGCCTCACGGACTTCTCGTCCAGAGGGGACGCCACGGGTGTTCCGTCACGAGGGCATTGCGTCGCACCATCCGGAAGGGCCCCCCCACAGGTGCGACAGGGTCGCTGAACAGTCATCGGCCGTGCATCTTATGTCACCCCCTCCGGTGAGGTCATCAGGGTGCGCATGGAATGTCCGCACCGGGGGGCAGGCGGATTTGCCTGGGGGGTCCACCGTGGGTACGTTCGCGGCGGTCCGATCGTTCCCCCGCCAGCCAGGCAGCCAGCCCCGCCCCCCTCCCGTGAGCACGACATGAAGGCAGTGGTCCAGCGCGTCCTCGAGGCCTCCGTCACCGTCAACGGCGAGCGCGTCAGCCAGGTGGGCCCCGGGCTGCTCGTGCTGCTCGGGGTGGGCAAGGGCGACACCGAGGCGGACGTGGCGTGGATGGCGGAGAAGCTCGCCACGCTGCGCATCTTCGAGGACGCCGCGGGCAAGATGAACCTGTCCCTGGAGGACACCTCCCGGCAGCTCATCGTCGTCAGCCAGTTCACCCTCTACGGGGATGCGCGCAAGGGCCGGCGGCCCAGCTTCATCGACGCCATGGCGCCGGCGGGCGCCAAGGCCCTCTACGAGCGCGTCTGCGAGGTGCTGCGCGCCCGCGGCCTCACGGTGGGCACGGGCGTCTTCGCGGCGGACATGAAGGTGGCGCTCGTCAACGACGGCCCCGTCACCATCCTCCTGGAGAGCCCGGGGAGCGCGGCGGCGCCAGGCCCGCGCTGAGCGGTCCGGAGACCCGGCGTCAGGGCCGGGCGTCCTCCTGGACGATCAACGCGTGGATGTCCGCGGCCGAGGTGGCGTCGAGGATGGAGGCGCGGAAGCGGGGATTCTTGAAGAGGCGCGAGATGCGCGCCAGTGCCTTGAGGTGGACACCGGCACTGTTTTCCGGGGCCACCAGGGCGAAGAAGAGGTGGGTGGGCTTGCCGTCGATGGCCTCGAAGTCCACGCCCTGGCGCGACACCCCGAAGGCGGCCACCAGGTTGGTGAGCCCGGGCAACTTGCCGTGGGGGATGGCCACGCCCTCACCGATGCCGGTGGAGCCCAGCTTCTCGCGCTCGCGCAACACCTCCACGAGGCGATCCTCCTTCAGGGAGGGATGGGCCCGGGAGAGCACCGCGCTCATTTCGCGCAGCACCGCCTGCTTGTCGCGGGCCTGGAGGTCCGCGATCAGGGCTTCTGGGCTGAGGAACTCGGAGATTCGCAAGCTTGCGCTCCCGCGGTGGCGCTGCCTACGCGGGCAATTACTCCTGAGCCTCGATTCGCGCAAGGGTCGCCTGCCTGCCTTGTCCTCATCCAGGTGGATTCCCGCGCCATCTGCCCGGTAGGCGAATCAGGCGGGGACCCTGTCCTCCCGCGTCCGAATGGCGAAGGGGATGCGACAGGTCATGCTAGCCTCCGAACCCCGGAGGTCGAGTCTCCCTGTGCAAACACCCCTCAACAGACTCCCAGTCCCCGGTGATCGCGTTGGCCCCTACCTCGTGCTGGAGCAGGTGGGCCTGGGCGGCCAGGGCCATGTCTTCAAGGCCGAATGCGCCGGACGTTGGTTCGCCTTGAAGTTCTTCCAGGTCCGCCCGGCCGCCCCCTGCTGGGGCGAGCACGAGCTCGATGTCCTGCGGCGGCTGGAGCACCCCAACGTGGTGCGCATCCTGGGTTACGGCCGCTGGCCGGACCCGGAGCAGGGCTTCCTCTACCTCGTCATGGAGTGGGTGGAAGGGCTGACGCTGGAGGACCATGCCCAGGTGCATGGACTGTCGGCGCGGCGGGCCGCCACGCACACCGTGAAGGTGGCACGCGCGCTCGGGGCGGTGCACGCGGCCGGAGTGAGACACCGGGACGTGAAGCCCGACAACATCCTCATGCGCGGGTTGGACGAAGAGCCCATCCTGGTGGACTTCGGCGTGGCGCACCTGGAGGGGTTGAGCTCGGTGGAAGGGCGAGGGCAGATGGTGGGGACACGGGAGTTCTTCAGCCCGGAGGCGTGCGAGTTCATCTGGGAGCACTACGGCGATGGAGTGCTCTACCGGGCAGACGTATCCGATGAGGTGTGGGCGCTGGGCGTCTCGCTGTACTGGATGCTGACGGGCGCGCTGCCCTTCGGCTCGCGCTTCACCAACCCGAACATGATCAGGGAGATCCGCGACGGGATGACCGTGGCGCCGCACGAGCGCAACGGCCAGGTGCCGGCGGCGCTGAGCGGGGTGTGCATGCGCCTGTTGGAGAAGGACCCGGGAGCACGCCTCGCGGACATGGAGGCCGTGGGCGCGGCGCTGGAGGCGGTCCTCGCCGGAGCCGAGGGGGATTCGCGCTGGGACGTGCCCCTGGTGAAGACAGCACCCCGGCCGCAGCCCGAGCCCCCCTCGCCCCCCGCCGTCCCGACGCCACCGCCCGCCCCCATGGCGAAGCGGAACGTGTGGCGGCGTGTGCTGTCACACCTGTTGCCCACGGGGGTGGGAGTGGTGCCCGTGCGGACCCTCGCGCTGGAGGTGCTGCGGCGGGCGGTGCCTGTCCTGGTGCTGATGCTGTTGGTCGCCGTGGGGACGTGGCTCATCGCCACACGCAGGCACACCCCCGAGTCCGCTCCACCCTCCAGGTCCGAGATAGGAGACCCAACCCCTCATGCCGGTGTTTTCCAGGCAGTGGCGGCGGGCGGGAAGTCTGCCGAATCTTCAGTGGTGGGCGCGGCCCCGTCCTTGTCCTCTCTCCCCGCGCCCGAATCCGCCAACACCATGAGCCCCACGCAGCAGTCCCAGCTGAAGCCCGACGCCACTTCCTCCCTCCGCCCGCAGCGCAAGACGCGGCGCTGCGTTCCCGACCTCAAGGAGGTGTGCCTGGCCGGTGTCTGTACCGTCATGCTCGCCGGGTGCCCGGGAGCACCCGTACAGCAGGTGGTGCGGCCCACGCCCAAGCCCGACAAGTGCCCCCCCGGCTCCGTCGAGACCATGAGGAAGACACTGAGCATCAGTGTCGGGGATGGAGTGGTCACCCAATTTCCCGGGTACGAATACGACGAGCCCGTCACCGTGCACGAGGGTCCCACCCAGGTTCGAATGGAAGAGCCGTTGGGGAAACTGCCCGTCGGCACCATCCTGACGGGAAGGCTGCTCTTCGGAGAGAAACGGCTCTACGGCCGCTTCACCCAGGCCCATCGCGCGGACGGTGAGAGCTTTCCTGTTTGCATCGAGTTCTATCAGGAGGGTAACCCCGGAATGAAACTCATCTCGGGTGCCGGGACCGACACATTCAAAGTCGGGCCCCGCCCGACGGTGAGGACCTTCATCGAATTCGGCGTGAGGCAGGACGACTGAGTCCTCCGGTTCGCATCCCCCACATCTCCCCGGAACCCGACTCCCGTGCCAACCACGTCCCGTACTGGCTTGCTGCTCCTGGCGCTCGTCGCAGGAAACGCCGGTGCCGCTGAAAACACCCCGCCTGCCTCTTGCGAGATGGGAGACCTGCGCATCGAATTGACAGCGGCCCCGCCCAGCGAGACTCCCGTCTTGTGCACCACTCCAGGGCTGACCACCACGCTGCTGTTCGATACGACATTGCTCCGGATGGAGCTGGAGGGACGTGAGCGATTCCACCGCGTCATGGAAGACACGCAAGGGCTCACCTTCGTGCCCTCCGAAGCCATGCTCGGCGAGAAGCCACTGCGCTTGACGGTCTACTTCGCTGACGGAGCGGGCCCCGCGAGCGCCAGCTTCCTCGTGATGGTCCATCCGGCTCTCGCCGCACGACAGGTAGACGTCCTCCGCCACACACGCCCGGTGGCGCTCTACGAGTTGGCGGAACGAAAAGCACAGGCCACGGCTCAGCAGTGCGAGGAGGAGAAAACGCAACTGCGGGCCGAGCTCGATGGGCCCGGAGGGCTCCGGGGACTGCGCTTCTCGGGCCTGATGGACCAGAACCAGGGAGTCAAGGTTCATGACATCAGCACCGCCATCCACCGAAAGCCTGGTAACGCGCTGCACACCTCGAGCATCTGGGCCTACCGCGCCCACCACCGCATCGCCGTGGAAATGGCGCTGCACAATCAGGGCACCAGGCCCTGGACGTTCAAGGACGCATTGCTGAGGTGTGAGAAGGGTGAAGAGTTGAGACCACTTCCCATGTTACGGCCAGACACCATCTCCCCAGGGCAGATGAACGTCCGCATCATGGTGGAGATGGATGCGAAGACCGAGAGCGCCAAGGGCTCGTGCACGCTCACACTCTGGGGAACCGACGGGCGTTTCATCACGCTCGGCAACGTGACCTTCCCGTAGGGCCGCTCCGGAGCGACAGGCATGACCGTCCGTGTGGCTCCGGGCCCGTGTCACTCACTAGCGGGCTTGGGTTGGGGACGCTGGATGAGACCGGCCCGGTCGAGCAGCTCGCGCACTCGGGCGGTGAGCGCCACGTGCTCGGGGTTGCTCGCCGTCATGGGCTCGGGGGAGAGGACCAGGAGCCAGCCCAACGTCCCCACCGGCTCGATGCGCACCGGAGCGGGCAGCGGCGGCAGCCTGCCCAGACGGCGCGACAGATACGTCAGCCAGCCCACCCGCACCTCGAGCTCACCCTTCTCCATGAGGTCCACCATGTCCGAGGAACTGGCCATGGCGAAGTCGGGGTCCCACGCCGTGGCCATGCTGGTGAGCACCTCGGTCAGCACGGGGGAGCGCACCAATCGCTCCCAGACCGCGCTCTTCCCGATAGGAGAGAGCACGCACGAATTGGGCCCTCCCCACGAGTATCCTCCACAGGAGAAGTGGATCATGAGGGCCTCCTTCTTGGCATTCCACACCATCTGGCTGAAGCCCATCTCCTCGATGACCTTCCTGCCAGCGTCCGTGCGGTGCTTGCCCTTGAGAAGGAGAGACTCCAACTCCTTCATCTCCGGGCGAACGGGCCAGCCCGGTAGCTCGCGGGGGAAGCCACGACCCGCCCGGTACCATTGGCCAAATGCCGGGTCACACCGCGCCAACATGTGGAGGAGGAGCTCGAAGCGCCGCGCGCACTCCAGCGCCGTTTCCTGGCGCGCTCCCCAGTACGCACCCACGTAGTACTTGTCCTGCATGCGTGCTCCTTTCTACTGCACGGGCCGCGTATGTTGGACGTTGATGTTCTTCCAGCCTCTCCCCTTGAAGAGTTCGCGGAGGTACTCCGCCACCTTGGCATCGGCGACATGCCAGCTCAGCGGCCTCCCCAACCTTTGGGCCATCTTCGACTGATTCTCGGCCTGCTCCATCAGCTGAGTGAACCCACCAGACGCATGGAACCAGGGCTTGGGTGTGCCGTCCGTCTCGAAGAAGGAGCAGTAGCCGGGACCCTTGGCCTCCAGCAGTTCCCCCAGCTTGATGCCGTCGAACTCCAGGTCACCCATCATGTACACCCACCAGGCGGGCCGCCCCGTCACCTGCTCCTGGTAGTCCAGGGAGCGCTTGGACTCGGTCGTGGGCTTCTTGTACGTCCACCTACCAGGTTCCCGCTCCGGAGCTGTCTTGGAGTCCTTCTCCGTTTTGTCGCTCGTGCCACCGCTTGCTCCCCGGCTTCTGCCCGCCATGTGGAGGATGGAGGAGGCGCTCAGGTCCAGGCCCATCGTGACCGTCGTCCCCGCAGCCACCACGGCTCCGCCCAGCACCAGCTCGCCCTCCGCTGTGACGGATAGCACCGGCAGCTCCGCCCCCAGCCCGCCCAGGCGTCCCACCGTGGCCCGCGCGCCTCCGAGCAACATGAGCAGGTGGGTGGACAAGCGCGCCGCCTCGCGTATCTGGTCCTCCCGCGACATGGCCCCGTAGCGCGCGAAGTACTCGGGTGAGGTGGCAATCAGGTACGCCAGCGTGACGGGCAGTTGCCCCAGGTCCTCCAGCGTTCGGATGGGGTGGAGCACGGAGTGCGCCAGCGCCAGCGTCATCTCCGCCAGCGCGTCCTGGGCTCCGTCGAGCGCGGCGTTGAGCGGGTCCCTCCCCAGGCCCAGCTCCGCCAGGGGTGAGCTGTCCGCGCGCCGCAAGGCCTCGGTGGCCGGATAGAAAACACCACCGTGCGAGAAGTAGAAGGCGCCCACCACGAGGCGGCCCACCCTCCACTCCCCCTCCACCAGCTTCAGAGGGCCCCGGCGTTGAAGCGGCGTGCCGTCGAGCGCGGCCACCAGGTAGCCGTCCGGACGCACCAGCACCAGCAATCCGAAGCGTTCGGCCCGCCACTTCAAGTCGGCGTAGTCCACGCGCTCGCCGCCCGCGAGCACCTCGCGCAGCAACCAGGACAGCGCCCGGCGCGGAGCAAGGCTCCGCTGCGTCACGGGCGTCTTCGCCAGGTGGCCCAGCAGTTGGCGCGCCTGCTCCACGTAGAGCGCCGCGCCCGAAGGGTGCCGGGCCTCCTCCCCGAGGCCACTGGCCTCCTGCACCACCTGGAAGGAGTCCTCCGTCTGATCGGGAAAGCCGCCCGCGGACCCCTCTGTCTCTTCCGGCACACCAGGGACAGCGGGCCACCGGGATCCGGCACCGTCACGGAACGCAGTGGGCCGCGAGTGAAGACCGAAGCCGCTCGTCAGGCTCGCGCGAGGAGGGCCCGTGGCGCACCCGCCGACGAGAACGGCCAGCGCCAGGGCCAGAAGCAGCCGCGCCCCCGCGGAGAGCTCGCCGACAACACGCGTGGACAAGTCGCACCGCCTTCCGCCGCATGGACTGGACAACAGGCCTCCCGGACTTCAGGGAACCCATCTTGCCCCCCTTCGCTGGATGAGCAGTGGTCGACGCCTCCCCGTCACACCCCACCCACACCCACACGACTGATGGACATCTACCCACCGCGTGGGCACCACCGCCCCACCGGACGGAGCGCTCGCGACGGGTATCTGCGACTTCTCTGGCCAGAAAATGGAGGGCGCGAAGGGCTCGTCTAGGCTCCGGGCCCACCGTGTTCCCCCGGCCCCTCCGCGCGCTCCTCCTCCCGCTCGTCCTCTGCTTCGGGGCCTGTGCCACCACCGCCAGCCTGCCCGAAGCCGCCGCGCCCCTGGCCCCCGTCCAGGCCGAGCAGGCCCCTCCACCCACTCCACCCTCGGCGGACGAGCTGCGCCGGGCCCGCGCCGAGCACCTCCTGGCGGGCCTGTCCCTCGAGGACAAGGTGGGCCAGTTGATGATGGTGGGCTTTGGTGGCACCACCGTGGACGAGTCCGTGGAGGCGCTGGTGCGCGGCCGCCGGGTGGGCGGGGTGTGCCTCTTCCGGCGCAACATCGCCAGCGGCGAGCAGGTGGCCCGCCTCAACGACGGTCTACTCCGGCTGCTGGCCGACGGCATTCCCCCCTTCCTCGCGCTGGACCAGGAGGGGGGCAACGTGGTGCGGGTGAAGGACGACGTGGTGGTGCTGCCGGGCAACATGGCGCTCGGAGCCACCCGCTCGGCGGAGCTGGCCTACGCCGCGGGGCTCGCCCAGGGCGAGGACCTCAAGCGCCTGGGCTTCAACATGAACCTGGCGCCCGTGCTGGACGTCAACCTCAACCCGCGCAACCCCGTCATCGGCATCCGCTCCTATGGCGACTCGGTGCCGCTCGTCTCCGAGCTGGGGCGGGCCTTCGTCCGCGGCCAGCAGGACGCGGGACTCGTCACCGTGGCCAAGCACTTCCCCGGCCACGGCTCCACCGACGCGGACAGCCACACCGCCCTGCCCATCATGCGCGAAACCCGCGAGGAGGTACTCGCCCAGATGGAGCCCTTCCGCGCCGTCATCCAGGACGGGCTGGACGGGTTGATGACGGCCCACGTGGCCGTGCCCGGCCTCACCGGCGACGACATGCCGGCCACCGTGCACCCCCAGGTGCTGGACGGGCTGCTGCGCCAGCGGCTCGGCTTCGACGGGCTGGTGCTCACCGACGAGCTGGAGATGGACGCCATCGCCCGGCGCTATGGCGTGGGCCGCGCCGCGGTGATGGCGGTGAAGGCCGGCGCGGACATGGTGCTCGTCCCCTGGCGCGCGGAGAAGAAGACGGAGGTGTACGAGGCCCTCATGACGGCGGCCTGGAGCGGCGAGCTTCCCCGGGCCCGCCTGGACGCCGCCGTGCGCCGCATCCTCACCTCCAAGCTGCGCCGCGGCCTCTTCGAGCCGCCGCCCCTGCTGGAGGAGCGCCTGGCCACCCCACCCGCTCCGGAGAACGCCGAGGTGGCCCACCGCATCGCCCGCGCCGCCGTCACCCTGCTGCGCACCGACGGCAAGCACTTCCCGCTCTCCCCCGGCACGCGCCTGGGCCTCATCACCCCGGAGCACTCGCTGGGCGAGGCCATCCTCGAGCGCGTCCCTGGCGCCCAGGTGCTCCACGTCCCCACGTGGCCCTCTCCCGCACGCCGGGCCGTGCTGAGGCAGCAGGCCCGCCGTCTGGCGCTCGGCTCGGACGTGGTGGTGGTGGGAATCATCAACTCCCGCCAGCTCGAGCTCGTCACCATGGCCGCCGCCACGGGTCGCCCGGTGCTGGTGGTGTCCATGGGCCTGCCCTACCTCGCCGAGCACGCCGACGAGGCCCGGGCCGTGCTGGCCATCTACTCGTACCAGCCCGCCGCCACCGAGGCCGCCGCCGCCGCCCTCTTCGGGGAGATCGGCACACCGGGCCGGCTCCCCGTGGGACTGAGCCGGCTCGCCTTCGGTCACGGACTGGACGCACCGCGCCCCGGGCGGGCGGCCCGCTCGGAGCGCGGCAAACGCTAGGACTCAGCCCGCGGTGGGCGCGGAGCCGTGCACGCCGATGAGGCCGTACTGCCCGTCCTCCTTGCGCCGGTACACCACGCAGACCTCGTGCGTGGTGGCGTGCTGGAAGACGTAGAAGTCCTGGTTCATCAGGTTCATCTGCATCACCGCCTCGTCCACCGCCATGGGCTTCACGGTGATCTCCGCGGTGCGCACGATGCGCGTGGTGGACTGCGCGAGCTGCCCGGTGGCCGGCGCGCTCGGAGCGGGCTGCGCCACGGGAGCGGGCGGCACGGCCTCCTCCTGGAACTCCTCGGGCAGCTCGAACACCTTGTGGCGCACCTTGAGCTGGTTCACCAGCTCCTGGCGGTGGTGCACGCGCTCGCGCCCGTGGTGGTTCTTGATCTTCTCCTTGTACTTGCGCAGCTGCGCTTCGATCTTGTCCATCGCGAGATCGATGGACGCGTACATGTCCTCGCTCTTCTCCCTGCCGCGCAGCACCCAGGAGCCGGAGTGGATGGTGATCTCCGCGTGGTGCAGGTGCCGCTCGAGCGACAGCACCACGTGGGCCTCACCGGCCCTGTCCAGGTACTTGTTCACCCGCTCGACCTTCTCCTTCGCGTACTCCTTGAGGGCATCGGACGAGCCGAACTGGCGGAAGGTGATGTTGAGCTGCATGCGTTGATTGCCTCCGTTGGGGGCTTGGAGTGAGACGACCGGAGCTCCGGTACAGATCAGAAACGCTCTGAAGGGCCGAAAGCAACCCGCCCACTCGAAAGGACGGCTGATCGCACTCCACTCAACAGGCAGTGTCGTCTTGACTTTCCAGCTCGACTGGACTCCTGACACACCCAGTGCGAGCGGCGGAGCGACGGGGAATCCCTGGACGAGAAGCCGGGTTGCAGTTGTTACAGAGGGAGTTCGACCACGAAGGCCGCGCCGCGTCCGCCGGGCCCCGCCTCCACGTGCACGTGGCCGCGGTGGCCCTCGACGATCTGCCGCACGATGAAGAGGCCGAGTCCCAGGCCGCCGGCGCGCGCCACGCCGCGCACCTGCTCGAAGCGCGAGAAGATGCGCTCGCGATCGGCCTCGGGGATGCCGGGCCCCTCGTCCCGCACCACCAGCCGCGCGCCCTCCGGGGTCCGCTCCAGCCGCACGTCCATGGGCTGCCCCCCGCCGTGGCGCAGGGCGTTGGCCAGCAGGTTGAGCACCACCTGCTCGAGCCGCAGCCGATCGAAGCGCCCCACCAGCGCCGGGGTGATGTCCGCGGTGAGGGACACGCCCGCCAGCCGGGCCTCCTCGCGGGTGCGCTCCACCAGCTCGGACACCAGCGCCGACAGGTCCCCCGTGGAGAAGAGGAAGTCCAGCTTGCCGTGGCGCATGCGTCCCACGTCCAGCAGGTTGTCCACCAGCAGGCTCGAGCGCCGCAGCAGCCGGTCGATGGCCTCCAGCCGCGTCCGCACCTTCTGGGAGTCCAGCGGCGTGGAGCCCGCCTCCGTTTCCAGCCGCCGCAACATCTGCATCTGCAGCAACAGGCCGGTGAGCGGCGTCTTGAGCTCGTGACTGGCGAGCGACAGGAAGTCCTCGCGCACGCGCACCGCCTCCTGCAGCGCCAATTCCGTCTGCTTCAGGGTGGTGATGTCGAGCATGGCGCCGCGCACCACCATGGGCCGGCCCTGGGTGTCCCGCATCACGGTGGCGCGGCTGGTGAGCCAGTGCCAGGTGCCATCCGGCCAGCGGGTGCGGAAGGTGGACGTATAGGACTTCACGTCGTTGTGGAAGATGCCGGTGACCTGGGCCTCCACCTCCGGCCGGTCCTCCGGGTGGAGCGAGGCGAGGAACTTCTCGTGGGTCCACTCCTTGAGCGGCTCGGGGTAACCGTAGAGCCGGTCATGCCCCTCCGAGCGGAACACCTGGCCGGTGGCGAGGTTCGTCTCCCAGACGGCCATCTGCGCGGAGTCGAGCGCCACCTGGAAACGCTCGCCCAACAGCCGGAAGCGCTTCTCCGTCTCCTCCACCAGGGCCTGGGCCTCCTCGCGCTGGGTGATGTCCGAGGCGAGCACCCACAGCTCGTCGCGCACGGGGACGACGGACACCTCCACCCAGGAGCGCGGCGGCAGCGAGGCGAGGAAACGCGCGGGCTGGCGCGTCTCGAGCGCCGTCAACAACCGCCCGTGCAACGTCCTGCCCGCCAGCGCGGGCACCGCCCCCCACGGCTCCTGGCCGAGCAGCCGCTCGGCGGCCACTCCGAACAGGGCCACCGCCCGCGTGTTGCAATCGAGCACCCGCCCCCGTCCATCCAACGACAGGAAGGCCTCGGACATGTGCTCGAGCAACAGCCTCAGGCGATCATCGGCCGGCAACCCGGAGCTGTCGGAGTTGGAAGAAGGCGCCTGGCCGGAACCGGGCGCGCTCGGAACGGAGGGCGCGCTCACGCCGCCACGGTCGCTGGCACGGGCCGCCCCGTCAAGAACACAGCACCCGGAGTGAAGCGGAATGGACGCCAGGAGGAAGGGGACGTCCGCATGACGCTATTGTATGAGGGCTCCCGGCCCCCCCCGGGACTGGCCCGCCGAATGGAAAAGACCCCCTCCTCCCAGCCACCCTCGCCCGTCGTGCTCATCGTCGAGGACGATGACGCCAGGCGGTACCTGCTCGCGCGGACGCTGGAGCTGGCGGGCTTCAGGACGTGGCAGGCCGCCACCGCGGGTGAGGCCTTCCAGCTCGCCCGGGAGGGGCCGGATGTCCTGCTGCTGGACGTGCGCCTGCCAGACCTGACGGGTTTCGAGGTGAGCCGCAGGTTGAAGGCGGACCCGGCCACGGCCGCCCTCCCCATCATCCAGATGTCCGCCAACTTCACCACCACCCAGGACAAGACCCAGGGGCTGCTCGGAGGCGCGGACGGCTACCTCGTGGCCCCGGTGGAGCCCGAGGAGCTGGTGGCCACGCTGCGCACCGTGCTGCGCACCCACGAGGTGGCCCGGGAGCGCGCGCAGCTGCTGGAGTCCGAGCGCGCCGCCCGTACCGAGCTGGAGGCCGTCAACGCCCAATTGCGCACGCAGGTGCACATCCTCGCGAACGTGCAGGACAGCATCATCGTGTCGGACCTGTCCGGCCTCATCACCTACTGGAACGAGGGGGCCACCCAGCTCTTCGGCTACAGCGCCGGGGAGATGATGGGCCAGTCGGTGGCGAGGCTCTACCCGAGCCAATCCGCCGAGGAGCTCGCGGCGGGCCTCGCCCGCATCCTCACCACCGGCGAGCGCAAGGGCGAGTGGCTGGGAAGGCGCAAGGACGGGAGCGAGGTGTGGGTCGGCATCCGCACCGTTCCCATCCGCTCGGCCGGGGGAGAGCTCTCCGGCTTCATCGGGGTGGGCCGGGACGTCACCGAGCTGCGCGAGCTGCGCGCCGAGGCCCTGCGCCGGGCGGAGCTGTCGCAACAGCTCATGGGCATCGTCAGCCATGATCTGCGCAACCCGCTCACCGCCATCACCCTGGCGGCGGAGTCGGGCCTGCGCAAGCAGGGCCGGGACGAGGCCGCCCAGGTGCGCCTGCTCACCCGCATCCGCAGCAGCGCCGAGCGGATGACGCGCATGGTGAGGGAGCTGCTGGACTTCACCCAGGCCAGCATGGGCAGCGGCATCATCATCCAACCGCAGCCGGTGGACCTGCACGAGCTGGCGCGGCAGGTGGTGGAGGAAGTGCAGTTCGCCTACCCCGGGCGCACGCTCCGGCTGGAGTGCACGGGCGCTGGCGAGGGAACACTGGACGCGGACCGCATCGCGCAGGTGCTGACGAACCTGCTGACCAACGCCCTCCAGTACAGCCCGCCCGATACGCCCGTGACCGTGAGCAGCACGAGCGAGGACGGCATGCTGCAATTGCGCGTGCACAACCTGGGGACGCCCATCTCGCCCGAGGACCAGCGGCACATCTTCGAGCCCATGCGGCGCGGGGCGAACAGGACGGACAACGCCCAGCGCAGCATCGGCCTGGGACTGTTCATCGTGAAGCACGTGGTGCGCGCCCATCACGGCGACATCCAGGTGCGCTCCAACCGCGAGGAAGGCACCACCTTCCGGGTGCGCCTCCCTCGCGACGCGCGGAACGCCGGGTCCTCGAGGGAGTGACCCGGCCGTCCCCACGCCTCACGGACAGAAGCGGGTGTCCGCGTGCCGGCACGCGTGCAGGTTGCGCGGCACCTCCAGCCAGGAGATGTCCGGCGTGGTGTTCTTGCGCTCACGCAGCGTCTCGCTGACGGGAGCCTGGCCCACGCCCGGCATCACCACCTCGTAGCGGATGCCGCCCGTCGAGGACACGGAGACGACCGCCGCCGGCTCCGGAGGCGGCGCCCACGCATCCAGCGTCTTGGCGGGCATGTACCCGAGCAGCTTGCCCTCCGCGTCCGTCACCCGGAAGCCCTCCGCCTGGTCCGGCATGCCGGTGATGACGTCCGCCTGCCACGAGCGGCTGAGGTCCCCTCCACCCGACAGCTTGCAGGCGGAGACGGTGGCCGCCGCGGGAGGCGAGAAGCTCGGCCAGAACACGATGCCGCCCAACACGGCCGAGCCCGCCGCCGTCTTCTCCTGCAGGCCGCCATACCGGAGGAACCAGCCCGGCCCCTCCATCGTGCCCCGCGGGAGCGACACGAGCGTGCTGGTGGGGACGTAGCGCCGAGGGCCCAACTCCGGGTGCACGTACGTCGCGTAGGCGCTGTCCGGAATCGTGACATCCACCAGCGAGCAGTCGACTCCCGCGCCGCAAGCGAAGGCGGTGTCCGTCACACGCTTGTCGTCGAACGCGAGGGCCTCGGTGGCGCTCTCGAAGTGACGCTGCCAACCGCCATACGCGTGGAAGCCGAAGTAGCGGTTGTGCGGCACCCTGGCCGCGTCCGCGCCCAGGTTCAGGTCCCCGTGCGAGTCCGTGGGAAGCGTGGCCAGCGTGCACGACCACTCACCACCCGCCTTGGCGCACTCGGCATCCGAGCTGGCGGGCTCCGGCGCCCCCGCCGCGGGGAAGTAGTAGGAGCCACTGCCCAGCGCCGTGCTGTTGTCACACCGGATGCGCAGGCCCGTGAGCTCCATGCGCGCGGACGAGCACACCGGCGCCACCGAGCCCGAGAGCGCGCCCGTGTTCTTCACCAGCACGCCGTTGTCGTACTCGATGACGGACGTGCGCAGCAGACCGTTGATGTCGGCGGTGAGCTCCGCCTCCACGTCGCACTTCATCCGCACGCACGCCAGCAGATCATCCGGGCCGCAGTTCGTTCCCTCCTTGGAGCGCAGATGCTGCCGGTCTCCCGTGCCCAGGAAGGCGCGCAGCCAGCCCGTCTCCGGCTGACGCACGGTGGAGGCGAGGTGGAAGAAGGGCTGCTTCTCGAAGTCCTTGCCACGCGCCATCTCCAGCGAGCGCGCGCCGAACCAGTTGTTCACCCGGCCATCGCTCCCGAGCACGCCCGGCGTGTGGAAGCGGAACGTCCACACCTGGCCGCCCAGGTCACCGACGACGAGCGTGTCGAAGAAGCCATCCAGGTCCATCCGCACGCTCTCCGCGTCGCCAATGTCCACCAGCGCCGGCGCCGCCGCGATGGGCAGCATCCGGTTGAGCACCGTCGTGTACGCATCCGGCGAGGCCACACCGGGCCGCGCCTCCGCGGACCACAACGTGTCACCCGTCCACGCATCCAGCATGTACACACCGCGGCCACGCGACAGGTCCGCGCTGTACCCGCCGTTGAGCACCGCCACCCAGCGCTCCTCCCAACCGCGCGCATTGCTCGTCGCGAGCCGCACCGGGCCGATGGGCGGCGGCTTGGGCGCGAAGTTCGCCCACGACTGGCCCACCATGGCCGACTCCGGCTCACACGCGTTGGGGAACATCCAGCGGAAGGGCTTGCCGTCCGGCTTCAACATCTCGCGCGGGTTCGTCACGTCCAACGCGGCGAAACGCTGGCCACCCGAGCGCTCGGTGAGGATCGCCAGCGAGTGGAACTCGCCCGCCTCCTTCACGCCGTTGCCCGTGCTCGTGCCGCTCGCGGAGCCGTCCGCCCAGACGTCACGCACCATGGCCGTGCCGTCCACGAAGTACTCGTGGCCGTTCAGCATCAGGCCCAGCTTGGGCAGCAGGTCCGGCGGGATGAAGCCCCACAGCTCCTGGCCCGTGCCCAGGTCGTGCACGTCGTCGACGGCGCTCGTCTTGTCCCGCGCGAGGGCCGTGCCCGCGTGCACCGCGTGCAGCATGCCGCCGTTGGAGCCCACCAGCACGATGCGCTCGCGCTTCGCGTTCGCCTCGCGGAACACGTCATAGGAACCGAACCGGTTCGCGCTGGAGCCGCGCGGCGGATCCATCGGCGTGGCCGCGTAGCAGGGCTTGCCCGCGGACGGCGTGGCGCACGACGTCTCGGACGACACCGAGGCGGTGAAGTCGTCGTAGAGCGTGGACAGGCACTGGCCACTCAGCCCCAACGTACACAGGAAGGGCTCGATGGGCGGCTCCACCGTCACCGGCGTGGAGTGGAAGATGTCCGCGAGCTTGCACGAGCGCGACGGATTGCCCGAGCACGGCCGGTCCTCGTCCGTGAGCAGGTCTCCGTCGTAGTCGAACACGTCCACGCCGCGCACGAAGCGGATGAGCGTGTCCACGCACTCGGCCCGCTGCGCGGGCGTGCCCGTCCAGGCCTTCTTCAGCTTCGCGAAGGCCACGGCGCAGAAGCCATCCCCGGCCGCCAGCAGGTACTCCTCCAGCTCGGCGCGGTGGGCCACGTCGAAGGGCATGGGCGGGTTGTCCGCCTGCGTGAAGCGGCCATCCTTGTCACGGTCCACGAGCGTGAAGAGGCAGCGGCCTCCCGTGGGGTCGAGCGGATCCGCCGGGTTGCACGGCGCGCTCGCGCTGCGCTGGCCGAGCGTCTCCGCCAGGTCCCAGAAAGGCTGGGCCGGCGTGCCGCCCACCAGACGGCCATCGCTGGAGAGGGTGGCCGTCTGCACCTTCACCCAGACGCCCTCGGTGTTCTCCTGGACGATGTTGGCGCGCGTGAAGCTGGAGGGGTCCGGCACCGCGCCCGGCGCCGTCGTGAAGCCCGCCGGCTTGTCGAGGAAGAAGGAGTCGTCGCAGTCCTTGTCTCCATTGAGGTCGCGCGGGTCTCCCAGCGGGCTCCGGGCCCGGGCCAGCTGGCAGCCCTGCGAGAACTCGCTGAAGAAGAAGAAGCGGTAGAGGTGGCCCTCGTAGGGCCGGCCCCGGCGCGGCGTGAAGCGCGGCACGTAGGAGGACTGCGAGCCTCCCGACTGCACACTCGCGACACTCGCGGACGAGAACGCCGTGGAGACCTCCTTCACATCCCCGAGCGCGGCCATGAGCGCATCGCGCAGCTCTCCCGCGTTGTTGGCGCGGAAGAACCGGCCCTTGCCCGCCTTCGCGATGCTCTGGAGCATCGGGCTGTTGTCGCCGTAGCCGATGGTGTACGTGCGCACGGACTGGTCCCCCGCGAGGTCATCGCGCAGGTCCGCGTTGGCCAGGAAGAAGGCCACGTCGTCCATGAAGTTCTTGTTCGTCTTCGCCAGACCCGTGGGCCAGTTGGCGTAGTCGCAGTCCTCCTTCGTCGCGCCGAACTCGTCGCAGTAGTTCACCCCACCCGGCGCCGGGTTCGTCTCCGGGCTGCTCGGGTCGAACGTGAGCGGCGTACCGTCCGCGTGCTTCGCGCCCCGCGCCTTCAGCACCTCCATCATCTTCGTGATGGGCACCGTGTTGTCGTACCGGGGCGCGCCATCCGCCAGCACGATGATGGAGCTGGCCTGGCAGGCCGAGCACACGGAGCGGTCCGCGCCCATGCCCTCCCACGGCTGCGTGTCCTTGAGCCACTCGTCCGGAGACTGCGCGCCCCACGGCTCGCCGTCCTTGCCCGTGAGCACATCATCCACCGTGCCGCCGTTGCAGCACCCCGGCCAGCCCCAGCCCGGGCTGATGGGGTTGGTGAACCAGTTGGCCCACCGCCCATCCACCTTCTGCGAGGAGAAGTACCCACCCAATCCGAAGAGCGCCTCGCCAATGGAGCGCTCGTCGTTGCGGAAGGAGATGGAGTTGATGGCCTCGCGCAGCTCCGCCCGCCCGAGCGCCGTCTCGTCCAGCACAGGAAGCGACTTGTCACACGAGGGCTTCAGCGGCCGCAGCAGCACCGGCGGATCGAACCAGCCATGATCCGGGCCGAACGTGGCCACGCCCATGCGCAGATCCACCGCCGTGGAGACCACGTCCTTGAGCACCTTGCGCGCCACCACGAACTTCGGCGGGCGCACGTTGAGCACGCGGCCGCTCAGCACCCACTTGCGCCGCGCCTCCACCGGCAGCGTCTCGCCCGCGGGGGCCGTGGGCGTGCTCGCCAGCGGACCCCTCCACCAGCCCTTGTCCGTCAGGCACTTCTGGCACTCCGTGTACACGGGCGAGCCCCACGGCTCGCTCCAGTCCATGGCGTTGCCGCACACCTGCATCAGGTCCGTGAAGCCCAGCGTGCTCCGCATGTCCACCGGCAGGGAGTACGGGCCCTCCTCCACCTGCCACGCCAGGCGCCGCCCGCGCGAGTGGTAGTACTTGTCCGGCTCGAAGAAGTGCGTCTCCGTCGTGGAGAAGTCCGGGTCCGCGTCGAACGGAATGGCGCCGTTGAGCGCTGGATCCGCGCTCCCACGGTCGAACCACTTCATCGCGTCCACCAGCGCCGGGTCCGAGCAGCCCGGCTTCGAGGTGTCACCCACCTCGGGCAGGTACTGCGCGTACTCCTGCATGGACGCGTTGTTGCCCAGCAGGAAGATGGCTCCCGGCGGGCTCGAGGGCACCTCGAAGAACTCCTTGTCGCCTCCACCCGAGGCGTGAATCATCGTGTCACCCAGCGCGGCCGCGCCCGTGCAGCACGCGGCCTTCCCGGGCACCGGTACACTGCCCGTGCGGCCCGGCAGGGCCAGCAGCCCCGCGGCTCCAGCGGCCAACAGCCCCGCCGCCAGTCCCACGCGGCGGTTGAACCACCGCTTTCCCGCACGTCCCACTGCGTCGAAATCGATGCGCATATCCAGGCTCCCTGAAGCCGGCCCACCCCCCACCGACTCCCTTCGCCCTCGCACCCGGACAGAGTGGACCGCACCCTCCAGCAGAGTCCGGAGCCCTGACACCCCGCACGCACCCCCAGGGGAAATATGCCGTGGCATCAAATCGCCACGACTTGAGGTCATAATGAGCCCGGCTCGGTGAGGACTTTCCTCAACCCGGGGGATTGACGTGGGCAACCGGGCCCTTCAGGAGATTCGTTCATGCTCGCTCTGGCGCTCCCCACACGTGACACCCTGCGCGTCCGTGCACTCCTGGCGGATACGCACCGGCTCGTCTGGGTGGTGGACGAGGCGGGACGGATGCAGGAACCCTCGCCCTCGTGGGCGGCCTTCACCGGCCAGGCCCCCGGACAGATGATGGGCTGGCACTGGCAGCACGCCATCCACCCCGAGGATCGCGGCCCGTTGGATCCAGAGGGCGAGCTGCTCGGAGCCGGCCAGCCTGGCGGCGGGGAGCTCACCTTCCGCGTGCGCCGGGAGGACGACGTCTGGCGCGACATCCAGGCACGGGCGATGCCGGTGAAGGACGAGACGGGGCGGCTCGTGGAGTGGCTCTTCCTCGGCGAGGATGTCACCGGGTGCGCCAGTGCCGGACACACCGCGGAGGCGCTGAACGAGAGCGAGGAGCGGTTCCGCTCGCTGGTGCAGACCTCGGCATCGGCCATCTGGACCACCAACGCCCAGGGCCTGCCCGTGGAGGACGCCCCCACCTGGCGGGCCTTCACGGGCCTCACGCTCGAGCAATGGCTGGATGGAACCTCCTGGCTGGAGGCCATCCACCCCGAGGATTCACCGGCGGCCCGCGAGGCCTGGAAGAACGCCGTCACCACGAAGACGCCGTTCGCCCACGAGTACCGCCTGAAGCACGCCAACGGGAGCTGGCGCTGGGTCGTGTCGCGCGCCGTGCCCGTGTTCAACCTGGATGGCGGCGTGCGCGAGTGGGTGGGCACCAACACGGACATCTCCGAGCGGAAGAACGCCGAGGCCGAGCGCGACCGGCTCCTGGCGGAGCTGGAGACCAATGAGCGGCTGTTGTCGGCCATCCTCGAGCAGATGCCCTCGGGCTTCCTGCTGGCGGGGCCCCAGGGAGAGCTGACGTACGCCAACGCCCAGGCGGAGGCCATCTGGGGCCATGAGCTCATCCAGGCGTCGGACGTGAATGGCTACACGGCCTATCACCAGCACCGCCTGGATGGCACCCCGTACCCGGCCGAGGAGCTGCCGCTGGCGCGCAGCGTGCTGCATGGCGAGGTGGTGCGCGGCGAGGTGCTGTGGCTGCGCCGGCCGGACAAGGACAACCGCTTCATCAAGGTCAACTGCGCCCCCATCCGCGACGAGCGCAGCCGGACGATCGCCGCGGTGATGGTCTTCGACAACATCACCGAGGCCCGGCAGGCCGAGGAGCACGCCGCGCGCCTGCAGGTGGTCACCTCCGCCCTGTCCCAGGCCCTCACCCAGGCCGACGTGGCCCGGACGGTGCTGTCCGTGGCGGTGGGCGGCATGGGCGCCGAGGCGGGGGCCGTCTACCGCCAGCGCGCGGACGGCTCGCTCGAGAGCCTCCATGACGTGGGGTACCCGGAGCGCTTCGTCCGCCATGTGCGGGACCTGACGCCCTTCGCTCACAACCCCGTCGTCGACGCGGTGCGCACGGGCCGGGAGATCTGGCTGCGCTCCACCTCGGACATGCAGGCGAGGTACCCGGAGATCGTCACCCTGCGTGCCTCGGAGCGGGACCACGCGGTGGCGGTGTTCCCCATGTGGGTGCATGGACAGTCCGTGGGCGCGCTCGTGTTGAGCTACCCCGACCCGCGCATCTGCGTCCCCGAGGAGCTCCAGTTCCTGCAGATGCTGGCGCAGCAGTGTGGCCAGGCCCTGGAGCGCGCGCGCCTGTACGAGGCGGCCGAGTCGGAGCGTCAGCGCGCCGAGCAGGCCAGCCGCCTCAAGGACGAGTTCCTCGGGGTGCTCTCGCACGAGCTGCGCACGCCGCTGACGGCCATCCTCGGCTGGGTGCAGATCCTCCGCACGCGGGAGCTGCCGCAGGACAAGCGCGAGCGCGCCCTGGAGACCATCGAGCGCAACGCGCGGGCGCAGACGCAGCTCGTGGAGGATCTGCTGGACGTCAACCGGATCGTCAGCGGCCGGCTGCGGCTGGACGTGCGCCCCACGAACCTGGAGAAGGTCATCGAGAGCGCGGTGGACGTGGTGCGCCCGGCCGCCGAGGCGCGAGGCATCCAGCTCCAGGTGGCGCTGGAGCCGCAGACGGTTGCCGTGCAGGGAGACCCGGACCGGTTGCAGCAGGTGGTGTGGAACCTGCTGTCCAACGCGGTGAAGTTCACGCCCCAGGAAGGAAGCGTGACGGTGTCGCTCTCGTGGCGCCCCGCGCACGTGGAGATCCATGTGCGCGACACCGGGGATGGAATCGCCCCGGGCTTCCTGCCCCACCTCTTCGAGCGCTTCACCCAGGCGGATGCCTCCTCCACGCGCCGCCATGGCGGACTGGGGCTGGGACTGGCCATCGTGCGCCACCTGGTGGAGCTGCACGGCGGCACGGTCGAGGCGCAGAGCCCGGGCAAGGGACAGGGCGCCACCTTCACCGTCCTGCTGCCACTGGTGGCCCCCCGCGCGGACGCGGCCGAGCCGGCCCGTGCACTTCCCCAGCACCCGCCCCAGCTCCCCGCCGACTACCCGAAGGCGCTCCACGGCCGCCACATCCTGGTGGTCGATGACGAGAAGGACACGCGCGAGCTGGTGGCCACGCTGCTCCAGGAAGGAAAGGTCCGGGTCTCCATCGCGGAGAGCGCGGCCCAGGCGCTCGAGCTGATGAACCGGGAGCCGCCGGAGCTGCTCATCTCGGACATCGGCATGCCGGGGATGGATGGCTACGCGCTCATCCAGGAGATACGCACGCGGGCTCCCGAGCAGGGTGGACGGGTGCCGGCCGTGGCGCTCACCGCGTATGCCCGTCAGGAGGACCAGGCCGCCGCGCTGCGGGCGGGCTTCGACTCGCACGTGGCCAAGCCGCTCGAGCCCGCGGAGCTGCTGTGGGTGCTGGCCACGCTGCTGAAGCGTTCCTGAAGGGACGGGTAGCGCCCCCTCCCGCGGCTGGCAGGGGAGCGAACGGCGTCAGGCACGAAACGGTTGCATCCATGACCGGACGGCGACTGTTCACCGCACGCTCTGGGGTTTCATATGCAGGGCCTCGAAGCGGGCCCTCCAGGTTTCATGAGCGCTATCGGGCAGGCCGCCGGATGGAGACACGTGGGGATGAAGATGAGCGGGCAGGTCCGGAAGCTCCTGGTCATCGCCCGTCACGCCGGGCTTCGCGCCGGGCTTCGGCAGATGCTGGGGCATGACGCCGCTGGCCGGTACGAAGCCGTCGAGTTCGAGAGCGGCACGGCCGCCGTGCACGCACTGAGCACGGGAGAGGTGGCGCCCGACTGCCTGCTCCTCGCGCATGAGCCACCAGCGCTGGATGCGCTGGAGGTGCTGACCGCGCTCCGGGCGGAGCGTCCTGTTCCGTCCTGCCCCGTCGTCCTCATCCCGGCCGGCCCGGTGGATGAAGACGAGACGCGACGCGCCGCGCTGCGGTCCGGCGCCATGGAGTTCCTCGAGCGGAGCGCGCTGAACACGCAAACCCTGACCCGAGCCATCGAGAACGCGATCGATCGCTTCACGCCCTGGCGGACGGTTCAGAGCACCACTGGACGCACGGGCACCGCCGGGAACAGCACGGCGCAGCTCGAGGCCGTGCTCAACGCGATGGCCGACGGAGTCGCCGTCTTCGACATGGACGGGAACGTGGTCCTCCTCAACGACGCGCAGGCCCGCATCAACGGCTTCGCGAATGCCGAGGAGATGAAGCACGACCTCCCCTTCTTCGCGCGACTCTACGAGCTCAGCTCCGAGGATGGACGGCTCATCCCCATCGAGGAGTGGCCGGTCTCGCGGGTGCTGCGAGGAGAGAGCATCCCCCACTGGCAGCTCCGGACCCGCAGACGGGATATCGACCGGGAGTGGCACATCCACTTCAGCGGCACCCCCGTTCGAGACGAGACGGGGCGGCAGGTGTTCGCCATCGTCGTCACCCGCGACCTCACGGACCACGTCCGGGCCGAGCACGCCCTGAGTGCCTCGCAACGGCGCTACCACACGCTCTTCGAGTCCATCGACGAGGGGTTCTGCATCGTGCAGATGATCTTCGACGAGCACGACCAGCCCATCGACTACCGGTTCCTCGAGACGAACGCCGCCTTCGCGCTTCAGACGGGCCTCGAGAACGCCGTCGGCAGGACGGCCCGTGAGCTCGTTCCGGAGCTCGACGAGTTCTGGTTCAGGCGCTACGGCCACGTGGCGCTCACCGGCGAGACCGTCCGCTTCGAGAACCACGCCCCGGCGATGAACCGCTGGTTCGAGGTGTTCGCCACCCGCACGGGCGAGCCGGAGGACCGGCAGGTGGCGGTCGTCTTCAAGAACATCACCGAGCGGAAGCTCGCCGAGCAGGCCGTCCGGAGGAGCGCGGAGCGGCACCGGCTCGTCAGCCGCGCCACCAACGACGTCATCTGGGACTGGGATCTCACGACGGGCAGTGTCGAGTGGAACGAGGCGGTGCGGGAGCATTTCGGCTGCACTCAGGAGGAGCTCGGCACCACCGCCGAGGGCTGGTACAGCCGCATCCATCCCGAGGACCGCGACCGGGTGGTCTCCGGCATCCACGCGGCCATCGACGGCGGCCAGGAGTCCTGGACCGACGAGTACCGCTTCCGCAGGAGCGACGGCTCCTACGCCACCTTCCTGGATCGCGGACACATCGGCCGCGACGCCTCCGGCAAGGCCGTCCGCATGATCGGCTCGATGCTGGACCTGACCGAGCGCCACCGCGCCGAAGCCGCCCTGCGTGAGAGCAAGGAGCGCTTCGAGGCGCTCGCCGAGAACATCTCCCAGTTCGTCTGGATGACGGACGAGACGGGCTTCATCTTCTGGTACAACCAGCGCTGGTTCGACTACACGGGCACGACGCTCGACGAGATGAAGGGCTGGGGCTGGCAGAAGGTCCACCACCCGGACCACGTGCAGCGCGTCACCGAGCGCTTCGCGCGGCACATCGCCTCCGGAGAGGTATGGGAAGACACCTTCCCGTTGCGCGGCAGGACGGGGGAGTACCGCTGGTTCCTCTCGCGCGCCCATCCCATCCGTGACAGCTCGGGCCGGGTGCGCCGCTGGTTCGGCACGAACACGGACATCACCGAGCAGCTCGAGGCCGAGGAGCAGCTCAAGGAGGCCCTGCGCTCACGCGACGAGTTCCTCTCCATCGCGAGCCATGAGCTGAAAACACCCCTCACGTCGCTCAAGCTGCAGATGCAGATGATGCAGCGCCGCCTCGAGCGGGGAGAGCCCGCCGCCTTCGAGCCGGAGCGGGTGGGCAGGCTCGTGGCCCAGTCGAACCAGCAGCTCGCGCGGCTCTCGCGGCTGGTCGGTGACATGCTCGACATCTCGCGCATCCGGACGGGACGCCTCGGCCTCGAGCCGGGCCCGGTGGACGCCGTCGAGCTCATCCGCGAGGTGCTGGAGCGCTTGAGCTCCCATCTGGCCGAGGCACGCACTCCCACCACGCTGGAGGCCCCGGAGCGGCTCGAAGCCGAGTGGGATCGTTTCCGCATCGAGCAGGTGGTGACCAACCTGCTCACCAACGCCATGCGCTATGGCGACCACAAGCCGGTGACCGTGAAGCTGCGGTCACACGAAGGGCGCATCCTGCTGAGCGTGGAGGACCACGGGCTCGGCATCGCGAAGGAGAGCCAGGAGCGCATCTTCAACCGCTTCGAGCGGGCCATCTCCGCGAGCGACATCTCGGGGCTGGGCCTGGGACTCTTCATCAGCCGGCAGATCGTGGAGGCCCACGGCGGCCGCATCTGGGTGGAGAGCGAGGGCCCGGGCCGGGGCGCGACGTTCTTCGTCGAGCTGCCGGTGTTCGCCCACGTCAACCCGCTGAAGCTCGGAGGAGCGGAGCCGGGCGCGGCCTCGCGCCGCCCGAGCATCAGGGCGTGAGCTGGGGGGGATGTTTCAACAACCGGTAGCGTCCGGGGGACACCCCCGTCCAACGCCGGAACGAGCGGCTGAAGCTGCTCACGTCCGAGAAGCCCAGGCGGAAGGCCACCTCCGCCAGCGCCAGGTGCGCTTCACACACGAGCGCCCGCGCCTTCTCCGCGCGAACCCGGTCCACCAGCTCCTGGAAGGACAGGCCCCCCTCCTCCAGCCGGCGCTGGAGTGTGCGCTTGCTCATGTGCAACCGCGCGGCGATGTCCTCCGCGCCCACACCGGTGCCAGGCGCCTCGTCGAGGGCCTCCTCGATGCGCGCGGCCACCGTGGCGGTGAAGTCCTCCGTGGGGCCTCGCGCCCGGAGCGCCGCGTCCGCGAGCTGTTCGGCCGTCACCAGCAGGCGCGGGTCCGCGGTGGTCAACCGGGCCTCCATGCACGCCGCGTCGAACAGCAGGCCGTTGTCGGCACGGCCGAAGTCGAGCTCCCGCGTCCCGAAGAAGCGGTGCGCGGCGTCCAGGCGCTTCGGCCGCGCGTGGAGGAACCACACCGAGCGCGGCACCACGGACAGGCCCGTCAGCCCGCGCACGTGCGTGAGCACCGAGGCGAGCACGTACTCGTGCATGTGCCGGCCGAGGCCCCGGGGGTGTCCGGCCACATGGCAGGTGAAGGCCACCGCGTCCCCCCGCTCCTCCAGCCCGAGCACGAGCCGGTCGTTCTCCAACGGGGCATACCGCACCATCCGCCGCAGCGCCTCGCGCACCGTGGGGCTCGCGCGCACCGCCAGCTCGCCCAGCCCGTAGCCGCTCGGCTCCAGCTCCGCGGGGAGCCGCAAGCAGAGCGCCGGGTCATCCAGCTCGCCCGCCGCCGCCTCCAGCAGCAGGCTGAAGTCCTCGGCGGTGATGGGCGCGTCCGTGTGCGCCTCCACCCCCGAGGGCAGGCGGAAGCGGCGCACGAGCAGTTCCGCGTCCCCTCCATGCGCGCGCACGAAGCGGACGAGCGCCGGCACCAGCCCGGAGCGGAAGGGAGTCTCTTTTCGCGCGCGCGCCACGGGCCGGGGATTATGGCACGCCCGGTCATGCTTTCCGGCATCCCGGGTCATACCGGTGCCGGGGACCGCCCCATACATTGGCGTGCATCACTTCACGCGAGGACGAGCGATGCCGACGCAGCTCAAGAACAAGGAAGGGACGGAGCTCTTCAGCCACGAGGGAGATCTGCGCGAGGCCCTGGAAGCGGCGGCCGCGGCGCGCGTCGACCTGACCAAGGCCGTGCTCGACGGAGCGGACCTGTCCGGGATGGACCTGGAGGACATGAACCTGCGGCAGGTGAGCCTGCGCGGGGCGAACCTGCGGGGCTCCAGCCTGGTGAACGTCAACCTCGCCGGTGCCAACCTCCACGAGGCCCGGCTGCGCGGGGCGGACCTGGAGCGCGCCGACATGCGGGAGGTCGTCCTCGCGGGCTGCAACATGGAGGGCTGCAACCTGGAGGGCGCGCGGCTCGCCGGCGCCAACCTCGTCGGCATCAACGCGCAGGGCTCCAACCTGGAGAGAGCGGACCTGGCCCGGGCGAACCTGGAGGGCTCCAACCTGGAGGGCTGCAACCTGGAGGATGCCCGGTTGAGCGAGGCCAACCTCACCCGCGTGAACCTGCGGCGCTCCAACCTGGAGGGCGTGGACCTCGATGGGGCGAACCTGACACGCGCGGACCTGCGCTCGGTCAACCTCGAGAGAGCCGACCTGCGCGACAGCCGCCTCGAGGGCGCCAACTTCCGCGAGGCCAACCTCGAGAGGGTGCAGTTCGACCGGGCCAACCTGACGAATGCCTGCTTCGACAGCTCCAACCTGGAGCGCGCCAGTTTCTCGGCCGCGACCCTCACCGGCGCCACCTTCCACGACGCGAACCTCGAGCGGGTGAAGGGCTTCATCCCGCCCGAGCCCGAGCCCACCTGAACCCGGTGCCACCGTGAAACGAGAGAGGGAGCCCACCCACGGCGGGCCCCCTTCTCCTGAAGGACGCGAATCAGGTGGCGCGGTATCGCGTGCGGTGGAGCGCCCTTAGCAGCAGGAGCAGGACACACGCTCCCACGAAGGCGACGATGATGGTGGACACGATGCCGCTTCCCGGTGCGCCGATACCAAGTGCCCGGAAGAGCCAGCCGCCGATGAACGCGCCGACGATGCCGACGACGATGTCTCCCACGATGCCGTAACCGCCGCCCACTACCGCCGAGGCCAACCAGCCCGCGATGAGGCCGACGACGAGCCAGATGACGAGTGTTTCAATGGTCATGAGAAGTCCCCTCGAGTGTGATTCCCCCATCAGGTAAGCACCCGAGCACGCGGAGCCGAGGGAACAGGCAGGCAGGAGAGCGCCGTGCCGCCCGCCAGCCCCCGGCCGTGTCATGAGGGGCGGCGGAGCTCCACTCCCGAGGGGCCGGCCACCACCAGCTCGGAGGTCAGGCCGATGAACAGGCCATGCGCCACGATGCCGGCCCGGGCCTCCAACCGCGTGGCCAGTTGCTCCGGCCGCTCGATGGGACCGAACGCGCAGTCGAGGATGAAGTTGCCCTGGTCCGTCCGGTACAGCGCCCCGTCGGGCCCCCGTCGCGGGGTGATGCGCGCGCCGAGCTCCACCAGGAAGAGCGCCTGCGAGCGCCAGCCGAAGGGCAGCACCTCCACCGGCACCGGCCAGCGCGTCCCCAACCGGGGTGACAGCTTGCCCTCGTCCACCACGATGAGCACCCGCCGGCTCGCCTGGGCGACGATCTTCTCGCGCAGCAGTGCCCCTCCCCCACCCTTGATGAGCCGCAGCGCGGGGTCCACCTCGTCCGCCCCGTCGAGGGTGAGGTCCACCACCGGGTGCTCCTCCAGCGTGGTGAGGGGCACCCCCGACGCGCGCGCCAGCGCCTCCGTCCCTACCGACGTGGGCACGCCCACCACGTCCGTCAGCTTCCCCTCGGCGCGCAGGGCGGCCAGCCGGTGCACCACGAAGGCCGCGGTGCTGCCCGAGCCGAGCCCCACCACCATTCCCGGTTGGATGGCCTCCACCGCGCGCTCGGCGGCCTGGCGCTTGAAGCGGGCGACGTCCCCCTCACCGGTTGTGGACATGACGGGCTCTCCCTCGTGGAAGGTGCACACCCGGGCCCTCGTGCACAGTCCCGGGCCCGCCTTCCTCCTCCACGAGCATTCGACGGCTCACGGAGTGAAGCGCACGGAGGACGGCAGCGTCACGCTCCCCGACGCGCCACCGATGACCTGCACCGCGCCCGTGTCCAGCAGCGTGGCGGTGTGGCCGGTGCGCGGCACGGGCATGTAGTCGATCGTGAACCACCGGTTGGACTGCGGGTCATACACCTCGGTGCTGGTCTCCAGCGAGGTGCCGTTGGTGCCACCCGTCACCAGCAGCGCGCCCGAGTAGAGCAGGACGGCGGTGTGGTCCCGGCGCGGCCGGTTCATCGGCGGCGCGGAGAACCACCGGTCGTTGTACGGGTCATACACGTCCACCGAGCCCAGCACGGGATTGCCGCTGGTGCTCGGATCGAAGCCGCCCGCGACCAACACGTAGCCCGAGTAGAGCCGCGTCGCGGTGTGGCCCGCGCGCGTCACCGGCATGGGCCGCACCTGCCGCCACGTGTTCGTGGCCGGGCTGAACAGCTCCGCCTTGTTCGTCACCGCGCTCAGCCCGCCCAGCACCAGCACCTCGCCCGAGTAGAGCGGCGTCGCGGTATGGGAGAAGCGGGCGGTGGACAGGGAGCCCACGAGGCTCCACGTGCCCGTGGCCGGGTCATACAGCTCCGCGCTGGTGGACAGGCTGCCCGCGGGCGTCATGCCGCCCGAGGCCAGCACCTTGCCCGACTCGAGCCGCGTCAGGGTGAAGAAGGCGCGCGGCACCACCATGGCCCCCGTGAGGCTCCACGCGCCCGTGGCCGGGTCATACAGCTCCGCGATGCTGGAGTAGGGCGAGCCACTGCCGTCCTGTCCCCCCGCAACCAGCACCTTGCCCGACTCGAGCCGGACGCCCGCGAAGTTCTGGTGCGGCACGTTCAGCGAGCCCGTGCTGCTCCACGTGTCCGAGTACGGGTTGTACAGCTCCGCGCTCCGCGTGAGGCCAATCGTTCCGCCGCCCGTCGTGCCACCCGCCACCAGCACCAGCCCCGAGTCCAGCAGCGTCGCCGTGTGCAGGCCGCGCTCGGTCTTCATGAACGCGCTCGTGCTCCACCGCGAGGAGGTGAGCGCCCTTCCGTCGATGGTGCGCGCCACCCCCTCCTCCGGCGCCTCCGCGCTCCCGCAGCCCCCCACCACCCCCACCGCCACTCCCGCCAACACCACCGACAGCCGAATCGTCTTGAACATGGAACCCCGTCCCCAGATGAACCCCGCTCCAGCCCGGCCGACTGGAGGCGCGCGCATATTGCACACTCAACGGATAGTTCCAAGCATTTCGGAAATCCGTTCTTGGGGGGTTTGGCGGGGTAGTGGGTTATTTCGCGAAACGGCGAAAGAAGCTGGTGTCGTTCCAGCGGGGGCGCTCGGGGGCGTTCGCCACGGTGCGGGCGAGGTCGGCGAGCATCCGGACGAACTTCGCCGCGCCCTCCTTGTTCACCGGCTGGGCCAGGTCATCCGACGGGGCGTGGTAGCGCTCGAGGTACCAGCCGCGCAGCGTCTGCTCCTCCTTGGAGCCCGGCTCGGCGCCGAACTTGAAGGCCAGCGCCGGCACGCCCTGGCGGATGAAGGCGTACTGGTCGCTGCGAACGAAGCCCATGCGGTTGGGCTGCGGATCCGGCTGCACCTTCACGCCGTGGGCCGCCGCCACCTGCTCGAGTGAGGCGCCGAGCGTGGACTCCTCCTGGCCGTAGGCCACCACGTGGGTGAAGGGGACGAGCGGCAGGAACATGTCCATGTTGAAGTCCGCCAGCAGCCCCGCCGCCGGCACGGTGGGCCGGGCCGCGAAGTACTTCGCGCCCAGCAGGCCCTTCTCCTCGCCCATCACCAGCGCGAAGAGCACCGAGCGCTTGGGCTTCTCCGCCGAGGCCTGGAGCGTCCGCGCCACCTCGAGCACCGCCGCCACGCCCGAGGCGTTGTCCATGGCGCCATTGTAGATGCGGTCTCCCTTCACCGGCTCGCCCACGCCCACGTGGTCCAGGTGCGCGGAGATGACCACGTACTCTCCCGCGAGCTTCGGGTCGCTCCCGGGCAGCACGCCCACCACGTTGGCCGCCTCGAGCGGAGCGGTCTCGAAGGCGACCTGGGCCTTCAGGCGCGAGGGCAATTCGAATTTCGGCATCGGCTTGTCCGCGTTGGCCAGCGCGACCAGCGACTCGAAGGTGTGCGGCGCGCCCGCGAACAGCTTCCGCGCGTGGGCGTGGTTGAAGACGACGCTCAGCTTCATCCCCTGGTCATCATTGAGGGCCGCGTCGGCGAACATCATCGAGGGCTTCTTGCGCGCCCCCGCGGCCCGCTCCCAGGGGACCTCCACGAGCTTGGGGTTCTGCAGCATGACGAGCCCCACCGCTCCCGCCTGCTTCAGTGCCTTCGCGCGCTCGCTGGAGGAGCCGTGGTGGGCACGCAGCGCGCCCGAGACCTTCTCGGGGCCTCCCATGAGGACGACGGCGATCTTCCCCTGGAGGTCCACGCCCGCGAAGTCGTCGTGGCCGGCCTCGGGGATGGAGAGGCCGTAGCCGATGAACACCAGGGGGGCGTCGACGGAGCCCGCCTCCCCCGCGCGGGAGGAGATGATGGCCTCCTTGCCGAGCGTCAGCCGCGTCTCCTTGCCCTCGCGCACCAGGGACAGACGCGAGCGCTCTTCCACCAACCGGCGCGACACCAGCTCCACCTCCTGGAGGTAGCTGTCACCGGCCCCGGGCTTCACACCGGCGGCCGAGAGCTGCTCGGTGACATAGGCCGCGGCCTTGCGGTAGCCCTCGCTGCCCGTGTCCCGGCCTTGCAGCGCATCGCTGGCGAGGAACTCCACGTGCTTCCACCAGCTCGCCCCATTCGGAGCGGGTGCTTCGGCACGGGCGGCGGAGGCGCTCAGGAGGGCGAGCGCGGCGAGGAGCGGGGTACGAGGAGAACGGCGCATGGTGGGCTCGCTTTCGGCCCGGAGGAGCCGGGCGCGGAAAAACAGCGCGGCCCCCAACACCCGGCGGCGAGGATCATTTCCGGCGAGTGGGTGAAGTTGTCCGAGGTCCCGTGGACGTCCCCTCTCCCTCTGGGAGAGGGTCAGGGTGAGGGTCTACGCACTGGGGACG
>NZ_JPMI01000408.1 GCF_000733295.1 Archangium violaceum Cb vi76 | reverse complement strand
TACGCACTGGGGACGACCCTACCCCCCCGCCCTCTCCCAGAGGGAGAGGGAGCATGCGGAACCCGAGTCTACAGCGCCCAACGCACGGACACGTGGAGCTGGCCCGAGGGCCGGAGCTCCGCCGTGCCATCGTGCCTCGGCGCCAGCGCGAGGCCCGCTGCCCCCTCCATGCCCAACAGAAGGCGCTCGGCCAACGGATATGTCACGGAAGCGTATGGCCCCAGGCCCCAGATGAGCCCCCAGCGCGGAGGCTCCTTGATTCCGTAGATGCGCCCGGCCTGCTCCGCGTCCACCCGCCGGATGGTCTGCCTCACCCACGTCCCCTGCCCCTCGGCCCCGAGCGTGAATTCCACCGGCCCCGCATGCAGCAACCCCCCCCACCCAGCGACAGCCTCAGCTCCGTCTGCGACAGGGAGAACAACTCGCGCTCCATATAAGCGCGCGTGAAGCCAAACCGTGCGTGCGCCGAGGCCCGTGACCACCGCTGACGCAGCCCCACTTCACCAAAGTGCTCCGCCCCCATGCCGCGCACCGAGCCCGTGGACAAACCGTAGCCCGCGCTCACGTCCCAGGGGCGCAGCACCAGCGGACCGCTCCCGCGCAACCGGGCCCGCTGAAGCGGCACCCGGATGAAGTCCGCTCGCGACAGCACCCGCTCCGCGCTCCAGCCGACCCGCACGTCCGTGGCCTCCGCGAAGGTGCCTTCCGGACGCACCACCCGGTAGAGCCCGGGCCGCACCGCCAGACGCGTCGACTCGCCCCGGTACTTGCGGATCTCCGCCACCAGTTCCTGCCGGTGGTCCGCCACCCAGAGGCTCCCCTCCAGGTCCTCGCCGAGCACCAGGCTGGCCCCGAGACGCGCCGGGCGCGCCATCACCCACTCGCCCCAGCCACTCAGGCGGATGTCGAAGCCCGGGTGCTGCGTCCCCGCACCACTGCGTGTGGAAACCACGGGCGTCCGGCACGCATCCAGGATGGTGAGCTCGTCCAGGGAGTAGAGCACCGCGGTGTCCCGCACGCGCTCCTTGCACGCCGAGAGCACCTGGCCGAACCTCCGGCCACGAATCACCAGCTCGGAGCCGCGGGTGAGGGCCGGCACATCGAGCGCCATCACGGTGGAGGCCCGGGCAGCAGCGGGTGCGAGCAGGCACAAGGCCAGGGCCCAGAGCAGGTGCAGCGGAATTCCATGGCGCATCGTGTTCCTCCTGGGGTGATTCGCGTCACATCGACCCCAGGACCGAGGCAGCGGAAAAAACTGGCACCCTCTTTTTTCGCCGTGCCGCTCGCTCCCTCCCCAGGGGTGTGATCCAAAGCACAGCGGCCGAGCGCTCGTGGAGATAAGAGGGGGGAGTACCATGCCCACCCGGCATGGCCTTGCAGCGGCTGGACAGCCGCGGACCCTCGAAGGAGCAGCCGTGGCACACCGGGCGGGGTACACCCTTCACGAGCAACTCCACACCAGCCATCGCTCCACCCTCTTCCGCGCCACGCGGCTCAGGGACCATCGCCCGGTCATCCTCAAGCTCACCACCAGCGACTACCTCGACCGGCGCCGCACCCTGGAGCTGCGCCGCGAGTACGCCATCGCCCGCCGCGTCGAGGGCAACGGCATCCTCCGGGTCCTCGGCCTGGAGGAGTTCCCCGACCGGGCGGCGCTCGTCCTGGAGGACTTCGGCGGCATCTCCCTGCGCCACCTGCTGGACGAGCGCGGGCCACTGGACGTGGGCACCTTCCTGGACTTCGCCGTGCGCCTCGGCGCGGCGCTGGGACACATCCACCAGCGCGGCGTCATCCACAAGGACATCAAGCCCCACAACATCATCGTCAACCCCACCACCGGCGAGCTGAAGATCACCGACTTCTCCCTCTCGGTGGGGCTGTCGCTGGAGTGCGTCCCGCCCGAGCTGCCCACGCACCTGACGGGCACGCTGGCCTACATGGCGCCCGAGCAGACCGGACGGATGAACCGGGGAGTGGACTCCCGCGCGGACTTCTACGCCCTGGGCGCCACCTTCTTCGAGCTGCTCACCGACCGCCGCCTCTTCATCACGAGCTCGCCCCTGGAGTTGCTGCACGCGCACGTGGCCCAGGTGCCGCCCTCGCCGCGAGAGCTCAACCCCGAGGTGCCCGAGCGCCTCGCGGCCATCATCCTCAAGCTGCTGGCCAAGGCACCCGAGGAGCGCTACCAGAGCACCTGGGGCCTCATCGCCGACCTCGAGCAGTGCCAGCGCCAGTGGCGGGAGGGAAGCACGCTGCCGCCCTTTCCCCTGGGCCTCGCGGACCAGTCCCACCAGTACCGCCCGCCGCAGGGACTGCATGGACGCGACGCGGACGTGGCGCTGCTGACGCGGACGTATGCACGCGCCGCCTCCGGCCGGGGCCAGCTCCTGCTCATCTCCGGCCCGGCGGGCATCGGCAAGTCCTCGCTCGTCAACGAGCTGTACCGGGTGACCGCCGCCAGCCGCGGGCGCGTGGCCATGGGCAAGTGTGACCAGTTGCTGCACGGCGAGCCCTTCGCTGCCATCCACCAGGCCCTGCAAGCCCTGGTGCGGCAGACACTCGGGGAGGGCGAGGCGGAGACAACCCTCATCCGCGAGCGCCTCCAGGAAGTGCTCGGCTCGAACCTCGCCGCCCTCGTCGAGGCCGTCCCCGACACCCGTGCGCTGGTGGGAGAGCAACCTCCGGCCCTCCCGCTCCCCTCCTCCGAGTCCAGGAATCGCCTCTACCTCGTGCTCGCGCGCACGCTCCAGGCCTTCGCCACTCCCGAGCGTCCGCTCGCGCTCTTCCTGGATGACCTCCAGTGGGCCGACAACGCCACGCTCACCCTGCTGCAGAACCTCGCCCGCGAGGCGTCCTCCCGGCACCTGCTGCTCATCGGCACCTACCGTGATACCGAGCTCTCCCCGGAACATCCGCTCACCCACGCGCGCGACGCGCTGCGCGCCACCGGCACCACCTGGGAGCGGATCCACCTGGCGCCGCTCGGCATCAATGATGTCGCCCGGATGGTCTGCGAGAGCACCGCCGTGGAAGCCGGGCACGCGCTGGAGCTGGCACGCCTCATCCACTCCCGGACGGGCGGCAACCCCTTCTCCGTCAAGTCGTTCCTCCGCTTCCTGCATGAGCGGGAGCTGCTGCGCTTCGAGCCGCGAAGCCGCCGCTGGGAGTGGGACGTCGCCCGTATCGAGTCCCACGGGCTCCCGGAAGACATCGCCACGCTGATGGTGGCCGAGAGCCAGCGCCTGCCCGAGGAGATCCGCGCCCTGCTCCAGTCCGCGGCCTTCCTGGGCGTGACGTTCGGCTTCCATGATCTCATGGTGGCCCACGGAGCCGCGGCCGCGGAGACGGCCCGGGCCCTCTGGACGGCCATCGAGCGCAGGCTCGTGGTCCCCCTCGGCAAGGACTACGTGCTGTTAGACCCGCAGGGCGGCGCGGTGGAGCCCATGGACCTGGACGTCTCCTTCCGCTTCGCGCACGACCGCATCCGTCAGGCCGCCTATTCGTTCCTCCCCGAGGACGAGCGCACCCCGCGGCACCTGGAGGTGGGCCTGCGCCTGTACGAGGACGCCCGCGCCACCCGGACGCTCGAGGAGCGGATGTTCACCATCCTGCCGCACCTGGGCCACGCGCCCGAGCGCATCGGCCCGGACGCCCTGCGGCTGGAGCTGGCCGATCTCCACCTGGCCGCGGGACGCCGGGCGAAGCGCTCGGGCACCTACCGCACCGCCTGTGAGCTCTTCAGGAGCGGCGCCAGGCTCATCCCTCCCGCCGCCCGCGAGCAGGAGCACGAGCGCACCTTCGCGCTCCACAAGGAGCTCGCCGAGTCCCTCTATCTCACGGGAGACCTCGAGGCGGCGGCCTCCGGCTTCTCCGCCCTGCTCGCCCAGGCACGCACTCCGGCGCAACGCGCCAGTGTCCTCTGCCTGCAGGCCATCCTGAGCAGCCTCAATGACCGGCACGCGGAGTCCCTGAAGCTCGGCCTCGAGGGCCTGCGCCTGCTCGGCATCGACATCCCCTCCGCGCCCGAGGATGCCACCGTGGCCGCGGAGCTGCGAAGGGTGGAGGCCGCGCTGGAAGGCCGTCACATCGAAGCGCTGCTCGACCTGCCCCCCATGAGCGAGCCCACCGCGCAGCTCGCCGCCGAGCTGCTGGGCGCCATCGCGAGCCCCGCCTACTTCGTCTCCCAGCGGCTGCTCATCCTGCTGACACTCCGGCAGATCCGGCTGAGCCTGGAGCACGGCAACAGCCGCTTCTCACCTTATGGCTACGCCGCCTATGGCTTCGTCGTCTCGACCCTCCGCGACGACCCCGCCACGGGCCGGCGCTTCAGCCTGCTCGCCCATGAGCTCGCCACGCGCCAGAAGGATCCGATGCAGCAGGCGCGCGCCCTCTACATCCACGCGGGCTACATCGAGCACTGGACCCGGAGCGCACGCACCGGCATCCCCCAGCTCGCCGAGGCCTACAAGGTCCTGCTGGAGAGTGGAGACTGGCAGCACGCGGGACATTGCTTCACCTTCCTGAGCTGGCGGCGCCTCGCCCTGGGGGAGTCACTCCCGGAGATGCTGGCGGAGAACCAGCGCTTCCTCGAGCAGACCGCGACCCAGAAGGACATCTCCAACTTCCTGGTGCTCCAGACCCTCCGGCGGGCGTTGCTGCAACTGACCGGTACCCCGGAGGAGGAGTCCTCGAAGGAGCCCCTCCCTGGCCCCCTCGGGGCGGCCGCCATGGCCCACATCACGCAGGTGCGGCTGGAGCAGCGGTACCTGTTCCGCCAGCTCGAGGAGGCGCTCGCCCTGGCACGGGAGGGAGCCGTCTACATGCGCGCCATGCCCGGCGCCTTCCTGCTGACCACGCACGCCTTCTATTCCGCGCTGAGCGCGGCCGCGGTGTACCCGGGTGCCAGCGAGGACCGGAAGCAGGAGCTGCTGGAGGAGATGGAGCGGCAGGGGGCCTGGCTGGAGAAACGCGCCCGACACGCGCCGGAGAACTTCTCGCCCTACCACCTGCTCGTCCTCGCGGAGCTCGCCCGCGTGAAGGGGCAGCACGTCGAGGCCCACACCCGCTACGAGGAGGCCATCGCCTCCGCACGCTCCAGCGGCTTCACCAGCGTGGAGGCCATCGCCTGTGAACAGGCCGCCCGCTTCCAGGCGGAGCGCAACCGTCTTCCCCTCGCCTCCGCCTACCTGGTGGAAGCCCTCAACGCCTACGAGCGCTGGGGCGCCACGGGCAAGGTCCATCTCCTCGCCGCCGAGCAGGCCCACCTCCTTCACGCCTACAGCGCCAGCCTCCGGGCCTGGGACCACAAGCTCCAGCAGGCCGGCCTCCCGGCACTCCCCCCCACCCAGGACCTGTCCAGCACGGACTCACTCGCCGAGGTGCTCGACATCTCCTCGGTGATGAAGGCCTCCCAGGCCATCTCCAGCGAGCTGCACTTCCCCCAGCTCGCCGCCAACCTCATCGACATCCTCATGGAGAGCACCGGCGCCCAGCGCGGCGTCCTCGTCCTCCAGCGCGAGGAGGACTTCTTCGTCGAGGCCTCCGGCGAAATGGGCCACGGCAGCGCCCCCCTGCTCCCCGTGGAGCGCATGGCCCACAGCGGCGCGCTCTGCCACACCATCGCCGAGCTGGTGCTCAGCACCGGCACCCACCTGCTGCTCGACGATGCCTCCTCCCAGGAGCCCTTCCACGCGGAGCCCTACGTCTCCCGCCACCACGTCCGCTCCGTCCTCTGCGTCCCCATCCTCCACCGCAAGCAACTGCTCGGCCTCGTCTACCTGGAGAACAACCTCACCCCGGGCGCCTTCAACGCCAACCGCCTCAAGGCCGTGGGCATGCTCCTGGCCCAGGCCGCCATCTCCCTGGAGAACGCCGGCCTCTACCGCAAGCTCGAGAAGTCCCACCGCACCCTCGAGCACCGCGTCCAGGAGCGCACCGAGCAACTCCACTCCAAGAACGCCGAGCTGGAGGGCGCCCTGGAGCGCCTGCGCACCATGCAGGCTCAAATCATCACCCAGGAGAAGCTCGCCTCCCTCGGCTCCCTCACCGCCGGCATCGCCCACGAGCTGAAGAATCCGCTCAACTTCGTGAAGAACTTCTCCGAGCTCTCCCTCGAGCTGATGCAGGAGCTGCGCGAGTCCGTGGACAAGCGCGAGGACACCGGCTCCCTGCTCCAGGAGCTGGAGCGCAACCTCGCCAAGGTGTGTGAGCACGAGCAGCGCGCCAGCGGCATCATCAACGGCATGCTGCGCCACGCGCGCAACACCCGCGGCGCGCCCCGGGCCATCTCCATCAACCAGCTCGTCGAGGACGCCGTGCGGCTCGTCGACCATGGGTTGAGGGCCCGGCGTCCTCCGCGCCACGTGGCCTTCGACGTGGCCTTCGACACCTCCGTGCCCCCCTGCCACCTGGTGCCCGAGGACCTCAGCCGCGTCATCCTCAACCTGTTGGACAACGGTTGCTACGCCGCCCAGCAGAAGGCGGGACGCGAGACGGACGGTCAGCCCCGCTTGAAGATCTCCACCCGCTGGACGGGCAGCGAGGTGGAGATCCGCGTGCGCGACAACGGCAACGGCGTGCCCGCCTCGGTGCGCGACAAGCTCTTCACGCCCTTCTTCACCACCAAGCCCACCGGCGAGGGCACCGGGCTGGGCCTGTCCCTCAGCCATGAAATCGTCGTCGTGGCGCTCGGCGGCAAGCTGCGGGTGGAGTCCGAGGAGGGCCAGTACGCGGAGTTCACCGTCGTGCTTCCCGGTGAGCTCGCCCGTCCCCGGACCCGGAACTGACGTCCCCTCGCCTCAGAGGTACGTCACCGTCCCATCCGCGCGCGTGCAGGAGCCATCCTGCGCGGGGTTGCCCACGGAGCGGAGGATGTCCTCCCCCGAGGCCGGCTGCCGCCGTCCCGCCAGCTCGGAGCCGATGGCGCGCACGAGCAGGTGCTTGAGGAGCTGCACCTGGTAGCAGGGGATGTGCGGCTCCGCGTGCGAGCCGCCGATGCGCGAGTCATCCGTGAGGAAGATGTAGCGGCCCAGGGTGAGCTGGGCGGCGACGCGCATCAGGTACTCGGCCTCGTCGGCCACACCGCTCGCCGCGACCGGGTACACCTTGATGCCGGAGAGGCGGGCGCGGTTCGCCTCGCGCAGGAAGGCCTGGTAGTTCTCCGCGTGCGTCGGCGCATCCGCCACCAGGAAGGTAAGGCGCGCGGTGTTGCCGGTGCGCCACGAGAGCTGGTGGATGGCGCCCAGTCCGCGCTCCATGGCCTCGGGATAGTCGCCTCCGCCATTCGCGGACTGCTGCGCCAGCCACCCCCGGAAGGTGGACTCGGACGAGACGAAGTCGAAGGACCGCACCACGTACTCGTCGCCATCGTCGCGGTACATCACCAGCGCGAAGCGCGCCGAGACATCCGGGTAGGTGCCACGCACCAGGTCGACGATGTTCTGGATCTCCGCCTTCAGGTAGTTGATCTCATCCCCCATGCTGCCCGTGGCATCCACCACGAAGGCCACGTCCAGCTCGGTGGGCAGCACGCCGCGCGCGCCCGGCAGGGTGAGGTTCCACGCGGTGCCCTCCACCGCGGTGGTCACCGGCGTACCCGGCTGGCCAGGCGGCGGCGACACCGTCACCGAGAAGCTCCCGGAGCCCTGCGCGCCATCATACGTGGGCAGGAAGAGCAGCCGGCCGTCGCTGGCCGTGGGCGCCTCGAGCCGCTTGCCCGCGGCATCCCCCACGGTGACGCGGGCATTGGGCACGGGGATACCGTCCTCGTCGCGCACGGTGAGGATCACGCGATCCGCGCTGGGGTGCGCGGGCATGCCCTGAGGCGCCTCGGAGAGGTACGTCTGGAAGAAGGAGAAGTTGAGGTTGTCGTCCCAATCTCCGGCGGTGAGCTGCCCGGGAGTCGGGGTGGAACCGCCCTGGCCCGGATCCGGGCCCGGGCCGACCGGCGGCCCCGACATGTCGTCTCCTGAATCACTACCACCCCGGGACGGCTCGCTCGGGCTCTCGGAAAAGCCACCGCCGCCGTTTTCCGAGAAGTCGCCCAACGCACCGCAGGCCGAGAGCAGGGCCAGGGCCGCGACCAGCGCGCCGAGAACGAACGGCTTGTGTCTCATGTCTGTCTCCGGGTGAGAGCTGAGGGAATCGGGGCGGCGCGACTGCAAGCGCCTTGCCTCGCGATTCACCGACCGTACGAGAGGAAGACCCGGGAGGCGCGGAGAGCGCTCACGGTTTTCCACCACGGAAAACCGAGCGGGTAGGACGTACGTGCCCGAAAAAAAAGATCGGGGAGGAGCCACCCCCGTAGCTCCTCCCCGACCCACTTCCCCGTTACTGCCCCCGAAGGACTTCCGTGCCGCTCCCCAACAACACCCTACCCGTCAAACTCTTCCCGACCCCGTCCACCCCACCCCGACCAACCCGCCGCCCCCGACCGTCCCCTACCCCGTCCTGCCCGTCCCCAACCCCGTCCCGCTCTGCTCGACTCCGACCGACCCGCCGCCCCCGACCATCCCGCCCGTCGTACGCTTCCCAGCCCCACCCGACCTGCCCCGCTGACTTCTTGCCCAGGGAATTAGCATCACGCGTGCCAGCGGGCCCCCAGGGTCAGAGTCCTGTGATTTCAAAGACTTGCCCGCCAAGGGTGAGCGGAACCCGTCCCGGAGTCGGTAAGACTTACAGGAGAAAATTTCCGTGAGGCAGGAGCGGCGCCCGGGGATTCATCCGCACCCGAGGCCAGGAAGCGCCTCTCCCGGCCTGGGTGCTCCTGCCACCGGGCGCGCTAATAGTTCCGGTAGTCGTACACGTCCAAGACGGACGAGACGCCATTGCGGCACTGGATGAGATACTTGGCGGATCCACCGCGCGTGACGGTACTCCGCACGACGATGACCTGACCCGGGGCCAGGGCCGGAACGCTGAGAGTGCCCCCGTTCGACGGCGAGGGGCCGAAAACAGCGCCGTCCTGGCTGTACCCGGTCGCGGATTGCAAGGGGCACTCGGCGCCGCCTCCGGGAGGGCCGGGCTCGCCGGGGTCGCCCTTGTCTCCCTTGTCGCCCTTGATGCCAGGGTCGCCCTTGTCTCCCTTATCGCCCTTGATGCCGGGGTCGCCCTTGTCTCCCTTATCTCCCTTGGGGCCCTGCTGTCCGACCGTCACGCCCAGCGCGGAGTTCTCCTCCGGCAGGGAACCTCGCGAGACGCTGACGAGATAGGTCCCCGGAATGTTGAGCAGGCCAAACGGAATGGCGAGGGTCAGCGTCGTATCCGAAGCGAACACCACCGAGACGGGCAGCCCCGCGAAGACGGCGGAAGGGGCCGTCGTCCCGAAACCCTCTCCGTACACATGGAGCCGCCCCGTGGACGGCTCCGGATACACCGAGGTGATCAGCAGGCGGGTCGCCGCGGAGCTCATGGCGGGCCAGAGAGACAGGAACGCAACCGCGACCAGTGCACGGCTCCCGACAGCGAATCCTCTACGCGAGGTCATTCTTCATCCTTCATGGGACAACGGGTGAAAAACAGCGGACGCGCCGTGTACACCCGAAATCCCACCCTGGCGAGTCTTTCCCGAAGAGGAAAGACAATGACTTCTTCATCCGCCAGGACTGCCATCAATGCCTCTGACGGAGTGCTTCAAAGCTCAAAGGTTGATGTCATAGGGATTGCAATACTGGCGGACCCGGTTGCGCTCCGCCGAGGGGACCCGCCCCCACTGCGCGCGGGCATTCGCGAGGTCTCCCTCGCGGCAGTAGGCCCGGGTGAGGAGCGAGAACGAGCCCCCGGTAATCTTCGTCCGCTGGCTGCGACGGGCGAGCCGGAGCGCCTCCCTGGTATCGCCCGCGGCGAGGGCTCGCTCCGCCTCTTCCAGGTCCTTGCGCACCACCTCGGGCACATCCTCGGATGAACCCTGGCGCGAGCGAACATTTGCGGTGGTCCGCGACTCGACAGGAGAAGTGTCGACGGTGGCCGCGGTCCGTGCCTGGACGGCGCGCGCGGGCTCCTCCGGTTTGACCTCTAGAGGAGTTTCGACCGAAGGCGTTTCGGACACCGGCGGCGCCGGAGGAGGCGTCTCCTTCGCCATGCGCGCCAGCTCACCAGCGGGAGCGGCGCTCGCGGCGGGAGCGGGCGGGGAGCGCCACCACCACCCGGCGGCCGCGGCGCTCGAGAGCAACACCACCGCCCCCACGGCCACGAGCACCTTCGACTTCAGCGGGGCCCCGGAGCGCGGAGAGGCCATGTGAGCGGGAAGCTCCGCCGGGGATGGCACGGGCACGGGCACGGGCTCCGCTGGAGTCAGGGGGCGCAACGACACCGTGCGCCCCGGAGCCTCCGCCTGGGGGGCCTCGAGCGCGGCGGGGGAACCCGCTGACGTGGTCGCGACCTGGGGACGGACCTCCGGACGCAGCTGTTGCCGCGGCTTGGGGAGTGTCTGGAGCGGAGTCCCGGTCAGCTCGGCGATGAACGACGCGACATCCGGGAAACGATCCTGCGGCTTCTTCTCGAGCGCCCGGTCCACCGCGGCGATCACCGGCGCGGGGAGGTCCGGACGGAGCGAGCCCAACGGCTCGGCGGGCTCACGCACGATGCGGAAGATGAGCTCCGCCACGGAATCCGAGGAGAAGGGCGGCCGCCCTGCCAGCATCTCGTAGACGATGCACCCGAGGGCGAACTGATCCGAGCGGGCATCCACCTCGCTGTTGCGTCCCATCGCCTGCTCGGGCGCCATGTACTGCGGTGTGCCGATGAGCACGTCCTGCTCGACCTGGAGGGTCTGCGCGGTGACGAGCTTCGAAATGCCGAAGTCGAGCAGCTTCACCTGCTCGCCCACCACGCCTCCGGACTCGGTGGGCACGAGGAACACGTTGCCCGGCTTCAGGTCCCGGTGGACCACGCCCGCTTGATGGGCCGTGTGGAGGGCCGAGCCGATCTGCCTCGCGATGAAGAGCGCCTCCTGGAGAGGAAGGGGGCCTCGCCGGATCCGCCGCGAAAGGCTCATGCCGCGCAGGTACTCCATCACCAGGTAGGGAGTGCCATCCTCCATGCTGTGGTAGTCGAACACCTCGACGATGTTCGGGTGCCCGAGCCGGGAGGTGACCTCCGCTTCACGCTGGAAGCGCGCGTACAGCTCGGGCCGCATTCCCTCCGCGATGTGGAGGACCTTCACCGCCACCTGCTTGCCGGGAAGCCGGAGGTGCTGGGCCAGGAAGACCGCGCCCATGCCGCCCTTCCCCAGCTCCGAGATGAGCTCGTAGGTCTCTCGCAGGATGGTTCCAATGCGAATGGGAGCAGGGATTGGATGGGTCATGAGAGTCGCTTTTCTCCCATCAGGGTCTGACGTGGAAAAGGGCAATCGGCCCCGCTACGTCTGGTGCGGTTCGCCCGACTTCTTGGGATGTGAGGATTCTGTTTGGGAATGTGAGGATGATGATGAACGGAGGTAACTCGTGCCCCGTGGAACACCCACCCGAAGCGCCTCGAACTGGCTCGCCCCGGCCGCACTGGTGCTGATGCTCGTGGGCTGCAAACACACACCAGCGCCCCAGCCCACTCCATCTCCGACAGCGGCTCCTGCCGCGGCGCCCGTGAACCCCGGGCCCGGCATCTGGACCTACGTCCGCGGGAATGGCGAGACGCTCCGGGCGGACTACCCGGCCCCGCCCGCCCCGGGTATTGCCGCGCTGGAGCCCCCTGGGGTCAGATGACGGGCATGTCCGCTCCGCTCTCGCCCGACGTGCTCAATACCCCCGAGGGAATCGCCAACCCCTACCCGGCCTACCGGGCCTTCCAGGGCCCCAACCCGGTGCGCTACCTGCGGCTGCCCGCGGGCCCCCTCACGGGCAGGACCGAGCCGCTCTATGCCTGGGCGCTGCTCCGTCACGCCGATGTCCTCGCCGCCATCCGCGACCCCGCCACGTTCTCCTCGCAGACGCCGGCGGTGTTCAAGACGATGCCCAAGTTCGCGCTCCTGCACGATGACCCGCCGTACCACACCCGGATGCGGCGGCTCGTGAGCAAGGCCTTCAGCCCCCAGCGCATCGCCTCGCTCTCGGAGTGGATTGGCCGCCTCGCCAACGAGCTGCTCGACACCACGAGCAAGGGCCCCGTGGAGCTCATGTCCGCGTACGCCGTTCCCCTGCCCATGCGGGTCATCGCCGCGATGCTTGGGGTCCCCGACCAGGACTATCCGTCGTTCAAGCTCTGGTCGGAGGCCGTGGTCGCCTACGTCGGCATGTCCAGGGAGGAGCGCATGCGCAAGATGCAGGAGATGGCCGCCTACCTGGACCAGGCCATCGCCGCGCGCCGCACCCAGCCCGCGGAGGATCTGCTCTCCGCGCTCGTGGAGGCCAAGGTCGAGGGCGAGGCCCTCACCGACGTGGAGATCCGCGGCTTCGCCGCCGTGTTGCTCGTCGCGGGCAACGAGACGACCACCAACCTGATCGGCAACATGCTGGCCCTGCTCGCGGATCGCCCGGAGCTCTGGCGCCGGGCCCGCGAGGATCGCTCGCTGGTGGAGCCCATCATCGAGGAGGTGCTGCGCTACGAGAGCCCGGTGCAGCGCTTCCCCCGCGTGACGACCCGGCCGGTGAAGATCGGCGACGTGGAGATCGGCGAGGGGGAGATCGTCGACATCGCCTATGGAGCGGCCAACAGGGATCCCGCCGTCTTCGAGGATCCGGACACGTTCCGGCCGGAGCGCCCGACGAACCAGCAGCACCTGGGCTTCGGGCTGGGGACCCACTTCTGCCTGGGTGCGCCCCTGGCCCGGCTCGAGGCCCGCATCACGCTCAACGCGTTCCTGGACAGGTTCCCGGTGCTCGGCCGGGGGGAGGGAGCCGCGGTGCGGCAGGGGTTCGCTCCCGTGAGCCTCGGCTACAAGTCGCTGCCGCTCGTGCTCGGCTGAGCGGAGGGCCTACACCAGCGGCAACTCGAGCGTGGCCGTGGCCCCTTTGCCCGGCCCCTCGCTCTCCAGCGTGAGGCGCCCGCCCAGCTTCTGGGCCGCCAGCGCGCTGGAGTGCAGGCCCAGGCCATGCCCGTCCTCGCGCGTGGTGAAGCCCTGGCGGAAGAGCCGCTCGCGCACCTCGGGCGCGATGCCCATGCCGTTGTCCACCACCTGGATGCGCGCCATGTCCTCCCGCGCGTCCAGCCGCACGTACAGGTGGCGCTGGCCCGGGGGCAGCACGGCCATGGCGTTCTTGGCGTTGGTGATGAGGTTGATGAGGATCTGCAGCACCTTGTGCTTGTCCAACCGCGTCCGGGAGAGCCTGGAGAGCTCCCGGACGACGTTGACGCCCTGGCTCTTGAGCGCCGGCATCTGGATGCTCAGCGCTTCCTCGACGACCAGGGGCAGATCGCACTCCTCGGTGACGAGCGTGTCTCCGGCGTAGGTCTGCTGCACCTTGACGATGGCCCGGATGTGCTCGACGTGCTGGGTCGTCGCCTCCAGGCCCTCCTTCAACACGGTCTGCTCGTGGAGCAGCTCGTCGGAGAGCTCGGAGAGGTAGTCCGGCAGCAGGGAGCCGCGCGGATCCCGGGCGAGGAAGTCCGCCAGCTCCCACCGGTGCTCCTCGAGCATGCTGGCCACCTGCCTCAACCGCCCCAGGCGCGAGGTGCCCACCGTCTGGTTCATCATCTGCACGTTGACGATGGCGCTGGTCAGCACGTTGCCGACGTTGTGGAGCACGTTGTTGGCCACCTCGGCCATTCCCGCCGCGCGCGCCGTATCCACCAGCTGGGCCTGGGCCTGCCGCAATTCCCGCGTCCGCTCGTCCACCCGGCGCTCCAGCTCGTCGTTGGCGCGGCGCAGGGCGGACTCCGCGCGCTGCACGTCGGCGTACAGCCGCGCGTTCTCGATGGAGATGGCGGCCTGCGAGGCGAGCTGTCCCAACAGGGAGAGGCGCGCGGGCGTGAAGGCGTTGGTGGTGAGGCTGTTCTCCAGGTAGAGCATCCCGCGGAACTCCTCCTGGCGCAGCAGGGGCAGGCAGAGCAGGGAGCGGGCCTTCCCGCGCTCGAGCCAGGCATCCGACGAGAAGGGATGGGGCTGGGAGGCATCGCCGATGAGCACGGTCTCGCGCGTACGCTTGACGTAGGAGAGGACGGTCCACGGCAGGGGCGTCCCGTCCGGGCCGTCCGGAGAGCCGTCGGGCAACGCGCCCGAGTGGGCCACCACCGAGAGCGTGTTGCCATGGGGCAGCAACAAGGCGCCACGCTGGGCGCCCGCGTTCTCGATGGCCACCCGCAGCAACGTGGCCGCCAGCCGCTCGAGGACGATCTCCCCGGAGATGGCCTGCTGGGCCTTCACCACCGTGAGCGCGTCCAGGAGCTGCGTCGAGCTCGTGTCCGTCGTGGAGGTCACCACGACGGACGCGGAGGAGGCCACGGACGGCCATTGGGCGTCCAGGTGCCGCACCTTCCCGTGGGCGCCCCAGCGCAGGTACGCCTCCCGGGCCTTGAGTGCATAGGCCTCGGCGATGGTGGGCACCTGCCGCTCGCGCCAGTAGCGGGCCGCGAGCTCGTTGGCCAGGGCGGCGTTCTGGTGGAAGCCATGCTCGCGGGCGGACTGGACGGCCTCCTCGTAGGCGTGAAGGGCTTCCTTGTCGCGGCCCGTGAGGCGGGCGAGCTCCGCGAACACCATGCGCTCGGGCGCGCGGAAGGTCGAGGGAACGTTCTCGGCCCACTCGGCCAGTTGCCGTTGCGCCTCGCGCAGGGTCTCCAGGGCCCGCTCCCGCTCCCCGGTGCCCAGCTCGCCGAAGCAGGCGGCCAGGGACAGGGCGCGGTAGAGGTGGAGGTCCAGGAGCTGGATTTGAACGACCGCGGCCCACGAGAGCGCGGCCGCCCGCTCTCCCGCCTCGCGCGCCTCCGCGTACGCCCCGCTCAGGTAGCGCGCGCGCATCTTGAGGATCCAATAGAAGCACCGCATGGTGCTCATGCGCGCGGGTGACAGCCCGGCCTCGAAGGCCTCCTCGTCGAAGTCCTCTCCGCTCAGCGAGCCGAACGCGTTCGAGAACCCGCGCAGCTGCTGCACGTAGCGCTGGAGGTGGTGGAGGATGTGTTGCGCATCCGGGAAGCCCGCCTTGCGGACGAAGGCGAGCCGCGCGACGGACTCCTGGTAGACCTCGTCCAGCGGGTGCCCCACCGCGAGGCGGTCCGTGACGATGTTGATGCAGCAGTAGCAGGCCACCTGGAACTCACTGACCTGCAGCGCGAGCTGGAAACCCCTGCGCAGGGGCTCCAGCGTCCCGGAGAGGGGCTGGGTCCAGTAGGTGATCATCGCCATGAGGTAGATGATCCGGCTGCGGAAGGCGGTCAGGTCGTAGCGCTCGACGAGCGCGCAGGCCAACAGGCCGAAGGCATGGCCCTCCTGGTACCGATGGAAGGCGGCGCCCAGCACCGCGCCGTACCAGCCCAGGCCATAGGCGGCCGCATCGGTCACCCCGTGGCGGAGGATGAGGGAGACCATCCGGCACAGGTGGAGGATGAACAGGTTGCGGTCGAGGAAGGACGAGGGCGCGGAGAGCGCGGAGAGCACGCTGAGGACGGCCGCCATGTCCGGGTCCGTCATCCGGGGCAGGTCGATGAGGCTCGGGATGGGGCGGTCCCCCAGCAGGGCCTGGACCTCCTCGTTGGCGGCCACCACCTCCTCCCAGGAGGGGTGGGGAGACATGGGCATGCCCATCCGGGCCAGACACTCCACGAGGCAGGTGGCGGACGCCTGGACTTCACCCGCGGCGAGGTGGATGCCGCTCTTCAAGCGGTAGACGACCGCCATGTCCGCGGGGGTGCGCGCCCGGGGCAGGAGCTCCTCCAGCAGGCGGCGGGCCTCGGCGGCGTTGCCGCTCATGAGCTCGCAGCTCGCCTGGTCTCGCCGAAGCTGGAAGGCCAGCGCGGGGGCGGTCTCCCAGGGGTCTCCGGGGAGGAGGCGGAAGGCCGTGGCCAGATAGACGACGGCCGAGCGGAAGGCGGTCGAGGCCTTGGCCCTTCCGCCGGCCTCGGCGTTGAGGCGTGCCACGCGGTGGCGCTCCTCGGGCTCGATGAGCAGCTCCGCGCCGGCGTTGAGCTGGCCCACCACGTCGAAGAGCTTCTCGTGCACCTCCTCGGGAGACAGGCTCGCCAGCAGCAGGCGGCCGATGTGCAGGTGGACGGCCTTGCGCTGGTCCTCGGGGATGAGGGCATGGGCGGCCTGCTGGATGCGGTCATGCAGGAAGCGGTACTGCTCGGGGCCGGCGCACATCAGCAGGCCCTCCTGGAGCGCGGGCTCCAGACCCTTCTCCACTTCGGAGTTCTCCGCCATGTGGGAGATGACGAGCAGGATGCGCGGGGAGAAGGAGTTGCCCACGCAGGCGGCCAGCCGCAGCAGGTGCTGGGTGCCATGGGGGAGCTGGCGCAGCTTGCCCACCATGAAGTCCACGACGTTGTCGGAGTAGCCCTTCGCCCGGACCCCGTCGGCGTCCCAACGCCAGGTGCCCTCGGCCGTGCGCACCAACAGGCCGTCCTGGTTGAGCGTGAGCAGGAACTGCAGCAGGAAGAAGGGGTTGCCGCCCGTCTTCTCCCGGGCCAGTGCCGCGAGCGGTTCGACGAGGTCCGCTCCCGCGCCGGGGAGCGTGTCGGCCACCAGCCGCTGGACGTCCTCCAGCGTGAGCGGCTCGAGCGGGAGGTCGGTCACCCACGCGTTGGCCTTGCGCACCGCCTCCAGCGCCAACGAGAGCGGATGGGTGGGGCCTACCTCGTTGTCCCGGTAGGCCCCCAACAGAAGCACGGGGGGTGCCTCCGGGTGGGTGAGCAGGTGCTGGAGCAGCTGAAGGCTGGCCAGATCGGCCCACTGGAGGTCATCCAGGAACAGGACGAGCGGATGCTCGGGCGTGGCGAACACACCCAGGAGCCTGCGGAACACGCGGTTGAAACGGTGCTGCGCCTCGAGGGGCGGCAGCTCCTGGACGGGTGACTGCTTGCCGAGGATGAGCTCCCACTGCGGCACCACGTCCACGAGGACCTGGCCATGGCCTTCCAGGGTCTCGCGCAACTGCTCGCGCCAGCGCGCCAGCTCCTCGTCCGTCTCCGAGAGGAGCTGCTGCGTCAGCGCGCGGAGGGCCTGGGCCAGGGTGGAGTAGGGAATGTCCTGCTGGAACTGGTCGAACTTGCCGCTGAGGAAGAAGCCCCGCTGACGCACCACCGGCTTGTGCAGCTCGTGCACCACCGAGGACTTGCCGATGCCGGAGTAGCCGTGCACCAGGACGAGCTCCGGCCGGGCATATCGGGCAACGCGCTCGAAGCTCTGGAGCAGGGCGGCGGCCTGCGTGTCGCGTCCGTAGAGCCGCTGCGGGAGCTGGAAGCGGGTGGGCACATCGTGGACGCCGAGCGGGAAGTCCTCCTGCTCGCCCCGGAGCAGGCCGTCGCGGCACCGCTCCAGATCGGCCCTCAGCCCCTCCGCGCTCTGGTAGCGCTCCTCGGCGACCTTGGCCAGCAGCTTCAGGACGATGGCGGACAGGACGGGCGGCAGCTCCTCCACCCGCTCGTGCGGGGGCTGCGGCGCGAGCGCCATGTGGGCATGGAACCACTCGAGTGCGTCGCGCCCCTGGAAGGGCCGGCTGCCTGTCAGGAGCTCGTAGAGGGTGACCCCCAGGGAGTAGAGGTCGGTGCGGTAGTCCACCGAGCGGTTCATGCGCCCGGTCTGCTCCGGGGACATGTACGCCAGCGTCCCTTCGATCAGCGACGCCTGCGCCGCGTCCACGTGCTCGACGAGCTGGAGGCTGGCGATGCCGAAGTCGATGAGGTGCGTCTCGCCCGAGGGCGTGAGGATGATGTTGGAGGGCTTGATGTCCTTGTGGATGATGCCCCGGCGGTGGAGCTCCGCGAGGGTCGAGGCCAGGGAGATGGCCTGCTCCAGGACCCGGAGCGCGGTGAACGGCTCGCCGGTGAGCTCGGACAGGGGGATGCCCTCGATCTCCTCCATCAGCAGCACCGGGCGATCCTGGAGCTGCTCGCAGGCGATGGCCCGGGAGACCCCGTGCACGTCCCGGAGCCGCTGGAGGATGCCGAACTCGCGCTGGTAGCGCTCGCGCTCACGGGGGCCGGGCGAGGAGGCCACCGGCGTCTTGAGGATGAGCGGAAGCCCGTCCTCGTCGCGCACGGCGTGGAACAGCAGGCTCATGCCAGTGGACTTGACGACTCCTCGCGGCGTGTAACCTGGGATGTTCAGCATCTCGGGCGTCCGGGGCTGGGAGCTGCCCGCCCGGCGACTCCACCCTCATGGGGGAAGCACAGATGGGAACAGACCCGGGGGTGATCCGCAACGAGGGAGTGCACTCCTGGGGCGCGCCCCCTCCCCCGCGAAGCGACCGCATTCGAGCAGGCCAGCGGCTCGGCGGGCCCGCCTGATGCTCGAGGAAGCGGTCCCACCACCCTTCGGCGAACGGAGAGACGGTGAGCACGTAATCGCCACACTCGGGGTATGGCCCGGGCAGGTCAGGAAGAGGAAGGCTCCTTCGCCGGGGATTTCCCACCCACCACCTCCCCGGAGAACGGGCGGAAGCGCTCCGCGGACAGGCCGTAGCCCTCGAGCCAGCGGTAGAGCTGCTGCCGCGAGCACCCCAGGTGGCGCGCCGCCTGGGTGACCTTCCCCTGGAAGCGCTCCAGCACCGCCTCCAGCTCCGCGGCCCCCGGCACACGGAGCGTGGACGGGGCCTCCGCCTCGCGCCCGGGCACGGGCGATGGCACCGGGCCCTCGCCCAGCGCGCGCTCCGAGGCCAGCGCCTGCTCCAGCCGGGGGCTCAGCTCCAGCGGCGCTCCCGGCTCCGCCCCCACCACCGCCATCGACAGGAAGTTGTACAACCCCCGGACATTGAGCGGCCACGGGTGCAGCAACAGCGCCTCGAGCAGCGCCACGTCGAGCACCCGTCCCGCCTCGCCGAGCCGCCCGAGCAGGTGGTGGATGAGCAGCGGCAGATCCTCCCTCCGCTCGCGCAGGGGCGGCAGGACGAGGCTCCACTGCGCCAGCCGTGCGTAGAGATCGGCCCGGAAGCGCCCCTCGCGCACGGCCACCACCAGGTCCCGGTGCGTGGCCGCCACCAGCCGCACGTCGATGGGCACCTCGTGCGCCGCGCCGATCGGCCTCACCGTGCGCGTCTCGAGCACACGCAGCAGCTTCACCTGCAACCCGGGCGGCATCTCGCCAATCTCATCCAGGAAGAGCGTCCCCTGCTCCGCCACCCGGAACAGCCCGTCGCGGCTCGTCACCGCCCCGGTGAAGGCGCCTCGCACGTGGCCGAACAGCTCGCTCTCGATGATGCCCTCCGCCAGACCGCCGCAGTTGAGCGCCACCAGCTTCCCCGGGCGGCCGCTCCCCCGGTGCAGCGCGCGCGCGGCGAGCTCCTTGCCCGTCCCCGTCTCCCCGGTGATGAGCACCGAGTTTCCCCGCGGTGCCACCGCCGCGAGTGCCTGATGGACGGCCCGCATCGCCGGACCCTCACCGATCAACTCGGGCTCCGCCTCCGCCGGGACCGGGCCGGCCGGGCGCTCGGAGAACAGCAGCAGCGTGCTGCCCAGGCGGATGACGTCCCCCGGCCGCAGCGCCACGGGGCCGCTCACCACCTCGCCATTGAGGCGGATGCGGTTGCGGCCGCCCAGCTCCTCCAACCTCCATCCCCCCTCCCCGGGAGAGATCCGGCCGTGCTCGCGCGACACCCGTGGATCCACACGGCCATCGTCCGCCGCGAGCGTGAAGCGCCCGAGCAGCATCCCGCCAGGCGCCAGCGCCCAGCACGTCCGCCCGTCGAGCACGCCGCACGAGGCCATCAGGCACAGCCTCCACCCCGTGCCGCGCCCCTCCCTGGAGCCGCCCTCCGGGCCGGTGGGTTGGGTGCCGGTCTGCTGCGTCTCGGCCTGATCCGGGAGTGAGGTGCCCAAGCGCGGGAAAGCATGCCACACGTCCGCGAACGTCCGCGAACGTCCGCGGACACCGTCTCCAGAGGCTCCGGGCGAGGGGCCCTCCGGTTCTCCCCTCTGGAAGGCCCCTGGTACGGCGATTGCTCGGGCCCCAGACCTCGGGACGCTCCAGGCGGAGCCCGTCCTGCATCTTCAGGGAGACATCAATGACGACAACGACGGATGGGTGCTGGGTCCAGTTCTATGACGGTGAGAATGAGTCGGGCGGAACGCTGCGTTTCGATGGACCGATCAACGTCGCGGACATGAATGATTACATCTTCTCCACGGGCGAGAAGGGCGGCGACGAGCCGGACTCCCTGGTGATGGGCTCCCGGGCGTGGATCCAGGTCTTCACGAAGGACGACTACGGCGGCAGCCAGGCCTTCTTCTACCCCAACCAGAAGATCGACTCGTTGGATGACTACGGTGTGGGAGGGAAGATCGACAGCTTCAAGCTGTTCGACTCCCAGCCGTCGTGGTTCCCGCCGCCCAGCACCGTCAACTGGGCCGTGGAGAGCAGCAACAGCGTCGTCTCGTCGCTGTCCATCAACAACTTCTTCCGCACCGCGCTGGGCTCGGCGCTGATGCTCGTGCCCACGGTGGGCGGCGCGCTGAAGACCCTCCTCTACGGGCTCTGGCCGGATCCGCGCACCAACAAGGAGCAGGCCTGGGCCTGCTTCCAGAACTACATCAGCCAGGTGGTGGGCACCATCTACCAGCAGATCATCACCACCGGCCTGAGCGACAAGCTCTCGGGCCTGTACAACCTGACCGTCGCCTATGCGGACGCGACTCCCGAGCGGCGCCAGTCGACCTTCGCCGCGCTGCTGGCGGATCTGCAGGTGCAGGAACCCTTCTTCGTGAACCTGAGCTCGGCGCGAAACACCCTGAGCTTCTTCCTGCCCTTCGGCTCGCTGATGCTCATCACGCTGCGCGAGCAGATCCTCTTCTATCAGGACATCTATGGCGTGCCGCTGGACCCGGATGAGCGGCAGAAGCTGGTGAATGCGCTGCAGGCGAAGATCGACGCCTACCAGTCGGCCGTGAACACCGCGCGGAGCCAGCTCCTGAGCCAGCGCGCCGCCATGGTGACCCTCCTGGACGAGAGCTCCATCACCTCCGACATGTGGATCCCCATCGATACCTACAGCGGATGGCGGGGGACCCAGGAGTTCGGTACCGGCGCCAAGAACAGGGCCCAGTATGCCGCCAACCAGCACTCGGAGGCCGAGACCAACGCCCTGGCCTACAGCCTGGACCAGAACATCGCCCAGACGCAGCTCTGGAGCTGGATGAACCCCGACAACACCACGCCCATCCAAGCGCCGTCGATCATCTATCTCGACGGGCCCTACGGCAGCTACCAGAGCAGCACCGCCTTCAGCGCCGTGGCCGGAGCCGGCAGCTCCATCACCCGCGTGGTGGTGATGGCGGGCTCGCTGATCGACAGTCTGGAGGTATTCATCGACGGCGTCTCCACCGGCCGCAATGGCGGCAGCGGCGGTGCGCCCAACACGCTCGAGCTGGCCTCGGGCGAGACCATCGTCCGGGCGAACGGCTACTCCTCGGGGTTGCTCAACGAGCTCGGCTTCACCTCCAGCAGCGGCCAGTCGTTCCTGGCGGGCAGCCTCAATGGGACGAACGGCACCACGGGGACCTTCACGTCGGAGGCCCCCTCGGGCACGGCCAATGGGCGGCTGGTGGGCATGTCGGGCTACAGCGACAACGGCACGAGCTCGTCGTCCAACCTGAAGGTGCTGACCTTCCACTGGTACTGCACGCTGCCCCTGCCGGAGAAGCCCGAGCAGGGGATCGGCACGACCGAGGGCGTCGGCCAGCCCGCGCGGACGAAGGTGGCGTAGAGCGCCGGGACGGGAGCCCTCCGAGGACAGGGGCGCGAGGCGGGCGCTATAGTCGGCTCGCGGATGACGCACCCTGACCTCGGGCCCTACCGGATACTGGGAACGCTGGGCCGGGGAGGCATGGGGCAGGTGTTCCGGGGCCAGCACCGGGAGAGCGGACAGCTCGTCGCGCTCAAGACGGTGCGGGCCCCCTCTGCCCTCCACCTCTCCAGCCTGCGGCGTGAGGTGCGGGCACTGGGCCAGGCGCGGCACCCGGGGCTGGTGCGCATCCTCGACCAGGGCGTCGAGGAGGGCCGTCCCTGGTACGCCATGGAGCTGCTCCACGGGCGCACGCTGCGCGACGTGATGGCCGGTGGCGGGCACACCCCCGCGGACGGCGAGCCCACCCTGCCCACCGGAGAAGCACCACCTGCTGCCGCGCGGCCCCCGACCCACGGCCCTCGGGAGTTCGCGCGCCTCGCCCCGCTGCTCGCGCTGCTGCGCGACGTGTGCGCACCGCTGGCGGCCCTCCACGGCGCCGGGCTCGTCCACCGGGATCTCAAACCGGAGAACATCTTCGTCACCGAGCGCGGCGCCCCCGTGCTGGTGGACCTGGGAATCGCCGCCCGCTTCAGCGGCGCCTCGGGCCGCGAGTCCTTCACCTCCGGCGATGAGCTGCGGGCCATCGGCACGCGCCCCTACATGGCGCCCGAGCAGCTCGGGGGCGAGCTGGTGGACGCGCGCACCGACCTCTACGCGCTGGGCGTCATCCTCTACGAGTGCCTCACCGGACAGCGCCCCTTCTCCTCCCCGGGCCCCGGAGGAGTGCTCGCGCGGCACTCCGGACAGCGGCCACTCGCGCCGTCCCTGCTCGTGCCCGGCCTGCCTCCCGAGCTGGACGGCCTCGTGCTGCGCCTGCTGGAGCCGCGGCCCCGCGCCCGGCCCGGTTACGCCGAGGATGTGGCCGGGCTCCTCGAGCAATGGCTGGGGGAATGGGGGCATGCCTCGCCGCGCGAGGACGCGGGCCGCGCTTCCGCCCCTCACGTCCGGCCCTGGCTGTACCGCCCGGAGCTCACCGGCCGCGAGCACGTCCTCGGTGGGCTCGAGGTGGCGTTGGAGCAGCTCCAGCACGAGGGGCGCGGCGGGCGCGTCTATCTCGGTGGCGCGAGCGGCGTGGGCAAGACGCGGCTGGTGATGGAGCTCGCCCGGCGCGCGATGGGGCGGGGACTGACGGTGGTGAGCTGCCCCTGCCGGCCAGGGGACACGCTCTCTCCTTCGCCCCTCTCCCCCGCACCGCTCCAACCCTTCCGGCCGCTCCTGCTGGCGCTCGCGGATCGCTGCCGGGCGGGCGGGGCTTCGGTGACCGAGACGCTGCTCGGTCCCGCGGGACGGGTGCTCGCCGCCCATGAACCGGCCCTGGGAGCACTGCCTGGCATGGAGCGCTACCCCGAGCCCCCGCCGCTGGACGCCACCAGCACGCGCCTGCGGCTCTTCGACGCGCTGGGCTCGGCGCTCGTGGCGCTCGCGGCCCATGCGCCGCTCGTGCTGGTGATGGATGACCTCCAGTGGGCGGATGAGCTGTCGCTGGGCTTCCTGCGCGGCGCCGGCCTGGGTCCGCTGGCCGAGGCCCCCGTCCTCCTCCTCGGCACCTACCGGAACGGAGCGCCCGGCGGGAGGCTCTCGTCCATTGTCGAGGCGGCGGGAAGCACGCATGTGGAGCTGGACAGGCTGGACGACGGCAGCGTCCGCGCCATGGCCGCCAGCATGCTCGCCCTGCCAGAGGTGCCCGCGGACATCGGCGGCTTCCTCACCAGCGCGGCCGAGGGCAACCCCTTCTTCGTCGCCGAGTGCCTGCGCGCGGCGATCGACGGGGGCGCCCTGGCGCGGGAGCGGGATGGGCGATGGCGCTTCCTCCCCGGAGCCCCGGGCGGTGCACAGCCTTCGCTGCCACGCTCGCTCTCGGAGCTCCTCTCCGGACGCATGGACGCGCTCGACGCACCGGCGCGGGCGGCCCTCGAGGCGGCCGCGGTGCTCGGCCATGCCTGCGAGGCGGAGCTGCTCATCCGGCTCGCCGGGCTGGAGGAGCCGGTGGCCTCCGATGCGCTCCGCTCGCTGTGCCTCCGGGCCCTGCTCGAGGAGGAAGAGGGCCAGCTCCACTTCGTCCACGAGCGGCTGCGCGAGACCGTGACCACGAGCCTGCCACCCGCCCGGCGAGAGGCACTCCACCGGCGCGCCGCCCTGCTGCTGGAGGGCGCGGGCCCGGTGCACGACGGCCTCCTCGCGGCCCTGGCCGTCCACCACGCCGGGGCCGGGGCTCACGACCGCGCCCATGCCAGCTTCGTACGCGCGGCCGAGCACGCCCGGCGGACCTACGCCCACGAACAGGCTGCCGCCTTGTACCAGGCCGCGCTCCGGGAAGCGGAGGCGCACCCCGGCCCACTGCCCACTGGCACCCGTATGCCGCGCGCGCTGTGGGAGCACCTCGGCGAGCTGCTCGGTGTGCTGGGGCGCCAGGAGGAGGCACGAACCGCCTACGACCAGGTGCTGCGCGAGCTCCCCGCCACGGAGGCCCTCGCGCGGGCCCGGCTCCACCGCAAGCTGGGCAAGACCTGGGAGCCCCACCACCGGCACGAGGAAGCGCTGGCGGCCTTCGACCGGGCGGAGCACTGCCTCGGTGAGACGCCCCAGGCCCTGGAGGAAACGGCCGCGTGGTGGCAGGAGTGGGTGCAGCTCCAGATCGAACGCATCTCGACGTACTACTGGACCGCCAACACGCCCGCGCTGGAGGCGCTGGTGCAGCGCGCCGGGCCCGGGGTGCGGGCCCGGGGAACCCCCTTGCAGCGAGCACGATTCTTCCAGTCGCTCGTCCAGCGCGACCTGCGGGCCGATCGCTACGCGGCCTCGGCGGAGACGGTGGAGCACGCCCGGCGCAGCGTGCTGGCGCTCGAGGAGAGCGGGGAGCGCGTCGAGCAGGCCACCGCGCGCTTCACGCTGGGCGCCGTGCTCCTCTGGCATGGGGCGCTCGAAGAGGCCGAGACCGTCATGCGGGCGGCGCTCGACGAGGCGGAGCGGCTCGCGCACGTCCCCCTCCAAGCGCGGTGCACGAGCTACCTCACCCAGTTGCACCGGCAGCGCGGGCGGACGGGCACCGTGCAACGGCTCGCGCCGAAGGCGGCGAAGGTGGCCCGGGCCTGCCAGATGGCCGACTACGTCGCCGCGGCCGAGGCGAACCTCGGCTGGGTGGCCTGGTGCGAGGGCCGGCACGCCGAGGCGGAAACGCTCTGCCAGGCGGCCCTGGCCCGCTGGGCGCCCCTCTCGCTCGTCTTCCCCTTCCAGTGGATGGCCCGCTGGCCCCTGCTCGCCCTGGCCCACGCACGAGGCGATTCCAGCGCCGCCGTGGACCACGCCCGCGCGCTCCTCGAGCCCCAGCAGCAGCGGCTCCCCCCCACCACCCGCGCGCTCCTCGAGGAGGCCGTGGCACGGCATGACCAGGCCCACCCCGCGGCATCCGCGGCGCGGCTCGCCGAGGCCCTCGAGCTGGCCCGCGGCCAGGGCCAGCTATGAGAGGATGCGCGCTGGCAAGCAATCCCTCACACGAGCCCCGCACGAAGGAAGGCCCATGTCGCCCAGGTTCAGCTTCAAACCAACGGTCAACGTCGACGTGAACGGAGAGACCGTCTGGACGATCACCGACACGAACACCAACGCCTGGAGCTGGTCGTGTGCACAGGAGGGCGCGCCGATCGTCGAGCTGCGTCCCCAGCCCGGTGGCCTGAGCTGCGCCATCAGGGGACTGCGGCCGGGGGAGGCCACCGTCACCGCGACCCGGAGCGACGGCTACCCGCTGACACAGGCGATTGGCGTGGGCCTGATGTTCGTCTACGCCCCCGACGGCAAGCTGTACGCGGTCTCGACGGCGAGCTTCGTGGAGGTGGACCAGACGAGGATGAGTGGCCAGCCCATCCCCACGTTGGAGGAGATGAGCGAGCAGGAGGCCTACTACGTCCCGCCCGGGACCGAGGGCGCGGCGGCCATCAACGTCACCTGCTACGTCATCAACCTCGGCTACGTGCAGCAGACGGACGTGTGGACACCGCCTCCCGCCTCTCCGAAGAAGGACGCGTAGCGCTCACTCCCGCGCCACCGGAACCCGCGGGACGAAGCGGGCGCCTCCCTCGGAGCGGTTCTCCGCCAGGGGGACAGGTGAAAGCCCGAGGAGAGACGGCTACAGTCGCACTCTCCATACCCCGCCGGAGAGTGCTCCGGCAGACGTCAGGTCCCAACACATGGTGATTCATCGCCTCGCGGAAACCCCCGAGCTGAACAACGCGCTGCTCGTGGGTTCCGCCGTGCTGTTCTCGTTGCTCTCCATCTGGTTCGTGCTCGGCATCTCCAGCCTCCTGCTGCGTCAGGGCATCCGAGCGAGCGGTATCAAGTCCCTGGCCTCCCTGGGTGAGGGCATCTACAAGCAGGGGCGGCTGCTGGCGGCCGTGCTGTCCATCCCCATCGCCCTCGCGGGGATCGGCGTCCTCGGCTACGCGCTCTGGCGGGGGGCGGATCTGCAGCCCTGGTTCGAGTCGACGCTGCGGGAGTTCACCCCCGACATGCTCAAGGCCCTGGGACGTGGCGCGGTCCTGGTGGTGCTGATGCTCATCGGCTTCTACACGCTGCAGCGCAGCGGCCGGCGCGTGATGACCCGGCTCGAGCAGAAGCTGCGCGAGCGCCAGCTCCCCGAGTCGCAGCGCATCCACGTGGAG
>NZ_JPMI01000407.1 GCF_000733295.1 Archangium violaceum Cb vi76 | reverse complement strand
AAGCTGCTGGAGAGCCTGCCCTCGGTCATCAACTTCGCGCTGGCCCACTCGGTGGTGCAGCTGGCGCTCCCGGCCCTGGGCCTCCCGGGCCCCCTCGAGTGGCTGCTCTCCACCCTCCTGTACATCCTGCTGCTCGTCACGGGCGGGCGGGCGCTCGTGTTCCTGCTCTACTTCATGTCCGAGCGGATGGTGTCCTCCTGGGAGGACAAGAGCAAGGGCACGCGGCTCGAGGAGTACTACGCCGCCCTGCGCAGGCTGCTGCCGGTGGGCCAGAAGAGCCTGGAGGCCATCACCTATATCTCGGTGGCGACGCTGATCGTCCGCAAGTTCCAGACGCTGGAGCCCGTGGCGCCCTACGGGCCCATCCTCATCCGCGTCGTGTCGATGTTCCTGGCCGCCAGCGTGCTGGTCGAGCTCAGCCGCGTCCTGCTCTTCCGGCTGCTGGGCTCCAGCACCACCGTCTCCATGTCCACCGCCGATGTGCTGCGCCGGCGCCAGACGTTCGTCAGCCTGCTGCAGAGCATCGTCAAGTACGTCATCTACTTCTGCGCCGGCATGATGGTCCTCAGCGACCTCGGCGTGGATCCCACCCCCATCCTGGCGGGCGCCGGCATCGTGGGCCTCACCGTGGGCCTGGGGGCCCAGACCATCGTGCAGGATCTCCTCAACGGCGTCTTCCTGCTCTTCGAGGATCAGATCCTCAATGGGGACTACATCCGCATCGGAGAGACCGAGGGCGTGGTGGAGGAGATCACCCCCCGGGTCACCCGCATCCGGGATCGCTTCGGGCGCCTGCACATCATGCGCAATGGGGAGATCAAGAACGTCATCAACTACAGCCGGGGCTGGACGCTGGCCGTGGTGGAGATGAGCGTGGCGTACGAGTCGAACCTCAAGCTGGCGCTCCAGGTCATCACCGAGGCCAGCAGCCGGGTGCCCGGGCTGCTGCCGGGCAAGGTCATCGAGGCGCCCATGGTCATGGGCATCGAGACCATCGACGAGAGCTGCCTGCGGATCCGCATCGAGACGAAGGTCTCCCCCGGGTGCCACTACGAGGTGAAGCGAGTGCTGCACATGCTCCTGGTGGAGAGCTTCAACGCCCACAACCTGGAGATTCCCTACCCCAAGTCCGTCGAGCTCTCGCCGCCGGAGCCTCTCGAGGCCGCGCAGAACAAGGCGGCATGAGCAGGGCCCGCCCGCGCGTCCCACGAGGGCGCGCGGGCGCCCGTTGAGCGACAGCAAGATTGACCCCCTGGCGACACCAAAACCGACCCCCTCCCGGAGCCCCATCGCGGCGGCCCGGAACCGGGCCGCCGCCGCACTGAAAAACAGCCAGGCGCGAGGCTGGATGCCGCTCAACGTCCGAGGTAGTAGTCACCCAGGAACGCGGGAGCGGCCACGCCGCAGTGCTCCTGCAGCATCAGCTCCGCCACGCAGAGCGCGCCCTCCACCCAGCCCTGCTGATCGCTGTAGGCCTCGCCGCACACGTGGATCTCCTCGTCGGGGAGCGGACGCCGCATGTACTTCATCACCGAGCCCACGTCGTACCAGGCCTTCCAGGCGTGATACCCGCCACCGAACGGATCATCGTTCCAGTTCTTGTAGATGGTGAAGACCGGCGTGGGGACCTGCAGGTCGTGCAGCTCCGAGAGCTGCTCGAGCGAATGATTCACCATGCGCTCTGGGCCCTGCTCGTACTCCGCGCGCGCCTTGTTGAAGGTGTCCTTGAAAGCCTGGGACACGAGCTTGGGCTCGAAGCGCTTGTGACCGTGGACGCGCCTGGCAACCCCCTCCAGATTGATCCGGCCCGCGTCCGGTTCCTCCAGCGTCTTCCAGTAGCCCACCGTGCTCATGTCGTTGTAGCTCGCCAACATCAGCGCGTGCTCGGTGTCCGGGTTGCTGGCGAAGTAGTAGCACTGGCGCATGGGCAGGTCGGTGATGGAGCGCCCCGACTCGAGGTTCCACTTGCTGCGCTCCCACCACGGCTTGGGGTAACCCGGCTCATGGAAGATCATCAGCAGCTTGAAGGAAGGCTCGCCGATGACGGAGCGGACATTGTGCAGCAGCAGCTCGCTGCCCTCGGAGGTGAACAAGAGATTGCTCTCGCTCAACAGCTCCAGCGACCGGCGCGGCATCGCCAGGATGATGCGATCCGCGTAGACATGGGAGTCTCTCTGGGTCTGGACATCCCGGAAGGTGAGCCGGTACTTGCGAGTGCCCTCCCCCGCCCCCGCGCGCTGGAAGGTGATGAGCCGGCTCTGGAGGTGGATGGAGCCTCCGCTCGACAGGTACTCCTCCGCCAGCTTCAGCGCGATCTGATCAAAGCCCCCCTTGATCGTCTTGTAGCTCACCTCGGCGCCGAAGTCGCCCGTCACATACGGGAGCGCCTCGGCGGCGTTCCAGTTGATGGTGTTGGAATAGTAGCCCCCTCCCTGGGACAGCATCTCGTACGCCTCTCCGCCCAGCTCCTCCTGGATGAGGTTCCAGAAACCCATCTCCTCCAGGCGCACACCCTTGTCTGGCCCCTGGTAATACTTGAGCTGGGGTTTGATGCCATCCCACTGCTCACGGGTGTTGGGCAGGGGGGTGTTGTTCTTCTCGAGGACGTTGGTGACAATCTTCGTGAAGAGCGCATCCGGGCTCTTGCCCAGATCCTCCGGGCGGAGGTTGTACGGGTTGATGAGCGCCTCCTTCGAGCCACGGCTCGAGCCGCCGCTCGAGCCACAGGGGCTCAACGTCATGTTCTGCCAGTCGCTCTCGACGAAGCGCCTGCCCCGCAGGTAGTTCAAGTTCTTGTCGGCGCTGCCCATGGGAAAGTCCACGGGCGTCATCCCCAGTTTCTCGATGAGCCTGGTGACGATCCCCTGGCCCGTCCGCTTATCGGGCTTGTACTCCATGTAGCGCATCCCCCCAATCTCTCCGACGACGCCGGGGAGTCCTGGCAGCTCCGTGGCGGACCACAGCCTTCCGCCGATGCGGTCGCCCATGTCGAAGATGGCCGTGGTTGGCTTGGGATTGGAGCCGCCGGTGAACTCGCTGGCGATGAGCCGCCACCCGGAGTAGAGGCCCGAGACGCCGGCCCCGACAATGGCGACGTCCAACTCCAGGGGCTCGGGGAGCTCACGGAGCCGGCGGGTACGCCCGAGGACTTCATCCTTGTTTGATTGCTTTTGAGTTGGCATCGAAATGACTCTCCAGGGGTGAAGGGGTTAGAAGGGGAGGCGGCGCCCGCGGCGCGCGGCGAGGCTGACCCGGGGCCCGGGGACCGCGGGAATCTTGAAGTGGGAGATGTCGAAGCGGGTGCTCCCTTTCAAGGCGAGATCCGCGCAGATCCGCCCCAGCAGCGGCACGAACTTGAACGCCCAGCCACCCGCGAAGACAACGATGTTGTCGTTGTTCGCAACCGACGCCGGCGCGAAGTCGAGGAACATCTTCTTCTCGTCATCCCCCGGGAGGGCGGCCATGCACCAACTGGTGAAACACGCCTGTGGCTCGAGCCCGGGCATATGATTCGTCACCCACTGCGACGTCAGCGCGATGTCACGCGCGTCCGGCAGGGGGGTGTGCTCGGAGGGATCTTCGATGACGTGGTTGGCGAAGGCCGGTGCCACGCGAATGTAACCGGGATGGGACCAGCTCACCTCCTCGAAGCCGTAGTAGACTCCGGGATCCTCCGGCCGCTCCGCTTCGAACACGTACCACGACGGGAAGTCGACGCTGGGCGCCCTCTTCTGGAAGTAGCAGGACACCATCTGCCAGATGATCAGGTCCAGGCGGGTTCCGAGGTGCGCCAGCACCTGGTTGGTATAGGGCCCCGCGGTCACCACCAGCTTCCCCGCGTGGTACGTGCCGGAGGCGGTGGTGACCGACACGCCCTCGGAGGATGACCGCACCTGCGTCACCTTCTGCCGAGGGAGAAGCGTCGCGCGGCCACTGGCCTCGAGCTGCTCGAGCATGACCCGGAGGGTGCCTGGCACATTGAGGGTGCCGCCGTCGGGCTGGAGAAAGCCGGTGTAGTTCCCGGGCAGATTCTTGAAATCGTAGCGCTCGTCGATCTGCTGCGCCGTCAGCGGCTCGAACGGGATGCGCAGGAGCTTCATCACCTCCATGGCTCCCTGTATCTGCCCCTCCGAGCTCTCCACGTCTGGGTCGCCGAACCAGACGCTGCCTGCCCGGGTCCTCAACGTCTCCTGGGTATGGGTCTGCAGCTCGTCCCAGAAGGGAATCGCCTGCTGGACCATCACCGCCATATAGGCCTCCGCGTACTGGAGGCGGAACTGGCGCGTCGCGCCATTGGAGCTGGAGAGCTGATTGATGAACTCATACTGCTCCAGGACCAGGACTCGCGCGTTGTCCTTGCAGGCATGGTAGGCGGCTGCCAGGCCAACGGCCCCACCGCCAACAACGATGACATCATAATTTTCGGAGCTGCTCATCTCTCGTCACTCCTCGTATGTGGTTCGCCCCAGGACAACGAAGGTTCGAGTCTCGAAAATCAATCACAGTGCGTCAACGCATTTCAAGACATCTCTCGGTTCGTGATCCGAGCTCGCGATAGCCAATGAAAGGTGCCCAAGGGCACGAGAGCCGCGTCGAGCGCGAGCACTGCTGCGACGACCTCGCCGTGGGCACGAGCGGCAACGCGGTCTCCTACGCCCGCGCCCTCACCGCGCTGAAGTCCCTGCGCGTGCCGCCGCTCGGGACGGAGAGCCCGGCCATGTCCGCCCTGGGCGGCGCGCTCACGGACTCCCCCAGACAGCAGGAGAGGAGGAGAGGTGTGCGACCGGCTCCAGCGCGAGGGCACGCGTGTGCCCCGAGGGGGCTCCACCCGGGGTGCACCGGCATGGCGCACTTCTCGTGGACGCCCGTCAGCGGCCTTCCTCTTCCTCTCCGCTCCCCCCCGCTGCCCTCGACCTTGTCCCCATTCCTCTCATGCGCGAGTCGTAGGAGTATACGGAGAGGCCAGGAGCCCGAGGATGACCCTTCCCGAGAGAACGTTGCGCCTGGAGTCCGTGGAGTGGAGCCGCCACCAGGTGGCGTTGAGGTACAGCCTGGATGGGCTGCGCTTCTCCACGGCGAACTGGTACCCGGACGTGGATCTGCTGGGGCTGGAGGAGCGCTACGGGCGGGACTTCATGGAGCGGCTCCACGTGCACGCGGCGCTCTTCGACATGAACAAGATCGCCAGCCTGCGTCCGCGCTGGTTGGACCTGGGTGCGTATGCGCACCACCACACGCGGACGTTGGAGCGGCTGTGGCGGCGCGTCTTCGAGAAGGTCTGGGCACAGTGGCGCTACGAGAACGGGCTGCCGCACGAGCCGGGCCCCGAGTGGGTGAGCCAGCCGGTGGGAGACGGCGTGGCGCCCCTCCCGAGGCAGGTGCGGGCCGAGGAGGTGCTGCTCTTCTGCGGGGGAGGCAAGGACAGCCTGGTGTCCATGCGGCTGCTGGAGCGGGCGGGCGTGCCGTTCGCGTCGTTCGCCTATGCCTCGAACATCTACGGGAGCGTGGGCCAGCAGTTCGAGTTGGTGAACCGGCTCCTGGAGAAGGGGGCGGCGAGGCGGGGGCACCGCATGGTGGTGCTGGAGGACTTCATGGAGTCCCCGGTGCTGGAGCTGTATGGCGAGCAGGCGGGCGTGCGGACGTTGACCGCGGCGGAGACCCCCTGCTCCATCTTCAGCGCGCTGCCGGTGCTGCTGGACAAGGGCTACCCGTGGGCGGTGCTGGGACACGAGGCGAGCGCCAACCGGGGCAATCTCGTGTGGGCTCGGACGGGCGAGGACGTGAACCACCAGTGGGGCAAGTCCCACGAGGCCGAGCGGCTGCTGAATGACTACGTGCGCGGCGAGTTGCTCTCGGAGGTGGGGGTGTTCAGCGTGCTGATGCCCATCCATGACGTGGTCATCTTCGAGCTGCTGCGGCAGGAAGCGGATGCCCTGGCGGCGACGCACTCGTGCAACGTCCGCAAGCCGTGGTGCCTCCGGTGTCCGAAGTGCGCCTATGTCTGGCTGAGCTGCCGGGCCCATCTGCCGCGCGAACCGGTGGAGGCCGTGTTCGGCGAGGATTTGTTGGAGGTGGAGGCGAACGCGGAGCACTTCCAGCGGATGGTGGGTCTGGGAGAGCACACCCCCTTCGAGTGCATCGGCCAGGTGGAGGAGAGCCGGCTGGCGCTGGCGCTGTGCGAGGCCCGCGGGCTGCTGGGGCCTCGCGGCCTGGCGCTGGCTCGGAGGCTGCCTCCGCTGGTGCTGGAGCCCATGCTGGAAGACTTCCTGAAGGTGGACCTGGTGCACTCCAACCTGCCGTCGGCGGTGGCGGCGGGAGTGGTGCCACGGATGAAGGCCGCGGCGGCGGCGGCGCGGGAGCGGTTCCTGGAGACGCTGGACGCGCCCCATGGCCTCGGAGGGACCCGGCGCGCCTCACCCACCTCCGCGTGAGAAGGCCCACCAGGCAGGGAATGGCGAGCCGAGCGGCAAGAGCCCACCTGGTGCTTCTGGGAAGCGAGCGGGAAGAAGACGGCCCGTGACGTGCTGCAACACGCCACGGGCCTGGGCTCCGCGACAGAGCCAGTGGAAGAGACGCGGAGTACCCGAGGAATCATCCGTTCCACCCGCATGGCGCTCTGCTCGGCCCCTGCGCTCCAACCCTCCCCCTCAACAGGGCTCCTCTCCGTCCGATGCGTCGACGCCCATGGACATGGCGTGGAGTCCTACTTTCCTCGGGCTGACTTCGCGTCGTAGGACCTGCGGGCCGCCGACACACGGTGCTGGTTGCGCAGGGCCCAGGTCGCCAGGGCGTTGAGCGGCACCATCACCTCCCGGCCCAGGTCGGTCATGGTGTAGTCGACGCGCGCGGGCACGGTGGGCGTCACCGTGCGGGTCACGAAGCCGTCCCGCTCCAGGGCCCGCAGCGTCGCCGTCAGCATCTTCTGGGACACGCCGCTGATGCTGCGGCGCAGCTCGCTGAAACGCAGGCTGCCGCCGTCCAGGGTGCGCATCACCAGGATGGTCCACTTGTCCCCGATGCACTCGAGCACGCTGCCCACCTCGCGGCAGACCTCGGGGGGCAGATAGCGATCTTGTGGTTTCAAAAAGGTGCCTCCTTGTGGGTGCCTTCTGGTCACCTTTAGGGTGTTGGTCTCCATTGGATACCAAGGACTGGGAGGCCCGCAATGCAAGGGATGAATGTCGTGGTAACGGGTGCCAACTCGGGTGTTGGGTTCGAGCTGACCCGGAAGCTGCTGGAGGGTGGCGCACGGGTGGTCGCGCTGGTGCGGTCCGGGTTCGCCCCGGGGAACGCGCTGATCGACGCGGCGCTCGGTGACGGACGGCTGCGCGTGTACCGCGCGGATTTCAGTGATGTCGCCAGCCTGTCCGCGGCGCTGGCGCTCCTCCTCCAGCAGGAGACGCGCGTCGAGGTCCTCTTCAACAACGCCGGGGTGTCGGTCGGTGGGGGCGCCCGCTCCAAGCAGGGCAGGGAGCTGCACTTCGAGGTCAACACCGTCGCGCCCTACCTGCTCACCCTGGCACTCAAGCCGCTGCTGCGGCTGGGAGCGGCGAAGACGGTGATCAACACGTCCTCGAACGCACTGCTGACGGTGAAGCGCTTCGACAGCAGGACGCTGGAGAACCCCACGGATCTCCGGAAGTTGTTCGGCCCCTATGCCACCTCGAAGCTCGCGCTGTCGCTGTGGACCCGGGAGCTCGCCCCCCGGTTGGCGGAGGAGGGCATCCAGATCCGCAGCGTCTGCCCTGGTCCCAACAAGACCCCGATGAGCGCGGGCGATGGCATGCCGGGCTGGCTGCGGCCCCTGACGCACCTGTTCTTCTCGCCCCCCACTCATGGCGCGGCGCGTCTTTACGATGCCGCCTTCGGCGCCTACCCGGGCACGCCGGGGGGGTTCATCAACAAGGGCAAGGACACCCCGTTGCGGTTCACCGACCAGGCCGGCGATGTGCTCGCCCAGGTCGATGCCATCTACCAGAGGGAACTGGCGGACGGCATCGCTGGTCCTCGTTGAAGGCCCCTGTTCCGCTGCCCTCCCAGTATCTCACCACTCCCTCGAGCTCCTATCCGTCCTATGCGTGGAGGGTCGATGTCCGGCGGATCGAGCGCGGGGAAGGAGAGGGGGATGTTCCAGCGCGCGTGGGCCATCCGGCCGATCTCCTGAGCCACCGCGAAATCGGGGCAGGCTCAGGTATCTTGGAGTCGCCGTCATGAACATGCGAGCAGGAGCGCAACCATGAAGCACTTTCAATCTTCATCCGCTACACCGCAGCGCAACGTCTCCCGGGCCGATTGTGCCGAGGACCCGATCGCCTCGCTCGAGCAGATGTTCGTCGATCAGGTCCAGGCCGGCCGCATCGAGGCGGGCCAGTGCCCGGCCATGCGTCCCGTGTTCCTCAAGCCGCACGGCGTCGCCAGGGGAGAATTCGTGATCCGTCCAGACCTTCCGGAGTCCCTGAGGGTCGGCCTGTTCGCCGGGACGGCCTACCCGGCCTGGGTGCGCTTCTCCTCCGACACGCTGCCCACGCGCAACGACTGGGAGACCACCTGCGGCGTCGGCATCAAACTCTTCGACACGCCGATCCCGAAGATCTTCGGCCAGCCGGACGAGACCACCTTCGATTTCATCCTGCAGAACATCGACGTCTTCTTCGTCGACACGGCTCGTGAGTTCTGCGAGTTCACGCAGGCGAGCCTGGACAGGTCGAACCCAAACGCCCTGGAGGAGTGGCTGAAGGCTCACCCGCGAACCCAGGAGATCCTCGACCAGATGCAGCGGCCCGTGGCCTCCTGCCTGGGGACCGCCTACTGGAGCTGCCTGCCCTTCGCCTTCGGCCCGGAGCGATACGTCAAGTACAAGCTCGAGCCTGCCCGAAAGCTGATTCCTCCGTCCGTGCAGCCGGCGGATCCAACCTACCTCGCTCGTGATCTCGAGCGTCAGCTCTCCGAGTCCGAGCAGCGCTTCACCTTCATGATCCAGTTGCGCACCCATCCGGAGACCATGCCCCTCGACGCCGCCACCGTGGCATGGCCGGAGAGCGAGAGCCCCTACGTGCCGGTCGCGGAGCTGATCTTGCCAAAGCAAGACATCACCCGCCGGGGCCAGCCCGAATACGGCGAGAACATGGCCTGGAACATCTGGCGGGTGACGCGGGAGCACGAGCCCCAGGGCTCCATCGCCGCCGCTCGCAAGGTGGTCTACGCCGCCTCCGCCGCGCTGCGCCGCAATACCAATGGCATCCCCGATGGCGAGCCGGCCAACCCCAAGCCACTCATGGACGCTCTCCCCTGCAAGGACACCCGGATCGCCTACGCCAAGGTCCACCCGGGGATCGGGGTATGCCGCGTCGGCGACGCCGAGACCGCCTTCTTCCTGTCGCCGGAGACCGACCAGATTCAGCGGCGATCCGGTGATTTCTACCGCGACGAGACCGGTGCGCTGAAGCGCGAGGCGCAACGCTTCAGGCTCTACGGCTACAACGCCGCGGGCGAGGTGGTCTCCGAGCTCAACAGCGACAACGCGGACATCACCTGGACCGTCCACCTCGTCAACCGCAAGGCGGATTGGTTTCAGTTCGTCACCGCCATGGACATTCCCGAGACCAAGGACCTGGTGCTCAGCCGTCGCAATCCGAAGGTCCAGGATCGGTCGATCCTCATCATCGATCCGGGACCGCGCTCGATCTCCGGCGCCAGCGTCTCAGGTGGGGCCGAGCACGCCTTCGACACCGGTGAATTCACCGGCGTGAAGGTTCCGCTCGGCTCGCTGCGGACCGACGAGAAGGGGCGGCTCATCGTTCTCGGGGGGCATGGCAGGTCGGCCTCGCCCACCGGCAAGAGTCTGGTCAACCCCGGGGATCCCAACTGGTTCAACAACTCCAACGACTGGTATGACGATACCAGCGACGGGCCGGTGACCGCGGAGGTCGAGATCAACGGCGAGCGGATCCCGGTGACCGGCGGCTGGTGCGTCGTGGCCCCGCCGAACTACTCCCCGGACACGGTCGGTTGGCGGACCATGTACGATCTGATGACCGACACGGCGATCCAGGCCGGGATGATGAAGGTCCCGCCGAGGACCAGCTTCCAGCGAGATGTCCTGCCGCAGCTCTCGCGCATGTCCAACCTGCAGTGGGTCAACAAGGGCTTCGCGGCCTTCTTCGGCGCGGGCGGCGCGATGGATTTCCAGACCGACACGGCACTGCTCGGCAAACTGGCCATGGCCCCGCGGCCGGATCCGGCCAATCCCTCCAAGCAGCTCGATCCCTATCGGGAGCTGCGCCAGAACCTCTACAACAGCTTCCGGCCCTACACGCTCACCGTCAATGATCCGCGCGTCTGGCCGTGGATCTACGGAGATGCCTTCGACGGTGAGCTCGAGACCGAGACTTCACCGCGGACCATGCTGGCGGTCCCACCGGTGCAGCTCCTCCACCTTCAGCGCTGGGTCGCGGGCAACTTCGAGGGGGGCTATGACCCCGGGGCGGCCCCCCCCGCCTCGCTCGACGACCTGCCGCTGGCGGAACAGCCGGCGATGTTGGACAAGGCCGCGCTCTTCTTTTGCCTCGCCGATGCCTTTCATCCGGGCTGCGAGCTGACGTGGCCGATGCGCCACGCGACCATGTACCGCGAGCCCTACCGTCTCCGCGCGGCGAGCCCCGAGGATCCGGCCCCCACGTTCGAGCCGACGCTGAGCCAGGCGCAGGCACTGGCTCCGAATGGACCGTTGACCCAGCAGTCGCCAGGAGACATCACCCGCTGGATGGGGCTGCCCTGGCAGGGCGACACGGCCTACTGCCGGGCGGGGTACTCCCCGAGCTACGACGAGTTTCTCCCCACCTTCTGGCCGGCACGGGTCCCGAACAATGTGCTCACCGAGGCGGACTACGAGATCGTCATGGACCAGAACAAGTCGCGAGAGGAGCGGCTCACCGCCTTCAACCGGCGAGTGAGCTGGAACCGCTTCATGGACGAGGCCCGCCGGCCCGGTGACGGCCCCGAGGTGGTCATGCAGGAGATGGTGAAGACCTTTGGCGCGCAGGGGCTGGTCGCCCGCGTGCCTGGGCCGAAGGACGATCCGGACTTCCCCGAGGTGATGTACGTCGAAACCCTGCCCCAGCAGCAGGTGAAGGTCGCGCGACTGATGATGGCGAAGGCGACGGCTCCAGGGGCGGCAGCGCAGCAGGAGGCCAACTTCCGCGCTGGCGACCACGCGTTCCGCCAGGCAGTGATCAACCTCCGCTCCCGAAGGGGAGACAAGAACCAGGAATAGCTCGGTGTTCCTCGCGCCATGAGCCCTCTGCGATGACGACACTCATCATGGGTGCGGGGACCGCTGGGGCGGCCCTGGCCGTCCTGCTCGCGCGGGACGGCCACGAGGTGGCGCTCATCGGGCCGCCTCCCGAGCGCGAAGCGCAGCGGATCGGCGAGAGCCTGCCTGGCTTCGCTGCCCACTGGCTGCGGCGCCATACGCTGCCCGGTCCGCTCGATCCAGACAGCCCCCATTGGACCATTCCCGGCAGCCTCACCGCCTGGAATGGGCCGCCGCTGGCGAAGTCCTACCTCGGCGATCCCTGGGGTGCGCACTTCCGCCTCGACCGCCAGGCATTCGATCAGCGGCTCTACGACGCGGCGCTCTCCGCCGGCGCACGGGCCCACCCCGGACTCGCGGTGGCACGGGAGAGGACCGCCCAGGGGTGGACGGTCACCCTGGCGAGCGGCGAGACCCTCGCGGGCGACCTGCTGGTGGATGCCACTGGCCGCCGCGCCTGGGCCACTCGCGAGTGGAGAGCCGGAGAAGAACAACAGCCCTCCCTCATCGGCGTCTGGGCGGTTGGACGCGAAACCCAGCTCAAGGACCGCCGCACGATGACGGAGACGGGCTCGGCGGGCTGGTGGTATGGCTGTCTCCTGCCGGCGGGGCGCGCCCTCGCCTGCCTCCACTGTGACAAGGAGACCGCCGCCACGCTGATACGCGAGCCGCGGCGGTGGTGGGCGCTCCTGGCGGAAACCAAGGTCCTGCCGAGGATCGCCGCGCCCGATGACTTCGTGGACGCCAGGCCCAGGGGTACCGACGCCCGCGGAGTGATGCGGCGTCCGTTCGTTGGCGAGCGGTGGATCGCCATCGGCGACGCGGCCCTCGCCTTCGATCCCATTGCATCCCACGGCATCAGCTTCGCCCTGTTCAGCGCACAGGCGGCGCACCGCTGGCTCGCGAGCCAAGACGCCGAGGCCTATGCGGCGTTTTGCGAGGAGCAGTGGCGCGCCTACAGCGCTCGCCGGGCCGAATTCTACGCCGAGTCCTCGTCGCCTTGAGCGCGCCATCCCGAGGAGTCGGAGGAGGGGATGAAGGGGGCGCGGCCGCCCGTCCCGGAACCGGCTATGCTTGGACACATGACACGAGTCCTCTCGCTCCACGGCCGCGCCTGGCACCTGACGCGAAGCCTGCGCCGCGCCCTGTTCATCCTCGCACTCGGCCCCCTGTGTCTCGAAGCGCGGGCAGCCCCCACTCCGTCCGAAGCCTCCGCGCGGGCTCCCGCGTCCTCCGTCCTTTTCACCCGCGCCTGCGATGCTCTCGAGGCCGGAGACCTGGACGGCGCGGCGAGCCACATCCTCACGCTGCGCCAGACCCTTCCCGAGCGCCCCGAGCCACGCCTGCTGGAATCACTCCTCGCGCTCAGGCGCACCCGGCCTTCGCTGGGCTGGCATGACGCCTTCATCCAGGCCTGGAACAGCATCGGCCGGCCCGACTTCAGGGAGTCGCCCTGGCTGCCGGAGGAGGAGGAGCCGCTCGCCACGGGCCCCGGCCCCGAGGACGTCTGGAAACAGGAGCTCTCGGCCGAGCAGCGCTTCGTGGTCGCGCTCTCGATGCCCCTGGATGCCGAGCGAGCCCGCGCGCTCATCCAACACCTGCCCGTGGTCATGCCCCCCGAGCTGCTCGTCCCCATCGCCGAGTACATCGAGCGCGACAAGCTGCCCGCCCCGGTGCGCGCCCAGCTCCGAGCCTCCCTGCGCGCCCGCCTCGCCGCGCTCTCCGCCGACTACCCGGAGTCCATGCAGCTTCGCGCCCTGCTCCTGCTGGAAGGAACGAGCGACAAGGCCCCCTTCACGGCTCGGGAGCTTCAGGAGCTCGAGGCGCTGTCCAAGCTGAGCGACTGGCGCCAGAACGATTTCATCTCGCTCAACGGGTACGCGCTGCGCCACTTCGAGGCCACGGGGATTTCCCGCCCGGAGAACCATGCGTACACGGTCGCCGTGATGGCGCTGGTCAGCCCCGTGCCCTGGCTGCTCCAGAAGCGCACCGAGGCCTCGCGAGACACGCTCACGCCCATCGAGCGCCAGCACCTGGGCGAGGCACTGTGGCGCATCGGCTCGCGACTCGCCGAGGAGTCCTCCATCGTCGAGCGGCTCGTGGGGCTCAACCTCATGAAGAAGGCCGCCACGGAGCTGGGGGACGAGGAGCGCCTGCGGCAGGCCACGGAGCGGCTCACCGACTCACGGGCCAGCTACGCGGCCTGGCAGAGCGCGGTGCCTCACCACTGGCCCCTGCCCTCCCTGCGCACGGCGATGATCGAGTCCTCCATGACCGACGAGGTGGCGCATATGCACGCCTTCCGGTCCCCCAAGAGCAGCGCACGGTGATTCCGAAGCGGGGTTCGGACCGAGATGAGTTCCAACAGAATCCTGGCGGTATGCGCGGCAGTCTCCGCTCTCATCGGAGGAGCGTCGAGAGCGTCGCCAGAGCAGACACCGGGTGCCACTTCCGTCAGTCAGCCAGTGCCCCGCGCCGACGCCATGTCCCGCGAGCGGGTGTTCATCTCCGGGTCGATGGTCAACCTGCGTGAGACGGCTTCCCCGAAAGCCACGGTGGTCAAGCAGGTACCCATCGGGACAGCGTGCGTCATCGAGGAGAAAGCCGGCTCCGGCTGGTGGCGCCTCGGCTGCGGTGACAGCCAGGGCTGGGCGAAGGCCGAGCTGCTTTCGGCCGAGCGGCCCACGCTCGAGCCCTTCCTGGCTCTGGCCGGGGACTCGAAGCAGCCCCTGAAGGCTCGCTTCGACGCGGCGCTGCGAGCCTCGGCCCTCGAGCCCGGGCACGCCGATGCCAGGCTCCTGCTCTGGAGTCTGTTCCTGGAGCAGGAGCGGGTCCAGCTCGAGCGCCTCCTCACGGAAGAGACCCGCCGTCCCCCGCTGCTCCACGTCTCCGTGGCTTGCAAAGGAGAAGGCGAGACGAGGACCTGCCTCGAGAGCGCGCTC
>NZ_JPMI01000406.1 GCF_000733295.1 Archangium violaceum Cb vi76 | reverse complement strand
CAGACCGCCTGTCTCCGGCCCCTCGTCCGGCTCCGCGCATCATGTCGAGCACCACCCCGGCGAGGGGTTGGGGAGGGGCTTGTTCGTGAGCGTGGTGCTCGACATAAGCAATCAGCTCTGGGTCCGTACGGGAACGTTCGCGGGGGATTCGAAGGAGCTCGACATCCAGGTCTTCGCGGAGAGCCGTTATGTCCCTCCCGGCCCCTTGAAAACCGCGCTGGAGAAGCTTGCGGCAACCCACCCGGAGTACAGGCCGCTGTCGAAGGTTGATGCGGTACTCTCACCGGAGGAGCTGGGAACGGTCCAGCGGCTGGCGGGGCGCTGGCGGGGACTGGCTCGCCAACCGCAGGGGCTGGCACTCTGGCGCGACTGCCTGGGGAACGAAGGGACGCGGGTCTATATCGTGGTACGTGAGAACCGGGTGAGCGTCATCGTCGATACCCAGGAAGCCCTTGAATTCGACGTAGGGGGCGTCCAACTCGCCAAGGATGGCTCGATCACGTTGCGGATGTTGGATGGGGCGACGCTCAAACATGCGCTCTCGCGCGACGACAAGCGCGCGTCACGCTTGACCGGGTCGGGGAATGTGAGGGCGGACGGCCTCTTCGTGCACGACTCTCAGAAGAACGCCTTCCCCCTCGTGCCCCCCCGTCCCGGAGAATGCGACGAGTTCCCATGAGGCATGGGTGGGCCGCCACAGCACCCGGTCGAGGCTTGGGAGCCATCTCCAGGAACAGGTCCGGATACCCAGGCGGTGCGGGCTCACCCACGCGAAAGCCATGGAAGCGCAAGAGCCAGTCCGCCTGATACAGTCGGCGCTCGCGCAAGAGCGGCGGGGACTTCGCTGACAGCCGCGCGTCCACCAGCGGGATGGGGCATGGTCCTGGCCGACCGTCACCCATACCCATACCTGGCTGGTGTGGAGCCGCGTCTTCTTCACCGGGCTGGAGTTGCTGCGTCGCGTGGCGTCCCTGATACCTTCACGCCGAAGCCGGAAGAGGCGAGCAGGCCAGCGCAGACAGCGGTGAGGGTGGTTGGGAGTGGGTTCGGCTGGAAGCGGCGGGAATCGAACCCGCGCCGGGTGGTGCGAAACCTTCAGCAGAATCGCGCCCTTACCTCGTAACCGCCCGGAATGATTCGGAGTCGATATCCCGCCGCGTCCCCTCCTGTCCCGCCCCGTTCCGGCCCATTCCGCACGCTCCTGCGACATACGTGCAACACGGCGGGGGCTGTCCACCTCCCGCCGGAGGGTTATCCCGTGCCGTGTGGCTCGCCGCTCCCATGACCGTCCTGAACGTGTAGCTTGCCCCTCGCTTGCTGGGTTCTCGTGCCAGGACTGTTGCGGGGCTAAGGCCACAGGGACTCAACCGGGTCGATGCCGGGACGCCATTCGAGGCGTCAGCCGCCTGGATACCCGGCCTCTCTCCAGTTGTGGGCAAGCGGTGCCTGACCCGGCACTGTCCGTAAGAGCGAACTGGTGCTAGCTGCCATTTCCGCCGTGCACTCCACGACCAATCCTCTGAGAGTTGCTAGACGCAGCCACAACCGCTACACCGCTCCCCAAAAGCGCGTCCACTCGGCACTCGTGAGCCGTATCTTCCGTTGCATGCCATGACGAGTCGACAACTTGGAGGACAAATGGAGCCCAAAGGCGGGAATCCTTACCTGCATGCAAGACTTAAGGGAATTCAACAGCTCCTCTTGGCAGCTCATGCAGCCGGTGAGCAAGGAAGCTCGTCCAGCAAAGGTGCTGACAGGGAGTTGTTTGTCAATATTTTTCTAAAAAACGTGCTGCCTCCCCAGTTCCGATTTGGGTCTGGGGACATCACGGACTTGGCTGGTAAAATAAGCGGGCAGCTCGACTTGGTTGTTGAATTTCCCATTTATCCCAGTCTGCAAATTCCTGGTGGCGAGTCGCGGCTGTATTTGGCTGAAGGGGTGGCTGCCGTCATCGAGGTCAAGTCAAATCTTGCCGACCAATGGACGCAGGTTGAGAAAACTTCAGAAAAGCTTGCCCAGTTGAACCGATTGTTCGGCGACACTACTGGCTCAGCTCCGTGGCGCGTACCAATTTTTGCGGTCGGCTATAAGGGCTGGAGCAGCATCGAAACGGCTCGTGAATACCTTGCTCAAAAGGTTGTGGATGGGATTCTAATCATCGAGAATGGAATATTCGTTTGGGATAGTCGCATAACGCAATCTCTCGTTCTGATTGAAGAGGCGCAGGGACCCTGGGCCTTGTGGCTATTCATAACCGCGCTTTCCCGCATCGTCCGAACGCTTACAAATACGAGTACGGATCCAGTCCTTTACTCCCGGGCCGATCTGGTCCTTCTTCAGACACTATTCATCCGAGAGTCGGAAGATCAGGTTCAGATCAATGCATTTGATCTGACAGACCGGCATCGAATGGAGAGGAAGTACGTCTTGCGTCTGCTTGAGAGCCTACGCGAGGAGGGGTTTATTTTGATGGAAGGCGAGAGCGGTGTGATTTCCTTGACCACAGAAGGCAGGGCGCTCCTCAGTGCTCCGCAATTTCATTCTGTGCCATTTAGATAAGCACAGGAGCTATGCTTAGATTTTGCGGCAACCCATTTGACACGGGGAAACGAGACAATGACGACAGTTGCTGACACCTCCAAGACCTACACTCTTTTCTATTCTTGGCAGTCAGACATGCCCGACAATCAAGGCAGAAACTTAATCAGGAGCGCCCTACGTGATGCGGCAAGCGCTATTGAAGCGAAGCTCCCGGGCGTGCAGATAACTCTCGACGAAGCAACACGTGGCGAAACTGGAAGTCCCGATATACCGAGCACTATATTTCGTAAGATAGAATCCGCAGATGTCATTATTTCCGACATCTCCATCATAAACAGCAGCACGACAACCGGTCGCAAGACGCCGAACCCGAACGTGCTAGTCGAACTCGGTTATGCAGCAGCTCTTCACGGATGGGCGCGAATTATTATGGTTTCCAATAAGGAATTTGGAGACATAGATAGCCTTCCTTTCGACATCAGGCAAAAAAGAATCACCCAATTCAAATGCCCACTCCCGACCGGAGACGCGAAGAAGGATAAAGACTCCGCATCAAATGCCCTGGGTGCACTAACCAGAGACCTAACTCTCGCCATTGAAGAGATTGTAAAAACCTCTCCAAATCGCCCGGTCGCCGTTGCGACTGACGCAGTCTCACTCAAGAGACAGCGCGACATTCGAACTCTAAATGATCTACTTCTACACCTGAATCCGGACGTCTTCGACAGTCTCTGGGAGGACGCACCCCATCGAATTAATTTCACTGTATTCCATTTCTGGGAAGGCTTTAGTGCCCTCTGGGAGGCATCATCGACTTATCTGTACGACGAAACGGCCAGAAACTGGATGATACAGGTGCACCAATACTGGGGCGATGTCCTGTCTCACGGGACTCACTACCAACGTGGACTTGGAGATTTTTACATTTGGCACGCACCTGGAGACATGTTTCCGTCCTCAACCTCTGAAGAGGACTACAAGAAAACGATAGAAGAAATGCGGTCACTCAAGAAAGTGTATTCTGCGCTCATGGCTCATTTGCGCTCCAATTACATCGAGCTTGATTTGGAGACTTTGCGAAAAAATTCATGGGCTCGTTATCATGAATTTCACCAGGAGATCAAAAGCCTCTTCCCATCAGCCTCGAACAAGCTGAGTGATTAGTACGAGCCGATTCCGGAATTGTGCGCGGTAAAGCCTCACCCATGCCCTCGTGTCCAATTGCCCCGACCCCAGATCCGAGGGACGCCAGTTGCGGCGCGAGCGGCCTGGATGCCCGGTATCCCCCAGCTATGGGCAAGCGGTCGCCTGTCCCGGCACTCTAACCGTGAGAGCGCGCCCGGCTGGCACCGTCACCGCCCTACTCCACAACCCCGAATGCGGCGGACGTGTGCCGTTCCCTCCACCAGCCCCGAGCCCCAGCAGCCGCGCGGCTGGAGCCTCCTAGCGCGCTCCAGGTACGCACCTCTCCGTGTCACCGGCCCGGGACACGGGGCGTGCAACCTGGCGCCCTAGAGCCTGCATCGCCCCCGAGCATGGGCTGCCTGCTGTGTTCGCGCTCGCCCTGGTCCGAGTTGCGGCTGCGGCACCCTGGCCCCTTTCGTGCCCCCGGCGCGCTCGTCCGTAGTGTCGGGGCGCCCTGTCATACTCCGCTCGGCCCCGCCAGGACCCGCTAGGTCCTAGCCCGAATGGAGGACCCTCCCATGCGTTTCCGAGCCTGCCTTGTACTTCTGCTCTTGGCTTCAGCCTGCGCGAGCGCGCCCGCCCCGCAGTCGATGCCACGGCCCCATGCCTTCGCGTCGACTCCCACCCCGGGCCCGCGCATCCGGCTCGTTTCCTCGCCGATGGAGCCGACACCGGAACGGTCGTGGATTGGAAGGGCGGACCTGAACAAGGCCAGAGAACTGCTATCTCGGGCACGCCAAGACATCGAGCCGCGTCAGTGGGAACAGTTGAACCGCAAGCTCACCGCGGCGGAACGGGCCTTCGAACGCTTCTCGCGCGCCGCGAAAGCGAGCGGGCAGGCCGCCGAGGTGGTGAGGGGGGCGGAGGGCGTCGCGCAGGCGGGACGCGCCAGGACGCTGGCTGAATTCCTCCCCCGCGTGGGCCCGTTGCTCGCGGGCCTCGTTCTGCTCTACCCCTCCAGCACCGCCGGGCCGGACATCGACCGTCGCCCGGAGTGGGTCGACGCTCAAGGGGAGTATGAGGCCCGTCTGCGGGAGGTGGCGGAGGAGTCGCGGCGGCTCATGGAGGAATTTGAGCGTCAGGAAGCAGAGGATGTCGTGCCGGACGTAGATTCGGACCCGGTTGCGGCGGTCACAGCTCCCACCCCTTGGTGGAAAAAGACCAATCCGGCGACGGGTAGGAACTACACCAGCTTGGAGGAGTACGACCGGGTTCCCCGCCACCCGGATCAGACCTGCAAGAACAGCCGGCTCGACGAGCTTGAGGCGGAAAAAAAGCTGCTTATGAAGTTAGTTCCTCCCTACGATCCGAAGGCGCCTAGATCGAAGAACGTAGAGAAGCTGGACAAGGTGCCGTGTTCCAGGATCCGGCTCCGTCTTGAATCGATGAAAAGAGTTCTGGAGAAACGGTGGGAGATTGAGAAAGAATGCTTTGGAGGCAAGCCCGACCCGGGCCACGATACAACAATGACCGAACTCGAACAGGGCATTGCGAATATCAAGAAACTCGAAGCAAAGAATTGTGCCCCTGGTCATCCGATGGCGGAGAAGTGAATCATGTCGAAAGAACTCCTCGCAGCGATCGAGCAGCACGATACGGCCCGGGTCAAGGCGCTGCTGGCGGGAGGGGCCGATCCAAACGAGCCACAGCAGGAGTGGCCGGGACTGCTTCCGTTGCAAGTGGCCATCCACGCACTCGCCGATGGAGGCGAACTCAATGTGCTCCTGGCGCTTCTTGAGCACGGCGCGGATGTCAACGCATGGGATGCCGAGCGGGACAGGACCCCTTTGTTGGAGGCGGTCTGCGAAAACCAGCTAGCGGCGGTCGACGTGCTCGTGAAAGCGGGGGCCGAACCCAATGTGCGCAGCAGTGAAGGAGATACGCCGCTGCGGGCGTGCGCGGAGCTGGGCAATGTGGAAATGGCTTCTCTCCTGCTGGGCGCGGGTGCCACACAGACTATCAATGACTGGGGCGGATTGACTGGATGCACCGCACTCGGGATTGCGATATCGCGGCTGGACATTCCGATGATGAGACTACTTCTCGACGCGGGCGCGGACCCAGAGGCCCCAGACGATAACCGACAGCCTACTCGTGACCGCCTGCCGCCACGCGATGACTCCGACCCTCAGAAATGGGACGCCGCGTTCGAGTTGCTCGGAGGAGCGAAGGACCGCATGCCGTTGTAGAACGGAGGTCGCCCGCCTCGGGCTCACGGACGCGCCGCTCGACCTGGACAACCCCGCGCACCTGGACGCGCTCAAACGGGCTTACGAGCGTTTCCCGGAGATCGGCGGGCGCGCAGCCCTTGAGGTTCGGCACGGCTGGCGGTGGCGGTGCTCAGGGGCCCGCCTGCTGGCTCACCGGGAAGGTGACGTTCCCGAGGGTGACGGTGCGCGGCCCGGTTGCCTCCCACAGCTTGAGGGTGCAGGGGCAGCCGAGCTTCGCGCGCTCCCCCTCAATGCCCACCACGACGGCACCGGCTCCCTTCGCGGGAATGGGTGCCTCTTGCCACCGGGCAAGTTCCACCTCTTCCCCCGCCGAGTCCACCAGCGCCGCCCCCGCCAGCGTCCAGGGTTCAACGCCGGGGTTGGACAGGCTCAGCCGCACTGCCACGCTTGCCGGTTGGGCCTCACCCGTGCGGGTGTAGCTGTAGCTCCAGGCTTTATCCCACCCGAGCGCGTTGGCCGGATGTTGCTTCAACTGCAAGCGAAGGGGCAGAGACGCGAGGCTCCCAGCCCGCTCCATCCACGCGGTCCCCATGAGCCCACCCGGCCCCTCTCGCTCGGCCAGCAGCCGCGCCTTGTCCTCCTGGCACTGGCGCGCTTCGGCCTGTGCTTCGTCACGCTCTTTCTTGAGCACGTCGGGCGGGCGCGGCTGCCGGAATACCTCCACCCGGCGCGTCCCCCTCGCCGCATGACCCACGAGCCAAAAGCTCGCACTCGCCGGTGCCGCGCCATCCGCGAAGCGCACCGTCACCTTTACCCGCTCCCCTGGCAGATAGTCCGCCCTGGGAGTGGCGTAGAGACTCAGCCCGTCTTGCCCGGGTGCCCAATGCGCGAGGCGTTCCCCTCGCTGAAACTCCACCGCCCCCACAGCGACGCGGGAGTCAAAGACGAACGTCGTCGTCTCGTCCGCGCTCGCGCACACGTCCGGCGCTCCTTCCAGGGCGCCTGTGGCCAAGTCAAAGCGAGCTGTCGCGGCGCAGCGGGGCACGGGTGGCGGTTCTGCGGCTTGCGCGGCACCAGAGAGGAGGGCAATCACCAGGAGGGCACCAGGAGACGAAGGCAGCACGGAAACTCAACCTCCAAAGGGCACGACAATAATCAGGGCTGCCCGGTGGGCCGAGCGAGAGGAATGCGCGAGGGTGTCTTGGCAGTGCCGGGCTTGCTTCCAGGAGTAAGGCAGGTGCCCAAGCCAGGGGGGCAAAAGACCTGTTTGCCGTGCTCGTCCATGTAGGGCGTTTTTTCGTCAAGGCCAGCAACCAAACACACGGGGAGAGTCCCCGCGCCTGGAATCTTCGCCTCGGTGAAGGTGCCGAAAAGGCGGTCGTTCCCAATCTGCCATGTTCCCACAAGCAAGGTGCCGTCAGGCAAACTCCCAACGCTCCCGACGAAACCGACTTGGAGCGTCGCGGGACCATCCTTCACCCTGGCCGCCTCTCCAGGCTCCCCCGTGTACCCTTTCACTGTGGCCATGCCGTCCCAGCGAACGCCATATCGCTCGTGGGTCTGCTGCCATCCCTGGGGACACGTTATCGAGGGGGGCTCGGTGCGCACCTGGGAAGCGGGCGCGCTGCATCCCCCATCGAGCAGCGCACAGACCGCGACGGCTGCGGGCTTCACCAGCAAGCGGACCCCTGCACCTTGCGTCTGCGGTTTCGGCGTTTCGTTCTTGGGCGTCTGAGCGGACGTGCGAAGCATGGCGTTAGCGGTAGACGCGGGAAGTTGAGCCCCAATGGGTGTCGCGTCTCCTCCGGGGAGAGATTCCAGCGGCTTTGCCGCAAGCGCCACTTCACGACCGCGCACGCCTGCATCGGTTGCTGGAGGGCTCGGGGACGTGGACGGTAGCGGCACCTCCAGCCCTGCCTCGCTGGTGCGCCCCGTAGAGCCAGGCCCCCCCAGGTTCGCGCCCACGGACAGGGCAACGACGGCCACCAGCAGCACGGCCCCAGCGAGCCCCAGGCGCCACGCGGCGCGACGGGGTTGGTGAGCGGCGGCGGCGGGCTCGAGTTCGCGAGCTGGCGGCACCAGGGCGCTCGGAACGGGCGGCTCGTGCCCCCCAGCGGGCGCGGCCACGCCCGGAGCGTCCACCGTGGGGAACTCGTCCGGGTCTGCTGCTGCTGGCGGGACCCGTGGGGCTGCCATCTCCTCGGGCAGGAAGAACACCCGGTCCCTTTTCGGCAGGGGACGCCCGCGCCGGGGGCGTTGCTTCCTCAGCCTTAGAAACGCACGCCGCTGCTCGCTCGCCTCTTGCCGTTCCGGGTCCCCCACCGTGGTTGTGAGATGCGGATCGTCCGGGTCCCCGAGCGGCACATCCCAGGTGGCGTCGCTCTCAGCGGTGGATTGGGACTCATTCAAAGCCGCGCACAGCGTCGCAACCACCGGGAAACGCGCCTCCGGTCGCTCAGCAAGCATCCTCATGCACAGCAGCGAGGCTGCCAGCGGCACGTGCGGATTGACGACGTGAGGCGCATCCGGCCTGTGCGTCAAGATGCGCTCGCGCAGTCCATCCAGCCCACCTTCATCCGTGCGCTCGCCAAAGGGCAGCTCATCCGTCAGCAGCCAGTAATAGGCCACGCCCAACGCCCACATCTCGTCGGCGGGCCCGTACTCGTATTGATCCGTGCCGTCTGGATTGGCGCGATGGAACCGGATCTGCTCAGGGGAGCGGAATTCCTCTGTCCCGGGCGGGAGCTGCGAGCCGGTGACAGTCGGGGCTCCGGCAAGAGAACCAATTCCGAAATCAATCAAGATCGGCTTCTCGCTCCCTTCCCGAATGAGGATGTTCTCCGGCTTCACGTCACGGTGAAACACGCCCGCCGCGTGTACCTCCCCGAGCGTCACCGCCACTTCCAGAACGATGCGCGTCGCCTTGCGCGCCGATGGATTCTGGCTGTAGGCAAACGCAAAGAGCGTGTCGCCCGGAACGAATTCCATCACGATATAGGGATGGCCGATAGCCGGGTCGGGCCAGAAGTCCGACCCCACGTAACGGACGACACCGGGATTCTCCAGGTGAATGAGAATGCCGATCTCCCGCTTGCCCCTGCCGTCCAGCGTGGAGACCAGGAGGAGCTTCAACGCGAAGAAGCGGCCCCCGCGCTCGACCTTGTAGACGATCCCAAGGCCCCCCGCGCCCAAAAGCCCCACGACCTTGTAGTCCCCGATCATCTCGTCGATTTCCGGGTGTCTGAGTACCAGTCCCACGCTCTACCTCACCTCCTGGATGGGGGAGCGTAGCATAACCGCAGGAATACGGCTCAGACAGCGGGACCGGGGCGGCAGGTGGACCCCTCCAAGGCTGGC
>NZ_JPMI01000405.1 GCF_000733295.1 Archangium violaceum Cb vi76 | reverse complement strand
GACCGCTCCAAGTCGGCCGCCCCAACCCACCGCCCCCGTCCCTTTTTCGAGACGGGCCTATTCCTCGCGTATCGGCGCAGCGTCGAGCACGCGCAGCAGTGCACACCCGACCGCGACCTTGGACTCCGACCACGTCCGCAGGATCCCGACAGCTTTTCGGATCTCGGGTGACAGATCCTTGTCTGTGGTAGGCATCTCTCGCGCGCTCATATCCAGGAGCACAGCCGGGGAAACACCCAAGGCGACCGCGAGCCTTCGCAGCGCCGGAACGCTCGGCATCATCCCGCCGCGCTCGATGCGCCCATACACGGCCGGGCTCATCCTTGCCGCATCGGCTACTTGTGCCTGAGTGAGCCCGAGCGCCTCGCGTGCGGTTCGGGCTGCCTCGCCGAGTCTCTTTTGTAGAAGGTCATCTTCCATGCGGTATGCCTCTCAGATGAT
>NZ_JPMI01000404.1 GCF_000733295.1 Archangium violaceum Cb vi76 | reverse complement strand
GCCTTGCGCTGGCGCGGGCGCACCTGCACCACCACTCCCTCGGGCCCCAGCTGCACCCCGCGCACGCTCATCCCCTGGATGCGCAGCACGCGCCCTATCACCTCCCCCACGCTCGGCCCCGCCACTGCCCGCCTCCCCGCCAGCACTCGCAGGGGCGGCACGCACTGCAACTCCGCGACCAGGGCTCTTGCCAGAGTGACAGCCGCCTCTTCCGACTGCCCTTCTTCCGTCTCTCACCGGAGACCCTCCGTCCACCGAGGCGCGCCCACCTCAGCTACAGAAGATCC
>NZ_JPMI01000403.1 GCF_000733295.1 Archangium violaceum Cb vi76 | reverse complement strand
GTCGGGACGTGAAGGAAGCCAACATCCTGGTGCGCCAGGAGACGGGTGAAGCGGTGCTGGTGGACTTCGGAGTGGCCTGGCACCCGGCCTGCCCCACGCTGACGAAGGGCCTGTTTCCCCCGGGCACGCTGCCCTACCGGGCGCCGGAGGCGTGGGCCTATGGCCGCGCGCACGCGGGCGAGCCGGGCGCCCACTACCGGGCCGGGCCGGGAGATGACCTGTACGCACTGGGGGTGGTGCTCTATCGCTCGCTGACGGGTCGCTTCCCCTTCTTGCCGGCCGAGCACGGGGGCGAGGACGTGGAGGCGGTGCTGCACCGCGAGCCGCTGCCGCCCCACCTCGTCAACCCGCGGGTACCGCTGGCGGTGGAGGCGGTGTGCCTGCGGCTGCTGGCCAAGACGCCCGAAGCGCGCTACCCGGGCGCCGTGGTGTTGTGCCGGGTGCTGGAGGAGCTGCGGGCCCGGACAGACGTGGACTGGACGCAGGTGCCGCGCCCGCGGCGGCGGCCCGCCGTGAGGTCGTGGCCAGGCAGGGCCGGGGTGCTGGCGGTGGGGTTGGCCGCGGCCCTGGGAGCCTGGTGGCTCACTCCTGGCCAGGAAATGGCGCCGGGCGGGCGTGCGCCGGAACCTGTCCGAGCCGTGGCCGCGCCTCCTTCCGGGGCGCCTCCTCCCCCGTCCGCGGCGTCCCGAAAGGACAGTGCCCCCATGAAGCAGCCGCAGACGTCTGGCTCCCAGCCCGAAACCGCCTCCAAGCGCCGGTCCGCCGTGCGCAATGCGTGTCTTGGACTCACCGGTGCCGCCCTCCAGGCCTGCCTGGGCGCCCCGCGGCAGGTGCCGCCCGAGCGCCCCGCCCCGTCGCCCCAGGCCTGCCCCGCCGGGGCCGTGGAGACCATGACGCGCACGCTGGGCTTCCGCCTGGGGGAAACGACGAGCGTGGAGTGGTCCAACGTGCGCGGCAGGCCCGTGCACGTGCAGGAGGACACTCCCGTGTACGTGTTTGGCCACTGGAACGCGGGAGCGGACCGCTTCGGCGGGGGAGGCCGCTTCGCGCTGCCGGGTGACACCCGGCTCTCCGGGCGGCTGTACGTGCACGAGGGGCGGGTGTATGGGCGCTTCACCGAGGCGCGCACGCCCGAGGGCGTGGTGTACCCGGTGTGCCTGGAGTTGTTTGATGTGGGTCACAGAAGAAGCGTCGGGCTTCCCCTGAAGCCCGGCAGCGCACCGGGGAAGCTGCTCGTCCCTCCCGTCGCGGGGGTGCGGGTGGTGGACCACTTCCGGTAGGCACGTCCCGGAGGCGGGACGGTGGCGGGCCGGACACGACCGGGCAGGAGCTGTGGTAGAGCCCCACTTCTCCGGTCCCTTCCACATTGCCGGGAGACTCCTGCCCATGCACCTGCTGCCCGCCGCCGCCCTGTTGCGACTCGTATTGCTCGCTTCTCCCCTGGAGACCTCCGTGCCGTCCACGCCGCCGGGCTGTGAGACGGGCACGCGCCACCTGGAGCTGACGGAGGACTCGCCTCGCGAGGCGCTCGCGGTGTGCATCCACTGGCGGTGGAGCAGGAACTGCGGAACACCGGGAGCACGCCCTGGAGGCTGGCGGGGGCGGTGCTGGTGGGGCCCCAGGGCGTGGAGTGGAAGGTGCTTGGCGTGTGGCAGCGGGAGCCCATTGCCCCGGGAGAAAAACGCTTCATCTGGGTGGAACTGGAGATGGAGGCGGCGGCGGCGCGCGGCACCTTCACCCTGAAGCCGTGGGGCCAGGAGGCGAGCGGTGGAGGCCAGTTCTTCGACGGCGTGAGCTTTCCTTGAATCGGCCAGGCGCTCGCTCCCGGAGGAGCGGGGAAACCATCACCTGCGCCAGGCCCCTGGCATGCACGCCCAGGGCTGACCGGCCTCATACTGCCCACACGAGAAGTCCGGCCCACAAACCGGCGGCCCTTGGGGATCGCAGGCCTTACGGCAGTGATAGAAGGAACAGACCGTGCCCTGCGAACAGGGCGGAACACACGTGCGCAGACATTCCATCCAGACCGCATTCGCGGGGGCGAGATGACCATAAACCTGACAACCTTCACCTGCGGGACACGGGTTGAGTTGGCAGTCCTGACCGTGAATCGTAGCACAAATCGAGATCTGCCTCCCCAGAGCGACACACCGCTGACCGTCGGGACAGGCACGCCCCTCACACGTCGGCAGGCAAGAGGGGCCATCCGGTCCGTCATCACAGAAGTAACCCGCGGGGCAACTGGAGGGCTCCTCCAACCGGCACGGTCGACCACACCGGGTCTGACATAACAAGCCGCGCGCGCACCCCTGCTCTCGCGTCTCGGGCAGGCGCTTGCATGACTCACCCTCTTTTCGCACTCCCACCAGCGAGCAGCCGCGAATCCGGTCCCTTCCGTTTTCGGTAACAAAGGCGCGGCAGGCGAAATCTTCCGCGCATTGAAGATCTGTCATGCATCTGCTGTCGGTGCAAAAGCGCCGCCCGATACGCTCGTTGTAGAAGCAGCGAAGAGCCGGGTCACAATCCGAATCCGTTTCACAATCGTGCTCGTAGGTCGGTAGCTGACGGCGCTCCTCGAATGTCAGCATGGATACGAAGGCTGGCTCCCCGAACCCCGCGGAGCCGGCCATGGGTCCCCTGATTGAAATCGCGAGCAGCCACGAGAGGGGCATTGCCAGGAGAAACCCCAGCACGGCGCCCAAGACCCTGCGCCATCCATGGAAGCTCAACACGAGTCCTCACCGTCAATCATCATTATAACCAAGCGGGTAGCATTCCTTTGGGCACTGCAATCGTTCCCCGAGAGGCCTGTTCCCGAGGTCCTCGCATTTTTCCACCCATTCATGAGGGCTCATCAGACAAGACCGCCTCAGTTGTCTCGAGTTGCTCCATATATTCTTCTCAACCATCATGTCCACGGCGCCTCCCTTCCTCCAGGTGTGCGGACATCCCGTCTCCACTGCGAGCACCAGCACCAGCACCAGCAACCGTCCCGGCATCAGTCACTTCCCTCCCGGACACGACGGGACTACCACCGGCCACCGGACCAACAAGCGCGGCGAATCCCACGGGAACGTCACGCTGCCCAGGGAGATACGGCGGCTTCCACTCTCACCGCCAGCGCACGCCCCACGCTCAGCAGCTTGTCCCCGAGGCCCAGAGCGTCCACGTCGCCGCGCCGGCCCCACATGTCCAGCGGCTCGCCCCGGATGAAGGACAGCTTCAGCCACAACCACTCGTGTCCGTCCTCCCGCCAGTGGCCCGAGCCCCACAGCTCCACCACGTTGGGGTGATGCGGCCCTATGCGAGCCAGTACCCCGAGCTCACGCCAGCCCCACTCCGCGGTGGGCTCCAGCGGGATGAACTCGAGGGCGAAGCAGCAACCGCTCCGCGCATCACGCGCCCGATACACCACGCCGTAGCCCCCCGCGCCCATGAGCTCCTCCACCACCAGCCCGCCCACCTCCGCGCGCGGCGGCAGCTCGGGCATCCTCCGCTCCTCCATGACGACTCCTCCGCGAGTCCGCGGCGCTCGTGTGAGCGGGACGGACCCGGCGCTCAACCCATCAGGTCATCGCGGCACTCCCACCGGCGAGGGGGGGGAACGAGCCGTCCGTCCCGCCAGGCCAGCCCCGCGCGATGGGGGTCTCGGGACGAATCACTCGTTGACGTCAACGAGCGGAGTCGCACTTTTACACACCTAGACGCACATCACTCATTGACGTCAACGAGTGCGGGCGATGTGCCATCGGGGACGAGCGAAGTCGGTTACAAGGGCTGCCCCCGAGCGCAGTCCGCGAGGGCCATCCCCGGGAGACGAGTGGTGAGTCTGGACAAGCACGCACGTTCCTTCGGCCAGTGGCTCGTGCTTGGCTCCGTGGTGGGAGCGGTATGCGGCGTGGCGTCGGCGGTGTTCCTCTACCTGCTGGACGTGGCCACGGACATCCGCACCCGGCACGAGGTGCTCGTCTACACGCTGCCCCTGGCGGGCCTGGCCATCGGAGCCCTCTACGGCCGGTGGGGCACCCCCATCCGGGGTGGCAACAACCTCGTCCTCGACACGGTGCACGAGGGTGACAAGCAGATTCCCCTGCGCATGGCGCCCATGGTGCTGGTGGGCACGGTGCTCACCCACCTCTTCGGAGGCAGCGCGGGGCGCGAGGGCACCGCCGTGCAGATGGGGGCGAGCCTGGCCGACGCCGTGGCCCACCGTTTCCGCGTGTCACCCGCCACGCGCCGTGAGTTGCTCGCCGCCGGCATCGCCGGGGGTTTCGGCTCCGTCTTCGGCACGCCCATCGCGGGCGCCGTCTTCGGGCTCGAGGTCGTCTGCGTGGGGCGCATGAGCTACGAGGCCCTCGTGCCCGCGCTGGTGGCCTCGGTGGTGGGAGATCTCGTCACCCGCTCGCTCGGCATCCACCACACGCCCTACCCCATCCCGGCGGCGTTGCCGCTGTCGCCCCTGGTGCTCGGCAAGTGGCTCGTCTTCGGCGCCGTGGTGGCGCTGGTGGCCGTGGTGTTCGTGGAGGGCGTGCACCTCCTCAAGAAGCGGCTGGAGAAGGCCGTGCCGTCGCTGCCGCTGCGCATGGCGCTCGGAGGCGCGGCGGTGGTGGCGCTGTGGAAGCTGGTGGGGACGAGCGCGTACCTGGGCCTGGGCGTGCCCACCATCGAGCGGGCCTTCGTGGACCCCACCCTGCCCTCCAGCGCTTTCGCCCTCAAGCTGCTCTTCACCGCCGTCACGCTGGGCGCGGGTTTCCTCGGTGGCGAGGTCACCCCGCTCTTCTTCGTGGGCGCGGCGCTCGGCAACGTGCTGGCGCGGCTGCTCGGCCTGCCGTTGGACCTGGCCGCGGGCGTGGGGCTCGCCGCGCTCTTCGGGGCCGCCGCCAACACGCCGCTGGCCCTGTCCCTCATGGCCGTGGAGCTGCTCGGCGCGGGCGTGCTGCCCCACGTCGTCATCGTCACCGTCACCGCCTACCTCCTCACGGGACAGCGGAGCATCTACCCGTCGCAGCGGATTGCCCGCCTCAAGCACGGCGGGCCCCTGCTCTCGCGGCTGGTGCCCTTGCGGGACGTGGAGTCCCCTCCTGGAAGGCCCCCACCCGGCGCCCCGCCGGAGGAATGAAGGGCCGCGGGTCCTGGGTGGGGCCACGGGCGGAATGCGTCCAGGCATGCCGCATGTATTGCCTGGGAGGGGGTCCCTCATGGGACAGAGCGCCATCGCCGTCGCACTGACCGCGGCTCTGCTGGCATTCGAGGGACTCTGGTTCCTCCGCCGGCCGAGAGGGGGCTCTCATGATCGGGCCTGGGGGCTGCTCCTGCTCGTCATCGCGGGGTGGGTGCTGCTCTGGGCCCGCCTCTTCATCCTGGGGCGGCTGGTGGTCAGCTCCGGCCTCGGTGTGATGCTGGTGCAGGGCGGGACACTCACCCGGCTCGGGATGTACCTGTTCCTCGGGGGAATCGCCATTGGCGCCGGACTGGCCTGGAACGCGTGTCATGGCGGCACTCGCGGGGGTCGGCTCCAGTCCCAAGCATGGCGGCCTGGCCTTGGCGTGCTCGTCGCGGTGCTGGCGGCCATGCAACTCCAACCGCTCAGCGGCCTCAACGAGCCGGAGCTGCCACCCATCTATTCCTATGACCTCTGGTCGCCTCCCCTGCTCCTCTGGTTGTGCCTCTGTCTCGCCGGGTGCCTCCTCGACCTGCTTCGGGTGCGCTCCCTCGCGAGTCTCGCCGGGTTGACGGCGGCCTTCATCTCCGTGCTGGCCCTCCTCAGCATCGGCCGAGTGGAGTTCACGGAGTCGGCATCCGCCTATCAGTGGCATCAGATCTGGCGCATCTGCTTGATGCTGGCCTTTCCCCTCGGCCTGAGCCTCTGGAGCTTCCTTCTCCTGCGGGAGTTCCAGCACCGGTGGGCGTGGCTCCGCGAGAAAGGCCGAGAGGCGCTGGTGGCCATCTCGTGGCTCATTGGAGTGGCGCTCGTCGGAGCGAAGCTCGTCGAGCTCTCCCTGCGTGGAGATGGTGCTCGGCCATGGCCCTGCTGGGCGGCGCTCGCGGGCATGCTGGCCCTCGCGGTGGCCGCCACTACCCGCCGGCTCAGGGGCGTCGAACTGCCCGGGCTGTCGCTGCCGTGCCGGCGCATCGTCCTGGGCGCGCTGCTCGCCCTGCCGTTGCTCGTCGCCATCCTGCTCTTCTCCCCGGAGTTCGGGATGCACTTCTTCCTGGCCGGCGTGCTCCTCATGGCCTTCGTGCTGGCGGAGACGCTCCTGGAGGGGCCACTGTTCCAGCGCCTCCGCCATTGGCGCTCGTCCGCCACGAAGGGCTCGCCGGAACCAGGCCTGGAGGAGCGCATGACCCGGCCCGGGTGGCTCTCCCTGGCCGGCAAGCACCTGAAACGCGGATACGACTGGCTGAGTGCTCGCAAGCCCCTCCGGCTCCTGCTGGCGACGATCCCCCTGACCCTGGTCCTCCTGATCGCCGCCAACGAGGTGCCCAACGCGGGCAAGACGGTCATCGAGCCCTTCGTGGTCATGGGACTCTCCGCGCCCCAGGAGCAGGAGCAGGAGCAGGAGCTTGGCCAGACCCTCGCCGAGAGCCTCACGAATGCCCTCGGAGACCTCAAGTGGGTGCTCCAGCCGGAGGTCATGCTCCAGCAGCCTGGGGACACCCATCAGATGAAGCAGTTCGGCTATGCGTCGGACGCATCCGGGACCTCGGCCGCCGCCATCCAGAACCTGGTCCTGGAGATCAGTGGAGGCATCAAGGTTCCCTTCCGCATGCTGGCCGCGCCCATCCAGGCTCCGGTGCGCGCGCTGCTGGGCGTGAACGTCATTCGAAGCACCCTCTATGAAGAGCAGACCCGTTACATCCTGCTTGCCAGGAACAGCGACGGGGAGTCCTGGCGGGTCGAGTTGGACAAGGAGCAGCTGAAGAAGGAGGCGCAGCAGAATAAGCAGCTATTGGCCGAGCCGAAGCTCGCTGACGCCGTCTCGCGCCTCACCCAGGACCTGGCCTTCGAGATCATCCGCGATGACCCTCGGCTGAAGGATACCGGCATCACCCGCTCCCGGGAGGCTTTCGAGTTCTTCCACCAGGGGGTGGAAAGCTGGGAGTCGTTCGTGCGTACGTCGAATTACGACTCCCTGGACCAGGCCATCGGGCATTTGCGTGAGGCAATCAAGTCGGACCCCAGGTTCACCCTGGCGTACTACAGCCTGGGGATTGCATTGCAGACGGATGGCCAGACGAACCAGGCCACCAATGCCTTCCGAACCAGCATCACGCTCAACCCCTACTTCCTCCCCGGTCGGGTCGCCCTGGCCTCCATGTCCTTCCACTCCGGCCCGACGGGCTTCCTGCAACGGACGACGGTCGCCTCCGAGCCAACGCCGGAGCCGATGATGATCTCGGGGAGGACGGATGCGAGGCGGAGCGAGGCACGCCTCCTCTGGCAACGGATCATCCAGTTCCCGGGCCATCAACTGGAGAAGACCCAGGCCTACTATGGGCTCTGCCTGTTGGGGTTCGAGGCGGCCGAGGCGGAAAGCCATACGGACCTGGCCTCCCAGAAGCGCCTGGGGGCCTATTTCTATTGCAAACGCGCGGAACGGGTGTACCGGCAGCTGCCCGCCACCTGGCATACCGCCTCGGACATCCGGGAGAGCGAGGCTCACGTGCAGGGCACGCTCGGGAGGCTCTTCGAGCGGCCCCAATTCACGGAGGGCAATGACGGGGTGCGCCAGGAGTGTCCCCTGGCGGAAGGCGAGCAGCCGCAGCCACGGGCGCCCCCACCCTGGACGGAGCGGCCCCGGCGACTGCACTTCCGAGCGGCCTCGAAGTACTACAAGAACGCCGCGGCGCTCTCCAATGACCCCTTGCGGAAGGTCTCGTTCCAGTGCGGCGAGGCCAGGATGGCCTACCAGCTCGATGACGAGAATCCGATGATGCTCCTGAGCAAGGATGCCAATGCTCACGTCTTCCGGGCGGACAAGTATGGCGACATCGTCTGGGATCTGGAGGATATCTGGTACGACAAGAACCGTGGCGAGATGATTTCCCGCGCCTATCGTGCGGCGCTCATGGAGTACGAGCAGGCGATCAATCTCGATCCGACCCACGTCGATGCGATGCTCCGCTATGCGTACAATTTCTGGGAGTGGAGCTTCCGCTTCTCGGATGGGCGCTTACGCTTCTGGGATGAGAGCATCCCCAATACCGCTTTCGGGCCGAGCCCTGAGGAGGGCGAGCTGGCGGAGGGGTTCGCCCGCAGGGCGCGCGAATTGAGCAGCAGCAGCAGCGACGAGACCAAGGAGGCAATGGCCATCTCCGCGCTGGGGGAGGTCTTGCTCGGACGGGCTGACCCCCAAGCCGCCATCCGGGAGATCGAAAAGATCGATCGGGACAAGTTCAAGCACGCGATCTTCGACGAGTTCTGGTGGGATCTCGCGCAGGCCTATCGGTGCAAGGCCGCCCGATTGGAGGCGAAGGGCGGCTCCGGCGAGGAACGGAGACAGGCCCTGCGGGAGGCCGATAAGCTCCTGGAGCAGATCCATCAGAACGACCAGGTGCGGGAAGACAAGATACTCCCCAACGGTGAGGTCCCGATCAGGCCAGCGCCGGTGTGTCTGCGACGGGCGGGTTCAGGCCCTGCATGACCCGCGTGGGCTGTTCACCACTTGCCTTCGTTACTCATGCGCTCGAGCGTCTTCTGCAGGTCCTTCAGCTTCTCCTCCGGCTTGCCCGAGCCCGACAGGACTTCATGCACGGCTTTGTAGAACTCGGAGCTCACCCGGTTGTACTGGTGACCCGTGACCTGCCAGGGCCGCGCCACCGGGTTCATGAAGATCTTCATCAGGCTCGGGTAGAACGGGTTGGCCTTCCGTACATCGCGCTCCTGGTAGAGATTCATCACCGAGGGGCTGTGGGCCGCCTCGATGTAGCGGCGCCTCTGCTCCGTGCGGCTCGTCAGGAACTTCACCAGGTCCGCAGCGATCTCCGGGTGCTTGGAGTACCTGGACACCGCGAGATGCCAGCCGCCCAGGGTGCCGGTGGACCTGCCGTCCTTGCCGTCCTTGACGCCCTTGGGCAGCGCCGTCACCACCCACTTGCACTTCCCCTTCGCCTTGCACTTCAACTTGCCGCCCTTGGCATTGGCCTTCGCCCACGCTTCCGGCCAGTTGCGCATGAACACCGCGTTGCCCGACAGGAAGAGGCCAAGCGATTCCTCCTCGCCATATTCGAGCACTTCCGGGGGCGAGATGGAGTTGATCCACCCGGCCGCCATCTTCAACGCCGTCACCGCCTCCTCGTTGTCGATGGTGACCTTGCCGTCCTCCCTGACAATGGTCTCCCCGGCACTGGTCTCCCCGTGGAAGGAGTTGATCCACTCCAGCGCGTTGCACGTGAGTGCCTCGTCCGCCTTGGCCTGGAAGACGAAGCCCCACATCCCGCCGTTGCCAGCGTCGCGCTCGGCTTGCTGGATCTTCCTGGCCATCACCTCCAACTCCTGCCAGGTGGTGGGCGGCTCATTGTAGCCGTACTTCTTCAGCAGATCGTTCCGGTAGAAGAGCAGGCCCGCGTCGGCGAACCACGGCATGGCCACCAGCTTCCCGCCCACGGTGTTGTTCCGCACGATGGCGGGGAAGTGCTGCTCGAGCACCTCGTCGGAGACGTAGAGCTTGAGATCAATGAAGTGCTCCGCCAACAGGCCCGGCCACACCACGTCCACGCGGTACACGTCGACATCCGGGCTCTTCTTCGACAGCTGCTGCTCGAAGGTGGTGTACTGCTCGTGCCAGTCCGGGGGCACGTGCACGAACTCCACATGGTGCCCCGTCTTCTTCTCCCAGTCCTTCGCGCCCTTTCTACACTGCTCGAGCTCATCGTCCTCGGGGCCACACGCGATGGTGACCGTCTCCGCGTGGACGAGGGCGGGACTGGTCAGGATCGTGGCAATGGCGAGGCCCTTCAGCACGTTGCGCATTCATCCCCCTGGGTTCGTGACTGGGCACGAGGAGCTTTCCCAGGGGTGAACGTATGCGCTTGGGTTCCTCTCAGACCGCTTCATTCATCCAGAGATTGACTCCTGGACAACGCAGGTCCGTGGAGGGTGAGGGCTGGAGCAGTCCGCCGCCCCCGATGGTCACTTCCTGGATGCCCACCGGAGGCCGCGAGGGCCTACTTCAGCTTGTGATTCTTGATGATGTCTTCATCCGGGGGCGGCAGGCCGTACTCGGCACTACCTCCGCGGATCTGATCGAGCGCCTTCTCGTCCAGCTCCAGCACCTGGAGAGCGCGCTCGTTCTGACGCTCGATGACCTGCGTGCGCGGGAACTTCTTCTCGCTCTTCTTCATCATGGGCTGCCCTTTCGCGAATGGACGCTCAAGTATAAGGCATACTGATGACCGGAGCCAATCAGAACCTGACCCTCCGCTGCCTTCATGGAACTGGAATCGACGGAGGCAGGGTGATGACGCCCAGGTCCTGGTCCACCTCCTGCCGCACGAACACGGTCCGCTTCACCGTGGCGGACCGCTCGTCCTCGTCCTCGTCGATGGAGATCTCCAGGTTCAGGGAGCCGGTCCGCACGATGGGCCATTCCAGGAGCCCCTGCTCGTCGTACATCTCCTCGCCATTCACCGTGAAGCTCGTGACGGTCGAGCCATCCGCGCGGACGAGCCGGGCGCGCAGCATCGCCTTGCGCGCGAGGACGACCCGCACCTCACGCGCCGAGGGCTCCAGCCGTATCCGCTCCGGCATGTCCTCCCGCAGGGGTTCGGCCAGCAGGAAGTCCTCCGACTCCACCGACAACACGCTCGAGTCTCCCGACACGGAAGCGAAGGTGAAGCGTCCATCGGGACCGGTCGTGGCGCGCACCTCGGGCTCGTAACGGGAGTGCATGATCGAGCGGTGCTCGGACTGGAAGCCGACGACGGCCCCCGGGACGGGCCTTCCCTGGAGATCCACCACGATGCCCGAGAGGGAGTGCCCGGCCTCGAAGCGCAGCCGCACCCGGGCTCCCTCGGGCCCGACTTCCACCACTCGCGCGGTGGCATGGGCGAAGGAGTGGTCCTCCAGCTCGGCGGAGACCCGGTAGCGGCCCGGACGCGGCGCGATGAGCGAGAACCGGCCCTGGGCGTCCGTGGTGCCCGACTCGAGCTCCAGGTCCGAGGACGCCTCGGACGACCAGAGGCTCACCAGGGCCTGGGCCACGGGTTGACCCTCCTCGTCCACCAGCTCTCCCTCCACGGTGGGCCGGCGCGAGATGACCACCCGCAGATCCGCCGCGGGGACTGGCACCTCCTGGGACCAGATGACCTGGCTGGACGACTCCACGTCCGAGTCCGGACCCACCCGGAGCAGCAGGGGCCCGGGACGAAACGCCCGGAGGGAGAAGCGTCCCCCCGGCCCGGACTTGTCCGAGTGACTCCACGCGAGCTCACCCGGACGCGTGAGGAGCGACACCTGCTCGCCCTCAACGGGCTGGCCTCGCGCATCCACCAGGATGCCCTCGACGCGGGGAACGAACTCCAGGGTGAGGTCCAGGGTGCGCGTTCCCGCGGAAAGGGTTTCCTGGTGCGAGGCGAACAGGCGGCCATCCGGAGAAGACACCGACAAGGACACCCGGGTCGGCGATAGGGGCCCGAAGTGATAGGCCCCTTGGGCGTCCGTTTTCGCCAGGTAGCTGCTGACCACGCAGCCGCTGCCCGCGTGGAGCTTGATGAAGGCCTCCGCGACCGGCTGTCCCCGCTCGTCCCGGACCACGCCCTCCAACTCGGCGAGGGCCGTCTCGAGCTCCACGGTGATCTCCTTGGAGAGGGGCGAGGGGGTGCCATCCTCTTGCGACGAGGGGAAGTAGACCCCCCGGGTGCCCATGAGGCCGCCGTGGTGCGCGGTGACTGGATAGGCCAATGCGGTGGTCAGCCCCTCGAAGGAGAAGTGACCCCGCTCGTCGGTGAGTACCCGGCGCTCATCCTTCCGTCCGAGCGAGACCTCCGCCCCCGCTACGGGCTTCCCCTCCGGGGACAGCACCCGGCCGACGAGCGTCCTCGGAGCGAGCAGGGTGAAGGACTGCTGCACGTCGGGAGGATGAAGCCGCAGGGGCGTGGCCCGGGACATCGTCCCCTGGTGGGAAGCGACGAGGACGTACTCCCCCCGGGGCAAGGGCCCCAGGTGATAGCGGCCTTGCGCGTCCGCGAGGGTCTCGAAGAAGCGGCTGTGCGCGGTGAAGACGGCGGTGACGAGCGCTCCCTCCACTGGCATCCGCTGCTCGTCGGTCACGCTTCCCGATAGCCGGGAGCCCGCGCCCAGCACCACTTCCACTCCCTCCTGCCCCACGGCCACGTCCCGCAGGAGACCCACGCCCTTGGGACTCTCCACCCAGAGCGAGTAGGAGCCCGCTTCCAGTCCATCCAGGAAGAAGGCTCCGTCCTGGGTGGACAAGGCCTGGGCGAGGACCGGTGCCTCGCCCTGCCGCTGGGCCACGAGCACCTCGGCCCGCTGCCAGGTGACACAATGGCGCATGGGATGGTCGCCGCGCATCCGTCCGAGGCCTTCCACACAGGGCAGGCCCGTCAGGGATTCACCCTCCACGGTCCTGGACGCGAACACCGTCGCGCCCGCCACGGGACCCCGGGCGCCCCGGACGGTGCCGCGGATGGAGCGCACTTCCCGCGCGGGGGCGGTCACGGCCCGAGGCACCGCGACGGACTTGGCGGAAGAGACCGAGGGCCGTGTGGGCGCCTCGGCCTGGACGTCATGAGGTCCCGCGGAGTGGTGCCAGCCGGCGAACGCCGCGGCCAGCAGACCCACCCCAAGCACCGCACCGGTCCACCCTGGATGCCGCATCCTGGTCCTCCTCGGCCCGAAGATCTCCCGGAGCCGATGACCACTCTACTCATCTTCGAAGCGGCGGAAATTAGGTCACCGTGGCGGTGACGCCGTCGACGCGGGCGGAGTCATTGCCACCGTTGAAGACGTACGACGTGCTCAGCGTCACGCTGTAACAGGATGGCGTTTTCAGTGAAGGACCCGCGCCACGTCCCGGGCCACCTCGGCGCTCCCAAACAGCGCCGCCCCGCTCGCCGCCTCATCAGCCGGCCTGTTGGCTGCCAGCAGCCGTCCCGGCGCGGGTGCGGGCGGGCTCACGCGGTGCGTGAACAGCGTGCAACACGTCCTCCGCCTGTGCCGCAGCGCGGCATGTCCAGAGCAGGGAATCACGCCCGGGGTGCTTGAGTTTCCGGGCCGCCTTTGGGGTATAGGGGGCCCCGTTCCTTCCCCCTGACTAGAGAGACGCGCGTGCCAAAACCCCGCCTCCTCAACCGCGAAGAAGAGTCGCTCCCGCTCGAGCGGGAATTGCTGGTCCGGATGCACGACCTGATGGTGAAGGCGCGCGTCCTCGAAGAGCGCCTCATCCAGATGTACAAGCAGGGCCACGGCTACTTCTGGATTGGCGGCCCGGGCGAGGAGGCCTTCAACGTGCCCCTCGGCCTGCTGATGAAGAAGGGCCAGGGACCGGCCTACGACTACCTGCACGCGCACTACCGCCAGTCCGCCACGATGATGGCGCTGGGCGAGGAGCCCATCGGCGCGATGCGGCAGATGAAGAACGTGGTGACGGACCCCTACTCCGGCGGCCGCAACTTCGCGGGCCACTTCTCCAAGCGCGAGTGGAACATCGCCCCGGTGTCCTCCCCCATCGAGGTGCAGTACGCGATGGCCCCGGGCACGGCGCTGATGCAGAAGCGCCACGGCGGTGACGGCATCACCATCGTCACCGGCGGTGACGCGGGCACGGCCGAGGGCGATTTCGCCTCGTGCCTGGTGTGGAGCTCGCGCAAGGGCAACGAGCTGCCCGTGCTCATCATCGTCACCAACAACAAGTGGGGCATCTCCACGTCGGCCGAGGGCCAGCACGGCGAGACGAACGTGGCCGATCGCGGCAAGGCCTTCAACATGCGCACCAAGACGATCGATGGGAACGATCCCATCAACGCGTACCTGGAGTTGCAGGAGGCCATGGAGTACGTGCGCAAGGAGCGCAAGCCCTTCCTGATGGAGGCGGTGGTGTCGCGCCTGTACGGCCACTCCTCGGCGTCCGGCGCCAACATGGTGGGCAACGAGCAGGACTGCCTGACCACGTTCGAGCAGCGCCTGGAGAAGCACGGCATCCTCACGCGCAAGGAGATGGACGACCTGCGCAATCGCTACAGCGAGGACATGGCCGCCATGGCCCGTCAGGTCATCCAGGAGCCGATGCCCGGCCCCGAGACCATCTGGAACCACATCTACGCGGAGAGGAAGTAACCCATGGCCAACATGGCTCAGGCCGTTCGCATGGCCCTGCACTACGCCGAGGAGCACCTCGGCGTGACCGACATCTTCGGCGAGGACGTGGGGCCTCCCCTGGGTGGCGTCTTCACCGCCACGCAGGGTCTCAAGACGGCGTGGAACACGCCCCTGGACGAGCGCGGCATCATCGGCATGGCCATCGGTCTGGCCATGGCCGGCGGCAAGCCCGTCGCGGAGATCCAGTTCGCCGACTACATCTTCAACACCATCGATCTGCTGAAGGTCGCCGGCAACACGTGCTGGGCCACCAACGGGGACTGGAACCTCCCCATGGTGGTGAAGACGCCGGTGGGCAGCGGCATCCGCGGCTCCATCTACCACTCGCACTCCTTCGACGCGATGGCCACGCATATTCCCGGCTGGAAGATCGTCATCCCCTCCAACCCGCTGGATGCGTACGGGCTGATGATCTCCGCCTGCCAGGAGATCAACCCGGTCATGTACCTGGAGCCCAAGGCGCTCTTGCGCATCAAGGGCGAGGAGCGGATTCCGGGCGAGCCGGACAACGACAAGCTGCTGTCGAAGATGATCGACGCGCCGCTGGGAGACCGCTCGCAGTGGAAGCCGCAGTGGCCGGAGCTCGAGGCGTACGCGGTGCCCATCGGCAAGGGCAAGGTGGTGCGCGCGGGCTCGCAGGTGACGGTGGTGAGCTACGGCCGCACGCTGCCCCTGTGCAAGAAGGCCGCGGACGACCTGGCCGCCGAGGGCGTGGACGCCGAGGTCATCGACATGCGCACCCTGTGGCCGTACGACTGGGAGCTCATCAAGGGCTCGGTGGAGAAGACGGGCCGCGTGCTGTACGTGAACGAGGACACCGAGGTGACCAACTTCGGTGAGCACCTGGTGCGCCGCACGGTGGAGGAGCTCTTCTACAAGCTGATGGCGCCCCCCCGGCTGCTGGCCGGCAAGTTCATCCCGGGCATCGGCCTGGCGGACGCGCTGGAGATGGCCTCGGTGCCGCAGCAGGGTGACATCACCGCCGCCATCCGCACGCTGGCGGGCGAGCAGCCCTGATTCTCGCACCTGGAGAAACGATGTAGGCACGGGAGGGCGGCCCGGAGAAGAGTTCCGGAGCCGCCCTCTGCCTTTGCGAGGTTGCCCGCGCCTTGAGTAGAGTGGGGGGGCCGTGCAACCGACGCCAACCAGAACCCCTGCCCCGGACGCTCCCCCCTTCCGTATCCGCCGCGCTCGCCGCGGTGATGCCGAGAGCCTGGCCTCGCTCCTGCGGGAGATGGGCTACGCCCATGGCTCGGATGCCCAGACGGTTCACTGGGTCATCAGCCATCCGGAGATTGAAATCTTCGTGGCGGCGGACACCCAGGATCGCCCCGTGGGCATGGTGTCGCTGTCGCACCGGCCGCAGCTGCGGCTGCGCGGGCGGATCGCCACGGTGGACGAGCTGGTGGTGACGGAGACCTGGCGGCGCCGGGGCGTGGGCCGGGCGCTCATGCAGCAGGTGCTGGAGCGGTGCGGCGCGCGGGCCCTCAGTGTGAAGCGGCTCGAGGTGAGCGCCTACGCGCTGGAGGAGCTGCGCACCTTCTACGTCTCCTGCGGCTTCGTGCAGGTGGACAACCTGGTGATGCGCCACGCGGACCTGGAGCGTCAGCACGGGCAGTAGCGCACTGCCCGGGAGCACCCACCGGCGGGGCCGCTCGGGCCCCGCCCCGCTTCACCTCAGCGCTTGAAGCTGGCCACCACGCGCTGCAGGCGGGCCTGGTCCTCGTCGGAGACGCCGACGAAGCGCACGCCAATGGCCTCGGCGTCGTCGCGCACCCACGAGATGATGCCCTCGAGCTCGAAGTCCTCCCCGTCCACCGTCATCTGCAGACGGACGTGAGAGCCCACGTCGTAGGAGCGGCGCGTGCGCAGGCACAGGCCTCCCGCCGACAGGTTGAGGGAGTACGCGCGCAGCGCCCTCGCGGCGTCCGCCGTCTCCTGGAAGCGGACGTCGAACGTCGCCGTCACCCGCTCGTGAGCCCTCCGGTTGGCCCCCGCCACCGCCGACATCTCCGCAGCCTCGGCCGTTTTCATGGTCATGCGCACTGATTCCCTCGGGCGTGTTTCAGATGGAAGCCCCTGGTACGGAAAAACGCCGCTCCAGGTCTTCTTCAGGGCGCCAAGTGTCCGCTGTCCTCCATGTCTTGTTCAAGGGGGGCCCGTTTCTCCCGGGACGTCTTATTAGTCCCGTTCGTCACTCCAGCAGGGGCCAGCGATGCGGGCGAACGTGATTCTCTTGAGCGGTGTCCTCGTGGTCGGCCTGATGGCCGGTGGCTGCCGCAACGGGCAGGGGGGCTCGGGAAGCGACGCGGGGGTGGCGGATGCCGGGATCAAGGGCGGCGGGGATGGAGGGACGCCAGGCCCGGATGGAGGTGGGGAGGAGGCGGCCTGTGACGTGGCGCGGCAGCGGGGCTGCGACGGAGGCGCGATCTGCCTGCGGGGGGTGATGGAGGACGGTGGACAGGGGAATCGCTGCTTCCCCGGCGAGTGCGATCCGGTGGCGCAGGACTGCCCGGCGGGGAGCAGGTGCACCTACGTACGCCAGGGGAGCGCGACGAGCCGCCGCTGCGTACCGGAGGGGCCGGTGTCGGAAGGTGGGGCCTGCACGAGTGACACGAGGCCGGGGGGCGACGTCTACGACACGTGCGGGGCGGGGCTGTACTGCACGGATCACCCGGAGACGGACGGGGGTATCGCGTTCACGTGCGAGAAGTTCTGCCGGACGGGAGAGCAGTGCACGGCGCGGAAGGATTGCACCGAGGTGCTGCGCTTCGTGGGCTCGGACGAGCTGCCAAGGGTGTGCGGGGCAGCGATGTCCGCGTGCGATCCGCTGGCGCGGGGCTGTGCGAGCCCGCTGGGGTGCTACCCCTCACCGGAGAGCGGGCCGGTGTGCGTGACGGCGGGGACGGTGGAGGACGGAGCGGCGTGCACGTACTCGAATGACTGCCGGCCGGGGAGCGCGTGCGTGAAGAACGGAGCGGGACGGGCGTGCCGGGAGCTGTGCCGCTCGCCCTCGGGAGAACCGGCCTGCACCTCGGGGCGCTGCGAGCCCCTGCAGGACTTCGCGGGAGTGGGAGCCTGCGTGCCGTGAGGCCGTAAAGCCGTGATGCTTCCACGCGAGCCCACTTCCCCTCTCCCCTCGGGAGAGGGACGGGGTGAGGGTGTCTCGGGCCCCGGGCTGAACCCGTTCTCGGAGGAAGAGGGTCCCGTGGACTCCCCTGCTCCCATGCGCCCGGGCCGGGTGAACGGGCAGTGGAACGGGAACAGGCCCCCTCACCCCGACCCTCTCCCGGAGGGAGAGGGAGGAGGTGCTCGGGTCCGAACACATCCGCTTCACATCACCCCGTGTTGCGCATGCCCGCGGCAATGCCCGCCAGGGTGAGCAGCAGGGGGCGATCGATCTTCTCCGCCCCCGCCCTCTTGCGCCGCAGCAGCTCCACCTGGAGGAAGGACATGGGGTCCACGTACGGGTTGCGCAGGGAGATGCTCTCGCGCAACTGCCGGTTGCTCTCCAGGATGCGCGCCTCGCCCGTCACGCGCTTCACCCAGCGGCGGGTGCGCGAGTATTCGGCGCGGATGCGCTCCCACAGCGGGCGCGTGGACTCCGGCGCCAGCGCCGCGTAGCGCGAGGCGATCGCCATGTCCGACTTGGCGAGCACCATCGCCACGTTGTCGATGACCGTGTGGAAGAAGGGCCACTGGCGGTACATGCGCTTGAGCTGCGCGAGCCCCTCGGGCCTCGAGCCGTACTCCTCCAGCGCCGAGCCCACGCCGTACCACCCCGGCAGGATCGCGCGGTTCTGCGTCCAGGCGAACACCCACGGGATGGCGCGCAGGGACTCCAGTCCTCCCGCGGAGCGCTTGCTCGGCCGCGAGCCGATGGGCAGCGCGGCGATCTCCTCGATGGGCGTGGCCGCCTGGAAGAGCGGGACGAAGTTCGGGTCCTCCCAGACGAGCCCCCGGTAGGCACGGCGGCCCAGCTCCGCCAGCTCGTCGAAGGCCGCACGGAACGGCGCCTCCTCCTCGGAGGCCACGCGCGGCTGCGCGTCCAGCGAGTGCAGCAGCACCCCGCTCAGCACCAGCTCCAGGGTGCGCTGGGCCAGCTCGGGCCGGGCGTACTTCTGATCCAATGCTTCACCCTGCTCGGTGGCCTTGTACGTGCCCGCGACACTCCCGGGAGGAAGCGCGAGGATGGCCTCGTGCGCGGGACCACCGCCCCGGGCCACCGTCTCACCGCGTCCGTGGAAGAGCCGCAACTGCACCCCCGCCTCGTGCGCCACCCGGGTGAGCGCCGTCTGGGCCCGGTAGAGCGCCGCGCTGGCGGCCAGCAGCCCCACCTCCTTGCCCGAGTCGCTGTACCCCACCATCACCTCCTGCACGCCACGGGCTTGCAGGTGCTTGCGGTACTCGGGGTGGGCGAACAGCTCGCGCAGCACGCGCGGCCCGTCATCGAGCGCGCCGAGCTGCTCGAACAGCGGCACCACGTCCACGGTGGCGCACCCACGGGCCTCGTCCCACAGGCCGGACTCGCGCGCACAGGTGAAGGCCGCGAGCACGTCCTCGGCGGTGGAGGCCATCGACAGGATGAGCGTCCGGCAACACCCCTCGCCGGACTCGGCCTGTGCCTCGCGCACCCGCTGCAGCACCGCCAACAGCCGCGCCCCGCCCTCGGTGGGCTTGGGTCCTCCGTCCAACGACGCGGCGGCACTCCGGGCGTCCTCGGCGGGCGCACGGGCCTCCAGCTCGGCCAGGTGGAAGCCCATGACCCGCACCCGGGCGATGAGCCGGCGCACCTGCCGCAACCCACCGTGCCGCGACTTCGCGTCGATGAGGGAGCGCTCGAGGAGCTCCAGGTCCCCCAGCATCTCCGCGGGCGAGCGGTAGGCGGTGGGAGCCAGGGCCTCGGTACGGCCAGCACGGCGGCCCTCGACGTAGACGAGGGCGGCCTGGAGGCGGGCCTCCATGAAGCGCAGCTTGCGGCGCCAGGGCTCGCCCGTGGTGCGCGAGCCGTAGCGGCTCATCACCTCCGGCAGCTCCGCGGCGTCCTTCTCGAGCGAGGCCCGCAGCTCCTTCGACACGTAGGCATGCTGCTCGGACTGGGTGAGCACCCAACCGAGCCGGTACACCTCGCCCAACAGGGCCCGGAGGCCGCGGGCGCGGTGGGCGCGCAGCGTGTCCGCGAGCACCTCCGGCGTCACCAGCGGGTTGCCATCCATGTCTCCGCCCACCCACGAGTGCAGCCGCACCGGAGTGGCGAGCACGCCCAGCGGCTCCCCGTAGGCGCGCTCGAAGGACCAGTCGAGCGTCTCCGGCATGAGCGCGAGCTGCTCGCCGAGCACCTCCTCCACGTACCAGAGGGCGTTCTTCACCTCGTCGCCCACGGTGGGCCGCTCGCGGCGCAGCTCGTCCGTCTGCCAGAGCGCGGTGATCTCCTCGCGCATGGATGCGAGGGTGTCGGCCTTCTCGCGAGGCGTCAGGTGGCTGCGGTCACGCTCCTCGAGCAGCCGCGCCAGGTGATAGACCTTCTGCAGCACCGTGCGGCGCGACGCCTGCGTGGGGTGCGCGGTGAGGGTGAGCGTCACCCGCATGGAGAGGAGCAACTCCCGGACGCGCGAGGCGGGAACGCCCGCCTGCTTCAGCGCCTGCATCACCGCCTCGAGCGAGCCGCGCTGGGGAGCCTGGCCTCCACCGATGGCATGTTCGCGGGTGCGGCGGATGCGGTGGTGCTGCTCGGCGAGGTTGGCCAGACGGAAGTAGGTGGAGAAGGCGCGGAGCACGGGCTCGGCGCGCTCCAGGGGCATCTCCCGAAGAAGCGCGGCCAGCTCCGAGGCGGCGGCCCGGCGCTCGGACTTCGGGCCGCGGCGGCGCTGGATGGAGAGGCGCCGGACGCGCTCCTCCAGGTCGAAGAGGGCCTGGCCCTCCTGCTCGATGAGGACTTCGCCGAGCAGCCGGCCCAGGAGCCGGACATCCCGGCGCAGCTGCGGATCCACGTGACGGATGGGAGGCATAGGGGAGGAGAACGTAATGCCGCACACGCACCCCGATCCACATCGGCCGTGGGGGTCCTCCACCGCCGTCCATATTGAGACAGGGTCTTCCGGCGGGAGGGCACGGCTTTCCGAGAAGCGCCTCGGTTTTCCGAGGAGCCGCGGATGGCCGGGCGGGGCTCTTTCAGAGTGAGGTCCGAGTCTGGCGGCTGGCGCTGAATTTGCTGAGACCCGTCGCGAGACAGAGCGCGTCAGGAGGAATCATGCGTCATCTGCTGTTCATCGCCGTGATGGGGTCGGGCCTTGGCCTGGCCGGGTGTGGACCCGCCGTCGTGGTGGAAGCGGAGGGAGACTCGAAGCCGCCGCTCTCCATCGGAAACGCTCCCGTCGACATCAAGAGCGTCTCGCTCTCGGGAGACATCCTGGAGCTGTCGCTCTCCTACACGGGAGGCTGTGCGCGACACTCCTTCTGGCTCGAGTGGGATGGAATCTTCCTCACGAGCAGTCCGGTGCAGGTGCCGATCGTCCTGGGTCATGACGCCCGGGGTGACCGCTGCGAAGCCCTGCCCTCCGAGACACGGCGCTTCGATCTGACGCCACTCAAGGAGGCGTGGCGCCAGGGCCACCAGCAGACGGAGGGCTCCATGTCCATCCGCATCCAGGGCACCCCGCACTCCGTGCTCTATACGTTCTGAGCCTCGCGGCGGAGACTCACGTTCCGATGCGGCGCAGGGTGAGCAGCGGCCCGTCGTCCACCTTGCGTCCGGTGAGATCGATCACGCAGTCGAGCATCCAGTCGCCATGGCCCTCGGGGTCGAGGATCCGCTGCTGGGCCTCCCACTGCCGCGGGCCCGCCTCCTTGAGGAAGGTGTTGGCCGGCCGGCGCGCCTGCGGGGTGAGCACCACACTCTTGCACTCCTCGAAGTAGGGCGTCATCGCCTCGCCGAGCTTCGTCACCGTCCACTGCTCCCCGCCCTCGTCCTGCCGCAGCAGCGCCAGCGCGTCCGGGTAGCGCCTGTAGGCGAGCGCCCGCAGCAACCGGTGCAGCTCGTTGCGCACGTGCGCCGCGAAGGCCCGGGGATCGTCCGTGAGATCCTGCGGCTTGCGGTCCGGAGCCTCGGCCCGGCGCACCACCACCTCGCCCGGGTTCTTCATCCGCTCCCACTCCTCCAGGAGGCTCTGGTCCACGTAGCGGATCATCGCGCGCAGCCACTCGATGATCTCGTTGACCTCCTGGTTGCGGTACCGCTCGGGCACCGTCTGGGTGAGCGCCTTGTAGACGTCACCCAGGTAGCGCAGCAGCACGCCCTCGCTGCGCTGCAGGCCGTACTCGCGCACGTAGTCGTGGAAGGACAAGTAGCGCTCGTACATGTCGCGGACGATGGACTTGGGCCGGATGTTCTCCGCGCCCACCCAGGGGTGCTTCTCCGCGAAGGCGTTGAAGGTGGTGTAGATGAAGTCCCGGTTGGGCTTGGGCCACTCGAGCTTCTCCAGCTCCTCCATCCGCTGGTCGTACTCCATGCCCTGGGCCTTCAGCTCGTTGATCTTGTTGCCCTTGAGCTCGTGCAGTTGGGCGTAGAGCACCACCTCCGGATTCTCGCAGATGGACTCCACCAGCGTCACCACGTCCAGCGCGTACGTCTCCGCCTCGTGGTCCAGCTTGTTGAGCGTGTCCAGCAGGTAGAGCGACAGCGTCTGGTTGAGCGAGAAGTCACGCTGCAGCCCCGGCGCCACCATCACCGTGGCCCCCGAGCCGTCCTGCCCCTTCTGCACGATCACCAGGCCCGCGTTGCGCAGGGTCCGGAAGCACGCCGCGGCCTCCTTCAGGTTGCGCCGCTTGATGTACTCCGAGCCGTGCGAGCGGAAGATGAGCCGCACCAGCCGCTGGTATCCCTCGGCGCCGCCCACCATCTCGCTCTGCAGCAGGTTGAGCAGGAAGCCGTGCGTCACCTCGAAGCGCGACTCCAGCGCCTCGGGGATTCCGGCCTGCAGCCGCTCGAAGGTGTTCTTGTCGTAGTTGACGAAGCCCTTCTGCGGCGGAGGCTTGCGCGGCAGCCGCTTGCCACCCTTGGCCTCCTTCTGGGCGATCTTCACGTTCTCGATGACGTGCTCGGGGGCCTGCGCCACCACGCTGCCCTGCGTGTCGAAGCCCTTGCGGCCCGCGCGCCCGGCGATCTGCTGGAAGTCGCGCACGCTCAGCGTGGCCAGCTTGTCGCCGTTGAACTTGAAGAGCTGCGTGAAGAGCACCGTGCGGATGGGGATGTTCACCCCCACGCCCAGCGTGTCCGTGCCGCTGATGACCTTGAGCAGGCCCGTCTGCGCCAGCCGCTCCACCAGCAGCCGGTACTTGGGCAAGAGGCCCGCGTGGTGCATGCCGATGCCGTGGCGCAGGAAGCGCTGGAAGTCCTTGCCGTAGGGCGTGTCGAAGGACGCCTCCATCAGCGCCTGCCGGATGGCCTCCTTGTCCTCCTTGGTGGAGAAGTCCACGCTCATCAGGTTCTGCGCCTGCTCGGCCGCGGCCCGCTGCGAGAAGTTCACCAGGTAGATGGGCGCCTTGTTCAGCCGGATGAGGTCCTGGATGGTCTCGTGCAGCGGCGTCTCGCGGTACTCGAAGTCCAGCGGCACCGGGCGCTGCGCGCTGCGGACGCTGGCCACCTCACGGCCGGTGAACTCCTGCAGCCGCTCCTCGATGAGGTGCGTGTCCCCCAGCGTCGCCGACATCATCAGGAACGTGGTCCGCGGCAGCGTGATGAGCGGAATCTGCCAGGCGATGCCGCGCTCGCGGTCCGCGTAGTAGTGGAACTCGTCCATCACCACGTAGTCCGCGCTCAGCGTGGCGTCGCGCAGGGCCAGGTTGGCCAGGATTTCGGCCGTGCAGCAGAGGATGCGCGCCTCGCGGTTGATGGCCGCGTCGCCGGTGAGCAGGCCCACGTTCTCCGGTCCGAAGGCCTCGCACAGCGCGAAGAACTTCTCGTTGACCAGCGCCTTGATGGGACAGGTGTAGTAGGACACCTTACCTTCGGCCATGGCCTTGAAGTGGAGGGCCATGGCGACGAGCGACTTGCCCGAACCCGTGGGGGTCTTGAGGAACAGGTGCTTGCCACCCAGGAGCTCGAGGATGGCCTCCTCCTGCGCCGGGTAGAGGGACAGGCCGGTGGACTCGACCCAGCCGACGAAGCGGCTGAGGATCTCATCGGAATCCAGGGGACCCTGCGAGCGGTCGGGCAGCAGCGCCGCGAGCGGCGCACGGGGAGTTTCGATCGTCACCATTGGTCAGGACTCTAGGCGGGAGGGCGAGCCGCCATCCGGGAAAAGTGCATGACGGCGTCCGGGGCCATCCCTGGTCAACGAAAGGAGTCCAACCCCCATTCCGGCCCCATCACGGCTCGTCATCCCCGGCGAGGAGTCCTCCCGGGAAACGGCGATGACCCTCGAAGACCGTCAGGATTTCGATCGTCTGCTCTCGTACGCGATAGACGATCCGGTACGTCTTCCGAAAGACCTCCCGTACCTCGTCGCGCCGCAGCTCAGGAACGACGCGCCCAGCGAAGGGCGTGGCCGCGGCGGACTCGGCGGTGGCGATGAGCAGACCGACCCATCGCTCCGCGGCCACGGGATCATCCCCGGCGATGTAGTCGCCAATCGCCCGCAGATCCTTCAGCGCACGCTCAGTCCAAACCACTTCATGCGAAGGGCGTTCTTCCGGCGGCGGTGGCTTGCGCTGGCTCACCTGGGCTCGGGCTTCCGGTACCGTTTCTTCATTTCGGCCACGACGGCTTCATGTGAATGAACCCGTCCGGCCTCCGCGTCCTCGAGACCCTCCTCAACGGCCGCGACGAAACGAGCTCTGTCCATCAGGCTGTCGAACGATTGGGGCGAGAGCAGGACGCCGGCGGGCTTGCCGTTCTGGGTGATGACCAGCGGCTGTCCGGACTCCCCGATGCGCCGCAACCACTCGGATGCCTGGGCCTTGAAGTCGCTGACCGGAACGATGTCATCGGACACACGAAGAGGACGCATGGATGAACCTCCTGATGGTCCAAAGGTTAGTCCGAATCCGGTCCGTTAACAGTCCTCATGACACTCCCTTACACACCCGCACCTGCTCCCCCCGTCAATCCGGAGCGCACCGGGTGTTCCAGTCTCACGCCAAACTCCCGGTTTTTGTTCACTTCTCGTGCACAAGTGCACGCTGCCTGAACAGCCATGTAGCGGGGACGGCCGCCGACCGGATATACCAGGAGGCCTATGACCGGCGACAAGCTCGTCTATGCAGGAACCGTCGAGGCGCTTTTCCTCAAGGCACTCGAGAACCGGATCACGCCCGCGTGCCGTCTGCGCCTGCGTGAGGCGGGGCTCGACCTGGAGCAGAAGCTTTCTCCCACCTACACGCTCGAGCAGTGGAAGAACTTCCTCCGCATCGCGGCGGGCCACATCTACGCGGGTATGCCCGCCGAGGCGGCGTACTACTCCCTCGGTGAGCGCTTCATGGATGGCTACTTCTCCACTCTCTTCGGGCGGACGCTGCTGGGCGTGGCCCGGCTGCTCGGTCCCCGGAGGGCGCTGACGCAGGCCCGGCTCTGCTTCCGGACCAGCACCAATTGCAGTGAGGTGCGAATCGTGGAGCGGGGGCCGACCGAGGTGGAGTTCTGGCTGACGGACATCGGCGCGGATCAGCCGACCTTCGTGGCCGGTGCCCTGGCTCGCGCGGCCGAGCTGGCCGGTGGTCAGCGCGTCGCCGTCGTCCCCGAGGGCTTCGACGGCCAGTCCGCCACCTACCACGTGCGCTGGTCCGAGCAGGCCGACACCGCCGTCTCGCCCGAGCTCGCCGCGCGCGGCTCCGCGGCGGCTCAGGCCTCGACCCGGCCTCCGGCCTAGGTTCGAAGGACTCCGGTGCTCAGCCCACCCGCCACTGCGGATGGGCGAGCACCCTCGCCTCGAGCTCCGGCGTGAGGGGCTCCCCATGGGGCGCGCGGGACGAGGAGCGGCGCCACCGCTCCAGCCAGCGCTCTCCCAGCGGTAGAGCCAGGGACTCGCGGTGTGTGGCCCCCACCGTCGTCTCGCCCTTGGTTCCCGTGGACACGCCCGCTCCCACGTAGAAGCCCGCCAGCAGCAGCGTGACGCGCGTGGGGGTGGCCGCGCTGTACGTCAGCAACTGCGCCCCCTCCCCCTCCTCCCGGCAGCACGCCCTCACCTGGGACAGCACGCGCGTCGTCCACATCTCCGGGTTGGACGCCGGGGAGAACGGATCGAAGAACACCAGGTCCGCCCTGGGCAGCCCCGCGTCGATCAGCCCCTGCGCATCCCCCAGGTGCAGCCGCCAGCGCAGGCCCTCGGCCTCCCAGACGCCGTCACGCATGAGGGCCTCGGCCGCCTCGCGGAAGGGTTGCAGGAAGGGGAAGCCCGCCGCGTCCGCCAGCGCCAGCCGCAGCGGCGCCAGGTCCACCTCGAAGCTCACCAGCTCCAGGGCCCTCCGGCGCTCGGCGCCCAGCTCCCGCGCACAGGTGAGCGCCGCCACCGCGTTGGTGGCCGCCCCCAGGCCCACGTCGTGGATGACGAGTGTTTCGCCCGGGGTGCGCAAACGCTCGGCCAGCCGGGGCTGCTCCACGTAGAGGCGCAGGGCCTCCTGCCACGGGCCCACCGAGGGGTGCATCACCTCCCCGTGCCCGAGGTGCCGCACCGCCCGCGAGCCGTTGCGCAACGTCACCAGCTCGAAGTCACCATCCCGAGGGTTCTCGGAGTCCACGCGCTCAGCCCACTTCCTTCAGGGTGACGGCGCCCGGGCCCACCTCGAGCTTCGCCTCCTTGAGATCCTTGGGCGTGGCCACCGCCTGCTTCAGCTCGCGGTAGGCCTGCGCGTAGGAGCCTCGGAGGATGGCGTCGCGCATCTTCCAGGTGAGCTGCTGGTAGTGGTGCACGTTGTGCACGGACAACATGCGCGAGCCGATGTGGTGCTTGCCGCTCATGAGGTGTTGCAGGTAGCCGCGGCTGAAGCGCTTGCACACGGGGCAGTCGCACGTCGGATCCAACGGCTCGTCCGACAGCCGGAACACCTGGCGCGTGATCCGCACGAGTCCCTGGAAGGTATAGGCGTAGCCCTGCTGCGCCATCTTCGTGGGGATGATGCAGTCGAACATGTCCACGCCGCGCAGCACGGCCTCGAGCAGGTCCGTGGGGGTGCCCACGCCCATGAGGTAGCGAGGCTTGTCCTGGGGCAGCGACGCGGCGGCGCGGGCCGTCATGGTCTTGCGCTCCTCGTTCGTCTCCCCCACCGCGAGGCCGCCGATGGCGAAGCCGTCGAAGGGGTGCTGGGTGAGGAAGGCGGAGCTCTCGTCGCGCAGGTTCGGGTGCACGCCGCCCTGGACGATGGCGAAGAGGGCCTGCCCGGTGTCCACCTGGTTCTTGGCCGCGAGGCTGCGCAGGGCCCAGCGGTGGGTGCGCTCCATGGCCTCGCGCGTGCCGGCCTCGTCCGTGCGCGAGTCGATGCACACGTCCAGCACCATCATGATCTCCGAGTTGATCGCCTGCTGCATGGCGATGCTGGACTCGGGGCTGAGGAGCTGGCGGCTGTTGTCGTGGAAGCTGCGGAAGTGAGCGCCCTTCTCGGTGATGAGCCGGTCCTCGGGCAGCGAGAAGATCTGGAACCCGCCCGAGTCGGTGAGCACCGCCCCATCCCACTGCATGAAGGGGTGGATGCCGCCGAAGCGCTTGAACACCTCGATGCCCGGCTTGAGCATCAGGTGGTACGTGTTGGACAGGATGATCCTCGCGCCAGTGGCCTTCACCTCCTCCATGCCCAGGTGGCGGAAGGAGGCGTGGGTGCCCACCGGCATGAAGACGGGCGTGGGGATGGAGCCCCGCCGGGTATGCAGCACCCCGGCACGGGCCCCGGTGGGGTCGGTGGTGACGAGCTCGAAACGGACGGCCATTGGCGCCGCCTTATACCCGCGACGGGCGCGGGACATGCCCGCTATCTGCTCGGCCGCCCTCCAGCCCGGCATCCCACCGTGTGGGCGCCCCTTCCGGGTACAGCCGGAAGACCCTCACCCTGACCCTCTCCCAGAGGGAGAGGGGACATCCACGGACACTCCGCTAGGGCGCCTTCGGGGCGCTGAACTCCGGGATCAGCTCGCCCGTGAGGCGGAGGCTCTTCATGACCTTCTCGTGCGTCAGGGGGGCCACCTGATGGAAGGACATGAGGGCGTCGATGCCCAGCGACTCGTAGCGCTTGAGCCGCTTGCGCACCTGGTCCTTCGTCCCGACGATCAGCGACTCCTGCTCGCCCAGCACCTCCCAGACCTCCTGGTCCGGGACGTCCTCGCCCTGCATGATCCGGCCGATGACGCGCTGCGCCCGGGAGTGCGGCGCGTTCGGGTCCTTCTTCCGCAGGTACTGGCCGGTCAGCCCACCGCCCGCCGGATCCTTCGCCATGGCCTCGAGCTCGGTGGCCGTCTTGATGAACGCCTCCTTCGCCTCGAAGAACGTGAAGGAGCCGCTGGTGTACCGGGCCGCCGCCCGGGCCGCGCCGTTCTCCATCGCCTCCTGCTCGCTGTCCGCGCAGTGGACGAAGGTGAAGAAGGCCACCTGCTCGTTCACGAACTGGCCCACCGGCTTGCAGTGCTTGCGGATGGCCTCGCGGTAGATGTGGATCATCTCCGCCACCTCCTCCAGGGAGGCCCACAGCGTCACCCCGAGCGCCCCCACGCCATTGCGCCCCGCCTGCTCGAACGAGGCCGGACTGGAGCACGCCTGCCAGAGCGGCGGGTGCGGCTTGCGGTAGGGCTTCGGGACGATGTTGACGTTCTTGATCTGGAAGTCGCGGCTCTCCCAGGAGAACGACTGCTGGGTCCACATCTGGGGGATCATCTCGAAGGCCTCCTGCATCTGCCCCCGGGTGGAGTCGGGGTGGATGTTGAAGGTCCGCCACTCGGGGATGGTGCTCCGGGCCAGGCCGAGCTGGAAGCGGCCCCCGCTCAGGTGGTCGATGAAGGCCGAGCGCTCGGCGACTCGGATGGGGTGATTGAAGCGCGCGGGCGCCAGCACGGACGAGTGCCCGACATGCAGCCGCTTCGTGCTCATGGCGATGGCCGTCAGCATGCACTCGGGCGCCGAGCTATAGCTGAACTCCCCCGCCGCGTGGTGCTCGACCTGCCACCACACGCCGTACCCCATCTCGTCGGCCAGCCTCGCCTGCTCCAGGGTCTCCTGGAACAGGCGGTGCTCATGGTCCGCCTCGCCCCAGCGCTCCTTCGGGTGCTGCATTTCCGAGAAGACATCAAGCCTCATGTTGTTCCCTTCTTCTGTGCTGAACGCCTCATGGTTCCGGGCGGTGGGACCGCGAGCGGCAGGGTCAGGCAGAGTGGCCCGGCCGGGAAGTCTAGCTCAAGGCTCGGGGCGTCATGGTCTACCCATCCCCTCGGCCAAGCGCGTACGCTCCGGCGCGTTGGCGTGACGAGCTCATGGGGCCCGGTTTCCGCCGAGGACGATCATCCATGTTGGACATCCCGGGTTACAGAGTTCTTGGCACCATTCGAGCGACGGGCTCGAACGTGCTCTTCCAGGCGGTGCGCGAGGCGGATGGCCTCCCCGTCATCCTCAAGACGCCGATGGCGCCCTCGCCCGGCCCCGGCGAGAGCGAGCGGTACCGGCGCGAGTTCTCCATCCTGCAGCGGTTGCGGGACGTACGCGGAGTGGCCCGGCCCTATGCCTGCGAGCGGCTCCGCGAGCGGCCCGTGTTGCTGCTGGAGAAGGTGCAGGGAGAAACCCTGTCCGAGTCCACGGGCCAGCCCCTGGAGCTCTCCCGGTTCCTGGAGCTGGCCATCTCCCTGGCCTCCACCCTGGAGGAGGTCCACTGCCGCAACGTCATCCACAAGGACATCAAGCCCTCCAACATCATCGTGGAGCCGTCGGGTGAGGCGCGGCTCATCGACTTCGGGGTGGCCACGCTGCAGAAGGTGGAGCACCTGGACGCGGCGCCCACGCATCTGATCGAGGGGACGCCGGCGTACATGTCCCCGGAGCAGACGGGGCGGATGAACCGGGCGGTGGACTACCGGACGGACTTCTATTCACTGGGAGTGACATTCTACGAGCTGTTGACGGGGCGGCGCCCGTTCCAGGGGCGGGACGCGCTCGAGTGGTTCCACGCGCACATGGCGCAGACGCCACGGCCACCGCACGAGCTCAACCCCGAGGTGCCGCCGGCCTTGTCCGCGCTCGTGCTGAAGCTGCTGGCGAAGGTGGCCGAGGAGCGCTACCAGAGCGCCGCGGGCCTGAAGGCGGACCTGGAGCGGTGCCGCGAGGCGCTGGGCCAGAGCGCGCAGGAGGTGTTCGCGCTGGGGACGCAGGACACGCCCTACCGGTTCCAACTGCCCCAGCGGCTCTACGGGCGTGACGCGCAGGTGTCCACCCTGCTCCAGGGCTTCGAGCGGGTGGCGCGCACGGGCCGGCCGGAGCTGTTCCTGGTCAGCGGGTACTCGGGAATCGGCAAGTCCTCGGTGGTGCACGAGCTGTACAAGCCGGTGGTGCAGCGGCGCGGGTTCTTCCTGAGCGGCAAGTTCGACCAGTTCCAACGGGACATTCCGTACGCCACGCTGGCCCAGGCGCTGCGCGGGCTGGTGCAGCAGTTGCTGGCGGGGAATGACACGGAGCTCGCGCGCTGGCGCGAGCGGGTGAACCAGGCCTGGGATGGCCAGGGCCAGGTGCTCGTGGACCTGGTGCCTCAACTGGAAGTGCTGGTGGGTTCACAACCCGTGCTGCCGGCGCTGCCCAGCGTCGAGGCGCAGCACCGCTTGCGCAAGGTGATCCGCCAGTTCCTGGGGGTGTTCGCCACCCCGGAGCACCCGATGGTGGTGTTCCTGGATGACCTGCAGTGGGCGGACCTGGCCAGCCTCCAGCTGATCCAGCAGCTGCTGTCACAGCCGGAGACGCCCCCGGTGTTGTGGATGGGGGCCTACCGGGACAACGAGGTGAGTCCCTCGCACCCGCTGGTGCCGGTATTGGAGGCCGTGCGCAAGGCGGGAGCCCGGATGACGGATCTCCGCCTGGAGCCGCTGAACGTGGAGCAGGTGGAGCAGCTCGTGGGCGATACGCTGCCCGGCGCGGGAGGGGAGGTCGTCGCGCCCCTCTCGGCGCTGCTGCACGAGAAGACGGGGGGCAACCCCTTCTTCCTGCTGCAGTTGATGGTGGCGATCCACCACGATGGGCTCGTGGTGCGCGTGCCCGGGGGTGGCTGGCAGTGGAACGCCGAGGGGGTGCGGGCCCGGGACTACTGCGACAACGTCGTCGACTTCATGGTGGTCAAGCTGCGCCAGTTCCCCTCCGGGACGCAGCACCTGCTGCGGCTGGCGGCGTGCGTGGGCAATGTCTTCACGCTCCAGATGCTGGGCACCCTCTCTGGCTTCGGCGAGGACGTGGAGCAGGTGGAACAGGGGCTCGAGCCCGCGCTCCAGGAAGGCATGCTGATCCGCGCCGGTCCGGAGCAGTACCGCTTCCTCCACGACCGCATCCAGCAGGCCGCCCACTCGCTCATCTCCGAGACGGAGCGGAAGGCCGTGCACCTGCGCATCGGCCGGTTGCTGCTCGAGAGCCAGTCCCAGGAGCAGGTGCGCGAGACGCTCTTCGACGTGGTGAGCCAGCTCAACGCGGGCGTGGACCTGATCGAGGCTCCGGAGGAACGCCACCGGGTGGCGCGGCTGAACGCGGAGGCCGGGTGGAAGGCCGAGGCCGCGGTGGCGCTCCGCCCCGCCATCACCTACTTCGCCACGGCCTTCACGCTCATTCCCGGAGACCCCTGGGAGACGGACTACACGCTGGCCTTCCAGATGCGGCTCGCGCGGGCGAGATGTGAGCTCGTGAGCGGCAACGTCGCCGAGGCGCGCCAGTGGGTGGAGCAAGCCCTCTGCCGGGCCCGGACCCGGGCGGACACCACGGCCGCCTGGTGCCTGAAGAGTGACGTCTGCATCGCCACGGGGGAGATCCAGGCCGCCGTCTCGTGCGTCCTGGAGAGCCTGGCGCTGCTCGGCATGCCCATCTCCGCGCACCCCACCCGGGAGGAGGCGGAGGCCGCTCATGCGGAGGCGTGGGCCCTGCTGGCGGAGCGCCCCATGGAGAGCCTCCTCCAGCTGCCCCTCATGACCGACCCGGAGATGAAGGTCGTGATGGGTGCCCTGGCCTCGCTCTTCGTGAAGGCCTACGTCACCGACAACCACCTGCTCACCATCAACCTGAGCCGGCTGGTCACCCTCACCCTCCGCCACGGCTTCGTGGAGGCGTCGGTGCTGGGGTTGGGCTGGTTCGGGGTGCTCACCGGCATCTTCTTCAAGCGGTACCAGGAAGGCGAGGCCCTGGCCCTGCTCGCCTGCGAATTCGTGGAGCGGCACAACCTGCCCGCCCTCCGGTCCAACGCGCTCCTCGCCCTGCAGAGCATCGCCACCTTCACCCAGCCCCTGGCGAGCGCGCAGGAGATCACCCTCGCCGGCTTCCAGCAGGGGCTCCAGTCGGGGGACTTCTATTCCGCCAGCTGGTGCGGCTCCTCGATCGCCACGAACCGCCTCCTCATGGGGCACAACCTCGAGGACGTCCACCAGGAGCTGGCCGCGCGCAAGGAGTTCGCGGACAAGGCGGGGGTCCTGGATCCGCAGGAGCTGCTCCTCATCTACCAGAGCTACGTGCGGCAACTGCGCGGGCGCTCGCTCTCGTTCTACACGCTGAGCGGAGAGGGCTTCGACGAGCCGGCCTTCGAGGCCAGGATGACGCCCGACCGCATGAGCAGCATGCGGTTCCGGTACTGGCTCGTGAAGCTCGAGTCGCGCTTCATGTGCGGCAACCACGAGGAGGCGCTCGACGCGGCGGACAAGGCGGCCGGGCTCCTCTGGTCCAACATCGGCAGCATCTACGTGCGGGAGTTCCACCTCTTCCGGGCCCTGACCCTGGCCATGCGTTTCGAGGGCGCCTCGCCGGAGGAGCGGCAGCGGGCGCTCGTGGACATGCGGCGCGACCAGCGGCAGCTCGCGGAGTGGGCCGAGCAGTGCCCCGAGACCTTCCGCGCGTGCGAGCGGCTGGTGACCGCGGAGCTGGCCCGCCTCCAGGAGCGGCCGGATGAGGCGACACGCGCCTACGAGGAGGCCATCCGCCTGGCCCGGGAGAGCGGAGCCACCCAGCACGTGGGGCTGGCCAGTGAGCTCGCGGCGAACTTCTGGCACACGCGGCAGGCTCCCATCGTTGCCCATGCCTTCGCGCGCGAGGCCCGGGCGGCGTATCAACACTGGGGAGCCACGGCCAAGGTCCAGCACCTGGTGGCCCGGTGGCCCCACCTCGAGCCCTCCGCGGCCACCGTGGACAAGTCGGACACCAGCAGTACGGACTCGACCCGCATCGACGCGCTCACGGTGGTCAAGGCCCAGCAGGCCATCTCCGGCGAGATCGAGCTGGAGCGGCTGGTGAGGACGATGATGCGGGCGGCCATCGAGAACGCGGGAGCCCAACGAGGCGCCCTGCTGCTGCCGAGCGGGGACACGCTCTCGGTGGCGGCCTTCTCGGATATCGCGCAGGGCGGCGCCGAGGTCCTCGCGGGGGAAGAGGCGGCCCGGGAGCTTCCGTGGACGCTCCTGGCCTATGTCCGGCGCACGCGCGAGCACGTGCTCATCGGGGATGCCTCCAAGCCCCATCCCTTCTCGTCCGATCCCTACCTGGAGCGTGGGGGGGCGCGCTCGGTGTTGTGCCTGCCCCTGGTGAGGCAGGAGCAGTTCTCCGGGGCGCTGTACCTGGAGAACAACCTGGCCACCAACGCCTTCAGCCCGGCACGCCTGGCGCTCCTGGGGCACATCGCCTCGCAGGCGGCCATCTCCATCGAGAACGCGCGGCTGTACGCGGACGTGCAGCGCGCCAAGACGGATCTGCGCCGGGCCAACGACGAGTTGGAGCAACGGGTGGACGAGCGCACGCGCGAGCTCCGGAAGGCCCAGTCCCGTCTGGTGGACACCGCGCGCGAGGTGGGAATGGCCGAGGTGGCCTCCAACGTGCTGCACAACGTGGGCAATGTGCTCACCAGCGCCGTCGTCAACCTCGAGATGATGCGCCAGGCCGTGGGAACCTCGCGCGTGAGCCGGTTGAAGCAGGCCGCGGCCCTGCTGTGGGAGAACCGTGAGGAGCTGGTGAATTACCTGTCCCGGGATCCGCGAGGCCGCAACCTGCCGGAGTACCTGTCCGCACTGGCCGATGAGCTGGTGCGTGAGCAGACGCGCCTGATGGACGACATGGATGCGATGGGCCGGCACGTCGAGCACATCCGCGCCATCGTCCAGGTGCAGCAGAAGTACGCCACGAACGCGCTGATGACGGAGGAGTGCGATCCGGCCCAGCTCATCGACGACGCGCTGCGCATCCAGATGGCGGCGCTGCAGCGTCACGGCGTGAACGTGCGGCGCGAGCTGTCGCCAGTGCCCAGGATCAGTGTGGACAAACACAAGGTGCTGCAGATCCTCATCAACCTGATCAGCAACGCGAAGCACTCGCTGGACAGGATGCCCGAGGGCAAGCGCAACCTGTGGGTGCGGCTGCTGATGCGGGAGCGGATGGTGCGCATCCAGGTGGTGGATGACGGAGCGGGAATCGCGCCGGAGGTGAAGGACAAGCTGTTCGCGCACGGCTTCACCACGCGCAAGGACGGCCACGGCTTCGGGCTGCACTCGAGCGCGCTGGCGGCGCAGATGCTGAAGGGCTCCCTCACCCTGGACAGCGAGGGACCCGGCATGGGCGCCGTGGCCACCCTGGAGCTACCGCTCTCCTAGCGGCCACGCGCGCCCGTCGAGGCGCTACGGCGCCTCGCTCACCCGGACCGTGCCGTTGAAGTAGGCCTGGATGCGCGGCCAGACGAAGTTCGCCACCCGGCGCCCCATCTCCAGCCCCATCTCGTTGTCCGCCTGGATGTGGTAGCCGCCCATCAGGCGGGAGATGCCGGCCATCTCCGCCGTCGCGCTGAAGGTGGGCAGAGACAGCGTGACCTGGCAGTCCTCTTCCGTGTCGTTGGAGGGCTTGCCCTTGCGCTGCTGGATGATGTTGCACGGGAAGCCCGGCTCGGTGAAGTCGCCCGCCCTCAGGTGCGCCACCTTGCCGAAGGTGTCCCTGCCGGTGAACAGCTCCAGCATCCGGCCGCTCGCGGCGCTCACCGCGCTGTGCCCGGACACATAGCCGGGGAACGGCGGGGTGATGAACGTGGACGGCGAGTAGGGATGCCACTGCTCGGCCGGGATGCGATCGACCCCCTGCCCCGGACCGACCCAGCCCCACACCTTCTTGCCGGCCTCGTCGTAGCGCACCAGCGTCCACGGGCGGGAGCTGTCATAGAAGCGCTTGGACTCCCAGGCGGCGATGAAGGCGTCCATGGCCACGTTGGCCACGGAGAAGAAGAGCTTCACGTCCTGGTCCAACCCGTAGCGGTCCCGCCGCGACACGTCCTGGGCGAAGCTCAGCCAGTGGCCCGACTGGCCCGTGGAGCGCGGGCCGTCGCGCATGAACTCGACGAGGGCCTTCTCCTCCGGAGTGAGGGTGGCGTTGAAATCCATGACCTGCTTCACCTCGCGGCGCAGCTGCGGCGAGCCCACGAGGGGCGGCGGCGGCGGACGGAACTGGCTGCTGGACGCGAGCGCGAAGGGCGTCACCCGGTACCAGTGCGGCGTGAGGAAGCCGGGCGTCACCGTGCCACCGTTTCCGTCGTCGAACGAAATGGGCTGCCAGCGGTTGGGGTCGATGATGCGGTCCGGCGGATTGACGGGCGTGTAGCCGGTGTAATCGGAGTAGGGAGTGCCATCGGAGCCCGGCTCGTCGCCGAACTGGTTGGAGCCGTCATGGCGCCGGTACGCGAGGACCGCCGCGGCGGCGAGGTTGCCCACCCCCTGCGGCGTGGAGGGGTTGGTGGACATGTCGTCCGGGTCGTAGCCCCGCTGACGCATCTGCGCCGCGTAATAGGCCTGCTCGTCCGGGTAGACGGACAGCAGGGCGCGATAGGCGGCGTAGGCGATGGCCTTCTCCTTGTTGGCCAGGGTGTGCTCGGCTCGCGGACGGCGCAGCGAGCCACCCAGACGCGTGCCCACCGCCCGCGTGTCATAGGCCGCCCAGGCGTCGTACATGGCCGTCAGCACGATGGCCAACGTGCGCGACAGCACCGTGGGGCGAGCGCCCCGGAGGTCCACCTCGCGAGCCGTGGCCTCCAGGGAGATGTCCAGCCACTGGTAGGCGGCGGAAGGAGTGGACGCGGATGCCGCGGGAACTTCTGCGCTCGCGGGTCTCCCCACGAGCAGGAGGAGAAGGACGCCTGTGAACAGGACGCGGAGTGAATGCATGGCAGCCTTTTGGATGAGCCCTCGCGAGCGGTGTGCCCTGGAGGTGCCCGGACGCTCGCAGAGACATGCGGCGCGGGGCAATGCCCACCTGATTGATCATGTCTTGCCGTGAAAGATGGTCCCTGGATCAGAGGCGGGTGCCGCAGAACTTGCAGTGCACCGCGTCCACGTCATGGCCCTCGGCGCCACAGCCGGGACAGGCCTCGGGGTTGAGCCCGGGACGGGACGCCGCCGCGAGCTCCACCGACACGATGCCCGTGGGGACCGCGATGACGCCGTAGCCCATGATCATCAGCACCGAGGCGATGAACTGCCCGGGCACCGTCTTGGGGGTGATGTCACCGAAGCCCACCGTGGTCATGGTGACGATGGCCCAGTACATGCCACGCGGGATGCTGTCGAAGCCGTTCGCCTCGCCCTCCACCATGTACATCACCGAGCCCATGATGACGACCGTGCTCAGCACCGCCCCGAGGAAGACGGTGATCTTCGGCCGGCTCGCGCGCAGGGCGGTGAGGAGCACCTCGGCCTCCCCGAGGAAGTTCACCAGCTTGAGCACACGGAAGATGCGCAACATGCGCAACACGCGGACCACCAGCAGCGACTGGGCCCCGGGCATCATCAGGCTCACATAGGTGGGCAGGATGGCCAGGAGGTCCACCAGCCCGAAGAAGCTCCGCGCGTAGAGCAAGGGGCGGCTCACGGCGAAGAGCCGCAGCACGTACTCCAGGGTGAACAGGAGGGTGAAGCCCCACTCCACGACGCGAATGACCGGCCCGTACCGCGCGCGGATGGGCCCCACGCTCTCCAACATCACCGCGAGCACGCTGAGGACGATGGCCCACAGCAGCGCCACGTCGAACGCCTTCCCCGCCGGAGTGTCCGACTCGAAGATGATCTCGTGGAGCCAGGCGCGGACTCCTGGAGGAGGACTCTGCTCGGAGGGGCGCATCACGCCCCCAGTGTAGACGACGCCTTCCCCCCACAGGGGTGCTTCGTGTCAGAGCGCCAGCAACGTCTGTTCGATGGGGCGCTCCAGGCCCTCGGCGTAGTAGCGCACGCGCAGGTTCCGGTCGGGGTCCCACCCCTCCTTCCCGCTCGGGCCGAGGTCCAGCACGGCGAAGTTCCTCCGGAAGAGCAGGCGCCCATCCGGATTGCCCGGCAGCTCCAGCAGCCTCCCGTGGAAGAGATCCTGGTACATGTCCACCGACTCCGAGCCGACGCCGAGCTCCACCACCTTGCGGAGGAAGCCGGTGGGAGGCTCGGAGCCGATGCCGCTGGAGACCACCTGGGTGAGCTCCGGTTGGTCGGAGTCATTGCGCTTGTGGGAGGGCATCCGGGAGCGCAGCCGGGCCGTCGTCCCCACATGCACGTCCCCACCCACCAACGTCACCTCGGTTCCTGGCGAGCGCTTGCGGAAGTCGAAGAGCCGGTTGAGCAGCTTGCGCAGCTCCTCGGCGTTGTTGGGCTCCATCCACGAGTCCCTCACGTCTCCGAGGAACGAGGTGAGCCCGAGCTTCTCCAGGACTTTACTGGCCGCCGCCACCTTCGCATGCAGAGGGGGCACGCCCGTGACGACGAAGAGCCGCTTGAGCCCCGCGCTCAGTTGGGCCTCCAGCCACGTATCGATCTCGGCCCACTGCTTGCGGCCGATGATGGTCTGCTCCTTCCAATCGCGGTGCGAGCGCCCGTCGAGCACCAGCAGCCCGACACCATTGCTCACCCACCCGAAGCCGAACGAGTCACTGAAGCCCGGAGGGTTCAGGCGCTGTTGGAACTCCCCGAAGGCCGTCCGCGCGGCCTCGAAGAAGGCGCGGTCCGCGGGAGTCACCTCGTCGTGGGAGCCCCACCCGTCGAAGATGTCGTGATCGTCCCACATCATCATCGAGGGCACCGAGCCGAGCACCGCGGCGAGCTCCGGCCGCTGCCACGTCTCGCAGTACACGGCGCGGAAGGACTCGCGCAGCCGATGCATCAGCTCCTCGTTCTGGGGCGTCAGGCAGTCATCCAGGTCGGCGCGCTGCCACGCCTCGCGGATGTGGTCCGCGTAGATCTGATCTCCCAGGTGGATCAACAGATCCACCTCCCCCGCCGCGACCACCTCCCCGAGCCGCTTCCACATGGCATGACGCCGGGACGGCTCGTTCACCGTGTAGCAGCCATTGCAGCTCACCAGACCGATGCGCAGCGGCTGGCCGGGCGGAGGCAGCAGCCGGAAACGGGAGAGTCCCCCCGCGCACGAGAGCTCCTGGAGCGAGGGAAGCCCCTCCTCCGAGGCCGAGACGGCCACCGCGTACTCGACCGTGGAGGACGCGGCGAGCCCCTCCAGCTCGAACGAGCCGTGGAGGAAGGAGGAGCCCTCGGGCCGGCTCAGCCGCAGGGAACGCTCCTGGAAGGCGCCCTCCCCCGAGCGGAACGCGAGCCGGGCATGGGTGAGGCCATTCTTCGCGGTGATGGAGATGCGAGCGGTGGTGCTGGAGCAACAACCCACGGTGGTGATCAGCGGCCTCGACATGCCCCCCATCATCCCATGGCCCGGGCCCTGGCACACAGTGGGCACCGGGTAGCCAGCCGGGCGTGTTCCGAGCCTCGGAGGCGCACTCATCCAAACACGGGCCGGGTGCGTAACCCCCTTTGAACGAAGCGCAATCAGGAGGGATACGGACATGAGGACGATGAAGAAGAACCAGGCGCCCCGGCGCGGAGTGGACGTGCTCTCGCGGCTTCCCGAGCTCACCGAGGGCGAGGCACGCGCGGTGACCGGAGGAGCCGCGAACATCTATTACGACGTCTCGACGGGGACCTACATCCTGCGTCCGGCGGGCACCGTCTACGTCGGTCCCGGGGTCCTCGTCGGCCACACCTGAGCGGGAGCATGTAAACACCCCTGCGCTGCCCACTTGGGTGCACGGCGGCAGCGAAGTGTGACTGTCAGACCTTCCCTGTAATCCAGGAGTGAAGTCCCGAGTTCCTGCCGCTTCCAGGGAAGAGGTCCGACATGCCTCCGCTTTCCGGCACCCGGCCGCGCCAGTCGTTCCAGGGCCCGTGTCTCTGGCCTCATCGCGCAGGGGCATGGGTGCTGGTGCTGGCCGCGTTGGTACTCCCCGTTGGGTGTGCCTCACAGGGGCCCCCGCGGCCACCCGCTGGGAGCCTGCTCTCCAACTCCAGATACCGGCCACCCACCCCTTCGTTTCTGGAGGAAAGAGCCGGGGATGAATCGCGGCACGACAGAGGGGCAGAGCATGAGCGGGCGCTGCCGGAACCATCCACTGGATTCGCGCCAGTGCAAGAGGGGCCCACGAGGCTCACGGCCAATCCGGGGTCCGGTCCCGCGGATGTCCATGGACCGAAGCCCGTGTTCCGGCCGAGCCCTCCACCGCCGGCCCTGGATGCGCCAGGGGAACCCTCCGCGTCCCCGCGCATCGCGCCGAATCCCCGGCCGATGGTTCCCATCCAATCGCCTACGCCGGGCAACACGGCCGTCCAGTCGCCACCGGCAAGAGTGCCCCAGCCCATCGCGCTCCCCATGCCATTCTGGGCTCGGGTCGCCGCGCTCGTCCTGATGCCGGGAACGGCCCACGCGCCCGACCAGGTCCCGGAATGTGAGAAGGCTCGCTGGCACAAGAACGAGCACCTGGCGGGCCAGCGGCATCCGGTGACGGGGGTTCTCTTCAAGGAGAACGGCTATCCCC
>NZ_JPMI01000402.1 GCF_000733295.1 Archangium violaceum Cb vi76 | reverse complement strand
ACGCGGACTCGAGCCCCGCGCGGGCCAGGGCCAGCTCGGACTCCAGCTCGGAGCCCCGCTGCCGCTCGGCCTTGAGCTCGGTCCGCACCTGCGCCAGGGACTCCTCCACCAGGGTCCGCTGATGCTGCTCCACCTCGAGCCCGGCCTGCACCTGCGCCAGCTCGGACACGAGCCCCGTACTCCCCTGCCGCTCGGCCTCGAGCCCGGCCTGGACCTCGGCCAGGGAGGCCTCCACGCGGGCCCGCTGCCGCCGCTCCTCCT
>NZ_JPMI01000401.1 GCF_000733295.1 Archangium violaceum Cb vi76 | reverse complement strand
ACGAACCACGCCCACCGGATGGGCCTCCACCCGAAGTGGCCCATGTCCGCGTAGAGCGCCTCGCCCCCCGTCACCACCAGGAACACCGCCCCGAGCACCAGGAAGCCGTGCCCCTGGTTGTGCAGGAAGAACTTCACCGCCTGCAGCGGCGACACCGCCCATACCACCGCCGGGTACTGCACCAGCTCCTTGACGCCCAGCACCGCCAGCGTGAGGAACCACACCATCATGAACGGCCCGAAGATGGCGCCAATCCCCGCCGTCCCGTGGCGCTGAATCAGGAACAGCCCCACCAGGATGGCGATGGTCAACGGCTGGATGTAGGGCTCGAAGAACGGCGTGGCCACGCTCAGGCCCTCCACCGCGCTCAGCACCGAGATGGCCGGCGTAATCAGCCCGTCCCCGTACAGCAGCGCCGCGCCGAAGACACCCAGCGTCACCACCACCGGCCGCACCTTCACCTCCTCGCCCCGCTTGCGCTGCATCGCCAGCGCCATCAGCGCCAGGATTCCCCCCTCGCCCCGGTTGTCCGCCCTCATCACGAAGACCAGGTACTTCACCGACACCACGATGATGAGCGCCCAGAACACGAGCGACAGCACCCCCAGCACGTTGTCGTGCGTCGGCTCCACCCGGTGCGGGCCACTGAAGCACTCACGCAACGCGTACAGCGGGCTGGTGCCGATGTCTCCGTAGACGATGCCCAACGCCCCCAGCGCC
>NZ_JPMI01000400.1 GCF_000733295.1 Archangium violaceum Cb vi76 | reverse complement strand
CCCGTGTTGCTCCGGGGCCACGTGGCGGAGGTGCGCTCGGCGGCCTTCAGCCCGGACGGGCAGCGGGTACTCACTGCGTCGGAGGACGGGACGGCGCGGGTGTGGAATGGGCTCGGGGAGCCGGTGGTGCTCGCGGGCCACGAGGGCGCGGTGACGTGCGCGGCGTTCAGCGCGGACGGGCACCGGGTGCTGACGGCCTCCGAGGACGGGGCGGTGCGGGTGTGGAGGGCGGATGGCACGGGAGCG
>NZ_JPMI01000399.1 GCF_000733295.1 Archangium violaceum Cb vi76 | reverse complement strand
CGCACGGCACGTTGTCGGGCACGGGGGCCTCGCGCACGTACACGCCAGCGGCCAACTACCACGGCCCGGATGCCATCACCTTCAAGGTGAATGACGGGACAGAGGACTCCAATGTGGCCACCGTCACGCTCACCGTCACCCCGGTGAATGATGCCCCGGTGGCCCTGACGGGCTCGGTGACGACGGCCGAGGAGACGGCGGTGTCCGTGACGTTGGAGGCCACGGACGTGGACGGAGACACGCTGACGTACACGGTGGTGTCGGGGCCGACGCACGGCACGTTGTCGGGCACTGGGGCTTCGCGCACGTACACGCCCTCGGCCAACTACCATGGCCCGGACTCCTTCATCTTCAAGGTGAACGACGGGACGGCGGACTCCAACGAGGCCACCGTCACGATCACCGTCACCGCGGTGAACGATGCC
>NZ_JPMI01000398.1 GCF_000733295.1 Archangium violaceum Cb vi76 | reverse complement strand
CGGCGGTCAGGCCCGGGTGGAGGGGGTCGCCGGTACGTGGAAGGACCTCACGGACAACGTGAACTCCATGGCCAGCGGCCTCACCGCCCAGGTGCGCGACATCGCCAAGGTCGCCACCGCGGTGGCCAATGGTGACCTCGGCCAGAAGATCACCGTGGACGTGCGCGGGGAGATCCTCGAGCTGAAGAACACCATCAACAAGATGGTGGACAACCTCAACACCTTCTCCGGCGAGGTGAC
>NZ_JPMI01000397.1 GCF_000733295.1 Archangium violaceum Cb vi76 | reverse complement strand
CGGTTGACTCCCAACGCGGCGGTGGTAGAAGCCGCGCCCCTCGGACGGAAAGGCGACGTCGCACTGGCGACGGAGATCCCCGGCCGAAGCAGTGAAAGACGAAATAAAAAAGTCGGCGAGCGAAGTTGACTCCCAACGCGGCGGTGGTAGAAGCCGCCTCCCTCTCGAAGCGGCGAAGTCGCACTGGCGACAAAGCCGAAGCGAGGCGGAAGAAAGAGTCGACGAAGCGAGTTGACACGAGACGCGGAAACGAAGTAGGTTCCGCGCCCCTCGACAGGAAGCAGCGAGGCGCCACGGCGCCGGGTTGAATCCAAACGAGGCGGAGCAGCGAAACGGAGCGGCAACGGCCGCTTGACAG
>NZ_JPMI01000396.1 GCF_000733295.1 Archangium violaceum Cb vi76 | reverse complement strand
CTCCTCTCCGAGCTGCCCCTGCTCTCCGACTCCGAGCGCCAGCAGGTGCTCGTCGACTTCAACGCCACCTCCTCCCCCTTCCCCTCCGACGCCTGCATCCACCACCTCTTCGAGAAACAGGTGGCCCTGCGTCCCGACGCCATCGCCGTCGAGTTCGGCGAGCAGCATCTCTCCTGGCGGGAGCTGGACTCGCGCTCCAACCAGCTCGCCCACCTGCTTCGCTCCCATGGCGTGGGGCCTGATGTGCTTGTCGCGCTCTGCCTCGAGCGCTCCCTGGAGCTCATCGTCTCCCT
>NZ_JPMI01000395.1 GCF_000733295.1 Archangium violaceum Cb vi76 | reverse complement strand
GCCCACTGGCCTCCTGCACTACCTGGAAGGAGTCCTTCGTCTGGAAGAGCTCCTCCATCTGCTCGGGGAAGCCCCCCGCGGAGCCCTCCGTCTCTCCTGGCGCAGTGGAGGCCGCGCGCTGCCCTGCTCCAGCACCGTCACGCTGCGAGGCGGGCCGGGAGTGCAGCCCGAAGCCGCTCGTCAGGCTCGCTCTCGGCGGGGCCGTGGCGCACCCGCCAACAAGCACGGCCAGCGCCAGGGCCAGCAGCAGCCGCTTGCCCGAGGCCATCGCCCCCACACCACGACATGACATGCACCACTCCCCAGCCGCATGGGCTGACCCGTTGGAACTCATTCGACTGAACTCAGCGCGCCAGGGGCTGGCGCACCACGCGGTGCTCGCCGCGCAGCAGCGCCAGCCACCGCTCCCCGGCCTCCACCGAGGGCCCTCCGGGCTCGGCCACGGCGAGCGGCAGGTGCGTCTCCCGGGTGACGGGATCCAACGAGGTGGGATCCAGCTCCAGCGTGCCGCCTCCCGCGAGCCCCACGCGCACCCAGGCATGGGGCCGGCCCGGTCCCCCGTCCACGACGAGCAACCCGTGCACCAGCGCCACCCGCTGTCCCCGCCGCGCAGCAAGGGCCGCGAAGCGCAGCGCATGGGCCAGACACCCGCCCGCCTCGCCCTCGCCCCGCTCGCTCCAGTCCGCGGCCCCCGGGCCCTTCTCCGGAAAGGCCGCGTGCACCGCCTCCGCGAGCGCCCGCGCCTCCCCGGCCCGCCAACCCGTCAGCCAGCCCGGCCGCACCACGAGGGGCCAGGCGGGGGAGAAGGCGAGCGGACCCGACGTCCCCTCCACGGGCACGCCCGCCGCGAAGAGCTCCGGTGGCGGCCTCAGCCGCACGCCCGGGGCCACCACCGTGAAGCGCGACTCCCCGACCTCCAAGGCCGCCATCCGCCCCCGCTCGTCATAGCGCGCGGTGAAGGGCTGGCCGAACATCGTCCCCTCCACCGTGTCTCCCCGCACGGCGGTGACGCAGTGCGGCCCCTCGCGGCCGGACAGCTCCTCCCGCCCCGTCACGCAGCCGGGAGCACGGGGACCCCGCCACAGCCACAGCGCCTGCGGGATGCTCTCGCGCCCCACCACCGTCTCCCCCGGCCCCACCTCCAGGGAGACCTCCCGCACCCGCTCGCCCACATGCTCTTCCCGGGTGTGCAGGTGCCGCGAGGTATAGGTGAAGCGCCTCACCTCGGGGGCGAGGGAGAGGGTGACGGTGCCCACCGGCACCCCCTTCCAGGCGAAGACGAAGCGGGTGGTCTCCTGGGGAGGAGGCGGCGAAGCGCCCCCCGCTGGCAGGGCGAGCAGGAGAGCGGAGACGAGCGGAAGCACCCCCCCAGTCTGTGCCGATTTGAGGACCCCGGCGAGAATGCACGATACGTTGGGACTCCGTTCACCCATGGTCGCCAAAAAGTACCTCTTCACCTTCATGGTCGTCGGGGGGCTCACGCTCGCCGTCGGCCAGGGCACCCTCCTCGGGCTCCTGACCAGCCACCCCCTGGACGCGGGCGGCTGGGCCGTGCTGCTGCTGGGCACCCCGCCGCTGCTGCTCACGGCGAGCTATCTGTTCTGGTACAGGTGGGCCGGCGAGCGTGCCGCACAGCGCAGTCAGCTGCTCACCCGGCTGGCCGAGGGTGACCTCACCAACAACGCCTACAGCGGCGTGGAGGATCAACGCGAGGTCCGCCGGCTCCTCTTCTCGCTGCGCCGCGCGCTCAGCCAGGTGCAGCGGGTGACGATCAACGTGCGCCGCACCTGCCAGGGCGTGTCCGAGGAGGTGCGGGTGCTGCTGGAGGCCGCGCGCCGTCAGGGTGGAGCGGTGGAGCGCTCGCAGGAATCGGTGCACAGCATGGGCCAGAGCCTCCAGGCCGCGGGCAAGCGCGTGGCCCAGTTGGAGAGCTTCGCCCAGGAGACGAACAGCTCGCTGGTGGAG